>JAQBXR010000023.1 GCA_027623295.1 Planctomycetota bacterium
CCGCCGCCACCACCGCCGCCGCCACGGTTTCCACCGCCGCCGCCGCCATAGCCGCCACCGCCGCCGCCGCCACGAGGACGTTCCTCGCGTGGGCGTGCTTCGTTGATGCGAAGGTTACGACCGTCAATCTCAGTGTCGTTAAGACCAGAGATTGCAGCTTCAGCTTGTGCACTGTCAGGCATTTCGACAAAGCCGAAACCTTTAGAGCGACCGGTTTCACGGTCAGTAATGACTCTTGCGCTGGCGATGTCGCCGTATGGTGCGAAGAGGTCTTCTAGTTCGCGGTCGTCCATCTGGTAAGACAGGTTTCCGACGTAAATGTTCGTAGTCACGATTCTAATTTTCTTGAGTCTAAGTTCGAGCTACCAACCCTCTTAATGAGGGGAAGACAGCTCAGCGAAACCACAGAATACCCGAAAATGGCAGATTTAGGCGTTCTTTTTCGCTGGAACCTGGTTTTCTACTAAGAATGAATAATGATCCAGCTCACAATCCAGGATCCAACCACGGGATTCATAAAGCGCCTTCGCCTTAAAATTGACCTTATCCGTCTCGAGTTGTAATCCTTTTGCCTGATTCTGACACCCAAAAGCCTCTGCAGTGGCCAGCAGCCGATTAGCTACCCCTTGGCGGCGTGCCGCAGGATCAATGAAGAGGTCGTTGAGAATCCAAACGCGCTTGAGGCTGACACTGCTGAAATGTGGGTAGAGCAAGACAAATCCAAGTGCTTGCACGGCATCGGCCGCGGAAAAGGCCATAAAAACTACCGCCTCATCCAGTTCAAGGCGCTTTTTTAGGTAGGACCGGGCGCTGTCAACAGCGGAGTCCTGGGCATAAAACGCCCGATAACCGTCAAATAGCGGTACCAGAGAATCGAGATGCTCAAGGGTGGCGCGAAGTATGTGCATGGAGGAAGGATAGAATCTCCGGCGATGGAACCTTGTTTTGACATCTACCGAGAGATTGTGCGCCTTCGCGACCTTGGCGAGCCGGCTGCATTATGCACCGTTTTGCTCACGCGCGGCAGCACTCCCGGCAAGGAAACCATGAAGATGCTGGTTCGGGCCGATGGCACCACGCTTGGATCGGTCGGCGGAGGCTGCGTTGAGGAGGATGTCCGCCAGATGGCGTTAGAAGTTTTGGCCACCGATCGCGCCGAAACGCGCTCCTTCACCTTGAATCAGGCCGATACCCCAGAATCGGGCCTCATTTGCGGAGGCCAGGTCACGATTCTGGCAGAACCGATTGTGCCTCCGGTCCTGGTGCTTTTCGGTGGCGGTCACGTCGCCAGTGCCGTGGCTCGCATTGCCAAAGAGGTCGATCTCCGGGTTTGGATTTGCGACCCACGTGTGGAGCACGCCAACCAGGAATCTCATCCTGCTGCTGACCGCTGCTTCGCCCTTCCATGGCAAGAAGCTGTGACGGAAGTGGGGGCAGCACAACATCATTACCTTGTAGTGGTCACGCGCGGGCATAAGGACGACGAAGAAGCTCTTTACGCCATCTGGAAATCTGGGTGCAACCCCAAATACCTTGCCATGATTGGCTCGCGCGCGAAAAAGGTCCAGCTCGACCGCATGCTGCACGATCGCGGAGTGCCCAAGGATTGGTTGAGCCAAGTGAAGACCCCAATGGGCCTCGCGATCGGTGCCAAATCTGCCGGTGAAGTTGCCGTCAGCCTGGTCGCTGAGCTGGTCCGTTTACGCCGCTTAGGCTTTGTCGAGCCAGCCGCCCCAAGACCCACTCGGTGACGTTATCCTGTTTCGCCGCTAAAGGCACTTCCATGCTTAGTCTCCTCGCCACATCCCTACTCGCGCTCCTTCCGCAGACTCAGGACGAAATCGTTCTGACTGACGGGAAGGTGCTTCCTGTCGACAAGATTGTTTCCGAAACTTTTACATCGGTGACTTTTAAGCGTGGTTCTTCTGAAGGGCGTAAAGCCTCGGAAGAAGTCCTCGAAGTTCATCACGAATTAGGCAACAGTCGCCTCGATGAGTACGCATACGCAGTCGAAGCCATGAGCAGTCACAACTATGTGGCAGCCATTGGTGCATTCCGCGACGTGCTCGCCGATGAAAGTTTGCATAGCCGCTCCACCTATTCTTGGGTGAAGCAGCATGCACTTTGGCGCGAAATCCGATGCCTGAACTCCCTTGCCGATTTTAAGGGTGTAAGTGAACGCGTGGACGTCCTGCTTGCCGAGGTTCCAGACACCTTCTTCTATGCTCCGGCACTTTTGATGAAAGCGCAATCTAAGGTTGATGGTGGAGATGCAGCTGGTGCGATTGCAGTGTTCAAAAAGCTGGAAGCCGACGTCGATGCGAAAGGATTGCCAGAACGCTGGCGCCGCGAAGTCGAGCTAGGTTTGTTGTTGCTTGACTCTTCGAAGAGTGGTGTCGGAAAGCAAATGGCGTTGCAAGGTTTGGCTGAAAGAAATCTCGACAGTTTCCCAACGGTGGCTAGCCGCGCACAAGTGGAAGTCGGTAACGCGATGGTTGAAGCGGGCGATTACAAAAACGCACGCGCCTTCTTCAAAAAGATTTTGGACGAGGGCAACGGTGGCGAGTCCATTTTGGCCGCAGCACTTTCAGGTTTGGGTGACTGTGCTTACCTAACCGCACTAGCGATTGACTCTCCTAAGGAGCAAGCTCCACACCTTGAAGAAGCGATTTTGGACTTCTTGACTGTGGCCAGTGTCTACCGCGAAGAAGTGCGTTTGGTTCCACGCGCCATGTACTTTGCTGGCGACTCGTTGAAGCGCCTTGGCGATTCTGGGAGTGCACGCAACGTGGCTTCTCGTATTCGTCAGCTGTACCCAGACTCTTCTTGGAAGAACCGTTTGTTTACCGAGCTTGGCTTGAAGTAAGTTTCTTCTTAGGGTTTTCCACAAGGCACGTCCTTGTGATCTGTTGATAACGCGTCCCGCGGGGCGCGTTTTCAACAATTTGGGAAAAAGCGTAACCCTTCGCCAGATTTCCGTCCCCTTTTTGCGATGAGACTCGGAGCAAAAGGGATGGAATTTACGGACACGGAATTGGCGGATTGGATTGGGCAGTTAAGGGCCTATCTAGTACCACGTCTGGGGATGAGAGAGTTGTCTTCTGAGTTGGCTCAGGAGGCGGCCGCGCGCCTATTGCGAGTGCTGGAGGATGGCCAGGAGATCAAGAATCCACGAGCATGGTTGTTTCAGGTGGGCCGCAATCTGGGAGTCGATGAGGTCCGCAAACGCCTGCCGCATTCGGTCGGGTTGGAATGGCGCTCCCGCGAGGTCGACCCAGCCTCTATTGAGGAACAAGAAAATCTCCTGGGGATTGGCGGCTTGGAAGTCCCGCGCAGTGAGGTGTTACGCATGATGCCGGAAGCTTTACAACGCTTGGCTAAAAACGATCGAGGCTATCTCGACTCCTATTATTGCCAGGGCCGTGATTTTGATTGGATTGCAGAGGAGCATGCCCAGTCAGTTTCGACCATAAAGGGGAGGCTATTCCGTGCTCGAAAACGTTTACGTGAACAGATTGCGCATCAGGCGCGCGAGGAGCAAGGCAAATGGTAAAGCGACTGATTTTGCTTTGGACGATGGCCTGGTTTAGCGTCACTTCCGGGTTTGCCCAATCGGAATCGCCGACAGCAGAGGTGCAGAAGGCGGAAAGCGTGGAGGCGCAGATGGAGGTGGCCAAGCAGCGCAAAAGTGAGGCCCAGGGGCTGAAAGGTATCGCGCGAATTGAGCAGCTGAAGGCGGCGGCGCATGCGTTTCAGGCAGTGGCGCGTTTTTGGCCTAAAGAAAAGGAGGTGGTGGCGGAAGCCTGTTTTCGACGAGGGGAAATGCTGCGTTCGTTGGGTGAAGCCGGTGCAGCACGAGGCGCTTTCGAGGAAGCGGCTGAGGCTGGGCGAGCAGGGAATGATTTCACGGCGCGGGCTTACTTGGAGTTGGGGCATTTATGCCGACGTGCTTTTGAACATGAGGATGCCTTGGTGTTTTACCGCAAGGCCCGCGACTGCAAGAAAGTAAGCCTGCGCTACAACAACGACGGGCGGGAATGGATTACACGCCTGGCTCTAGAAATCTTTGCGTGGAAAGATGCGCGTCTGGCGGCACGAGATTGGGAGAAGCATGCGGAGGGATCCGTCGAAGAAGTGCAAGCGCGGGACTTGCATATTCTCGCTTTACTGGGTGCAGGGGATTGGCGCAAGGCGGAGAAGGAGTTGGCTGAGTTGCAGAAATCCATGAGCCGGTTGGCCTCGGCGCCGACTCGAGAAGGAGCGCAGTTGAAAACTGCTTTGGAGGAGATGAAGGCGCTGAAAGCCATCGAGTTGGCACGTACGAACGGACGCTAAATCGTGCGCTTGGTGCCGGTCGATGGCATCATAGACCGCCATGTCAACGCTTGACCTCCTCTCCGGATTAAACCCTGCCCAGCAGCAGGCGGTGGAATACGTAGATGGTCCCATGCTAATTCTGGCGGGTGCCGGAACCGGAAAGACGCGCACGATTACGCGTCGCGTTGCGCACTTGGTTCAAGTGCGTGGGGTCCCGGCTTCGCGCATTTTGGCGATCACTTTCACCAACAAGGCCGCCGGAGAAATGCGTCAACGGATTGGCGCCTATGTTCCACACATGGGCATGTGGGTGGGAACTTTCCACGCAACTTGTGCACGTATGTTGCGCATGAATCCACAACCAATTGGCCGCAGTCGTGACTTTACGATTGTAGATGTTGAAGATCGCCGAAAGTTATTGCGCCAGCTAATTAAGGACCAGGGATGGGACCCACAAGTTTTCCGTCCGCGCAAGTTCGAGAGCATGATTTCTGGGTGGAAGCAACATCGGTTGAGCCCTGCAAACGCACAGGAACAAGCTTCTATGTATGGCATGGAGGAAGAGCGCTGTGCCTTGGTCTACGGGAAGTACGAAATCATCCTTGGCCGCACCGACTGTCTCGACTTCGATGACTTGTTGTGGAAAGGATTACAACTCATTGAAAAGGATCGGAGCGGCGCGCGTATGTGGACCGAGCGCTTTGATCACATCGTGGTGGATGAGTACCAAGACACTAACGAAGTGCAATATGAAATGGTGAAAGCTCTGGCTGCACACTCGCGGAACCTTGCGGTGTGTGGAGATCCGGACCAATCGATTTATCGTTGGCGCGGCGCGGACATTAGCAACATTTTGAGTTTTGATAAAGACTACCCCGATGCCGTGGTGGTGCGCTTGGAGCAAAACTACCGCTCGGTGGGTAATGTCCTGAAGGCGGCGCAGTTTGTGATTAAGAACAACACTTCGCGCAAGGAGAAAGATCTTGTGACTGACCGTGAGGATGGACCACCGCTAGGTTTGTCGGAAGGGCAAGATGAAGAACTAGAGGCGAATCAGGTCGCGATGCGGGTGGCTGCGTGGATTCGTGGCGGAACCACAGCGAAAGAAGTGGCGGTGTTCTATCGCACCAACTCCTGTTCGCGTTCTTTGGAGGCAGCGTTCACGCGTTTGCAGATTCCGTATCAGATTGTGGGCGGCCTCAGCTTCTTCGAGCGGCGCGAAATCAAAGACTTGATTGCCTTTGCGCGCTTGGCGGTGAACCCATGCGATGACATCGCACTGCAGCGGGTGATTAATGTTCCACCACGAGGCATCGGCGCGAAGTCCTTGGATCGTTTACGCGCCATTGCAGCGGAGCATGAAGAGCCCATGCTCACCACCCTTCAGCGCGAAGAAGTGCGCAGTGGGGTGCGAGGTCCGGCAAAGAAGGGAATCATGAAGTTCCTTTCCTTATACGATGCCATCCGTCAACGTATGGATAAGGCGGAGTTTGCCTTGCGCGCGATTCTCGATCGCAGTGGCTATCGTCATTTTGCAGAGGCGCTTGATCACACGGAAGACGTTGACCGTGGTCAAAACATTGACGAGCTGTTGGCTTTCGCAAACGAATATGATCAGCGCGAAGAAGGTGGCCTACGCGGCTTTCTAGAAGAGATCTCTTTGCTCACGGACACCAATCGCTGGCAAGAAGAAGCCGAGCGCGTTTCCTTAATGACGGTGCATGCGGCGAAAGGGTTGGAGTTCGATCGCGTTGCTGTGGTTGGATTGGAAGAGGGTTTGTTCCCTCACGCGCGCTCCTTTGAAGACCCCGAAGGCTTAGAGGAAGAGCGGCGTTTGTTTTATGTGGCGTTGACCCGCGCCCGCGAAGAGCTTTTGCTTTCGCACTGTCGCATGCGTTTTCGTACCGGCGCGCCAGGACCGACGACACCTTCGCGTTTTTTGCAGGAGTTACCAGACTCAGTTTTACCTGACTTTGGCACCACCATTACGAGCCCATCCACTGCATGCAACAATGCCTACGGAGGCACTGAAGAAGTCAGTTGTCTTCCCAATTTTGCTCAACCAAAACGCGGGAGCTTTCATTCGACCGTGGCACAACCAGTACCCGATGTTGAAGAAGCCGAGGGCTTAGTGGTTGGCGATCTAGTCACGCACCCAGTTTTTGGCGATGGGAACATTAAGCGCATCCAAGGAAAGGGCGTCAATGCACGGGTGGTTGTGGAGTTCGATGAAAGCGGAGACGAGCGCACCTTGTTACTGAGTTACTCGATGTTGGAGAAATTAACATGAACACCCTGAAAGACAAAGTCATCGAGATGTACGTCACCTGGTTCGGCCTTGGCTATGCGCCGGTGGCCTCCGGAACCTTTGGCACCCTGGGGGGTGTGGCGATTGCCGCTCTCATCGGCTGGACATGGCCGGAGTATTACCTGGTATCTCTCATTGTGCTCACCATCGTAATGAGCTTCCTCGGCGCTCTGTCTGGTCGATGGGCTGAAAAGCGTTATGGGCGCAAGGATCCCGGCGAGTTCGTACTCGATGAGGTGGTTGGCTACATGGTCGCGGTCATGTGGATTGGCTTTCCCGGGTGGACGCACCTCCTTTTGGGCTTTTTCCTCTTCCGCCTAACCGACATCGTCAAGCCATGGCCGGCGCGACGACTGGAGAAACTTCCGGGCGGCTGGGGTATCGTGGTAGATGACCTGGTTGCCGGCGCCTACGCCCTGGTAGCACTCATAGGTCTACGTTTTGCTTTTCCAGAGTTGCTAGGTAGTTGAACGATTCCCAATACGAAAGACGCCGACCTGCCGGAATGGGCATTGCTGCCCGTTTCACTTTAGGACTTGGGCTGGTCGCCAGTATTTTTGCCTCCATTGCTGCACTTATTTTGCTGCAGGGCGTCCAGGAAATGGGCACCGACCTGGTGAATGAAGCGCAGTCCGAGCTGGTCGCAAAAAGTATTCGCTTGGAAGCCGATGGAGCCACCCGCGGTGCCATGCAAATGAGCAGCCGTACCACCACGACCGGCATTCCGGTGCAAACTGGGGTCGGACCCGTGACTTCTTCTCGCGGGGAAGAAAACGTGCGCGTGTTTTTGGTAAATCGTCCGGCGAAAAATGGGAAGCCAGCCGAAAGCGTCACTATGTATGCACCGGCCGATGTGGGTGGAGACACCGGCATGCGTGTGCTTGCTTTGATTGTTCTCGTTTGCGGCGCCCTGGTTGCGGCAACCGTCATGATGGGTGCTTTTACTGCCCGACGCCTTGCAGCCCCACTCAATGAAATGGTGGAAGACGTCATGGCCATCAGTCGCGGCCACCTTGATCGCCAAATTCGCGGTGAAGATGCTGTTGGAGAAGTGGCGCATTTGGCGGTAGCTATGGAGCGCATGGTCGATGACTTGCTCCAAGGACAAGACAATCAAGAAGCGTTGGCTGCATCGGAAGCTGAGGCCGACAACATGCGTGAGTTGCGGAGGAACTTGCGGCCGATGGCCATCGATCCGCCGGCGGGGTGGTCGATTGAGACTTGCCTAGTCGAGGCCGGAGGAGCCGGGACCGGCGATTTCGTCGATGCCATGGATGATGGACTGGGTCACATCACCGCTTTGGTGGGCGCACCAGCTACTCATGGAATGCCGGGCGCTTTGCTCATGGCCATGACCCGCGCCTATCTGCGCAGTAGTTTTTTGGGTGGCGTAGAGCCATCGGTAGCCTTCGATGCCGCGAATACCTCTCTCAACCGAGATTTGGCTCGTGGACTTTATTGTTCAGTAATTGCTGCGCGAGTCGACACCGAAAATGGTGCCGTTGAAATGGTGTCCGCCGGACATCAAGCTCCCGCCGTACGCTGGGATGCTGCTGCCGGACAACTTCGTAAGTTGCAGCCGAATGGAATTGCACTTGGTTTCGATAAGGGGCCAATCTTCCGCAACTCGATTGAAACGTTAAATCTCGCCCTGAATGTTGGCGATGCCCTCTTCCTGTTCAGTCCACTCGCTTTCGATTGCACTTCGCCTTCGGGCAAGCAACTCGCGGAAGGTGGGGTTTATCAACTCGCGAAAATCGCTGTCGACCAAGGCCTCGATGCCATGGAAGAAAGACTGCGAGGCTTCCTGCAGGGTGATCCTGAAACCGATTTAGCTTTTGCTCTCATTCGCCATCACGGAGATGTGGCGTGAGGCTGTCGGAGTTTCAAAAGCGGATTGAGGAAATCTACTTCGCGAAGGACAAAGCGCGCGGAGTCGAAGGCACCTACATGTGGTTCGCTGAAGAAATAGGAGAACTCACTCGTGCTTTGCGTCGCAACGATGACCGCGAAAATCTAGAAGAGGAATTCGCCGATGTGCTTGCCTGGCTATCTACGCTGGCATCGATCCGCGGAGTCGATCTAGAAAAGGTGGCGCTGAAAAAATACGGCGACGGATGTCCGTATTGTTCGGCCGTGCCTTGCGTTTGTGACCACTCCTGAGTTCCCTTTTGTGCTCGACCTGAATCCCAAAAAGGGTGGGGGGTAAGGGAGCGAGGGGAAAGGAGTTGCAGTCTGTTCTTGGGTCTTCTTAGGGAAAAGAAAGAAGCAAGTGATCTTGGCGCCAGCCCCCTGGATGAATCGATGACGACAACACCAACTTGCTTCACTTTTGTGATGGGGTCAAACCGCTTTGGGTTCCAGCATTTTCCCGAAAGCTCAGGATATTTCTATTGGGTGGCTTAAAAAGACGGTTAGAGTGGCCTTTAGCCCTTTCGAGAGGGAAATCATGCGGAAAAAAGACCTGGAAATCCATTGCCCCGATTGCGGAAGCCGTCTCCGTATTGATCGTGAGACTGGCGCTATTCTTGCCCATGGAAAGGAGAAGGCCGCCGATCTTGGTGAAATCCGAGGTCGCATGGAGGCTCGAGAGAAAAAGAGCCAAGATGCTTTCGGCGCAGCGATGCATGCCGAACGCGACCGTAAAAAAGAGCTCGATGACTTGTTTAAAAAGGCATCGGATAAGGCCAAGGGCGATCAAAATGAAGACCGACCGGACAATTCGATGGACGAGCGTTGGAGATGAAACGCGGTCTTGTTGTCATCGTCCTTATAAAAAGAAAAACGCACCTGCCGGAGCAGGTGCGTTCGGGGAAAGGGGCCGAAGCCCATCAGCAGTCTCTCGCAAACTACTGAGATTTCGGAACTCTAGTTGGAGTAGAATTCGACGATCATGCCTAGGTGCAGATCGAACGGGTGTTGTGCACCCTTTGGCTTATCCGTAATGGTAATGGTCAAGCTGGAGCGATCCAGTGCCATCCACTCGTAGGTGGACTCGCCACCCATGAGCTCAACGGTGCGCTCAATCACTTCCTTAGACTTCTCACGTACCGTGATGACGTCTCCAGGGCGTACCTGGTAAGAAGGGATGTCTACCTTGCGGCCGTTGACGAGCACGTGACCGTGGTTCACAACCTGACGTGCTTGCCAGATGCTGCGACCGAAGTTCATGCGACGGACAACGCTGTCGAGGCGGCGCTCAAGGATCTCGAGCAGGTTCTCACCCGTGTTGCCTTTGCGACGGGTAGCTTCTTTGACGTACCGACGAAGCTGCTTCTCTTGAACGTTGTAGTAGTAACGAAGCTTCTGCTTTTCGCGCAGACGTACACCATAGTCGCTCAGGCGACGCATACGCTTGCTGGTGCCTCCCGGAGGCGTGTCTAGACGACGGGAGTTGAGGTGCTTCTGGTTGTCCGAAATGGCCACGCCAAGCTGACGGGACAAACGAACTTTCGGACCGGTGTAGGTAGCCATGAATCTTTATGTCGCCCACGAACAAGGTGTTCTGGAGCGAAATGGGCCGGTTAGATTAGTTGGAAGCCCCGATTCCGTCAAGAGAAAGGAGCAAGATTTCGTTCAAAGACTTTAGTGGAGGAGTGCAATATCTCACATGGATTGTAACCGCGGCCTTAGTTCTCTGTTTGGGCTGCGGCTCGGGTGCCGATGACACCTCTCAAGCCGCGGAATTGCCACCCAATCCTTTGCGACCGAGGATCTAGACGGCCTCTGGCAAGGCTGCGCGGTCCCGGTGCGCGCTGTGGCTCGACCGTCTCGACTGACTTGGGACCCTTTAAGGGTTAGTGTCCGTTTGGCTGCTGTGGGTCAAAACGACCCTCCAGCGCCTGGAAATAATCAGCAAGTTCGGGCATGCGCGCTTGACGGAAGCGGTCGGCCATTTGGGTGAAGGAGCGATCTGCAAAGGCCAGGCGGCGACCAAAGGACAGCGGGCTTGCCGATGGATCGTTGGGGTCCATGCGGTTCATGATGCCTAGATCACTCAGTAGGTTAGACACCTTAATCTTCCCAACGTGAATCTCAACAAGTTGCCCACGTTCATCCAGAAGAAGGCTGACTGGTAGCGGCATGTCGACGCTACGTCCCAGGACTTCCTCGACCACAATCTGCATGGCACTCACGGTGTCTGGAGACGCATGACCAGAAAGTCCATGCAACTTGACCCCCTTCAAAATCTTTTGCGCGAAGGCATGCTTAGAGGAATCGTCGGTCACCATGGTGACGATTTGCAGGCCATGCCGGTTGAGCTTGTCGCGCTTTTGATGGAACTCATCGAACTCTTCTAGGCATGCGGCACAAGTCGTAGACCAGAAGTTAATCAGGATGGGTCGCCCGAGTAAATCCTTGACCTTACGGTTCGGATTGTCGAACGATGGCAACGGAAACTCTTCCATGGGGAGTTTCGAAATCAAAACGATGCGGCCGAGGTCTGGCGTGGCTGGAAGCGTTTGTTCTGCCGCAGCTAGTTTTGAAGTTGGCTTGATGGTGACCAGGTCTGCCATGCCGGTTCCTTGCATGAGCCGATAGCGCTGATCCACCTGAGGGATCCCAAAGCGCTCTGCTTGACCATCAGGCCAGCGGACTGAAACGCTTTGTACCTTGTCGGTCTTACCTAGGCCGAAGAACAATGTTTTTGAGGACTGCGACAAGAAGCCTTCGCCGCCACGCAGGCTGCGCACCATGCTCCCCTCAGCGAGTTCGGCGGTCACTTGTGCGCCGATGGCATCGCGATTGGAACGCCCACCGCCGACGAGTTGGATCTGTAGCCAGTGGGCGTCGGGTGCGGCGCGGTTGTGGAGTAAACGCAAGCGTGGCGCATTGCGGTTGCGCAATAACATGTCGACTTGGCCGTCTGCATCCCAATCAAGTAGGCCAAGGGCGCGACCATCTTGAATGAAGTCGGTGTCGGTTACCGAAGAGGCATCTACAAACTTCTCACCTTTGATGGAGAGGAACATGCGGTTGCGTTCACGTCCGCTCCACGACATGCCACCTTCCGAAACTAAGTGCGCAATACTTGCCCATGCATCGCTGTATGCATCAGTGGGATTGGATCCGGAAGCTGGAGATTGCGACGTCACGCGTCGCCAAAAGAAACTTCACAAATCTTCTTCACCCTTGTTGGTGAGAAATCCATTCGGGGAGTAGACGTCGTCGAAGCCATCGTTGTTGATGTCGACAAATTGTGCACCCCAAGCCCAGCCGCCTATCGCAACTCTCGAAGATTCGGTGCTGTCGGTGAAGGTGCCATTGCCGTTGTTGCGCAGCAGCGTATTGCCGCGCGCGTGCCGTACGTAATCGGCATGTACCTCTTTTGCATCGCCATCCATGAAGCGATCTTCTTGAGTGGCAATGCGTCGGCCGGCAGAGCTGAACATGTTGGTGACTAAGATGTCCATGTCACCGTCTAAATCTACATCGGACATGCTTACACCCATTGCGGCACCGATGTCATCTGCACCGCGCGCAACAGCCTCATCGGTGAAATGACCGGTGCCGTCATTGATGAACAGATTGTTTCGCCCGAAGTCATTTGCCACGTAGAGATCGACATCGCCATCACCATCGATGTCTTCCCAACATGCGCCTAAACTAAACTTGGTGTTGTTCTGGTCTAGACCAACTTCCGCTGCCGCTTCCTGGAAGGCGCGGTTGCCATCGTTGCGCCAAAAGAAGTTGGTCGCTCCGTTATTCGCATCGTGGTATGGCGTGGGAACCCCGCCGACTAAACCACCCATGACATAACGGCAGGCATAAATGTCTAAGTCGCCATCGTTGTCTGGGTCGGCAACCGTTATCGAGTAAATGTTGGCGGCATCGTTGTAACGCAACACTGTGCGCGTATCGAAAATCCCTTCGCCATTGTTGTAGGCGATTAAGAGGTTTGCGCGCACGGTAACCACTAAGTCTTGGTCTCCATCGTTATCCATGTCCGCAAAAAGAGCTCCACGCGTATTGTCGAGGAAGTCGACCATGGCGCTCTCAGAGACTTCTTCTACTGTTCCGTTTGGCAAGTGATGATAAAGACGATTGGCTAAACCGCCTTGCTGCGGAACATAAATGTCATCGAGGCCATCGTTGTCTATGTCTCCAATCGCGATACCTTGGCTTCCTACAAAGCTGCGGCCAATCAAACGGTCTACACGGTTCACCATGAGCTCCACGCCGACCATCATTTCTGGGCGCCAACGCGGGGTCTTGGCGAACACCGCCGAGGTGATGTCTTCAAAGGCTGGGCGTGCAGTTGCCAGTTCTTCGTAATGCGAAATGTCGATCGACTGTAGCTGGACCTCTTCATCGGTCTCGCCCACTAACCAAATAGCTTCGCCTTCAAGGTTCACTTGGGTTACGAAAGGCTGTGCTGAAATCGCAGCATGGTAAAGGAACTTGGTGCGAAAACTATGGCCGCCATTTAGCTCTACCGTGATGATCTTGAAAAAGTCATCGCGCAAGGTGCCGCCTTCAAAAACTAGCTGCAAACTCTTGGCCGCAGCAAACACATTTTCCTTATCAAAGGGAAGCGTTCCATTGCCCTCGGCGTGCTGCACGGTGATGGCATCGTCTTGAAAGGCTATGTCCAATTCCGCCGGGCGCAAAACCGAACAGCGGAAGTTTTCTGCCAAGGTTTTCTCGGGCAATTCTTTCCCGTGGCCAACCCAGCCAAGGAAGCCTTTTAGTCCAGCTTTCGCGGAATCATGCAAGACTTCAGTACGCCAACCTTCTGCGGCTGGGTCAACAAATTGCATGTTCTCCGCAACACCATCGGCAACTTGTGTATTGCCGCGGATTAGGTTTTGTTCGGGTTTCGTTTCCTGTGCGCTTAACTGGAGGGGGAGAGCAGTCAAGCCAAGGAAGATCAGGGTCATCTTCCGGAGGGGGGACATGCTTCCATCCTATACGAAATCGTTGTTTTGGGTTAATTGCTGCGGTGGTGGGCATTGGGCATTGGGCATTGGAACGAGGCCTACCTTTACCGCCACTATCCGCAAGAGCTCCTCGGAGATTGGTGGATGTGGCAAGGCGTATTGGTGGTTATGGGGCATATCTTGTCGGACTTTATTTGGATGATTTATGGACGATCTTCACGCGCCATCATCCCGCGGCCTGATTTGGTGATTCACCATTTGGTGGTGCTGTTCACTTTCAGTTATGCCCTGTGGAAAGACGTTGGCTATGCCGTTTGCCTGATTGCCCTGGTCTCCGAACTCATGCCGGTAACTTCTGGTGTGAGCGGATGGGGGCAGCACACTGGACGCCCGAAACTTGTTGAAAGGGCGAACAAGGCCCGTCTGTGGGTATTGGTCTACTGGCGACGACCTCTTTGGCTGATTATGGCCTTCCTCACCGGACGCGCCATTGTGCTTCGGAATGTGGCCGATGGCTTGGGGCTAGCAATCAGCATTGCTGCGGTTGGCTTTACGACTTTGCTCTTCTTAGACAAGTACTGGATTAAGAAGTGCTCTTGATGTCGGGCAAGCTTGGCGGCTCCGGAGCTTCTCCGCGGTCGGCAAGGTTCAAGCCCCAAAATTCAACATCGAGCCAAGTGTCGAATTTGTTGCCGCACTGCTGAAAGCACCCTACCTGCTGGAATCCCATGGCCTGATGGAAAGCTATCGACGTGGGATTGGGCAGAGTGATCGCGCCGTAGGCCACCACATACCCCTGTTTTTTTAGCTGTCGAAAGAGCTCGCGATAAAGCCGCCTTGCCACCCCACGCCGCTGGTGCTCCGGGTGCACATAAACTGAGACCTCAACTGACCACTGATAGGCCTGGCGTGCACGCCAAGAGCAGGCGTAGGCGTAGCCAATGAGGGTGCCATCGTCCTCCACGGCGGCGAGCCACGGGTATTGCTTAGAACCGTTCTCAATACGCGCGCGCATTTCTGCTTCTGATGGCACCACATACTCAAAGGTAATGAAGCTCGCCTCCACCACTGGGGCGTAGATCAAAAGAAGACCGGGTGCGTCGTCGGTTAAGACGTGACGCACCCGGTAAGAAGAATCGTTCAAGTTGGCTAGCTTAGCCTAAATCGAAGGCACTACGGAAGAATCTCGATGACGGCACCTTGGGTGGCCGAAGCGACACCGCCGACCGCACCTGGATCATCAACCCACCACTGCAGGTAGAAGTTGCGGCCAACCAAGTTCGGCGAGGTAGGAATGGGAATGGTAAGCGAACGCCAACCTTTCTCGGGGCCGCTTCCGTTGAGGCGAACCGAAAACAACTGCTGGAAGGGAAGCGAGATGTTGATTAAGCGTCCTTGGCGCATGAGGCCAGCGCCTGGGCGGTCCGAAGCACCGAAATGCGCCATGGCGCCACCTAATCCTTGACTGACTCCAACCTGCATAGGCTCGCCCAAAACCACGGGCATGTGCGCAGTGATTTTCGGAACGACTCCAGCAACACCAGGGTTGCCTACACCATAAAGATTGCTGGCGAACGGCTGGCGCTCACTAAACAAAGTTGGGCGATCAAAAGGGAAGGTTTCGTTGGCGACCCGAGGATCGGTCAAAGCCTCGCCGACGAAGTCCTTAAAGACGTGCTCTAGGTTGATTCCTGGGACAGCACTTAGCGGAACTAGCAGCGGGTCACGGTTAAGAAGGAAGCCGCCGCCGCCGCCCCAGTACATATTGCTGACACCCGCTGGCCAAAGACTTTGGAAGAATCCGTTGTGGTAGAAGCTGGTACGTAGCCCTGCGTTACGTAAAGACGGGGTTTTGAACTTGCCGCCATCGTTGGGGTCTAGCGTGGTTCTTTGCAGGCCGGCATCCCAAACCACTGGACGCAAACCGTTGTTGTGAAAATCACCATCGGAGAATACTGGTGGGGTGTGACACAAATGGCAGTTTGCGATGCCTAGAAACTGGTTCATGCCGTCGATTTGTTCTGGAGACATAGCTCCAGGAACGCCGCGCATGAAATTATCATATGGGGTTTGATCGGGCACCAAAGACCGTTCGTAGGCTGCAAGAGCGAATCCAATGTGCTCGGCAGTAATGACCGAGCTGGAGAATGCGTTCTCAAAAAGTTCCGGATAACTTGGGTCAAGGGCGATGGCATTCGCCATATCTACTGGGATATCGGTGGCGAAGCGCAGTGGGGTAGCTCCATTTAGTTTGGTAATGACGTCATTCCAGTCACGCCCTTCGTGTGCCATTTCGATAATCGACAAGATCGGTTCCACAGCCTGACTCTCAAGGGCACCACCCGTGGCAATGCTGACTGCGCCGGTTTCTGGGTTTAGGAATTCATCGCCAGCGCGACCATCCCAGAAAATCCTGGATTGATAAGCCGAGCCGAAAATGTCGCTGGTACGAAAACGGGTTAGTTGCGGACGTAAACCAAACTGGGGGCTTGGTACAAATTGCTGGTTGGAATCCGCACGGACCACACCAGGTGAGGTAATCGAATCGTCCAAAGTGCCAACGATACGATCTTGCCCCGGATGCACGAATTCGCGGTTGTCGGTGAAGCTGAATGCGGGAATGTGACAAGTGCCACAAGCCACAGTGTTGTCTGAGGACAACTGTTCCTCCCAGAACAAAATCTTGCCCAGCACAATCTTCTCTGGAGTGCTCGGGTTCGCAGCAGGCTCTGGGGGTGGCTGGAGCTGCGCGCTGGCCTGGCTCGCAAAGCAGACAGCCGCTAAAAGGGATGTGCAAAGAAGTGGAAGTCGCATGCGGAGAACCAACGGAATCGAGAAGGGGGGGATAATCAAAAAGTGAGGCCCACTTAGGGAGGGGACCCTGTACTTACCTATCGGTTCAAAACCGCCTGAGTTCCTCTAAATCCTACTCTACAAATCCTACTCTACAAATGCGATCTTCGCTATGCGTATTCCTAATTCATGACGTAGAAATGGCCGGTGGTGGCCGTGCCGGAGCCCCCTGGAGCGGCAGGAGCCTCGATGAAGGCTTGGCTTTCGAGCGCGGCACAAGAGGCAATTAAGAGAGCTCCCGTTTCTGGGTCGGTGAAACCAGCCGGTGCGTCGATGCCGCGGGCAAGGCGAAGGATAGGGTCAGGATGGGGGTTCTTCTGGGTACTACGGCTAAATAGAAATAAATGCGGTATCCTTTCACGATGCACCCTAGCCGCCTTTTTGCCGCCATCGCCCTTGGTGGAAGTCTCTTGTTGCCTGCTTGTTCCGCGGACCCAATAACATCAGTCGATCTCGACGCTGGTTATGTTCCACCTCTTCCACGACCCGAAGGTTATGAGGAGGGTGGTGAAAGTTACGCCGAGCGGCAGGAGTGGATTGAGTCCATGCACCGCGCTGCACCAGGCTTTGATTGGGAGGCAGAAGAAGAGGCCAATGCTCTAGCAGCCATGGCGAGTCGTGAAAATGCATTGCTTTCTCGTGCCCCAACCACCGGTTATTGGAATGAAATAGGCAGCGACAACTTGCCAGGTAGTGTTTTCGTAACCAAGCCTTCCTCGAACGGCGCCGACCTTTATGTAGGCACTGCGCACGGCGGTGTGTTCCGCGGTCCTGCTGATGGCACCGATTGGGTTGCAATTGGCGATGGCGTTTATGGCGGTGCCCAACACCTAGAAGTGATTGCGCCAGCCAGTGGGAGTACCGATATCGTTTTACGTGCCTCTGGCAATCAGTTGTGGCGCACCACCGACAATGGAACCACTTGGCAGGCTCCAATTGGCACCTCTGGCATCACTGGTATTCGCCGCATCCTGAAGTTGGAAAATGCCGCACAAACTGTGTTCATGGTAGTGAACCAAAGCGGATGGAAGCTGTTGCGCTCGACCGATCGCGGTGCAAGCTTCTCATCGGTGCGCAGCATGAATGGCCAGGCTGACTTGTTCACGCCGCGCACGAGCCTTGGAGACCTGTACTTGTTCGACCAAGACCGTCTTTATGTCTCAAGTGATCAAGGAACGAGTTTCTCTGTCATGGGTAACCCGATTGGCTTCAATGCAACGGATATCCGGTTAGGCGGGCATGAGTCTTCTTTGAACAGCATTTTCAGCATGGCGGTCAAGAATGGCGGCGGCTGGGAGCTGTGGCGCACCACGGACTTTGGTGCCACTTGGAGCATGCGGAATACGATGCCTGAAATGTGGAGCGCCTTCTGCACTTCGGCAACCGACAGTAACTTGCTGGTCTATGGCGGAGTCGAATTGTGGGTTTCGCGCAATGCGGGTACATCCTTCGCCAGGCAGAACTTTTGGTGGGAGCACCCAGGCAATCGGCACTGGAAATTGCATGCGGACATCATGGGCGTTTCAGTGATCCGGGACCCGAGCTTGAGCTCTGGCGAACGTTGGTTTATCAATTCTCACGGCGGCATGTCGCAAAGCGAGAATCAGTTAACCACCACCAAGTGGCTTTCTTGGTCGGGGCTCGCAACCAGCCAGTACTACAGCACGCATACCAGTCGTCGTAATCCGAACTACCTGCATGCTGGTTCGCAAGACCAGGGTTATCAAACTTCGCAACTTGGAACCCCAGGCGGTTCTGGCTCGTGGGCGATTTTCCGCGAAGAAATCACCGGCGATTATGGTCACTTGAGCTCCGGTGATGGAAGCCACGATTTGGTTTACTCGGACTACCCAGGATTTGTCTTGGTTACCGAAGGTGCGCCAAACCCAGTTCTCCATACAGTGGACTTCCCAACCGGTTTTGATGGCCAGTGGTTGCCGTTCTTAACGGCTGACCCTACCGACAACAATGTCTTCTACCTCTGTGGAAAGACGGTTTGGCGTTATGAGCGTGTGGGCTCAAGTGGTGCTTGGAGTTACAGCGCCTTGCATCCGAACCCCTTCGGACAACAAGTTTCGGCAGTAGCATTCTCTGAGATCGATCCGAACTTCGCGATCTGTGTGACCACCTCGGGCAATCTTTGGACTTCTCAGAGCGGCGGATCCTCTTGGACCTCGTCTGCAAGTGGAGCACCGGGTGCGCATTACTTCTATGGAACCACCATCGTGCCTTCGTCTACCGACGTCGACACGGTTTGGGTTGCGGGTTCTGGTTACAGCAATCCGCCGGTCATGCGCACCATGGATGGTGGCGCCAGCTGGCAGGACCTGAGCGATGGCTTGCCGAATACTTTGGTTTATGGCTTGGTGGAAGCACCCGATGGAAGTGGTCGCATGTACGCGGCATCGGAGAACGGGGCTTGGGAGTTAGACCCAACCACCAATCAGTGGACGAGCATCTTGGGTAGTGGTGGTCCGATTACCACTTACTGGTCGGTCGAAGCGGTCCCGGCGAACAATGTGATTCGTTTCGGCACCTATGGTCGCGGCGCATGGGATTACTTTCCGGGAACCCCAGGCTTCTTTCCTTATGGAGAGTTGCGTGGAAGCGTGAACTCCCTCGAGCTCAACACCGACGCACAACCTCTGCTTGGAGGCACCATCACCGTCACCTTAAGCGGCGCACCAGCCGGCGCGGTTGGATTCCTTTCGGTATGCACCACCGAAGATGACGCCCCATTACTCGGCGGCGATGTCCTCGTAGATATCGGCACTGAGATTTACCGCACCAACCTGACTGCCGATGCCTCTGGAGTTGCAACCACCCAGCTGGTAATCCCCAACAACCCTGCGTTGATTGGAATCGAGCGTTATCTGCAAGCCGCCATGCGCGATGTCAGCCAGCCAAGCGGTTGGTCGATGAGCCATGGATTGCGTGCCCTAGTGGGGCAGTAAACGAAATCGCTTAAGCTTTCGCTTCCCAGAACGAGACCAGTCGCAGATTCGGCGGCTGGATCTCGAACTCGGGGTAGGCCGCGGACGGCCAGCTGTGGGTGTTGCTTAGCCAGTCCGCATTGCTGAGGACTTGCTCATGGACAGGATTGACGTAGACGATCCGTAAACGTCGCGGGTTCCGTTTCAAGCTTTGCTCTAGGAGATGCAGGACATCGCGCAGGGTGTCGGCGCCGAAGGGATTGAATAGGAAAACGACGGTGGTGGTGTCGAAGTCAAAATCTTGCGCTAAGCCATGATGGAAATCGACTTGGGCGCGGACATCGGAGATTCGGTTTAGGTTTTTGCGCGCAATCTCTAGCAAGGCATCGTCTTGTTCCAAGCCTACGACTCGACTGGCGTTGGAGCGTGAGGCCATGCAGGTCACCCGACCCTTGCCGCAGCCGAGGTCGAGGAAGACGTCGACCGCTTGCAAATCTAAGTGGCAGAGTAGGTATAGCGCCCCCAAATCATGCGGTGCGATTTCACCACGTGATAGGGGATGCGTACGGCCATGGCGGCGGCCGTCTTCAGCTTGCGGATATGTGCCATTTAGGCTGTAAGGATAGGCCAGCGCGACGGGCACCCCAATCATTCCATTCCCTAGTGGCCAAGCTGGCCCCGATGGCGTGTTTCACGCAAGCCAACCCTTCCCTCCAGGGTTCACTGGATTGCGGATTTGGTACCACGCTTACGACGTTGAGTCGCTTACCTTATCCAACGGCTTAACCTTCCTGTTGCCTTAGGTTTGGGTTAGCTTTTGAAGTTCTTCTCGTAAACGGTAATCCACTCCTCCATGCTCATTCTGGCCACCAGTTCGCCAATGAGTTCATAAGGGATGGCCTCCATTTTCTTGAAGCGAATACAACTCTTGCCCATATCAAGTTTGGTTTTTACGTGCTTAGGCCATTCCTTTTGAAACCAAGTCATGAACTTCTTGTCGGCGTAAATCCCCATGTGGTAAAGCGCGATGAAGTTCTTTTGCGAAGCCATTCCTAAAAAGGGGAGGGGTAGCTCTGGCGCGCAGTGATAGCCATTGGGATATACGGAATGCGGCACCACGTAAGAAGGCATGTTGTAGTTCATGACCTCCTTGAATCCTTTGGGGAGATTCTTTTTGATGACTTGACGTAGCTTTTTCATCGCTGGCTTGCGGTCCTCAGGGAGGTCTGCAAAGTATTCGGTGAGTGTGATTTTGGAAGTGGCCATGCCAAAGCATTCTAACCGAGGCGTCCTTTACGGGTGCCACTCGGGTTACCCAAAACTCCGATCAAGACCCATGGATCGATGCTCTTGCAATCGCTCCTTACTTCGGGAAGAACTTCACCACCAATGAAATCCCACCAAGGGTTACAAACTACCCATCGGTTACGGAGCTGTTGGAAACTTTCGCCACGGAATCGATTGCAGATCAGGAAGCCTTCGTTCGTGCGCACAAGGAAATCGCCAATGCGCAAGGCGTCAGTTTAGTTTGTTATGAGGGTGGTCAACACTTCACCAGTCTTAATGCGGCAAAGAACGATGAAACCCTTACCGACTTACTCATGCAGGCAAACGGTGATGTAAGTATGGGTCTTGGGGGTCTCTTGAATATCAAGATCAGCCAACAGAGAGTGCTCCCAAGTTCCAAGCGCTGATGGATTGGATGGTACCGGTATTGACGGTAGAGGGGTTGATTGCAGGACAAGATACGAATCTATATCTCGCACGGGCTACCCCTGGAGGCACCATCTTGTGGGGTTACTCGCTTACGGGTCCTGGACCAACGCCAACCTCTTCTGGTGACCTCATGCTCTCTGCGCCGGTGCACACACTGGTGAACGGCACCGCTGATGAAGGAGGTGCGGCAGTTGTCACCCAACGCTTCTTGACCCACTTCTTTGCCGCGTTGGGCCACGTCGCGCCAAGTTTGCTGCACATAACCACGCATAGCCTCCTCCATTGGCGCATTGGAGTCGGGCGCCAAACCACCGAGCACGATTTGTGTCGGAGGACATGGTAAATGTTATGTTAGAGGAGTCAGGGCCAGGCCGACCAACTTCTTCAACTTCTCAACTCATGATCCGCACCTTCTTGCGCCGTCTTTTCAAGGGGACCACTGGGCCTCTTTCAGTGGGAGCAGCATGTCCCGCATTCTCTGCGGTCGATACCGATGGCAACCCTGTGACCTCACAGGACTTGTTGGGCAAGCGCGCCGTGCTTTGGTTTTTCCCCAAGGCTGATACGCCCGGCTGAACGCAACAAGGCCATGGATTCCGTGATCGAATCCAGCAGTTTGAAGAGCAAGGCGTTTTGGTGTTTGGTGTATCTACAGATTCTGTAGCAGACAACCGTGCCTTCCGGGAGAAATTCCAGTATCCCTTCCCAATCCTTTCCGATTTAGACCGCAGTATGAGCGTGGCTTTTGGGGCAGCCG
The DNA here is from genome assembly GCA_027623295.1 of Planctomycetota bacterium. Taxonomy (GTDB): domain Bacteria; phylum Planctomycetota; class UBA1135; order UBA1135; family UBA1135. The sequence goes on from JAQBXR010000023.1 coordinate 21,766, forward strand.
ATTGTTTGGACGATGCTTACGCAAAACGGTACACCTTTGTCATTGGCTCGAATGGCAAAGTGGAACAATCGATTGCAACGAAACAACCCGCTAGTCAGGCGGAGACCTTACTAGCGGGTTGGTAGAGATTCTTAAGTTCTAAGGCTGAATGCTTAGGTTGACCGGATTGGAAGTGTAGTCCACTGCGCCAGCAGCAACGGTGGCGTAAGCGAAGGACAAGACTTGGCCAATCGAACCAGCAGGCAGCGATGCCGGAGCAATGGTGACGGTGGTCGTCGCCATGCCGGATGCATCGAGAAGGCCTCTGCTGTTGGCGAACGCAGGACTGTTGGTTAGGCTAATCGAAATGCCATAAACCGCATCTTGGTTGAGAGGCAGAACAAGTCCGCTGGCAAACAAGATACCTGGTTCATTGCCAGAGGCCGATGCCAAAACCCGATAGGCTTGTCCGGCGCGCGCGGCGGAAGCTTCCAGGGTTAGGGTAACGGTGGCACCCGCGGAAGCACTGACGTCGTAGACATCGGCGCGAAGTGGAGCAAAGCTATCCAGCAAGGCTTGTACATCTACGCGGCCAGCGCCGTACTGGTTGTCTTTGCCTGGTACACCAAGGTCCACCGCAGTGCTCATGAGCGCCTCGCGGACTTGCTTAATACTTAGGTCCGGACGCAAGGAACGAATGATGGCTGCAACACCAGCAACGTGCGGAGTTGCCATCGAGGTTCCAGACAACGCGGTGTAACCCGAGCAGCTCAAAGTAGAAACTGTGTTCACGCCAGGAGCGCTAATGTTGGGCTTAATCAATCCTGGTGGGAAAGGGAAGTCGTTGAAGCCAGCGACCGTTGCCCATTCCACAGGCCCTACAGAACTGAACGATGCTGCTGCATCGTTGCAATCGGTGGCGCCAACCGAAGTGATGGAAGGAACATCGCCAGGAGTGCGTACGTTGTCTAGAGTACTCCAGTTGCCTTCGTTGCCAGCAGCAATCACCATCATGGTGCCCATTGTCTGGGTATTGTTGCAGCTGGTGCGCCAGAACGCGCGGTCAGGGCCCCAAGCATGAGCCCATCCGAGGCTCATGGAGATGACGTCTGCGTCCATGACGGCCGCGTATTCCATGCTTTGCCAGACTTCGATTTCGTGGGAAATCAGAGTGGAGGTACGGATTGGCATAAGCTTCGCACCAGGAGCCACGCCGGTTTGGGTTCCACCGGTGCCATCACCGACTACTGTGCCGGCAGTGTGCGTGCCGTGAATTTGGTGATCCATAGGATCGTTTCTCACCGAAGTGGTGTGGTCAAATGCCCAGCCAATGAGGTCGTCGACGTAACCGTTGCCGTCGTCATCGATGCCGTTTTGGTCTGCCGGATCCCAAACCGTGCCATCGCCACCGAGGTCTTCGCCTGGGTTAACCCAAACGTTGTTGTGGATGTCGGAGTGGTTGTAGCAAGAACCGGTATCAATCACGGCAACGACCATGCCTTGCCCGGTCGCGTTCATGCGGTTCCATGCAAAAGGAGAGTTGATGGTTTCTTGATCACAGGTAGGATTGCCACCCGTGGTGGTTCCCAATAAAGTTGCTGGGCGTGGCGGGTCGTAATGGATGTACGCAATCTCTTCGATGGAAGCCAGTTCCAGAATGACGTCTGCGGTGGTGCGAACACCAATCGCGTTGCCAATCCACAAAGGAGCAATCATGTCGGCCAAGCCTTGCTCTTCATAGTTACGCAAAAGCTGCAGAGTCGCTGCCTGCTCAGGAGTGTAAATCTCGAGCGCCCGGTCGCGTAGGGCGCGTGGCAAATCTTTGTCGGCCATAGGGCCGAGCTCGAGCTTCACCTGTTCGAAGTCCAGTTGGGTTTGAAAAACGAGGTCGACGTGGATGCGTTCGCCGGCAGGAGCATTTTCAATAAGGTGATGCAGAGCAAGTTCCTTGAACTTTTCATGCTGCTGATCGGGAGTTACGGCTTGCGGTGTTGCAAAAGCAGACGCCGCAAGAAAGGCAAGGGTCAATGACATGCGTATTCCAAGAAGTGGGGAAAGAGGCAATGGAAACCGAAAATCGGTCAACTCCAGAATAGGGGAAGTCAGCGCAAAAGAAACCGAATCCTCCAGGAATTGGGGAGAGCTACCCGGCTAATTTGCTTTTGTTACGGGCTTTAAACGTGATGCACCGGCCCGTCGCCATTTGCTGCAGCGAGCAAGGCGCGTTTGGTGTACACCGAAACCATGGCATGGCGGTACTCGTGGTCACCCGGAATGTTCGGCATCGGACGACACTGCTTTGCTGCCAGAGCCGCGACTTGCTCGACCGCCTCGGTAAAGCTTTCTTCACCCGGCTTGGTTCCGCACAGGAGGGCAGCAGCCTTTTTCAATGGCCACGGGCGCGCTTGAAGAGCCACGGCGCAAAGGGCGGCATCAAAAATCGTGCCTTGGGCATCGAGGTCAAGGCGAATTGCGATTCCGAACAAGGGGAAGTCAATCGAACCACGGTCGCGCAGCTTTCCATAGGCGCCGCGTTGATCGGCACTTGGTTTTGGAAGATGAATCGCAACCAGCAACTCGGTGTGTGCCACTTTCTTATTCCAAATGCCATCGGCTTGCCATAGGTCGGCAATCGGCATGCGCGTGCGCCCGGTGGCATTGGCGAATTCCAGCTCCGCGCCGAGAGTCATTAATGCTGGCGCGGTGTCGTTGGATGCTGCGGCGACACATTTGGAACCACCTTCAATCACATGGCACTTGGTGCCATCTTTCTTCATGCAAAAGCCGAGAGCGCTGCGCCAGAAGTAGGTCTGGTTGTACCACTGGCAACGGGTGTCCAGCATGACGTTGCCGCCAAGCGTTCCCATGTTGCGCAGTTGTGGGCCGCTGACTAAGAGAGCCGCTTGACTGAGCGCGGGATAAGCTAAGCCAAGTTCTGCATGGCTGGCAACATTGGCAAGCGTAGCCATGGCACCAATGCGCATGCTGCCATCTTCCTGTTGCGTAATCCCAAACATTTCTTCAATTCCACCGAGTGCCACCACGCGTTCGGGGGTGAACAAGCGATGCTTCATATTGGGATTCAAATCGGTGCCGCCAGCAAGGAAGCGTGCTTCCCCGTCAATCGCGTGCATCATGGCGATGGCCTCTTCCACGGTGGAAGGATTCTTCACCTCAAACTTAGGTAATCGCAACATTAGTTTTGCTCCTCCAGTTCGCGCAAAGCTTTGAGGACTTTTGCGGGGGTGAAGGGCAGGTGACGTAAGCGAATGCCGACGGCATCAAACACGGCATTGGCAATCGCTGGAATGGTGGAGTGCAACGGTCCCTCTCCGGCTTCTTTTGCGCCATACGGGCCTTCCGGATCAATGCTTTCAACAATGCGTGCTTCCAGGTCTGGAGCATCCAGCGAAGTTGGAATGCGGTAATCCAAAAGCGATGGCCCCGAGTGAAGACCAAAGCGGTTGAGGTCGTGATTTTCCAGGACCACTTCTGCAGCTCCCATGTAGGTCGAGCCTTCAATTTGGCCTCGTACGATGATTGGGTTCAAGGCACGACCACAATCATGCGCCGCCCAAACCTTGAGCACCGTAATGCGTCCGGTTTCGGTATCCACTTCCACCTCTGCAGCGTGGGCCGTAAACGAATAAGCGGGGGAGGCACCAATCGTGCCGCCGCGATAATCACCACCCAGCTCGGGAGTGTTGTAAGCGCCGGTGCTTCCCAAGGTATCGAACAATTCTTCGGCCAAGTGGAAAGCTTCCACGTGCGTCATGCTGCGGGCGGCTTCGCTGAGGTCGATGACGGTGCCATCCATAAGGCGGACATCGCGAGCTTCGACTTCCCAATGCTTGGCCACGGCCTCAATAATTTGTTTGCGCAACTTACGCGCACCGTCGATGGCAGCATTGCCCACCATGAAGGTGACGCGGCTGGAGTATGCGCCAAGGTCCACCGGGCAAAGGTCGGTGTCGGCCGAAACGACATGAATGCTTGTCGGCAGTAAACCGAGTTCTTCCGCGACCAGGTAAGCGACCATGGAGTTGGAGCCCTGCCCGATGTCGTTGCCACCGGTAAACACCGTGACCAAACCACTGCGGTCAATCTTCAACTGAACCCCAGCCTGCGGCATTTTGTTCGGGTAGACCGGGTAGTTGGTGCCTGAGATGTACATGGAACCGGCAACGCCTAAACCACGGCCATGCGGCAATTTTCCATGGCGAGCTTTCCAATCACTCGCGTCTTCCACTTCATCTAAGCACTGCATAAAGCCGTTGGAGCTAATCCGTTGTCCGTTCACGGTTTCGGTATCCGCCCCAATGAAGTTGCGGCGTCGAATTTCAATCGGGTCGATGCCAAGGCGGTTGGCGATTTCATCTAGCTGCACTTCAAAAGCAAAGCGCGGCTGCACCGAACCATGGCCTCGCTTCGGGCCGTTCGGTGGTTTATTGGTGAAAACCCGGGTGCTGTCAAAGCGGTAGTTCGGGAAGTTATAGGGGCCCGTAAGCAGCTGCCCGGAGTAGTAAGTGGTCACCAAGCCAAAGCTGGAATAGGAACCGCCATCGATCAACAATTTCGCATCGACGCTAGTGATGGTGCCATCTTTCTTGGCCGTGGTGCGGTAATGCATTTGCATTGGGTGCCGTCCACGGTGCGCGTAAAACACTTCTTCACGCGTCCACAACATTTTTACCGGACGCCCTGTCTTTAGCGCCAACTTTGCAACCACAAACTCCAAGGAGAAGGGGTCCGACTTACCACCGAAACCGCCGCCCAAGCATGGTTGAATGACACGAATCCGCGCGGGGTCTAACTCCAACACACGCGAAAGGGCACGATGCACATAGTGCGTAATCTGCGTGGAGGACCAAAGCGTCAAGCGCCCATTGGAGTTTGGCTGCGCCACCGCGCAATGCGGTTCCATCGGAGCGTGCGTGGTGCTGTGAAAACTATAGTCCTCCTCCAGCACGATATCTGCGCCTTCCAATTGCGCGTCGACATCTCCGAATTCCAAATCCACATGCTTGGAAATGTTGTCGCGTCGCTTACGACCCTCATGAATCGCCGGTTCTGGGGTCACCAGAGCCTTCTGCGGGTCGAGGATGGCTTCGAGGATTTCGTACTCGACCTCAATAAGATCCAGCGCTTCCAAAGCAGTGTCTTCATCGACTGCTGCGACCGCTGCAACTTCATCGCCAATGAAGCGCACCTTGTCGGTAGCTAAAGCATTTTCGTCGGGCGTCCATGGAATCACTCCATAACGGATCGGCAACTCTGCACCGACCAGCACTCCAACTACGCCTTCTAAAGCTTCAGCCTTAGAAGTGTCGACTGATAAAACTCGCGCGTGCGCATGCGGACTGCGCAACATTTTTGCGTGCAACATGCCCGGCAGCATGATGTCGTCGGTGTAAATCGCTTCGCCGGTTGCTTTGGCTAAGCCATCGACCTTGCGATTCTCTTTACCGACCACGCGAAAGCCCTGATCCCCCGGCGCTTCACTTCCATGTTGGTCGCGGGCGGCCATTAGACTTGCTCTCCCTTGGCGGCCAAAACCACAGCTTCATAAATCTGGGTGTAACCGGTGCAGCGGCAGAGGTTGCCAGAGAGGGATTGCTTGATCTCTTGCGAAGTTGGATTGGGATTTTTAGCCAATAAAGCTTTGGCCGAAAGAATCATGCCGGGTTGACAGAAACCACACTGCAAAGCGCCGCAGCGGTCAAAGGCATCTTGCACCGGATCTGCCCCCTCGCCGCCATTGGCACGGTGCGCCGGGAGTAAGCCCTCAATCGTAGTAATCGCTGAGGTTTCTACCGTGGCAGCCAAACTGAGGCAAGCCAGAGTGGGCACGCCATCGAGCAAAACGGTGCAGGCGCCACAGTCGCCCTTATCACAGCCCTGTTTCGAACCGGTCAGCCCGATCTTGTATCGCAGGACCTCAAGCAGGGTCCAGTGTTCGGGGGCCGCAACCTCGACGGTATCGCCGTTGACTTGGAGTCGGAAGACGCGCATGGTTGGCATATTGTACCGGTGCGGATTGGTCTATGATGGGGAACCCGCACTTCGCGCGCTTTTGGTTCTCCTTCCTGAGACAGGCAAAATTCTCAACCGCTTACTGGAGTAAATCCGCTGGTGATTTTGCATGGAACAGGCGGCGATTACCGTTGGGGTTATTTCAACAACTTCACCGAGCACCATCGCAAGCTGAATCCATGCTTGGGCTAGCCGTGATAAGGGTCCTGGTCGGTTCGCAAATGCTCAGCTTCGCTCATATGGAAAGTGTCTTCCAGGAAATGGCGCAAGCTAGCGGTTTGCGGTGCAGCAACTTTTTGCCCTGCCTGCGCCGCGAACCATGCAAAAAACATGACAATCAAAGGTACCAGGATCGCCCAAAATGCCCATGGGTTCTTGTCTAGAAAAAGTTGCACACCACCGAGTGTCAACAGGAACAAAATGCCCGTTCCGCAGGCCAAATAGCTAAATGCAATTGCTGTCCAGGCATTCGGATTCGGGCCAATGAGCCCGTGCAAGACACTTCCGCCGTCTGCGAGATCTTCAAAGTGTCCACTTAGGGAAGGCGACCAAAGATGACGCTCTTCCTTGGGTACGCGCAAGTCATAATGCATTTGAAGGTCTGCAATCATGCCTACGCAGGGGCAATTCGGCTGGTTTAGCCGACTTTGCAATAAACGCATGGCATCTTGGCTTGCCATGGGCAATTCAATCTGAAAGCGTGGTCTAAGGCGATGCGCGTGCACTGCCTAATCCTACTCAAAATCTACCGCACAGGCCCACTCAACGCCGTCCAAGGCCAATAAGGCTTGACGGAGCTCCGGGCTTGCAGCCTGGTCTAGCTGGATTGCGTTGAACGCTTTATGGAGGTCAACGTCGCGTCCAAGCGCAAGATTGGCCAAGTTGATGTCATGCTTGGCGATTTCTGCCGTGATTGCAGCCAGGCGTCCAGGTTTATCGAGGTTACGCACGAAAAGCATAGAGCCGTGCAATTTCGTTTCTAGGTAAAAACGATCCACTTGGACTAACTTTGGTTTGTCATGGCCGATGACGGAGCCTGCAACGACACTTTTATGTCCTTTGCATTCAAGGCTCACCTTAAGCAGGCCGGCAAAACCTACGGTGTCGGTGCCTTGTACTTCCGCAATGCTGTAGCCCTTTTCGTGCGCCACGGAAACCGCATTCACCAGGTTGATGTTGCGGCTCAGTAAAACCTCTAGGAAACCGTAGAGAACTGCGGACTTAATCGCCGGCATCGGAAGATCTAAGAGATCCCCTGCGCACTCGATTTCAATTTTTGAAACCGGGCCATCCAAAATGTTGGCGTGGAGACGGCCAAGGGAAGTCGCGAGGCGCAACCATGGCTCCAGCTTGAGCGCGGTCGGGCCGTCCACGGAGAAAGAGTTCACTGCATTGCGTACCGCGCCATTTTTCAGGTAGGCCGACATTTGCTCGGCGATACGCACCGCAACCTTCTCCTGCGCTTCATTAGTGCTGGCGCCAAGGTGAGGCGTAAGAATGAGCTTAGGATGACTGCGAAGGGGGGAATCGGCAGGCAGCGGTTCTTGTTCGTATACATCGAGCGCGGCACCTGCGAGGTGACCCGCATCGAGCGAAGCAAGCATGGCCGTTTCATCGACCAGCCCGCCACGTGCTGCATTGACTAAGCGCATGCCTGGTTTGCAGGTTGCGAGGACCTCGGCGTTTATCAGGTGATGGGTGCGCTCGGTTAAGGGCGTATGCAGAGTGAGGAAATCAATGCGCGGCCAGATTTCTTCGAGCTCTAGGAGCTCAATGCCTAAGCTTGCCGCGACATCCTTCGGCAAAAAAGGATCGTAGCCCAAAACTTTCATGCCGCAGCCCTGCATGCGACGCGCCACCGCTTGACCAATGCGCCCAAGGCCGATGACGCCAATGGTTTTGTCCACGAGCTCCACGCCCATCAAACCTTTCTTATCCCACGCACCGCTTTTCATGCGTGCGTCTGCGGCGGGAATGTTGCGGCACAAACTTAACAGCAAGGAAACCGCATGTTCGGCAGCCGATAAGGTGTTTTCGCCGGGCGCATTCATGACCAAAATG
>JAQBXR010000032.1 GCA_027623295.1 Planctomycetota bacterium
TTCTTGGCTTCGCCGTAGCCATGAGGCGGGCGACCGCCGCCTTGATCAGCAACAGCGTTGACCGAAGAAGGTTGTCGCGGCTGGGGATTCTGGGCTGGGAGCTCCGAAGCAATCAGGGCACCAACACCTGCAGCAAGAAAGACGAGAAGGAGTTTTCTATGCAATGTTTTCACCTCTTTGGTTGTCTTGGGTCGCCAGGGAAAGTTCTATGTAGGTTTTGCAGGAAGCCACAAAACTGCAATCTGGACTGTATTGCCAAGCTTCTAAAATCCATGATTTAGCTCTCGCGAAATCACGAACAACAAGGGCTTGAATGGCGAGGTTTGCAAGACTCTGACCGATTTGTTTGCGAGATCCTGCAGCCCGAACGCCTTTATGGAATTCCCATAGAGCACGATTGGAGTCTCCAGCTCGGTCCAGTATGGATCCGCGAAGCATAAAGGTCTTGAAGGGGTTAAACCCGGCTTCCTCACTGCAATCCACAAGGGCTTCCGGTTTCATCTTGAGGATGCAATTCTTGTCACCTAATCGGAGATCCAGGATTGAGTTCAATGCAGCCTTGAGCGCAGGATCACTCTGTGGCATGCCCCCAGAAGAGTTCAACAGGGATTGAAGCTCAACGGAAAAGGCAACGGCGTCTCTTGGAATCACACCCTTTGGAAGTTCCAACTTTGTCCTACCGACTCGGTTGGATTCTGCGAGGCCTGCAGCGCGGTGGAGTATCTCACCCAGTTGCTCCGAGACATTCGTTCTCGGTAAGAGAAGATTGGATGCAGTAAAGAATACAGGTTCTGAATTCACGACTGCCGAGGCTCGGGTTTCCTGCCAGCCCTCTGGTAGGCATCCTGCAGGAATACTTTCTGTTAGGGAATCCCAGAGATCCGTCCATTTGGAGCCCGGCTTTCTAGCCTGGATGCCAGGGACAGTGGGCGCAAGTTCGGAGGAGGGAAGGAATGCAAAGAAGTACCTTCGAAAGCTTCTTCGGAGGCCGTTCACTCTTTGGCGAAAATCAACCCATGGAGCAAGTGGATCTCTTAAGTCACAAGTGAGAGCATCTAAATCCGTATGCGTGATTCTGAGAATCGAGGAGTCTAGAAATATTCTAAAAAGCTCAAATCTTGAAGGTAACTCTTCCTTTGCTGCCAACTGAGGCATAAGCCGAACAACCACGTCACTTTCTTGCAACAGGTAACAATAGTTCAGACCAACTCTGCGAACAGCGTCCAATACATAGGGGCGGACGAGTTGGTAGCTTCTTTCAAGAAAATCACTGGAGGCAGAGTCAAGGTTGCGCCACTGAAGCCGGACGTTTTGCCAGACTTGAGAAGAATCTAAGCTAGAGGGCAGCGGGCTGGGGGAAGCCATATTCGGAGGGCATTAGGGGCTCTGGGGGAAAGTGGGTTTGAAAGCTGAATTCGAGAGTAAGCGGTGCTTTTACGGGTGTCAAGGTGAACTGGCCAGTGGCGTCGACCTATCCGCCAAAGGAGCCCGGAACCGCGCGCGCCATAGCCGTCATGTTCGTTTCGTCAATGCAGTGCGCCAAGCCGTGCTCATTCAGCTCCCAGTGCTCCTGGATGGGGAAGGACAAACCCAGCTTCTCGGTGGATGCCTTGGTCATTTTGGATACGTTTGGATTTCAGAGGTCTTTTCATGGCAGTGAAAGTTCTTTCTAGACCTCTAAGACAACCATCTACAAACGAGCCATTGCTCGGACCTCTTCCCTAACTCGTTCCTTTAGCCATTTTGGCCCAACGACCTTCGCTTGCGCTCCCCAGCCGAGCACCCAGGCAAGCGCTTCCTTGTCTCCATCAATCGGAAGGGCAATCGTGAGACCTCCGTCGCGGTGTTCCGTAATCACTTGCTCTGGATGCCATTCACGCTCACGAATCCACTCGGCTGACTCAGCGGTGAATCGAACTTTGGCGCGAATCGTCTTCCCTTTCTGAGCGACGAAACGTGCGAAGGACTTTTGAGCGGAATCGTGAGCGTCCGCTGGTTGGAGTGGGAAATGCCTACGCATGATTTCGGCCTTATGAACTCGCGATAGTGCATAAGTACGTGTGTCCGTGAATCCTTCCCGTCGTGCGAGGAGATACCAATCACCCATTCGGCACGCAAGGTGCAAGGGTTCGACCTCCATCGTGGTTGGCTTCGGGTACCCAGCTGCTTGATATGCAATCCGGAGTACCTGGCTGTTGCGAAGTCCTCCGACGAGGGTGCGCCAGATTTCGGTATGGATTGGCCTTGGGTGTCCGCCATGAAAGGAGACCCTGTCCGCGATGAGTTCCGGGTCAAGGTCGATGGGTTCGATGAGAACCGTTTCGAGCTTGCGGAAGAGATTGCTTAGCCCTGCTGCGATAGGGGTGCCACGAAACTGCCCTGCCATGCCGGCGGCAATCACGAGGTGGAAAAGCTCCGATTCCGTTAGGCGCAATGGGCGTAACTGCCACTCAGTCTCCTCGATGAAGAGTGTTCGCTTGGAAGTGTCAAAAGCGATGGGCGCTTGATAATCATCGCGCAGGGCATCAAGATCTCGCTGAATCGTGCGAATGCTCACATCCAGTTCCATAGCCAGCCTTTCGGCGGTGACCTTGCCGCCACGGCTCAGGATGGAGACGATCGATTTCCAGCGCGCATATTGAGAGCGGGTGTTAGACATTTCTCCATTCTATGCCATGCTTTGTCATAGGTGTCCCATAGTGTGTTGGTTAATGAGTAACGAAGTCGCGCGCCCGGGGATTCGCCTAAGAGAGATTGAACAAGCAAAAACTTGGCTGGCCAGGCACGAAAACCGCTTCCAGGAAAACGCGGAGATCTTTGACGCCGGGCGCATCCTCTTTGCTCTTGGCCACGCGCTAGAAGGTTGCTCCAGCCACGAGGAACTTTTGGAGATGGAATCTCTTCTTCAATCGGTACGCGAACGGTTTCATTCGGACCTATTGGCTACCGACACCAGCACTTCCTTTGCGGTTGCGTGTCAGGTTGCGGAGCTCAACGCTTTAGAAGTGGAGGTCTTGCTGGGGCTGTCCCTTACGGCGTTCGGCTTGCTGGAGAGCAGCAACTGGATTTCCGACGTCGAGGACCTCCAAAAGCTGCTCCGCCCATGTGGCATTGATCCATTGGGGGTCGCTCGGGCTGTAGCGCCCAATTCCCGCCTAGCCACATCCGGCCTGGTGAAAATTACGGAGAGCGAGTTGCCGGTACGTTGCGGCGTGGCCCTGTCCATGGAGTTGGTGCACTCACTTTGGGACCAGAAGCAAAGTGCATACTGGAGATTTCAAAATCCTGAAGATGCCCATGACCAGTTGCGTAGGATTGTGCTGGCAGCCCATCGTCAGTTAAAGCGGACCGAAAAGGACGAGTCCTTGGCTATGCAAGATTCTGCCCTGGATCGACTCTCGTGCCAGATGGAGGCCATGGTTAACGGCTTTCATAGCGGGCTAAAGCAGCACCCTGACTGGCCTATGGGGAAGGCTCTAGAGCCATTGTCGAATCAGGAGCGTGCCATCCTCCTGATCCTAGTAGGCAAAGAGTTGGGACATCTCCCGCAGGAGCATCGCATCTTCCGTGGATTCGGTCTGGCGGGCAGTGTCGCCTTTAGCCCTGGAGGCATTCGCTCGGCCATCGGCAAGCTGCGCAAAGATGGGGCTTTACGCAGCGCTGGACTTATGCGTCCATGTGGTGGTATGCCTCCCGGTGTTTTGGAGGAGGACGATGCCACCCTTCGTTCTGCTGAATTCGAGTTGAGTGGCCGGTGTCGCAAGACCCTAGGCATCGAGCGTCAGTGGAGTTGTCGTAGCGGCAACTTGCGTAAGGCGAACACGCAGCTGCAAAACTTGATTCTGCACCAAGAAGTCACCACTGCACTCGCACACGCTTTGCAATACGCGAAGCGCCCCGAGCGCCTACTCGATGATTGGGGCCTGCGCGCCATGATTCCTTATGGGCACGGCACCACCATGCTATTCACCGGCCCTCCCGGAGTCGGCAAAACCGCCGCCGCCGAAGCCTTCGCGCGCGAACTCGACAAACCCATCCTGGTCATCGATTACTCCGCCCTGCAAAGTTGCTGGGTAGGCGAAACCGAAAAAAATGTCGTGCGCGCATTCCGCGAAGCCGCCGACGAAGATGCAGTTCTCTTCTTCGACGAGGCCGACGCCGTGTTCTACAACCGCGATTCCGCAATCCGCAGTTGGGAGGTCAGCGAAGTCAATGTCCTGCTCAAGGAAGTCGAGGCCTTCGCCGGCGTTTGCATCCTTGCCACCAACCGCGACACCGTCCTAGATCCCGCACTCGAACGCCGCATCAGCCGCCGCATAAACTTTGCCCCTCCGACGCCCGCCATGTCCGCGCAAATCTGGCAGAAGTTGATTCCCTCTGCCATGCCGTTATTGGGTAAGCCAGATTTTGTGCAGCTGGGGGCGGTGGGGTTGACTGGTGGACAGATCAAGAATGCAGTGTTGAATGCTGCACGGGCTGCTGCTTGTCGTGGGGGAGGTGATGTTGGTGAAGGTGTTGAAGGTGCGGGCGTAATGATGGAGGATTTCAGCGCAGCTGCGGAGATTGAGGCTGGGAGAGTGGAGAGTGGGGGGATTGGGTTTGTGAGTGCATGCAGGGGAGGGGGCTCATGAATACGGGGTCGAGCGATTATGCATTGCTGGCCATCTGGGCCCTAGCCATCTTGTTGGTCGGCATTTTCGGTGCTCTTGGTGTATTCAAGGCGATTATGATTGTTGTCGCAATCGCCATTTTAATAGGGGGCAATGATGAAGGGGGATAGCGCCAATCTGGCCTCATGCTTGGGCAAATCACCATTCCGGCTTGTG
>JAQBXR010000024.1 GCA_027623295.1 Planctomycetota bacterium
CCCTGGGTCGTCCAGTGTGTTGGAATCGACCAGGAACCTCCATGTGTCGCTTAGGTTGTATCTGGGCATGCTAATCTTGAGTTTCGTATACAAATTTTGCAGGAAACCCTATTTGCAGGAAACCCTATTTGCAGGAAACCCTACATTCTTCGGCCTATACATAGGCTCACCTGTAGAGAAAACATAAACTCTTAGCCATGACTCTTAAAAAGCGCCTGACCGATTACGCAGCCAGTAGCGGCTGAGCGGCCAAACTTCCTCAGGGACAACTATCGCAAGTTTTGCGTGTGGTTGCTCCCGCATCAGTTTCGCCCGACCTACTCGCTGGCCCCGACGGCTATGACGACGTGGGTGCCATCCGCCTGCATAACGGCAAGATTGGCCTACATACGGTGGATTTTTTTCCGCCTGTGGTAGACGATGCCCGTGCCTACGGTGCGATTGCCGCAGCCAACTCCCTGTCAGATATTTATGCTTCTGCGGGTGAGGCAAAAGTGGTGCTTAACCTAGCTGGCTTTCCGTCAGATTGGGATACCGAGGTGCTCACGTCCATTTTTGAAGCCGCGGTGGAGAAGGTTCAGGAAGCTGGCGCATTGTGGGTCGGCGGACACTCGGTCGTCTCTGCAGAACCGCTTTATGGATTTGCGGTTTATGGAGAGGTCAGCGAAGAAGAGCTTGCCACCAACGATGGCGCCCGTCCCGGTGACTTACTGTTCCTCACTAAGCCAGTTGGCGTGGGCAGTATTAACACGGCAGTCAATCGCGATATTGCCGATGCCGCCGATGTTGCCATTGCGGTGGCCGGCATGTCTCGCCTGAATAAGCGCGCCGCAGAAGCTATGCGGGTGGTGAAGGCCAAAGCTGCTACGGACATCACCGGTTTCGGATTGCTCGGGCATGCCGCCAACATTGCGCGCGCCTCAGGGGTCGTGCTGCATCTTGAGTCTGCCAACATCCCGCTGTACCAAGGAGCTGCAAGGCTGGCTCAGGAAGGCATCTTTTCGGGCGGCTCCGGTCGTGGACGGCAACACCAAGGCTCCTTCGTGAGTATTGGCGACAAGACTCCGAAGTGGCTAGCCGACCTTGCCTTCGATGCCGAGACCTCGGGTGGACTGCTGGTGTGCGTTCCGCCTGAAAAGGCCAAGGATTTCCTCGATGCGATTCCAGCTGACGAGCCTGTCGCCCAAGTAGGAGAAGTTCGCTCAGGACAAGCAGGGGTGGTGCTCGGCTAGTCGAAAGGGTGGCCGCACCGCTATCATGAAATCTGTCTGCAGCATGGGAGCGGACCTGGGCTGGTGTCCAGTGCGGCCTTCAAAGCCGTTGGGGTGTCGCACGGCGGTGACCGGTGGGTTCGATTCCCATGCGCTCCCGCCATTTCAACATGGATAAAATCACCACGCACGCACAGCTGCGTTCCTTCTTAGAAGGTGGAATTCGAGCAGCCGGAAGCGGTAAGCTCGGTTTAGAGTTTGAGCAATTTGTGCTCGATAGCGCCTGTAATACGGTGCAGTATTTTGGCCCTGGAGGGGTCGAAGAACTACTCCAGAAGCTTGCGATGGTGACTGCTTGGAAGCCTTATTTCGAGAATGGCCACATGATCTCGCTGACCGCCGACGATGGTCGTGCGATCACCTTGGAGCCAGGTGGGCAAATTGAGTTTGGCTCCACGCCGTGCGTTGATTTAGATGCCTTGGCCTCAGAATTGGCGCATTACCGCGGCCTTTTGGCTGGCTTACGGGAAGAAACGGGCTACTGCTTTTTAGCCACCGGTTCGCATCCTCGAGCGCGCCCAGAAGATATTAAGCGTCTGCCTAAGAACCGCTACGACTACCTTGAGCCATGGTTGGCCCAAGCCGACGAGCTCGGTTTATGGATGATGAAAACCACTGCCGGAGTGCAAATCAACTTTGATTACTTCTCGGAACACGATGCCATGCAAAAGCTGCGTAGCGTTTTCCAGTTGGCGCCGGTGTTGAATGCCATGTTTGCGAACTCGCCAATCCGTGCGGGAGCATTGAGTGGTTATATGAGTTGGCGTGGTCATATATGGACCAAGACCGATAACAGTCGTTGTGGCATTGTGGAGCGCCTTGCCAAAGAGGGCAGCACTTTCGAAGACTACATTCAATACGTCTTAGACATTCCGATGTTGTTCGTGCATCGCGAGGGAGGGTACGTGGACAAACGCGGAGATAGTTTCCGTGATTGGATGGCCTCGGGCGAAGCCACCGCAGAGGATTGGAAAGATCAAATGTCGACTCCATTCCCAGAAGTGCGCTTTCGGCCGCAGGTGGAATTACGCACCGCCGATACCGTGCCACCGGAATACGCTTTGGCTTTAGCAGCCTTGGTCGACGGCTTGTTCTACAACCAAGATGCCTTGGATGCGGCATCGGCATTGACCGCTAAGTGGAGTCACGCCGAACGCCTTCAAACATGGAATAACGCGCATCGCAGTGCTCTTGCGGGGCAAACGCCAGACGGGCATAAGCTGTTGGATTTAGCGCGCGAACTCCTGCAAATTGCACAGCCTTCCGCGACTGCAAAACCCTACTTAGCACCGCTTGAAGAGATACTTGCCGACGGGCGCTCCTTGGCAGAACGCACCGTTATGGAAATGGAAAAGCAGGGTGGCGACCTAAACGCCGTCCTGCGCGATAGCTGTTGCGCCTATCGTTGAGGCTCTTCGGAAGCAGGTTCCTCTAAGGGAGGCGCTTCCACTGCATTCGGAACTAGGCGTACCGCACGCGCTTCCTGATTTTCATACTCTTTCATGTTGGAGATGAATGCTGGGAATTCGGCAGCCGGCATTTCCAAACCACGCATGACCAAAATGCGATCAACCGTCAGGTGATGGGCATCTTTGCCGACGCGAAAGTCATAGAGGAAGCCTTCGCGCTCACTGAGCACATTTTCTGGACCGTACTCAATATTCCAGGACTCGGTGGCATCGAGTTGCACATGAATGCGCATACGAATAGTGGAGCGGAAAGCGAAGGGGAGTGCGCGGTCGGCTGGACCGAGGCCATCGCCCAGGCCTAACTCTGGAATACGCAGACGTGCGCCAAACTTCTCGCCGCTGCCTTGGACAAAATCAGGGATCATGCCAGTGAAGTTCAGTTTGAGCGGAGCACCTGCCACTTCGAGGTCGACGAAGGCGCTAGTTTCCAAGTCCAGGCCTTTCACAACCTGGGCCGTAATCGAACGCACCGCTTGATCGCGCTGTTGCGGATCGATTTGGGCCAGTTGTTCGCGCAACATGGCGCCTTGAGCACCGGTGATGCCGAGGGTACCCTCGACCAACGCCGCATCGTTGGATTGAACGGTGTAAGCCACCACTAAATCCAGATCCCAGATGTCTTCCAGGCCAGCACGCGAAACCGACTCGATGCGGTAACCGCGTGGCTCCAACACCAAAGCCCCCGCACCTAACATTTGCGATGGCAAGCTGCCAAAGGCAGTGCCTCGCGCTTGCACAGCTAACCAAACTGGTTCGATGCCCACTTCCATGGTGCTGAGACGCAAGGCAGGGGTGTCGTAAGAGCCGCCATCGCTGAAAGGCTCTTCGGGGTCGGGGTTCAGCTCGGGCGCAATGGACTGGATGAGAGCCCACTCGTGCGGGATACCTGCTAGGTCGAACAGGGCCGACAGGAGGTAGGTGGGGTTGCCACGCTTCAAGGTCCAGATGTCGGTGACATCGCCGCTGCCGTCGTAGTCGATGACGTGTTCCTCAATCGCTGCGTAAATGGCTCTAGCCTTCGCCATGTTGTCGCCAGACAGGTCTAAAGTGAGGAGGAACTCGCGCAGCTCGACTTCGGTATCCGGGGATACGGAGGACTGCCACAAGAACCAGCGACGCCAATCTTCCGCTTCCCAATCTTGCGGTGCATCTTCGCCGTAGGCCACCCAAGGCATGATTTCATTCTGCGATGGCATCAGCACTTCTGGCTCCAAACGCTTGCTATCGCGGCGTTCAAAGATGTGCACTTTGCCGCCTTCCCAGTCGAGGATTTCGTGGCTGCCATCGAAATCATGTTCGATGAGGCGCCCAGGCAATCCTTCCGGCACGTAAATCACCCAACGGCTTAGCGCGAATTCCTTCTCGAGGGAGTTGAAACGCCAGTTGCCGGGGTTGGGCGCACGTCCAGGCAGGCCGCGCGAACTACGGATATACGAAGTTGCGATGACATCGCCCGGGTCGAGCGAAGGCATGACCCAACTCTGGTCCACCTGATGTGGCTCCAAAGTGCCGCCATCGGAACTGTGGATTTCCGCAATCAGGGATTTCCCGATGACCGGAAGCTCGTGCAGCATTTCGGTGCCGCGGCGATCTAAAGCGAGGTCCAGGTTGTCTACGCGGTAAAGGTAGGAACCGTCTGGCTGGAAGAACACCATGCCGCTATCCAAAAGCATGGCGGTGGAAGTTTCCTTCTCCATAGCATCGCGATTGGCCAGTTGCGCTTCGGCATCTGGTGCGAAGGCGGTGAAGAATACCGCTGCGCGATCGGGCTTTCCGGTGAGGCGTAAAACCAGGTCGCGGAGGTCGTTGTCCGCGGGGTCCAAAGTGAGTGCGCTTTGTAGGTACTCGGTAGCGGCGGTTATGTTGCCAAGGCGTAAATGTGCCTTGCCTAAACGCTGCAATGGATTTGGACGATTCGGTTGCTGTGCAACGCGGTCTTCCAGCTCAGCAATCTCAGCGGAGGCATCGCCCTCAATACGCCACATACGATTGCGGTATAACAAACCGGAGGAATGACGTGGTTCTTCTGCCATGAGGGTGTCAATCAGACCCTGCGCTTCGGCACGATCTCCATCGGTGCCTTCGACCAAAAGAGGAAGTAAGGCGGTGGGGTCAGCGCCGGTGGTGGCCAAGCGTTTGCGGGCCAACTTTAGCTGGCTAGCACGGTCATCGTGGTCTTCGGCAATGTCTTGCAACATGTCGAGTGGAGCATCGACTTTCGGGAAACGCTCGTGGAGAGCCCAAAGCTTGGGTTTCGACAAGGTCCCGCTTTCATCGAGGGTACGCAAAATGCTTGCGCGCAGCAGTTCCACCGAAAGCGCATCGGTGTAAGGTGCAAAAGCATCGTTGTTCATCAAGGCCAAAGCATCTTCCGCTTTATCTTCGCTGTGTAGACGACGTGCGCTCGCAAGTTGCAGGTGCAAATCAAAGAAACCCAGCGCGACCATTTCTTGCTCCAGAGCAATCAGGCGGTTGCGCCGTACAGCATTAGGCAGGTGGTCTCCGGTGGATACCGCATGGTGGCGCGTATGCAGCCAAGCGGCTTCGGTTTCGGCATCCATGTCACTTGGTTTTGCAAGTGCCATAGCATCGGCCGAGCGTCCGGCGATGACGGCCATCTCGCTACGTGCCATGAGAGAGAAGGCATCGGAAGAGAGAGGTTCCCAGCGCACTAGGCCAAAGACTTCGGCCGGCATCGGGATTTCAGGAAGCGCCGGCGCCGATGCGTAGTCATCCCATTCGTGGAAAGGAACAATGCGTCCGTCACGGTCTGTGAGGCGGCCACCTAGGCGCATGTCAGCGCCGGTGGGGAATTCCACCAGGAGCAAGTTCCAACCTGGTTGCACGTTCACCAAAGCGCGGTGAATGTTGTTAGAGGTAGTCGGGCCGGTGTGTAAATCCTCGAAGGTCGGGAAACCATTCCACCAGGCACGGAAAGCTTCACTGGCATGCAGTTCCAGCTTGGCCACATCGAGGTCGGCGCGTACCCACAGAGCGGCATAGCTGGTGCCGGCTTGAAGGTGGGCGAGGTTGTCTGGACTCACCAAAGTACGGTTTGCCTGACGAATCAAGCTGCGCCATTGACGCTCCATGCCATTGCTCGGGTCCGTGACCATGGCTTGGCGAGGATCTGGAGGGGTGGCCAGGCTACGCATCGGACGTGGCGCGGCGAGTGGGCCCCAAGGCATTAAGACGCGCCAGTGGGTGAACCAATCATCGAACAAATCGCCCTCAAATACCGGACGCACATCGGCGAAACGGCTGCGGCGGAGTTCGCGTAGGTAGAGGCGCTTTAGTTCAAAGGAGACCTCGCCATCGTCGACGCCCTCAATAAGGTTGGCGAGTGCCGCGGGGTCCAGAGACTCGGCACTGAGGCCGTCGAGGTCGCTCAGGCGACGCGCCGCAAAAGCTGCAAAGGGTGAAGTGCGGTCATTGGCGAGCGCGGTCATCCAATCGCTGCGCACCTGGTCGTATTCACCATTGAACAAGCCTGGGTGGCCCATTAACAGCTCGGCGCTGAGTTGACTGGTATCCACGTCAAACTGAGGAGCTTGCAGCGTTGGCGCGGTTTCCGGCGCGGGCGCTTCCGGGGTTTGCACCAACAGTGCACAGAGAGTTAGGGAAACGATCATTGCTGGTCCTCCTCGGCAACTTCCACCGGCGCAGGTGCGGCGGCTTCAAAGAAGCGGTCTTGGGTGCTATCGACTAAGCGACAGAGTTCTCGAAAGGCTTGGTAGCGAGCGGCAGGAATTCGGTGCGTGAGTAGCTCAAAACGTTCGTGTACGCGATAAGAGCCGCCATCAAGCGTTTCGATTTCCCAACGATAAGTGGCATCGTCGGTGGTGCCGTGGATTGCGGTCGATGGCACGTCGAGAGTCCACCCGTCTGGCAGCTGAATCTCGTAAGTGACATCTCGCACCACGGGGGAGTCCATCAGCAGGTCGGTGCTGCGTGTGGCTTCAGAAGCCAGTGATTGCAGTAGCCCTTGGCGGTCCAACATGAATGGCACTTCCAGGCCACCTTCCACTTTGCGCGCAAGGCTAGAAGCGCGTCCACCGAATTGGAGGACCAGAGCTTCTTCTAGTTGCTCGACATCGGGGATGTCGTAGGTCGGGTCGCCTTCAAGTGGGCCGAATAAGCTGGTCAGGATGCGTTCGACGGATTCTTTGCGTTCCTGATCTCCACCGGCAAAGGCGTTGCGCATGCGCGGGTCAAAGCGCCCCGACGGCTGCATGAGCATTTGGATGTCCGCAGCACCATTGGTGTCATAGCTGACCGCGAAATTCTGCGCCATGGTGTTGTCCGCAGCATTGCTGAACGGAATGCGCACACGCTCGATGCCATCTGGCTTGACAATCAGCACTTGCGCGCCGCGATCGTCATAAGGGAGGACATTCATCGGATGCAAACGTGCGGTGCCATCGACAAACATGGCTGGCAGGTCTTGCTGTGCTGGAATGTAAGCGATGCAGTGGTTGAAGTGATTGACCATAGCCAACTCCAAATCCTCTTCAAAGCGACGTCCACCGTGACGGCCATCTGCAGTGCGCAGAATCAGCACTGGATAAGCCTCCACGCCGATTTCTGAAAGCATGGCGCGAATCAAAATACCCTTGTCCTTGCAGTCGCCGAACTGACGGCTGAAAATCACTGGCGCAGTGTAAGGCTGATAGCCGTGCACGCCGAACTCCCATGCGTTGTAGCGGATGTCGTTGGCCACGAATCCGTAAATCGCAGAGACCTTTTCGCGCAGAGTCGCTTTGCCTTCGACTAACTCCGCAACTTTGGTTTTCATTTCTGGAGAAACGGTAATGCCGGAATCAATCAGGTTCCACCACCAAGCACCGAAGTCGTCCCAAGTTGCGTAGGAACTGGCCTGCACGCGCGCCACAGTTTCCTCCGATGGCGGCATGAGACTCTCCATACGCTCCGGTGACAAGTCGAGTGCGGTCCAGGAATGGCTCGTACCAAAGTTCTCGGTTTCCAGCACCTCGGCTTCGGAGTTGGTCATGCGCAAAGTGTGATACTTCAGCGGCAGCTCTTCCGGCACCAAAAGCACCAGTTGACTTTCGCGAGTAGGCACCAAACGGTCCGGTGTCATGGCATGGTTGAGGCCAAAGTACTTGCCGAAGAAGGTGGTGCGCAGATCATTGACGCGCCATTCGAGGTCGATGACATCGCCCACTTGGAGTTGCGGCAAATCCACCTGACGGCCACGCCAACCACGTGCGGTACGTGCTGACTCTTCGGTGCCATCGGCATGACGCACGGTGACGGTTTCTACGCGCAGGTCTTCATCTCCGTAGGAGTAGGGGAAGCTCACTACATCTAACTTGCGAATGCCGTTTGGATTCAGCACGCGAATAACTTTGCGGAAGTAGCGATCCGCCGTGCTGTCCGGATTGATGCGAATCACCGTGCGATAAAGCAAATGCTCATGGCTGTGATCGGTGGCTTCTTGTTCCGCGCTGCTCTCCGCATGCCGCGCGAGAATGTCATCTAGGCTTTCGCGATAGGGCTGATCAAAAGAAGCGCCATCGAGCGAACGTAAGTGATCTAACAAACGGCTCTCTTCTGCGGCAGCAAAGTCAATATCTAACTCTTTCTCTAAAGCTTCCACCGCACCTTCCAAGTTGTCGTTGGCTAAGTGCAGGCGCGCAAGCAGACCAAGTGCTGCAGGCGCTTCGGGCTTGATCATCAAGGCTTCGTGGACTGCCGTGAAAGCGGTATCAAGGAGGCCTTGCGATTGGAAACGTTCTGCCGCGGCCAACCACAGCCAATGGTCCCAAGGGTCGAGTGCAAGGAGTGCATCGAGCTCTTGAAGTTCGGTGTCAGCCTCGAAAGTGCTGCGCTGCAAACGACGCTCGTAAGTGAGCGAGTGCAGAGCTTGGCGGTTTGGGTTTGCCGCATGGATTTTTTCGAGAATCGAAATCAACTCGGGCGAGCCATTGGGGTAAAGCGTGGTGGCTGCGGCGAGCGCAAGATTCGGGTAATTCAGCCACTGTGAATGATCGAGGAGAGCGCGCAGATCGCGCTGCGCGAGCAACTCGTAATCAAACTGGTCCAGTACTTGGGAACGCAGGTACAAAGCCAAGGGGCGCGCGGCGCAAACTTCGACCAAGCGATCCATGGATTCCAGTGCCGTAGTTTCCATCCCTTGGTAATTCGCGGCAGCTTGTGCGCGGAAGTAGTTCGCCACCGGGTGATTCGGGTTCTCCGCCAGAATCATTTGGGTTTGCTCGAGCCAAGGATTGAGGTCGACTTCGGCAGCAATCGTGCCGTACTCAGGGAACAACAAGTACGCGTAGAAAGAGCGGTAACGGACGACGTCAGGAGCGAGCTCGACTGCGCGGCGTGCGTTTTCACGCCCTGGGTGCTCAGCAATCGGAGATACGCGATAGTCGCGCTCTAGTTCCGCCAAACGGTAGTACGCTTCGGCATTCTCCGGCGACACCATTGTGATTGCGCTGTAGTAGCCCATGGCATGGCGATGTTGCGCCAAGCCATTTTCCACCACCTTGCCATCGGCCAACATGGCGGGAACCAAACCTTCCGGCGGCGTGTTGCTCTGTGTGAGATACAGTGGCGAAGCTTCTTGGTTTACCAAACGTGCTACCAAGCGGGGTGCATGATCGCGACTGCCAAGCTTGACAGTAATCTCGTTCCAACCAGCATGCAGTGCCATTGGGGCTACTTGCGAATCCGGCGCTAAATGGTGTTGTTCCTTGGCTTCAAAGACTGGGGTGCCATCATGCCAAACCCGGGCTTCTCCTTCGATGCCAAACAGGAAGACCACTTCTTGATCGGTCTCACTTTCCACCCAAGTGCGCAGCAAGAGAGCACTCTGCTCGGCCGGACGCATGAGTTTCGAGAAGTCCATGATCGCATCTTGCGGCATAGCTTCTGGCAGATTGCGCCAGCTGACGGTGCGTACTTTGCCGGGGTGCACTACATCGATTCCCGGAGCACTTTCCGGAGCTAAAGCGTTATCGAATGCGGAGCCGCGCTCGTTGTCAAAGGGGCCAAGCAATTGCCACTCGGTTAAGCGCCCAAGCCGTTGCACGCGATCGGGGTGTTGCGATTGCAAAAGGCTCCAGGCCATGCCGTGGGAACGATCGATTCCGGTAGATGCAATCAAACGTTGCAGAAATTCTTGGTTTGGGGATTCGCCTGCGGTGACGACAAGCTGCATGGCCAACCATTCCAGTTCTGCAAGGTGCGTTGCAATACGCTGTGCATTTGGGGTTGCATCTGGAGCTTGCGGATAGCGCGCCGCTTGAAGAGCATCGACTTCTTCACGGATGAGCCGTGCATAAAGTTGCATGGCGGCGACATCGTCGTGATAAATCCTCAGCGCATAGGCATCTTCCTCCGTCGGTGGAGGGGGCGCGGTCGAGCCTGGTTGCTGCGGTTCTTGTCCAGAGTCGGCGGTTGCCCTTGCTGGCTCTTGCGTGGCCGAGGCCTCCGCGATGGAAACCGTCCATGGCTCGGACGCTGTGTCCTGCATGGTGCGCGATGGAGCTCCTGTGGTGCACGCACCAAGCAGGGTCAGAAAAACAAGCCTAAATGGCGTTCTCATGCGTTTTATCGTAGCGCTAGGGGAGGTGAATTGCGCGTTTTGCGCTGAGACTTGCGATATGTGATATTTGTCATATAGTGGTGGGCATGGAAAGTTCGTCCGCTGCTAAAGGCCTGGAGCCGCTGAGTCCGCGTCAGAAAGCGGCTTTGGCCGTGCTGCAGGAGGCTCAAGCCGCTCAGGAATGTCCGCCAACACGTATGGAGTTGGGGTCGAAAATGGGAGTAAGTGGACAAACCGCCGACTTCCATCTTCGGGCGCTGGAGCGAAAAGGTTACGTCGAACTTGGTAGGAATTCGCGTTCTGTCCGTCTGTTGGTGGAGGCGCCTTCGGAATCTGCAATCCCCATCCTCGGTCGCGTTGCGGCGGGCATGCCGATTTTGGCACTGGAAAATCGCGAGGGGTCTCTGCCACGGATCGAAGGCAGTCGCGCCAATTTCGCCTTGCGGGTTCAAGGCGACTCCATGATTGAGGTCGGCATCTTAGATGGGGACCTGGTCCTGGTAGAAGAAGCCGTGAGTGCCTCGCGTGGAGAAATCGTGGTCGCCTTGTTGGGTGATGGCGAGGAAATGGAAGCCACGGTCAAGCGGTATTTACCGGAGGCCGGGCGCATTGTGTTACATCCAGAGAACTGCGCGCTTTCCGACCGCGTGGTTCATCCTGGTGAAAGCTTTGCTTTGGCAGGGCGCGTGGTCGGAGTGTTGCGATGTTGGGGATGAAATCATGAGTGGAGCCGTCATGCTGGAAGAAATCGAGATGGACGGGAAAGCCGGCCAGTTCTCGGGTAACAAGAACACCTTTTTTCTCGCCTTACGTGGTGCGCCTTCGGAAGACGAAGAGCAGCTACGCGAGGGCGATGTCTTTGCCATCACCGAAGGGGTCGATGTTGAGGCCGGAGACTTGGTGGTGTGGTGGACTGGTGTCGAGCGCACTATGGCTTTGGCGCGGGTGCAAGACGACTTTAGCTTTAAAGCGGTCGGTGGCTTTATGGGGCCGCCGGAACGTTTGTCGGCCGAAGTGCGTGGCGTGGTAGTTGGGCGTTTACGTCACTTCGAACCAGGTCAGTCACAAGAAGCATGAGTGCAAAGGAGGCCTCTCGCTCGGTCCTGCATGTGGACCTAGATGCCTTCTTCGTTTCGGTGGAGCGGGTGTTGGATCCGCGTTTATGTGGTAGGCCGGTGGTGGTCGGCGGTCCGGTAGAAGGCCGTGGCGTGGTGGCTGCGGCGTCTTATGAAGCACGACAGTTTGGTGTGCATTCCGCCATGCCTATGGGGCAGGCCATGCGTTTATGCCCGGACTTAGTGCGTATTAACGCTACGCCTGGGATTTACGCGCGCGCGTCTAAGGCCGTGTTCGATTTGTTGGGCTCGTACACGCCCATCGTGGAGAAGGTCTCGGTAGACGAGGCGTATTTAGATTTAAGTGGCACCGAACATCTTTTTGGCCGCGCCTTAGATGCCGCCGATCATATGCGTAAGGAAGTCAAGGAGCGTTTGCGCTTGGATCTTACGGTGGGGGTCTCGCGCAATCGTTTGGTGAGTAAGGTCGCTTCCGGTTTTGCGAAACCTCACGGCTTGTTCGATGTCCGCCCGGGCCAAGAACCGCGTTTCTTTGCGCCGCTTCCAGTAAAAGTGTTGCCAGGCATCGGTCCGGTCACGCAAAAGCGTTTGCGGGATTTCCATATCGATCAGCTAGGTACTTTGGCAGATACCGATGGCTGGTTTCTAGAAGACGTCTTTGGACGTTATGGCCGCTCCATGCGACGTCGTGCAAAAGGAGAAGACGAAACTCCGGTTTGCCCGCCATGGGAAAAGGCTGCGCGTAAATCTATTGGCCACGAACGCACCTTTGCTGAAGACACCGACGACGTACAAATCTTGCGCGGACGTCTGCAACGCATGTTGGAGAAGTGTTGTGGGGAGTTGCGCGAAAAGGGTTTGTTGGCGCGTACCATGAGCATCAAGGTGCGTTATGCAGACTTTGCCACCGAAACCCGCGACGCCACTTTGCCACGTCCAAGTGATCACGATTTGGAGTGGTGGGAGTTGGCCGGCCCCTTATTGGAGCGGGTGCTCAAAAAACGGCGGACTTTGGTGCGCTTGGTTGGCGTGCGTTTCAGCGGCTTGGAACGTGGCTTTTGGCAAGGCGGCTTATTTGAAGAAGGGCGCGTCGTACAGCACGGGCGGCTTGCGGTCATCGATCGCATGCGTGCCAAATACGGTGAGAAGTCGGTGCGCACCCAAAATGCCTACACCATGACTTTCTACGCCAACGGCGAGAAGGACATGGTGATTGACATGAAGCGTGCTAAGGCAGCCGCTTCCGAGTAAAATCTAGGCATGCGTATGATCATTGCTGAGATGAAGGCTGCACCTGGAAAGCGTGCGGAGCTGATTGATTTGCTGAACGGCATGCTGGAACCGTCTCGTGCGGAGCCCGGCTGTATCAGCTATCGTTTCTTCTTCTCCTCAGAAGATGAAGGCCTAGTGCACTTCTATGAGCAATGGCAAGACCAAGCCGCCATCGATGAGCATTTTGCTTCCGCTCACTTCCGTGATTTAGGCGTGCGCATTCCAGACCTCATCGTCGGTGGCCCTGACATTCGTATTTACGATATCGCGGCAGTCGAGCCAGCCATCGGCTAGTTCCCGCTTCCGTCACCGCTAAGGCACTGCAGGGCTTCCCTCTGCAGTGCCTTTCTTATTCCCCGCAAGGAGGGCTGCACTTCAACTGGCGCGGCCTTGGGTATTCCATTGCGCCGTCCTGGCAGTAGGATGGAAGGCAGTTTGTTCGCAACATGAATGCCTCCTCCTCAGCCTTTCGCGCCCAGTGCATGATTTTTCTCGGCGTCCTAGCGATTGCTCTGCCGCTTTGGGCCACGGTGCAAGGTAGGCCTACGGAGAATCTTCCATCTCTGATAGACACAGAGTCCTCGGAGCAAGCCAAGGAGGTTCGTTACAGCCGCGATATTCGACCATTACTCTCAGAGAGTTGCTTTTTGTGTCACGGACCAGACAGCAGCACCCGCGAAGCAGATCTTCGTTTAGATTCCTTCGAAGAAGCCACCCGCGATCTTGACGGTTATGCAGCCATCGTGCCTGGCGACTTGGAGGAGAGTGAGCTTTGGTATCGCCTGACCACTGATCTTGAGGATGACGCAATGCCGCCTCATGACAGCAACATGAAACCACTGACGGAGGCACAAAAGGATCTCATCCGACTTTGGATTGAGCAAGGCGCCAAGTACGAAGCACATTGGGCCTTTGAGAGTCCCGTCCGCACTCCACTTCCTCAGGTGAAAGAAACCGCTTGGCCGCATAATGCGATCGATACTTACCTACTTGCGGCTATGGAAAACGCAGGAGTTCGTCCTTCGCCACCTGCATCGCGCGCCACCTTATTGCGCCGTGTTTTTCTCGACCTTACCGGCTTGCCGCCAACCCCGGACGAGGTCGATGCTTTCCTTAACGATCGGCGCCCCAATGCCTACGAGCGTGTGGTTGACCGATTGCTTACCGAAGAGCCTTATGTCAGTCGGTATGCCGAACGCATGGCGACCCCTTGGCTTGATGCCGCGCGTTATGCAGATACCAATGGCATTCATATGGATGCCGGTCGCCAAATGTGGGCTTGGCGTGATTGGGTGTTGCGGTCCCTGCGTGATAACCAACCCTTTGACCAGTTTGTGGTGGAGCAGTTGGCAGGGGACTTACTTCCGGAGCCGACTCTTAACCAAAAAGTGGCGAGTGGTTTTCATCGCAATCATGTGATTACTGATGAAGGAGGAGCCATCAACGAGGAATACTTGGTTGAGTACGCCGCCGACCGCACGGCCACGACTGGAGCGGTGTTCATGGGGCTCACCGTGCAATGTGCACGTTGCCATGACCATAAATTCGATCCGGTTTCTCAGGAGGAATACTACTCGCTGTTCTCATACTTCAACTCGAATGAGGAGCCTGGGCTTTACACCCAGGAGCAGAACGCAGAGCGGGCCTTTGAGCCGTATCTTCAGGTTCCAAGCGCCCAGCAAAAACGAGACCAAGAGGAGGTGGCCGCACTTTTGTTTGCTTTGCGGACGGAGATGGAGAAGCCATCCTCAACAGATGCGGAAGCCTTCGATGGTTTTCTCGATAATGCGCAAAGTAAGTATGGCGTGAGCTGGGCTGCGAGCGAGGTCATCAGCGCAACCAACACCAATGGTGCACCCATGACCTTAATGGACGATGGCTCGGTACTAGCCACTGGTGAAGTTCCCGATCAAGAAAACCACAGCATCGTCCTGCACACGCAGGCCACCGACTTGCGATTCTTGTTGTTGGAAGCGCTGCAAGATCCATCGCATTTTGAGAACCGCGTTGGGCGTGCTGGAAATGGAAACGCGGTGTTGTCTTACATCGAAGCCGAAGCGGTTTCATTGCAAGATCCAAGCCTCTCCGAAAAATTGCACTTCACCTGGGCTTGGGCCGATAGCGAGCAACCGAATGGCGATTACGATGTCGTAAACCTTCTAACTGGCTCGGCAGCGACGGGGTGGGCGGTGGATGCTCACAACGCCCTTGGTGGGCGTAATGCGCTTTTGTTAACTGAGCAATCTTTTGGGTTTGAAGGGGGCACCGAACTGCGCGTGACTCTGTTCTACCAATCGGTTTTTGCCCAACACAGTTTAGGGCGGGTGCGTTTGACACCTGGCTCCATCGAGTCCAAAGGTCTTGCTGCTCTTCCAGTCGCAGATTCACGATGGTATGGCACTTGGCCCTATGCTCCGGAAAAGGGAAAACCGGGTTATGACCAGGTCTTTGGCCCGGAAGCTAGCGCCACCCTCGATCCCACCAAGAAGTATGCGCCGGATGATTACTCTTGGGTGTTCGTGCCGCAGATTAAGGACAACGAAGTCAATACGAATTTACCTGCCGGCCAAACGATTAGTTTTGCCGGGCGTCGTTTATATGTGCCAAGTGATCGGGAACTGGAACTTTCACTCGGCTCCGATGATGGCATTCAGGTCTACCTGAATGGAGAAATGGTTTTCGAGAACCGCATTGATCGTGGCGCTGCAGCAGATCAAGAGCGCGTCAAGCTAAAGCTGACTGCTGGAGTGCATACCGTGGTCTTGAAGATTGTGAATACCGGCGGCATTGGCGGTATGTATTGGAAAGTACTGCCACCGGTGGACGAACTTCAAAAATCTATGGTTTGGAGTCTCACTCCGGATCGAGTGCGCATTTTGGGAGCTGGTGACCTAACGCAACAGTTATCGGAAGACTGGCGTACCCAGCATTCCCCGGTTTATCGGGAGAAAATGGAGCGATCTGACTCCTTACAAGCTTCCTTGGATGAAATTGTCGCCTCGATTCCGCTGACGATGGTCATGAAGGAAACCGAAATGCCACGTGAAACTTTTGTTTTAATGCGCGGTGCTTATGACCTTCCGGACAAAGAACGCCCGGTTACACGGGGGGTGCCCAAAGCGCTTGGAGCCCTGCCAGAAGGTGCGCCGAATAACCGCCTGGGATTGGGCATGTGGCTGACGGCACCAGAGAATCCACTGCTTGCGCGGGTTACGGTCAACCGATTCTGGGAAACCATTTTCGGAACGGGGATTGTGGCTACTAGTGCAGACTTCGGCTTGCAAGGTGACTGGCCTACGCATCCGGAACTTCTTGATTGGCTGGCGCTGGAGTTCCAGGAAAGTGAATGGGATGTCAAGGCCATAGTTAAAACGATGGTCATGAGTCGTGTTTATCAACAAGCTTCTCGTTTACGCCCCGAAGTGACTGCGGTCGATCCCGAAAACCGTTTGTTGGCGAGTTACCCGCGGCGTAGGCTTGGGGCCGAGGAAATCCGCGATCAGGCGCTTTTTGTATCAGGCTTGTTGGTGGAAGAATTCGGCGGCCCATCGGTGAAACCTTATCAGCCGGATGGGTTGTGGCAGGAAGTCGCCATGTTGCAATCCAACACGCGCTTTTATCAGCAAGGTGAAGGCGATGACCTCTGGCGAAGAAGTCTTTACACCTATTGGAAACGCGCAGTGCCACCACCCTCGTTGTTGACTTTCGATGCCCCAACGCGCGAGTTTTGTATTACAGCTCGAGGCACCACCAATACTCCCTTGCAGGCTTTAGTGCTGTGGAACGATGAACAGTTTGTAGAGGCTGCTCGGGTTTTGGCGCAACGGGTTTTGATGGAAGACTTGCCCGCACCAAGTGAAAGAGTACAGCAAGTAAAAACTATGGATTGGCGTATCACTCAAATGTTCCGTCGCTGCACTGGGCGCGCGCCAGAAGCCGAAGAAATGGTTTCTCTGCGTAATGCCCTGGAAGCCTTCACCGCGCGTTATCAAAGCTCACCGGAAGATGCTGCGAAATTGTTAGCGGCAGGAGCCAGCATGCGGCTGGAAGAACTAGATCCTGCAACCCTTGCCGCTTGGACGATGCTTGGCAACACCCTACTCTCCTTAGACGAAACCATTTCCCAACGCTAGGCCGGCCCCGAGAACTGAAACATGGATTCGCAAGACCCCTCCAACCCACTACGCGAGCACGATCTGCTAATGACGCGTCGCCGCTTCTTTGGGAAAGCTGCGAAATCCTTAGGCGCAGGCTTTGGCGCTCTAGCCATGAACTCCTTGCTTGCTCCGGAACTCAGAGCACTCACTGGCGCCAACAAACCCAGTGCTCTGGATCTGAGCGCGGCGCCTAGTTTGAATCGTGCGGTCGGCCCGCACTTTAAGCCGAAAGCCAAGCGAGTGATTTACCTTCATATGGAAGGCGCTCCAAGTCAGCTGGACCTTTACGATTACAAACCGGGTTTACGCGCTCGGTTTAACCAGGATATGCCGGAGTCCATTCGTGGTGAACAAAGGCTCACGGGCATGACCAGCGGTCAGGCACGTTTCCCCATCGCGCCATCGATTTTTAAGTTTTCGCGCTATAAGAACCAGCAAGATGGGCTCTGGTTGTCCGAGTTACTGCCACATACGGGGTCGGTCGCCAACGAAATGTGCATGATCAAATCTATGCATACCGAGGCCATCAACCATGAGCCGGCCATTACTTTTTTTCAGACTGGAAACCAACAACCGGGGCGCCCAAGTTTCGGCTCGTGGATGTCCTACGGACTAGGCAGCGCCAATGAGAACCTGCCGACCTTTATAGTCATGATCACGCAGGGCATTGGCAACATGCAGGCCCTTTCAGCGCGTTTTTGGGGTTCCGGTTATTTGCCGAGTGAACACCAAGGAAGCAAGCTGCGTTCGGGGGCGGACCCGGTGCTTTATCTGCGTAATCCAGAAGGCGTTTCGCGTAAAGATCGGCGCCGTATGTTGGACTTGGTTGCCGATTTGAACGAAAAGGAATATCAACGGAGCTTCGACCCAGAGGTGCATGCGCGCATTTCTCAATATGAAATGGCTTATCGCATGCAGATGTCGGTGCCAGAGTTAACCGATTTCTCAGATGAAAGTGAGTCCACTTTGGAAATGTACGGCCCAGATGTACGCACACCTGGAACCTTCGCCGCGAACTGTCTCATGGCGCGACGTCTTGCCGAGCGTGGGGTGCGTTTCATTCAGCTTTACATGCGTGGCTGGGATCAACATGGCAACTTGCCGAGTGAGTTGCGCGCTCAAACCAAAGCGATTGATCAGGCCCAAGCTGCCCTGCTCAAGGATTTGAAACGTCGCGGTTTACTTGATGACACCTTGGTGCTGTCGGCAGGAGAGTTTGGACGCACGGTGTATAGCCAAGGCGCACTCACCACCGAAAACTACGGCCGCGATCATCACCCTCGTTGTTTCAGCGTGTGGACGGCAGGCGGAGGCATGAAACGAGGCATCTCCTACGGCGAGACCGATGACTTCTCCTACAACATCGTCAAAGATCCGGTGGAGGTTCACGATTTGCACGCCACCATGCTGCATTGCTTGGGATTCCATCATGAGCAACTGGGTTATCGAAGCCAAGGCCGCGACATGCGTCTCACCGATGTCTTCGGCCACGTCAACCACGACTTACTTGCATAGCTTTAAGCGCAATGGATAGCCTCGCAGATTTACTCGCGGTGTTTGGGCGCATGCACCCCTTGCTGTTGCACATGCCGATTGGCATGTTGATGGGCTTAGGGTTTATGGAGCTAGTGCTTTGGAAACGTGGCGCCGCTCCGGCATCGCGGTGGTTCCTTTTGATTGCTGCAGTGAGTGCGGTTGTGGTTGCGGGAAGTGGTTGGGTTTTGCACGGGGAAGATGGTTATGCGAGTAGCTTCGGCTTGCGCTGGCATGAACGCCTCGGCATCGCCACCGCAGTGGGTGCCACACTTTGCTGTGTGGTGCGCTTTGCAGGTCCGGCAAAGTATTATCGCACAGTTTTATTACTAACTGTGGGAGTCATGATTCCAACTGGACATTTTGGCTCTGAAATTACCCATGGGAAAGGCTTTTTGTTGGAGCCGTTCGAGCAGTCCGAAGAGGAGGAATATGTACCTTTCACTCAGCCGCCAAGCACGGAAGAGGCAGGTCCAACCCTTGCAACCTTTGAACAACATATTGCACCTTTGTTACAGGCGCGTTGCACCAAATGCCATGGTGCGCGCAAATCGAAAGGAGATTTACGTCTAGATTCCATCGACGCAATCCTTGCGGGTGGGGAAGACGGTGCCATCATCACTTTCGCATCGGCGGAAGATGGCGCGGACCCATTGGTCATGGTCGAGGAAAGTGAGATTTACCGTCGCTTGCTCTTGCCGCTTGAACATGACGACCACATGCCTCCGGAGTCAAAGACGCAGCTCACAGTTCCAGAAATTGAGCTACTACGGATCTGGCTAGAAGCCAATGCGCCCTTTGAAGAAAGCTTCGCGTTGGAAGATGGGGTTGCATTGCCAGAAGCACCGACGATAGAGGATGACCAAGGTGAGGAATCCGAGGACGAAACTCTTGTTTCTGCACAAGACGAAGCGCGCAATCTGCAAGATGAGGTTGCGCTACAGGCACTGCGTTCCATTCAAGTTCATGTGCAGGTTATGGAACCAGGCTCGGATCTCCTGTGGATAGATTTTGCTGCGGTTGCAGAAATTACCGACGATGCCATGGTGGAGCGTTATCTAACACCGCTGTCCGTGCGTATTAGCGACTTGTCCTTGTCGCGCACGCGGGTGACGGCAGAGAGTATGGAGTTATTGGCCTCGATGCCAAACTTAACTCGCTTAGATCTAGTCCAAACCGCTATGACCGACGCCGGACTTGAAGCCTTGCATGGACACTTAAAGTTAGAGCGCTTGCTGATAAGTCAAACCTTGGTGACGGAGCAGTCCTTTGCGGTGCTCAAGAGCCTTCCATCTTTGACGCATGTTTGGATTTGGGGTACTGCGATGCCTCCCGAGCAAATGGCAAGCTTGCGTTTGGCTATGCCCGATGTGGAAGTTATTGCCGGGGATTCCTTCCGCGCCGAGCCCTTAGAAGTGGAAGCCGATTTGGTTTTCACCAGCGATGCACCCTTGCTTGATTTGCCCGAGGTCAGCGTCGAAGAGACCAAAACAGAGGCGGTCGAGGGTTCGTCCTCTCTAAGTCCTAGTAATAACATTTGCCCGGTTTCCGGCAAGCCCGTCGACCCTCGATACTCGGTCGTTCATGAGGGTGAGGTCATTGGCTTCTGTTGTCCGAACTGTCCCAAAACTTTCTGGGAAGATCCAAGCGCATTTCCTCGAAAGTAAGTGGCGCACTTAAACTCAACCAAGCGTTTTCCTCTCTTGTGTTTGCTGGCCGCCATGCTTGGCTGCGCGGCGAAGTCACTTCCAGAATCTTGGCCGCGGCTTGGGCAAGAGCGAGCGCGTTTTGTCTGGGATGAATCTTGGAATACCGATTCCATCCATCAAGAATTGGGCAACACCCATGGCGGTATGGCGGTGGATGGTCAAGGACGCATTTTTGCCAGCCGCGACACCGCACCGGCCATACTGGTGTTCGACCAAAAAGGAAAACTGGTCCAATCCTGGGGAGATGATCTTGCTGGGGGCTTGCACGGCATCTGCATTGTGGAGGAAGGCGGCCAGGAGTTTCTTTACCTAGCGCATACTTCACGCCATCAAGTTCTAAAAACGACGCTCGAGGGAGAGGTCCTGTGGAGTTTAGACCTGCCTGAAGGTTCAGGGATTTACACGCAGGCCGCGGAGTATCACCCGACTTCGATTGCGGTCGCTGCCGATGGCCGCTTCTACGTCGCCGATGGCTATGGCAAGGGATTTATCCATCGCT
Source organism: Planctomycetota bacterium (assembly GCA_027623295.1). Taxonomy (GTDB): domain Bacteria; phylum Planctomycetota; class UBA1135; order UBA1135; family UBA1135. Next base: position 20,566 of record JAQBXR010000024.1, read on the forward strand.
ACAGCGCCACGCGTGATTACTTAGGTAGCTTCGGTGGCCCCGGTAAGGGAAATGGCCAGTTTCATACTCCGCATGGTTTAGCGGTGGAAGAGCGTAATGGCCATGCCCGCATACTGGTTGCCGATCGTGAAAATAACCGGGTGCAAGCTTTTGATCTCGATGGCAACTTCCAATCCATCCTGCCAGTTGCCTTCCGTCGTCCCTGTGGCGTTGCGCTTGGCCCAGACGGACGCCTTGCCATTCCAGAACTCGCAGGGCGCGTTTCCCTTCTGGATGCGCAAGGCGAGCTCCTGGCCCGTTTGGGTGACAACCCTGAGGACACGCAATGGGCTCAGAATGGTTTGCCGCGCGATCAGTGGAAAAACGGCATCTTCCTAAGCCCGCATGGCGCTGCCTTTGATCAGCAAGGAAATCTCTATGTGCAAGATTGGCTTGCTGCCGGCCGCTACACCCGCTTGGTGCGGGAATGAATCAGACCGTGTCTTAGCCCGCCGGCGGATGGATTTCCGGCGCAAGGTCATGGGCCTCAGGATCCTTGCTGCCACCCAACTGCGAAACCACGATGCCAAGGAACATCAAACTGCCGCCACCGATTTCGCGGAGGGAGAGAGATTCGCCGAGTAGGGCGATGCCAGCTAGAGCCGCAAAGACGGCTTCGAAACTAAGCAAGATTGCGCAATGGGCAGGAGAGGCTTTGGCTTGCCCAACCGCTTGAAGGGTGAAGGCCACAGCAACGGCAAAAACGCCGCTGTAAAGCACCCATGGCCAAACGTCGAGCCAGGTGGAAGGAGTTTGTGTCTCAAAGAGAACCGCAGCAAGGCTTGCGAGAACGCCAACCACCAAAAACTGCTGCGAAGCAAGTCGTACTGGGTCACGTTTGGCGGCGAGGTTCCCGAGCAGCAGGACATGCACCGCCCAAATCACTGCGCCGATGAGGATGAGGCCATCGCCAGGCGCCAAGGAAAAGCTATCCGTTACCGAAAGGAAATATAAGCCGAGCGCGGCGAAGCCAGTTCCAAGCCAGGTGTTTCGTTTTAGTTTATGCTTGAGGAGCAAGCCTAGCAGCGGCACGAAAACCACATAGAGTCCGGTGAGGAATCCGGCCTTGGCAGCGGTGGTAAAAAGCAAGCCATACTGTTGGAACAGGGCACCGGCGAAGAGAACCAGACCCAAGATCCACACCGGTTTGGAGGAGGGTGCAATGGGATTGGACGATGGCTTACGGCGGCGCACAATTGGCTGCAGGACCGCCCAGCCAAGTAGAAAGCGAATCGCGGTAAAAGTAAGCGGACCCATGCCCTCCATAGCGGCATGTTGGGCGGCAAAACCGGCGCCCCAAATCATGGCGGCGAGCAGCAGGATGAGATTGGCTTGCATTAAATCTCGGAGAGCACACTTTGTTGCATGACTTCTCCGTTACGCAAGAACAAACGTGTGGCTGCAATGACCCCGTTGTTATTCATCATCAGACCGTGCAATCCTTTCACTTGGCAGGGCGACGCCCTGGGCGCGCAGCGTTTCCAGCAACGGCCGCCGATCGTCTACCGTGTTGCCGGAGTCGGCAGTTTACTGGCGCTGGTTCTCGTCTGACGTCCGCGAAACAAACTCTTTTATTGATAAATATCGCACCCGGGTTAGCGGCGCCCTGTGTTTGCGCTTTTGGCGACGCGGGTTGCCTGTATCAGTACTCCCCCTCGGGTGAGTTGCGATACTCATCTGTGGCCTCGCGGTCCTCGCGGGTAACCCAGCCGCCACCGAGTGCCTTGTAGAGGTTGACGAAGGCGTTGAGGTACAACTGCTGCGTTTCCGATTGTTGCAGGTCGGTCGAAAACAGGGTGCGTTCGGTGTCGAGCACTTCGAGATAGCTGCTGACGCCCTTGTCGTATCGTTCCAGCGAGAGCCGGTTCGCGTTTTTCGCGGCCTTCAACTGGCGTTCGGTAGCGGCCAGTTCCTCGCGATAGGTTTTGATCTCGACCAGGGCATCCTCTACCTCGCGGAATGCGTTCAGGATCCTGTTTTCGAACTGGAACAGGAATTGCTGGGTGACCAACTCTTCGATTTCCACCCGCCTCTGGTTCTGGCCGAAATCAAAAACCGGTCCAAACAACTGTCCACCCACGGACCAGACGCTGCCATCGATGGTAACCGAATTCAGCTCGGTGCTGGCATATCCCAGGGTGCCTGTCAGCGAAATCGAGGGCCAGCGCAATGCCTCGGCAATACCGATATTCTGCGTCTGCGCGCGGAGCCGGAAACTGGCCTCGGCAATATCGGGGCGTCGCGCGAGAATATCCGCGGGTACCCCCACGGGAATATCGGGCGGCGTTGAAATCAGGCTATCGCTATCAGGTACCTTGATACTGTCGGGTAACTGGCCCAGCAGTATGCTGAGCCTGTTTTCGGTTTTCGAGATGGAGCGCTCATACAGCGGAATGGCCGCGGCTGCGGTCTCCCGCTGAATCTCGGCCTGGTTGACGTCGAGCTCGGAGATGATGCCCCTGTCGAAGCGCTGCTGGATGATTACCAGGCTGTCGATACGCGATTGCAGGGTTCGTTCCGAAATCTCCATGCGCCGGTGAAAATCGAGCAGTTCGTAGTAACCGGACACCACTTCGGCAACCAGGGACAACTGCACGGTCCTGAGCCCGTATTCGGATGCGATCAGGTTGGCGCGTGCCGCGGCATCGGCGCGGCGGTACTTCCCCCAGAAATCAATTTCCCAACTCAGCGGGGCGACAATATAGGCGTTGGTGGCGACGCTCGACGACTTGCCTGCGCCGGTAAAATCACCCCGGTTCACGCCTGCTTCCACATCCAGTCGCGGGTAGCTGTCGGCTTCGGAGATGCCCAGCGCCGCGCGGGATTGCGCAATCCTATTGACGGCGACCTTGACGTCGCGATTGTGGTCGAGGGCTGTGTTGACCAGGGCTACCAGCAATGGGTCGTCAAAGAGTTCCCACCACTTGAGGTCGTCCGGGTCATGGGCCAGTTCTGTTGGCGTTCGATAGGCTTGCGGAATTGCCACCACGGGCTCTTCGAAATTGGGGCCAAGCGTGCAACCCGCCAGCATAAATGCCAGGGTAACCGGTGCTAACCGTTGCAGAATGAATTCGGCGGACTTCATTTCACCGTCACGCCTGCGCCTGCGCCTGTGCAAGGTCGCGTTTTTTCTCGTAGCCGGCTATCTTGCCGATGAAGATAAACAGCATGGGGTAGAAAAAGACGCCGAGGAAAGTCGCCAGCGTCATTCCACCCAGCAGCGCAACACCCATAACGATTCGCGCCTCTGCGCCCGCACCCGAAGCGACAACCAGCGGCATAACACCGAGGATAAAGGAGAACGCGGTCATCAGGATGGGGCGAAATCGCAGTTGCGCCGCCTTGATGGCCGCGTCATACAGGGACAGTCCCTTGTGAAATTCGATATTGGCAAACTCGACGATCAGGATCGCATTCTTTGCGGCCATACCGATCAGCATGACGAGGGCGATCTGGCCAAATATATTCATTTCATAGCTGGTGCTGGTCATGCGTGCCAGGTACAGCGCCAGGAATGCGCCAAAAATTGCAAACGGCGTACCGAGCAGGATACTGAAAGGCAGTGACCAGCTTTCGTACTGGGCGGCAAGAATGAGGAAAACGAACAGCAGTGAGAAAACCAGTACGACACCTGCGCTTCCCGCGGATTTCTTCTCCTGGTAGGTCATGTTGCTCCAGGCATAGCCGATACCCGATGGTAGGGACTCCCTGGCCACCGCTTCGAGGGCGGCCACAGCCTGCAGCGAGGTATAACCCGGAGCCGGCCCACCGGTCAGTTCTATGGCCCGAAACAGGTTAAAGCGATTGGTAAAGTCAGGCCCTGCGATTTCGTTGATCGTGACGAATGCGCTGAGCGGCACCTGCTCGCCCTCACCGTTGGTGACGAAGAACAGGTTAATTCGTTCTTCGTTTTCCCGATACTCCGGCTCTGCCTGAATATAGGCCTTGTATAGCCGGCCGAAGCGATTGAAGTCATTCACGTAGGAGCCCCCGAGAAAGGCGCCGACGGTGGTATAAACATCGTCCAGTCGAACGCCGGCCTTGAGCAACTTGTCACGGTTGATTTCCATGTAACGCTGCGGAACATTGGCTCTGAAGGTGGTAAATATGGAACCGATTTCGGGTCGTGCCTGGGCGGCCTGCATGAACTGGGCGGTCTGTTCTGCCAGGTATTGCGGGGTGTTACCGCCGCGATCCTGGATCATCATGGTGAAACCGGAGCCGTTGCCAAGGCCCGGGATGGGTGGCGGGCTAAACGCAAATACCTGGGCTTCGTTGATCTTGAAGAAAAAGTCCCTGTTGAGGGCGGCGACTACCTGGTTGGCGGTCCTTTCGCGTTCACCCCAGTCGCGCAGAGAGACGAAAATGAACCCGGCATTCGGTGACAGGCTGCCGGAAATCAGGCTGAAACCGGTGGCGGCCGTAACGAACTCGACCTCGCTGTGCTGACGGATAATTTCCTCTGCCTTGCTTACTACCACGTCAGAGCGTTGTAGCGAGGCGGCATCCGGCAACTGAATGTTGACCATCAGGTAGCCCATGTCTTCGCTGGGCATGAATCCGCCCGGCAGTATCTTCGCCAGAAAACCGGTTCCCGCGGTCACGATCGCCATGAATACCAGGCCGATAAAGATTTTGCGGGCGACTACTCTGGTCATGCTGGTATAACCGGCGGTGGCTTTGTCGAATACCTTGTTGAAGCCTTTGAAAAACAGTCCCAGCGGTCCGCCCACCGGCTTTTGCTTGCGCAACAACAGGGCGCACAGCGCCGGGCTCAGGCTGAGCGCGTTGATCGATGAAAATACCACCGACACGGCTACAGTGATGGCAAATTGCTGATACAAACTGCCGGTTATACCTTCCATTACCGCCACCGGTATGAACACCGCAACGAGCACCAGCGTGGTCGCAATAATGGGTGCGGTGACTTCCTGCATAGCCGCCCGGGTTGCTTCTTTCGGTGTCATCCCCTTTTGGATTTTCACCTGTACGGCTTCTACGACCACGATGGCATCATCGACGACGATGCCGATAGCCAGCACCAGGCCCAGCAGGGAGAGTACATTGACGGTAAAACCGATCAGCGGGAAGACGATAAAGGCGCCGAGCAGGGATACCGGTATGGCGATGGTCGGGATCAGGGCCGCGCGCCAGTCCTGGATAAAGATATAGACCACCAGGATAACCAGCAGCAGGGCGATGATCAGGGTTTCGATAATCTCATCGATGCCGGCGGTGATGGCCTGGGTGGTGTCGAGCGAAATGGTGTAACTCATGCTCTTAGGAAAAGACGCCGACAATTCCTGCATGGTTGACCTGACCGTTTCGGCCAGTTCGACCGCATTCGATCCAGGCGCCTGGTACAGGGCAATCATTGCGTTGGGCTTGCCATCGAGTCGCGTGATGGCGTTATAAGTTTCTACTCCAAGCTCTACCCTGGCGATGTGCTTTACCTTTACCTGCGATCCCTCGGGTGTGGTACGAATGACGATTTCACCAAATTCCTGCTCGTCTTGCAGGCGCTCTGGCAGGCGCACGGTATAGGTGAACTCGGTACCGGGGGGCGCCGGTTCGGCGCCGAATTTGCCGCCGGGCACAACCACGCTCTGGGAGCGTATCGCATCGACAATTTCGGGCACGGTAATACCCAGGTGCGCAAGGCGATCCGGCTTGATCCAGATGCGCATTGAATAGTCACTGGCACCGATGACATTCACGCGACCGATGCCGCGGATTCGAGACAGCGCATCCTTGACATTGATCAGGGAGTAATTGCCAAGGAATTGTTGATCGAAACGAGGGTCCTCCGCCGTTAATGAAATCAGCATGAGAATATTGGGCAGTGATTTTTCCGTGGTGACGCCGAGGCGTTTAACTCCCTCGGGCAACTTGGCCGTCGCCGCCGCAACTCGATTCTGCGTGAAAACCGTGTTGTTATCCGGGTCGGTACCGGGCTCAAACGAGACCTGAATGGTCATGGTGCCATCATTGGCATTGGTGGATTTCATGTAAATCATGTTGTCCACGCCGTTGATCTGTTGTTCCAGGGGCGTCGCTACCGACTGCTCGACGCTGATGGCGTCGGCCCCGGTATATTTGGCGCGCACTTCCACGATTGGCGGTGTGATATTCGGGTACTGTTCGGTCGGTAATCCGCTGAGGAATACGACGCCCAGGATTACCATGAAGATCGCCATGACCATGGCGACAATGGGCCTTCTGACGAAAAAATTACCCATCGCTATTTAATCTTGTTTCCAGGCCGATCAATTTTACATCGGCGACAGTGGCCTCGACCATCACACCATCCTTGACCTTCTGCAGGCCCTCGTAGACTACCCTTTCGCCGGATTCGAGGCCTTTGGTAATCATCCACGCAGAACCGATTTTAGTGCCGACCTCGACATTCCGGGTCTGGACCAGGTTGTTCCCATCTACTACGAACACGCTGTGGAGGCCCTGGATTTCCATGACGCAACGCTGCGGAATGAGGATGGCGTCCTTGACCACACGAGTATTGATCTTGAGTTTGGTGAACTGGCCAGGGCGCAGCAATTTTTCGGGGTTGGGAAAGGAAGCCTGGGCCTGCATTGCGCCGGTGGTGGTATCCACGTTGCGATCCAGAAAATCGACTTTTCCCGGGTAACCGTACAGCGATCCGTCAACCAGGGTCATGCGAATATTATTTGCGCTATCATTGGACTCGTCGGCGCCACGATCGGCCATATAGCGAGAGTAACCGAGGTACTGGGTTTCCGTAATATAGAAGGTCACCAGAATGGTATCGACCTGGGACACGGTATTCAGAATGACAGGGCTCGGATCCTTGCCGACGAAATCACCCACCTTGGCCTGGGTTTTACCGATAATGCCGTCGATGGGCGAAAGGATCCTGGTATAGCTCAGTTGAATTTTAGCGGCTCGCAGATTGGCTTCCGCTGCTTCCAGTGACGACAGGGAAGCGTCGTAGGCCGCCTGTGTGGCATCGAGATCGCTCTTGCTGACCGCGTTGATCTTCGCCAGTGGCTCGATGCGCTCCAGGTCACCCTTGTTCTTGGCCAGTATGGTTCTTGCCTCGGCCACGCCGCTCATGCGGGTCGCGACCTTCTCCTCGAAGGGCTGGCTTTCCAGCGTGTATAACAGGTCGCCTTTCTTCACCAACGACCCTTCCTGGAAATGCAATCCTTCGAGAAATCCCTCGACGCGCGCGCGGATGGTGATGTCCTTGATTCCGGATGTGACGCCGACAAACTCGATCACCAGGGGCGTGTCCCTCGCTGCTGTCTCGAAAACCAGGACTTCGGGTGGCGGGGGCGCGGCAATGGGCGCCTTTTCCTGATCGCCGCAAGCGCTGAGCAGCAGTAAGCAGCAGCCGCAGAGCGCGAGGGTTCTAAGGGTCACAGTGATCCCGGCGAGGTTGCTTGATCTGCGCATTTTAGGTTTTCCTTGCAGGAATCGATTAGTTGGTCTTTAAGGAGTCAGTCCTTGATCGGGCCTAAGTGGCTCCCCGCGACCCGAGCGCCAAGTTTAATCAGCCATGGCGGGAAGTCAATGCAACCTCGTCCTGCCATCGAGTTCATCGCCGTCCACCTGACCTCGCCGCTCTGGCGATCGCGCCCTTCGAAAATCTCCGCTTCATCCATACTCGGCGGATCCTTGGTTTGGAGGTGCGAGCATGACCAGACGCTCTACTTGCTTACTTTGCATCCAGGCACCACGGTCGGCAAGCAATCGACGTACGACGATGCCACCAAGACTGTGGGTTACGAAACTAACTTTGGAATAACCTTCCAAGTGCTCCAGAACCTCAGCCAGTTGCTGTGCATGAGCCTCTATCGGACGGCGCGTGCTCGGGTAGGAAATCGAGGCCACCG
>JAQBXR010000033.1 GCA_027623295.1 Planctomycetota bacterium
TTCTCTACAGGTGAGCCTATGTATAGGCCGAAGAATGTAGGGTTTCCTGCAAATAGGGTTTCCTGCAAAATTTGTATACGAAACTCAAGATTACCATGCCCAGATACAACCTAAGCGACACATGGAGGTTCCTGGTCGATTCCAACACACTGGACGACCCAGGGATTCGTCTGATGTCGATGCGGGCTTCCCTGATATTTTTAGCCCTCGGCCCCCCATTTTGGGCCTTATGGATGTGGGGAGGTTATTCCCCAGTCGCACACCTCATCCTTGCCTGTGAAGTCGCCAATGTGACCACCTATTTCGGGCTGCGCCGTGGATATGCCCCCAAAATGATGGCCCGCTCTCTTCTGGTCATTCTATATACCGTTATTGTCGGATCGTGCTTCGCCCTTGGAGGCATTGAGAGCGCTGCCAGTGCCTGGTTCTTGACCTTACCTCTTCTGGCATGCTTACTCCTCGGTTTCTCCGCAGCGGTCACTATGACTGGATTTACCATAGCGGCCGTCCTTTGCTTTGGAGCCATTGACCTCTTTGGCGGCGGAATTGCAGATCAGGTTCGCCCAGAGATCCATCTCCCCTTCATGCTGGTGCAAACCCTTGGAGCTCTGTCGGCAACGGTTATCCTCGCCGGTACCTGGGTCGCTACGCAAAAAGGGGAACAAGCGAAACGGAAGCGAGCTGAAGAAGGTCTCCAGGCCACGATTCAACAAATGCAGGATGGCCTCTTCGTGTTAGAGCGTAAGGGAGACTCGGTCCTCGACGATGAATTTAAAGTGATCATGGCCAACCAGGCCGGGCGCACGATTTTGGCCACCATGCCAAACCAAGAAGATCCACTAGATATAAACCGCTGGTTTGAAAGTTTGCCTTCCCATCAGCGTCTTTCTGCTCTTGCTCTAGAACGCGGAACATCCGCCCCAGTTCACTTGGTCCACCCTTTCAGCGGCCAAAGCTTCGATGTGAAGATTGCACATTGGGACCAGCGTTTAGTCTTAACCTTCTACGATGTTTCGCGCCAGAAAGAGGCCGAGCGAAAACTCAAAGAAGCCACCAATCAAGCTTTCGAAGCCAGTCGTTCTAAAAGTGAGTTCTTGGCCAACATGAGCCACGAGATCCGCACCCCTATGAACGGAATCATGGGCATGACAGAGTTGGCCTTGGAAACGGACTTAAACCCTGACCAACACGACTTCCTAACCACGATTCAATCGTGTGCCGATTCCATGCTTGGCTTGCTGAATGACATTCTGGATCTTTCGCGCATTGAAGCGGGGCGCATGGAGTTGGAAGTGCGCGATTTCCAAATCCGCAAAGTCTTAGAAGAGGTGCAGGACGCTTTAGGTGCCCGCGCCACCATAAGCAACCTGGACTGGAATGCCTTTGCGACTGAAGATGTCCCGAATACGGTTACCGGGGACTCTCTACGCCTCCGTCAGGTCTTACTGAACCTTGCAGGGAACGCTATGAAGTTCACCAAGAAAGGCGAAGTCGTGATTGAAACTCGTCTGATGGAACGTCAAGACGACAACGCTAAAATTCGCTTTGAAGTCCGTGATACTGGTTGCGGTATCCCGGCGGAGGTCCTACCGATTCTATTTGAGAAGTTCACTCAAGCAGACTCCTCCACCACGCGCACGCATGGAGGCTCTGGTCTCGGACTCGCGATTTCGCGAGAGCTTGTAGGCCTCATGGGAGGTCGCATGGGTGCTTTAAGCACCGAAGGGGAAGGCTCCACTTTCTGGTTTGAGATTGAATTCCCAGTAGCCCAGTCTCTCATGCCACCTGCGGGGACGGCAGAGGTTCTGGTCGGACGTCGCGTGCTTTTAGTGGATGACATTGAAACCAATCTACGGGTGATCTCTGGGCAAGTCCGTCGCATGGGATGTCGCTATGAAACGGCTAGTAACGCCAATGAAGCGCTTGCGCGTTTGCAGGATGGCATCATTAACAACGATCCGTTCTCGATTCTTCTGTGCGACAATTTAATGCCCGGCATGAGCGGAATGCAGTTGGCTAATGAGGTGCGAAAAGATGCGCGCTTCGATGGTTTGCTTATGCTCCTTATGAGCTCAAATCACGCTCAAGGTGACACGGCTCTAGCGCGAACTTCTGGCTACGTTGGCCATTTGGTGAAGCCGGTGAAGTACCCCGTACTGAAGCGCGAACTTCTGGCATTGCTTGGGGAAACCGAACCACTTGCTTCTCACGATTCAGCGCACTCAGCCACCGAAATCACTGACGCTGATTTTGAACCTGCATTGACTGCACCAAGTGGCCTAATCTTGCTTGCAGAGGACAACTCCGTGAACCGCAAGCTTGCCGAACGCATTCTTGCTGCAGCAGGGCATCAGGTGGAGTGGGCCGGCAATGGCCTCATTGCCCTAAAGATGGCTGCGGAGAAAGATTACGACGTGATTTTAATGGATTGTCAGATGCCGGAAATGGATGGCTATGAAGCGACCAAAAGGATTCGTGCTCTTGGGGGATCGAATATCACGATTCCGATTATTGCATTGACCGCAAATGCTATGGTCGGAGACCGTAATAGGTGCATTGCGGCGGGCATGGATGACTATGTCACCAAACCGCTCAAGCGCGAGACTTTCCTTGAAGTACTGAAGCTCTGGCTCGAGAAAGCCCGCGAATCGGCCTAATCCGCAATAGTAAACCGCTGGCCTTGCCGCCCTTTACAGTAATTGATTTTGGGATGGTGCCTCACTGATATTGGCACAGAGGGGGGCCATGTCTTAGCCGTTGGAACTCATCGAGAGTGACCCGCCCCCCGGTACTTCTTAAAGTTCTCCGCCTGCTCGAAGATCTCCTTGTAAACCTCATCCCTATCAACCGGCGGGTAGCCATTCTCGGCGAGTAGGAGAATGAGAGCCACTTTGAGCTCGGCTTTGATGTCAGCGCGGGCGCTCCAATCGGTGTATTTAGCCTTGTCGTCGACCACGGTCTTCACTTCCTTGGCGAGCTTGATGAGCTTGTCCTCGGGGTACTCGAAATCGTATTTGTGGGCGAGGGATTTGAGGATGTCGTAGAAGGACTTCACTGCGCAGCACGTCCTTCTCATCACGCTCGTTGTATTTATTCACCAGCGCCTGAAACTGCTTGGTGAAGTCCACGCCCTTGATCTTGTTGATCTTCTTGAAATCCTCGATGGCGCGCTTGAGCAATTGCTGGAGCAACTTGATCTTGGTGTTGGGCAGTTTGATCTTCTCGATCTTGGCCAGGTAATCATCGCCGAAGATATCGATTTCCGTCGCCCCATCTTCGCCGAGTTTGAAGATCTCCTCGACCCCATCGCTCTGCAGAGCGACTGAAATCATTTCGCGCACCTTGGCATTCATTTGCGCGCTGTCGGGCGCTTCGCCCTTCCGGCGACGGTGGTCCTGCGCGCGCGAACCGCGGCTGCACTTCAGCCTGCTGAACACCGTCGGCGCGGAAGGCCCGAGCAAGGTGTTGCCGATCGAGCACGCGGGACGCCCCGGCGTGATCGTGAGCATCTACCCCAATCGCGACAGCCAGGACGAGGCTTATGAAATCACCGTGGAACTGACCGATGCCAATGGCCTGGCCCCCGATCTCCGTACACCTAACAAGGTGACAGTCGACTAGGGTTTGTGCCCCTACGGGGCGGATGGAGCGGAGCTGCGAGCCCACGGGTGGTCCGCACTGCGATGGTATGACAAAAGGCGAGGCTCGGAATATCTGCGACGGCAGGAGCAGCTGATGCCGAGCCGGTCGGTGACGCGACCCGCCTCCGTGGCCCGTCAGCTTGAGCGCGTGGTTAGGCCGCACCGGATGCACAGGGCACGTGTTGACGGGCCAGCTTGTTGTCAGCGTTGCTTAGGTTGGTCCAGCATCCGTGAGAAAGTCTCGCGCAACGCCACGAGGCGAACGCAGATGTCGCCGTAGATCTCCGGCGTCACCTCGAACTTGTGGTATTGATCAATGATGTAACGGCAAACGAATTCTAGCCGTTCGGCGACTGGCCGTATTTCGTCGGGCTCACTTTCTAAACGAGACTCGAGAAGGCCAGCGAAACAGCTCACGATATCGCTATCGCCAGTGGCCGCGTCGCTCCGAATGTAGCGAATAGCTGCTGTGACGTAGTAACGAAACCCCACAGGCCCCATCCATAGCAAGTCATCTTGGTAGTAGAGCGAGTTCTCCCGAAAGAGTGCCTCCGCCTCGTCAAGAGTCTTGCCGAGAAAGTGCTCGCAAGCACTGCGCTCGTCAAGCGTATCGTAGACGTTGATTTCTTCGCGTGTTGGGATCGACATTCTGCCTGGCGGCATAACGCTCAGCATCAGCTGCGGTGCGAAGCGCCGTCC
>JAQBXR010000025.1 GCA_027623295.1 Planctomycetota bacterium
TCGAAGATGATCACTTCTCCTTCTCTGGGGCAACCACCAGCGAAGACTTGCAACTACAGTTCGAGTTGACGTGTGCTTACCTCGAGCACCCTGGATATCGTCCCGACCTGTTGAATGTCATTCGCGCGCAGGTGCCTATGATTTTTGAACAATTCAAGCACACTCCGACTGGGCCTATGCTGTTCGAGTTTGCTCCCCAAGTGGTCACTGGAGGCAAGCGTGCAAGTTTGCTCGGCTTGTCCTACTTCCCGAGCTTGGAAGAATTGCAGGGTGTCGAGATGGAAGACATGCGTGCTGCGATTGAGCCGCACCTGAAGGCGGCGCCGATTGAGATTACCATTGTGGGTGACCTCGAGGTAGATCAAGTCATTGCTCTAGGTGCGCAAACCTTTGGCGCTCTGGAGACGCGTCGCGAGATTAAACCTTACAACGATCGTCGTGAAGGTGTGAAAGTGGTCGCTGGGGTCAACCTGGAGCGGTCGATTGATACTGCCGACCAAAAGGCTACGTTGATCATGCTTTTCCCAACCACGGATGGCACGGTGGCAAAGAACCGGCGTAACCTTTCCTTCCTCGGCACCATTGTGAGTGATCGTTTGCGCTTGGAAGTGCGCGAGCGTTTGGGAGCGGCTTACTCACCTGGGGCACAGGCTGAGTCTTCGCAGATTTACCACGGACTCGGTGGTTTGTTAATTCAGGCAAGTGGCGATCCAACCAAAATCACTGAGCTGGTTGAGGCTTGCCGCGGTGTTGCGTTGAGTCTTGCCACCGACGGTGTGACCGCGGAAGAAGTGGATCGTTTGTCCGGCCCTTTGTTGAACCAACTCCGCGATGCTCAACGCAGCAACGGATATTGGTTGTCGACTTTGGACCAGGCGCAAGGACGTCCAGCTTCCTTGGACGAACTACGCGCCTTAGTAAGTTTTTACGAGAACCTCTCAGTGGAAGACCTTTCGGTTCTGGCCGCAGAGTACTTACAGCCAGATCGCGCTTCGGTTTTGGTGGTGCTTCCCAACACGGTGGAGGAGCCGCAAGAGGAAGTCATCGAAGAGACTTTCGAAGATTAAGCTCCTTCGGAAGACGAGTAGTGAGCATCGTTTCGCGGCCCACGGCAAGGACTAGTTCTTGCCGTGGGCTATTGCGTTGTTTCAACCGTCGATGCTTTCTGCATATTCCCTTATGATGTGTTCCGTCATTTTTGACTCATACCTCCGAATTTAGACATGGCAAACATTGCGACTTTAATTAAGAATGAGATCCGAAAGGAAACCGAAAAAGCGGTGCGCGACAACCTGCGTCCACTTTTGAAGGACCTTCAAGCTGAACGCATTCGCGTGCAGGATCTCGAGCGCCAGGTGAATGCCCTGACCAAGCAGATCAACAAGGTCGGTGCAGAAAAAGCTACTGCACCTCAGGTCCGCAACGCATTCCGCTCTTCTGTGGTGGGCGATTTACGCAAGCAGCATCATTTGTCCCAAGGATCTCTGGCCGGCTTGCTCGGCGTTGGCCTGAATACCGTATGGCTATGGGAAAAGGGGCGCACCCGCCCGCGCGTGAAGCAGCAGGAAGGTTTAGATGAAATCGCCAACCTCAGTGCCCCGCAGTTAAAGCGTCGCCTTACTGCTGCTGGTATCAAGGAAGGTAAAAGTAAGCCAGGGCGCAAGCCAGGTTCGACCAAAGCTGTGCTTGCCGCCAAGAAAGCAAAAAAGAAGCCAGTAAAAAAAACCTCTAAGAAGCGGGTTTCGGCCAAAAAAGTTACTCGTAAAAGGAAAACGAGCCAGAAGTAAAGCGGAGCATAGTTCTTCCATCAGAGGGCCCGTGCATGAGGTAGAATTCGACCATGCTCGGGTCATCCCTCGTTTGCGCTTTTCTCCTGATGCCTTTGCAGCAACAGGAGCCTTCTACCATCAAGGTCCCACGGCCAACCACGGGTTGGATGGTGGATCGTGGAGACGCCCTAGATTATCCAGATCTGCTCCAACGCACCCATGACTACATCTGGATGCTTGAATCTCCGCGCCCACAGGAGGCCGAGCACTTCGAGGATCATTTTGTAGAGGCAGGGAGCACGATTACCCTGAACTGGGAAGGACCTTCGGTGATTTCTCGGTTGTGGATGTCAGCGACCCTCGGCACGGTCGATTTTTATGTAGATGGCAGTGAGCAGCCGACCTTGACTTGGGATTTCGCCAAGTTCGCAGAGAACGGCATTCCCAGTTACTTGCCGAGCCCTTTAGGCATGGTCCTGGGTAGCTCCTGGGATAGTCACCTGCCTTTGCCGTTTAACAAGTCCATGGAGGTGAGGTACACCGCTCCAGAGTCGTTAGGAGTGCGCTTGCAAGTCGACTGCACCAACTTGGGAGTCGGCGTGAGTTTCCCGTCGGTTTCGCAAGAGCTGTTGGATACCCACTTGGGGGAGATTAAGCGCACTGCTGAGATCTTAACGGACGGGGTGAAGCCCGAGACCAACAACAACAAGGATCCATTTATGGTGGGTTTGTCTCGCTATATCGAGCCGACCGATGCCGACCTTATGGATATTGGCGAGTACCGTTGGACTTTGCTTGGCAAAGGCATGGTGCGTTGGATGGAGTTGACTTTCATTCATCAAACCCCCCCGGCAGAAGTGGATGAAATGTTGCGTAGTTTAGAGTTTAGTATTGAACATAACTTTGACAGTTTGGCGCAGCGAGGTGGTGACACCGTGTTTCGGGTTCCTCTTGGCGATTTCTTTGGAAGTGGTCCTGGTGCGAATCCGTTTTACTCCTATCCAGTTGGGTTGGATGCAACGACTGGCGTTTTCCATTTCCGCATGCCGATTCCATTTGATCATGGCATCAGCTTGGTGGTGAAAAGCAGCATGAAAGATGCCGCTCGTTTTGGCATTAGGGTCGGACTAGATTCTTATCCTCTCGATATTGAAATGCCGCCTATGGTGCTGCACTCGGGTTGGACTCGTGGAGTTGGCAAGGGTGAAGCGAAAGCCGCGGAGCTTCATGTCGATGGACCTGCGCGCCTGGCCGGGTATGTTTTTTCCTCGACCTCACCATCGATGACTCCCATGACGCAAGAAGGAACTTTTGCCTTTGCGGATTACGCAGCAAGTCCAGTGAAAGGGGGATTTGGTCAAGTCACTAAACGTGAAGGTCCAGGTGGCTTTGGTGATACCAGCATGATGCGCGTATTCGGTTTGGCGGCGCCCGTCGGCACGGAGGAACTTTGGTATTCACCACGCGTGATCTTCCCTGGAGAAACCACCGTGGACTACAGCGCTCTAGCTTGGTGGTACGCACCTATCGATGCCACCAGTTCCATGGACACGGTTTATCCGCCGGAGCAACGCGCGCCAGCCCCAACTCCTGAGCCAGATTTCTTCATGGCAGAAGATGCTTTGGAAGGAGAGTCTGCACAGGGCATGCTCATGACCGATGGCACCAGCCTTGCCGTGAGGAATATGTCGGATAGCGGACAAGCTTGGAGTCGTTTGTCTTTCTTGGAATGGTCCACCGATAAGCCGGACAATGTGTTGGTGTTCCCAGTGGCGGTCAACACTTCTGGGAAATTCCAACTCTTCGCTCAGTTTGCTAAAGGAGAGGCCTACGGTAGTTTTTCTGTTTTAGTCGATGGCAAGCAGATTGGTGAAAACATCGACTGTTCCGGCGAGGGCTTCATGCCCAGTGGTGAATTGGATTTGGGTGAGCTGCGCTTGATGAAGCGCCCAGATCACACGCTTTCCTTGCGGAGCGCAGATGGCAAGCACATCGGTTTGGATTACTTCCGCCTAGTGCCGGTCACCAAGTAAATCCGTTTCCTCCCCGGTGCCATCGGCCTGTTAAGCTACAGCAATGGCACCGGAAAAACGTTTTCTCGAGTTGTGGGGGATCCAAGCGGATCTCGCTTATGGTTCAGCAGTTTTGCAGTGGGATCAAGAAACTTATATGCCTCCAGAAGGGGCTGAGGCACGCGGTAAGATCCTCGCGACTCTGGCGGAGATTAAGCATGCCAAAATGGTTTCCTCGGAACTGAAAGACGCCATTGAAGCCGCGGCAGAAGTTGCTGAGGCAGGCTCTGAATTAGAAGCGCAAGTTTTAGAGGCGCGTCGCATTGTGGAGCGCGAGGCCAAAATCCCCGCGGCTCTCGCAAAGGCATTGGCCGAGGCAGAAAGCGCTGGTTTAGTGGCTTGGCAGAATGCACGTAAAGAAGCTGACTTCGCTTTGTTCCGCGATTCTTTAGCCGAAACGGTGAAGTTGAATCAGGAGAAAGCGGCTGCATTAGCGCCAGACGGAAATGCTTACGATGCCATGCTCGATTTGTATGAAGCTGGCACCACGGAGGCGCAACTAGTACCCATGTTTGAAGAGTTGGGTGCAACTTTGGCACCCATGATTCAAGCGGTGAAGGATAGCGGCGTGGTGGTAGATGAAAGCCCAGCACAAGGACACTTTGATCCAGTCAAGCAGCAGGAGTTCACCAGCATGGTGGCTGCAAGGATGGGATATCGCTTCGAAGGCGGGCGTTTAGATAAAACCACCCACCCTTTCTGCACCACCTTCGGCAGCGGCGATGTACGCATTACCTGGCGCTACCAAGAAGATGACATCCGCCCAGCGCTTTATGGCGTTATGCATGAGGCGGGGCATGGTTTGTATGAGCAAGGTGTCGGCCCCGATGTGCGCACGCCAATCGGCAATGCTACTGGCTTAGGCATGCACGAATCGCAGTCACGTTTGTGGGAGAACATGGTGGGGCGCTCGGAGTCCTTCTGGGAATGGGCCATGCCGCATTTCATTGCCGCCTTCCCCGACAAGCAAGGGCTGACCCCTGCGGCTATGCAGCCGGCGTTGAACACTTGTCGCCCTAGCTTAATTCGCGTGGAAGCCGATGAAGCCACTTACAACCTGCACGTCGCCGCGCGTTTTGAAATCGAACGCAAATTGTTCGCGGGCAAAGTAGCCGTCGATGACTTGCCAGAACTTTGGGATCAAACCTATGAAGATCTCTTGGGTGTCCGCGCCACATCGGCGTCCGATGGCGTGCTCCAGGACATTCACTGGGCGATGGGAGCCTTCGGTTATTTCCCGACCTACACCATCGGCAACCTTATCTGCGCGCAGCTGTTCGAATCCGCCAAGGCAAAGCTTGGAGATCTCGACGCCATGTTCCGCGAGGGTGAGTTTGCACCACTTCTCGGCTGGTTGCGTGAGAATGTGCATCAGCATGGCAAGCGTTATCCGACCCACAAGTTGGTCGAAATGGCCACCGGCAAGCCACTCAGCGCGGGACCGCTGCTCGATCACCTTACTGGTATGGCGAACCGCGTTTATGGTGTGCCGGTAGCCGCAAAGTAGGGCTGGGACTTCGTCACGGCAGGGCCATGAGGGGCGCCATCTTTACCGATGGCACCCCTCTTGCTATGCTGGTCGCATGTTTGCAATCCTCATCCTTACCCTGCAAAGCACCCTGAATCCGGTTGAGATTTCAGAAGGACCTCAAGATTGGCAGTTGTTTCCGCGTGGTGAGAACGGTCTCGCGGAAATCGAGGTGCGCGGCGATTGGCGTCTAGACGCAAGCATGCAGCAGTTGCGCTTGGTGGTGCAAAGTGAAGGCGGGGCAGAGTGGGAAAGTTTCGAAAAGGTCGAGGTGGATCGTCTATCCACCGGCTCGCAAGTGCGCCCCTTTCAGCTTTCTGTTTACGCGCCTGCTGGTTTGGTGGAGTACGAAGCGTTCCTCATTCTGAAGCGCAATGGCGTCGATGAAATCCTGAATTCCTGGTCGCACTTAGCCGTGGGCGATGTCTTGATCGTGCATGGTCAATCCAATGCCGTTGCGGCGGATTACTACAATGAGCAACTTGCCAATAGCACCGATCAATCGCCTTGGATCCGTAGTTTCGGAAACTCTGGGACGGACCCCGGTTTAGTGGCCGCTGATCTTGCTTGGCATATTGCTGGAGGAGAGGTGGGAGGTTCTTCCGGGTTCATTGGCTCGTGGGGCTTAGATCTGGCGCGCCAAATCGTGGAGGAAGAAGGTATCCCAGTTGCAGTTTTGAATGGGGCGGTGGGAGGCACGACCGTGGCGCAACATCAGCGCAATGAGTTAGATCCAGAAGACCTCAACACCATTTATGGGCGTTTGCTTTATCGGGCAAATCAATCCGGCATTGCCGATCGCGCCCGTGCCCTCTTCTGGTACCAAGGCGAATCCGATGGCCCGCACGCGCGTGATTGGCTGAACGGCTTTAAGACGATGGCCGCTGATTGGAAGGAAGACTATGCCGGTTTAGAGCATCTTTGGATTGTGCAGGTCCGTCGCGGATGCGGATCTCCAAGTTTGCAGTTGCGTGATTTTCAGCGTCGCCTGACCCATGCCGACGTCCGCATGCACGCAGCAACTGCAAACGGTATTTACGGCCACGATGGCTGTCATTTCCACTACTCCTCGTACGTTTCCCTCGGCGCCCAACTCGGTCCGCAGGTGGGGCACCATTTATATGGCCAAGTCGCCCTTGCCGACATGGAAGCACCGGATATCCAATCCGCCACCTGGACCGATGCCTCGCACACCGCTTTGTTCCTCGATTTCCGCAACGTGAGCGGCAGTTTGCAGGTTCCGGCGGGTAGTTGGACGACCCTGGCGTTGGACGATGGCGCGGTCATCACCCAAGTGACTGCCGTGGGGAATCGCCTGCGCCTCGATTTGGCCGCAAGCTCCACCGCTAGCACGGTTGAGTTCAGCGGAACCTCGGGCAATCAAACTCCCTGGATTCGCAATCAGCGCGGTTTGGCGCTGATGAGTTTCATGGGCGTGCCGATTCAGTAGGCAAACCTAAGCGTTCGTCAAAACCGCCGGCCCCTCAGGGTTTCACCGCGCCCTTCCGTATCAGTCCACGTTTCCCCGAGAGTGGCGGAGGTTTCAACTGGACGTCCACCGTGCCTATGGGCGCAGCAGGACAAACCTTCTATATGCAGGTGGTTGAGTTTGAAGAGGGCGGGACAACGGATTTAAGTAATTCAGTGGCTGTGTTGGTACAGTGAGTTCCGCATAAAAACGTTTCTTGTCAATTCCTTAGTACTCCCTCTTGGGCGACTCTCTACAGGCAAGCCGACGAGTTCAAAGAAGACGCTACAACGCTACAACGCTACTGACCAATGCCTTGGTCGTGCCGCTGCCTTAGCAATTTGTGCTAAGGCTTATTTTTCCAAGCGACGAGGTAGGCAATCCACGTTTCCTCGTTCTCCGCGTTCTTCTTCTTTTTGAACACGCCATCACCATCGCCGTCCTTGTCGGTGCCTTCCCAATAAGTTTGGGTGATCTCGAATCCGGCTTCGAGCATGATGTCACGTAGTTCGGTGATGGTCCAAACGCGCCAGCTGTAATCGAAAGCGTTGCGGTATTCGGTGCCATCTTCAAACTCAAAGTGAATGTGGCAATTGACGTGACCGGTAATCGCATCCATCATCTCTTGCTCCCAAATGTAAGCAAAGCCCCCGTCTTCCTCGCGCGGCTCCTCGCATTCTTGCTGCACGCCTGGTCCACCCATGATGTCGACCACAAACATGCCATCTTTATCCAAGGTTTTGTAAACCTTCTTGAAATAGTCGAGCATGGTGGCGCGCTCTTTAAAAATCCAATAGGAGAAGTTGAAGGCGGTGAGCACATCGACCTTCGGGGTTTTCACCTTTAGAACGTCTTCCTCGATCTGGGTTACGCGCTTGGCTTTTTCACCCAAGGGCATGATGTGCTTTTTCCGACCCCACTCAAGTGGTTCCGGATCAAAGTCGACTGCCCAGGCCTTAGTCTCGCGATGGTTCTCCACCCAAAGTGCAGACAACTTTGAGGTACCAGCAAAGTCCTCGCGCAAGAGAATTGGACGACGCTTACGCGTACTGCGATAAACCTTGACTAGGAAGTCATGGTCGGCATCTGGATCGTAAACCGAGCCTTCATAAAGCTCATAACGATCTGCGCCTTCCCGGGTGAATCGGGATTTCTTCTTGCTTCGGTTCTTCCTAGCCATGGCGAGAAAAGGTACGTTAGCGGGTTGCGTAGCGCAAGTTTTGAGGCCTAAAGAGTGCGGTCTTTTAGATCGAGTCCCTTACCCACAATCTTGTCCATGCGCCGATCACTCAAGATGCGGCGTAGGAACATGCCAATCTTCGCGTTGCGTCCTACGATGTAACGCGTGCGTGGGCGAGTGGCATCGAGGGCTGTGCGCACGGCGTCGGCACAGAGTTGTGGGTCTTCGCCGTTTTCACCCGCCTGCGCGGAGGCTTTTCCAACTTGCTGGATCAACTTGCCATAATCCTTCAGTGCCTGGCGTGACAACTTCTTGCCAATCTCAGCCGACTTCTTTGCCGCGGTACCCCAGATGGGGGTGCGGATGGCACCAGGTTGGATGACGACCACCTCGATTCCATAGCGGCGGAACTCTAAGCGCATGACATCGCTTAAACCTTCCAATGCGTGCTTGGAGGAGTGATAAGGGCCGGCAAGCGGGAAGGCGAGGCGTCCAGCAATCGAGGAAATGTTAATCACCCTTCCGCGCGCCTTCTTCACCATCGGCAAAAAGGCTTGAGTCGTGCGCAGTAAGCCAATCAGGTTAATCTCCATTTGCAGCTGGAAATCCTCAATTGGGATGTACTCCAATGGCGCTGTAATCGCCACCCCGGCATTGTTAATCAAGCCATGAAGACCTGCGCCCTGTAACTGCTCCTCTAACTCCTCGGCAGCGCGCAGCACGCTTGCACCATCGGTCACATCCAGCAGCAGGCTGCGGATTGGCAAGGCTCCAGTGGGAGTCGCAGCGAGCAAGGCATCGGCATCTTCTTGCTTGCGCACCGTGCCGATCACTTGGTCGCCTCTACTGGCCAAATCAAGGGCGATGGCGCGGCCAATCCCGGTGGAGGCACCTGTGATGAGAATGTTGCGAGGAGAAGTCATGAGGTTCTGGATAGCCAAGCGGCAGCACTCAGCATAACGCAAGCGACTTAGGCGAATCTTGATGTGAGTCTTGGTAGATTAAGATTCATGCCCGCAACCTTGCTTGCACTTCTTGCCGCTCTCCCGGCTGAAATCGAAACGCCAGGCGGCCCATTACGTACCGGCATGCGTAAACAACCCTTGCTGCAACCGACCCAACTTGGGTTGCGTGCCTTGGAGGGCGATGGGTGCGAAGACTTGGTCCATCATGGGCTGGAAGATCAGGCGGTTTGCGTCATGCCCGTGAAGCACTATGCGTGGTGGCGGACGGAGCTCAACCTCGACCCTGAGGCTTTCCCGCTAGGCAGCTTCGGCGAGAACTTTGCCGTAGATGGGCAAGATGAGACCACGGTGCTGGTTGGAAACATTTACCGCATTGGCCATGCCGAGGTCGAGGTCACCAAGCCTCGCGTTCCATGCTCCACCCTAAATAAGGTGTGGGGGCGCAATGACATGGCCGCCCTCATGGGACGTGCCGGCCTGACCGGTTGGTATTTGCGCGTGTTGAAACCAGGCTTAGTGACTGCCGGACAAAAGTTAGAACTGCTGCATGAGGAGCCCGCGGGTATAAGCGTTTTGGATACTTGGAAAACCAAATACCGCTCAGGTAAGAAATGAGTTTTCACGCATGGGCATCGGTCATTATTCTGGGCTACTCGGCAGTCCTGTTCTTGACCCGATGGATTCGTTTGGAGATTGTCGCGCTTGCGATTCCAGTCGCGCTTTACCTCACCGGTGCTTTGCCCGAGGCGGGCGATGCGCTTTCCGGTTTTGGCAATCAAGCGGTGATTGCCATTGCGGCGGTTTTTGTGTTGGGTGCTGGGATTGAAGAAAGCGGACTTGCGGCTTGGCTTGCGCGGATGGTGCAGCGCGTTGGAGGTTCAGGAGAACGGAGCCTACTCTTGCTGATTACGGTGGTAGTCGCGGTGCTTTCCGCGTTTATGAGTAATGCAGCAACCGTCGCGGTTTTGCTCCCGGTGGTGATTGCACTTGCGCGGCGCTCCAACATCCCGGCATCGCGCTTGCTCATGCCGCTTGGGTTCGCGGCCATCCTCGGCGGAAACCTCACTTTGATTGGAACTTCCTCTAACCTTCTAGTGGCTGAGTATTACCGTCAAGCGAGTGGAGAATCGCTCGGTATGTTTGACTTTGCGGTGATTGGTAGCGTGATTTGTGTGGCCGGCATTTTGTACCTGGTCACCATTGGGCGGCGTTTGCTGCCGGTGCGTTTGGACCAAAGGCGGCCTGGTGAGCAACCAACCGTGAACGCCCACCAACTACTCCGTCGCTACGGCATTGCGCAACAAATCGTGCGCATGCGGGTTGGGCGCAAATCGAGTCTTGCAGGTAAGAAGCTTTCCGAAAGTGGTATTGGAAAGACCTACCAAGTGGCGGTCCTGCAAATCGTGCGCAAGGTACCCTTTGGCGAGCGCTGGTTTGCACCGGGTCCTAACGAAATTTTGCAGGTGGGCGATGAACTTTATCTGGACGGTCCAGAAATCGAAACTTGGCGTTTGGCGGAGGACACTTTTTCCCGCATGGGATTGGCGGGGGAGCCTGCCGTCGACCGAATTTTGGATCATGGTTTCACCATGGCAGAGATTTCAATTCCGCAGCGCTCGCCTTTGCTGGGGAAGACTTTGCGCGAGCTAGATTTTCGCGGCAAGTTCGGTGTCAACGTCATGTCGATTTGGCGTGATGGCGCTGCATTGGAGGGAGAGCTTGCAGGGATTCGTCTTCAAGCGGGTGATGCCTTGCTTTTGGCCGGATCGGTAGTGCGGGTGCGTCGTCTGCAAAACCAGGGTGACTTCGTGCTCCTCACAGCCCCGTTAGATATGCGAGATTTTCAAAAAGCACCGGCTGCCTTGCTTGGCTTAGCCCTCGCCTTGGTTCCCCCGATGGCGTTTGGAGTTCCCCTTGCGATGAGTGCCTTGTTGGGAGCCATCATGATGGTGATTACTGGAGCGGTGCCCGCGGAACGAGCTGGCAAGTTCATTGATTGGCGTGTGCTGGCCATGATTATTGGAACCATCCCTCTTGGCTTTGCGCTGGAAAAGCACGGCGTTTCGCAAATCGTGGCGACCTCCATGGTGGAGTTGCAGCCCTACCTTGGAGCCGCCGGTGTGCTCTCGGTGCTTTATCTTTTGGCCGCCATCATTAGTATTACCAGTAGTAATGCTGCAGCTGCCGTGATCTTGTCGCCGGTCGCCCTATTGGTGGCCGAGGCCATGAACTTCTCGCCGCGTAACTCTTTACTCGCGGTGGCCTTTGGATGTAGCTGCGCCTTTGTGGTTCCATTTGCACATCAGTGCAACTTGATGGTCGCTGGCCCCGGACGTTATCGCATTCGCGATTTTTGGCTAGTCGGTTCGGGGCTCAGCTTGGTGGTCGCAGTGGTGACCATCGGCATGCTCAGCCTTTCGGTCTGAGCGCACCAGCATGCAGCTTCCCTAGAACATTTCGCCGCGTCCCTTTTTGACATCCGCGCGCTTCTTTTTGCTCTGCAGGCGTCGCTGCACGGAACCTTTGGTTGGTTTCGTTGCCTTTCTTTTGCGCGGCCGGTAGTTCTTCTTCTTTAGCGCAATAATCAGGCGTTCCCAAGCCAACTCCCGGTTCTGCAGCTGACTACGCCGTTCGGTAGCGGTGACAGTAATCCCGGACTCCCGGTACACCAGCCGCACTGCTGTTTCCGTCTTGTTGCGGTGTTGGCCGCCAGGTCCGCCTGCACGATAAAAGGTGCATTCGACCACTTTTTCAAGGGTTTGACGGTCGGTTGGAAAGCGTTGGAAATCAGGCATGGAAGGCTTCTCCGGGGGCCCTACAATACCGTTTCATCATGGCTCATAACGTCGCAATCATTGGATCTGGCCCAGCGGGATACACCGCGGCCATCTACAACTCTCGTGCAGGGCTTGAGCCGCTGCAGTTCGAAGGCATGCAGCCTGGAGGTCAGCTCACCATCACCAACGATGTTGAGAACTACCCGGGCTTCCCAGATGGCATTACGGGTCCTGAAATGATGGTGCAATTTCGTAAGCAAGCGGAAAAATTCGGCACCAAGTTCGTCGAGTACAAAAACATTAAGAGCATTGATACTTCCAAGCGTCCTTTCGTTTTGGAAGACGAAATGGGCGGCAGCTACGAAGCGCACACCGTCATTATTGCTACAGGTGCACGCGCAAAAGCGCTGGGGCTAGAGAAGGAAAAGGAGCTCATGGGTTATGGCGTTTCCGCCTGTGCAACTTGTGACGGCGCTTTCTTCAAAGAAAAGGAAGTCGTCATTGTGGGCGCCGGCGACACTGCCATGGAAGAAGCCATCTTCCTGACCCGCTTCTGCACCAAGGTCACGGTCATCCACCGCCGCGATGTCTTCCGCGCTTCGAAAATCATGTTGGATCGCGCCCGTGCGAATCCAAAAATTGAGTGGATGCTGTTTGAGAAAGTAGTCGATATCTACCACGATGAAAAGAAGGCGGTCACTGGAGTCAAGCTCGAGAACACCGAAACTGGCGCTACGCAAGACCTTAAGTGTCAAGGCATGTTTGTTGCCATTGGGCACCAGCCCAACACCGAGTTCCTAGGCAGTGAGTTCGATCGCGACGCGGTCGGTTACTTGAAGCTGAAAGGCGGCACCAAAACCAGTGTCGAAGGCGTTTTCGCTGCTGGCGACGTCCACGACCCGCTATACCGTCAGGCGATTACTGCCGCAGGGATGGGCTGTGCTGCTGCGCTTGAAGCTCAGCACTATTTGTCTGAAAAAGGGATCGCCTAAGCGCCTTTGAAACCTCGTTAGAGGCCCACAGAGACATCCTCTGTGGGCCTCTCTGTGATATGGCACGCACGCTTTCATGTCGGTCGCTTAAGTTTCAATCAGCGGACGCATTAAGCGGTCCCAACTGAGGGACTCGGCGGCAGGCGAATGGGTCTGTCGCACAACCTCTTCCATCTTGCGTGACTTCATCATGGCGCGTTCGGGCTCGGACAAAATAGCCCGGAAGCGTTTGCGCAGTTCGATGTCATCGCGGAAGCAGGATTCGGCACCTGGAAACTCGCGATGTGCAGGAATGGAACTTGCGAGTACCGGACGTCCAACGAGAACGGCTTCCAATAGGCCGTTGGGTGGACCGCCTTCCGAGCGACTGGTGCTCACCACTACCGAGGCACGGCGGAACAAGGGCAGCAAGTCTTCACGTGGACGTGCATCTAGCCAGTGGACCCAGTCATGCTCTTCACATGCAGCACGCAATGCATCGCCGGTTGCTTTTTCAAGTTCCGGGCCGACAAACCAGATTTGCATTTCCGGTTGTTCTTTGCGCATGGGGAGTAGCGCGGTAATCGCACGTAATGGATCCTTCACCTCACGAACCCCGGCTGGAATCAACACCATGGGGGCATCGTTAGGGATCTCTGGCGCATCGGCTGGCAGATTTACGCCAGGGCGATAGGGCAGCAGTGAGACGGCCTGAGGAATGACATGTAAATGGTTGCGGCACTCAGGGTAAACGTCGCGCGCGCGGGTGGCTGGTGCATTGCCGAGCGCAACCACGGCGTTTGCATGTTGCACAGCTTCCGTAGCTGGCTTCTGCGGTTTGCCATTTAAGTCAGTGCCACTCACAAGCACAATGTATGGAACGCCCCAAGCCTTAGCAATGGTGCGTGCTGCTGGTCCGCAATGCACTGCATGGAGGCCAATCACGAGTTGTGCACGTGCATCGCCGATGGACGCAAGGTCCAATTGGTTGACATCGGCAAGCTCGACTTCGTAACCCCTGCGCCAAAGCTCTTGCTGCAAGCGTTTGGCTGTGGTTACGTTGCCGCGTGCTGCATCCTGATCACAGGGGATCAGGAACAGCACTTTCATCCGTTCTTTCTTCATAGAGGCTTAGCCCGTAGCCAAGTTCACCAAGAACTCGGTGTTGTTCTTCGAAGATTCCATGCGTTGCACCAGCAACTCCATGCCTTCGACAGGATTCATTTCGTTAAGCACCTTGCGCAGTAGATAAACTCGCTGCAACTCGTCTTTGGTGAGGAGCAAATCTTCCTTACGCGTGCCAGAGCGGTTGATTTCAATCGCCGGCCAAACACGGCGGTCGGCAAGTTGACGATCTAAAACCAATTCCATGTTGCCGGTACCTTTGAACTCCTCAAAGATGACTTCGTCCATTTTCGAGTTGGTGTCAATCAAGGCGGTAGCAAGGATGGTCAAGGAACCGCCATTTTCAATGTTGCGGGCAGCACCGAAGAAACGCTTTGGCTTAAGCAAGGCATCGGAAACCAAACCACCGGTCATGATTTTCGAGGTTGACGGGGCGATGTTGTTGTAAGCCCGCGCCAATCGAGTAATCGAGTCGAGCAGGACGACCACATCTTGGCCTTGCTCCACGCGCGCTTTGGCTTGCTCAATAACTCGCTCAGCCACCATGACGTGACGTTCTGGCGGCTCATCGAAAGTACTTGCAGCAATCTCGCGGTTTTCGCCGATGACGGAACGCTCGAAGTCGGTGACTTCCTCAGGGCGCTCATCGACCAGCAAAATCATGAGATGACAATCCGGATGATTGGTGCAAATCGCGTTGGCAATCATCTGTAATAAAACAGTTTTACCAGTACGTGGCGGTGCAACGATGAGGCCGCGTTGACCTTTACCAATCGGCGAGATCAAATCTATAATCCGCGTTTCGATGGTGTCCGGTTTGGTCTCCAAGTGCAGACGCTCTTCTGGGTACAACGGCACCAAATCCTGGAATGGCGCAAGTGAGAACTGCTTCTCAGGATCTTCGCCAAAGACGGTCAGCACTTCATGGAGCACCAAGACATCTTGGTTTTCTTCCAGCGGCATCAAAACGCCAGAAACAATCTGGCCACTTTGAAGGTGGTGCTTTTCAATCAATTCCTTATGCAGGAGTGCATCGGAATCCAAGTTCGGCACATAATCGTTTACCGTGTGACGCAAGAAGCCGTGGCCTTCCGGCATGACCTCCAAACAGCCCTCGGTGAAAAACACGCCTGCGTTCTCCATGGCGGAACGAATGATGGAGCGCAGGATAGGGCCTTTTTGCAAGGCCAAGGCATCGTCCACGCCAACTTTCTCCGCAAGGTCTTGCAGGTCTGGCAGGGACAGATCTAGATAGGTAGACAAATGCAACTCAAGCTTTTTGTGCTTGGTCGCGAAAGTCTTCACACTCTTTTGGTCCCACGCTTCTTCCGGTAGCCTTGGTAGTTGGCTTGCGGACACGTTGTTGTTACGTGCCTGTTGCGGGTGAGTGTCTCTACGACGGCGGCGCCGATTGCGGCGACGGGCAGTGGTTTCAGCCATGAATTCGGATTCCGTTAATTAGTAATGAGGTTCTGGGCAGGAATAACTCCTGCGCACAAACTTTTACTGCTGTGCAAGGGGATCTTGATCCCAGGTGGGCCAGCGCTCTTGAAGTGGGCGCGGCGGCAAGCAGTGGAGCTTGAGCACTAGGTCGCGAATCTGCGCTTGCAGGGAGTCGCGTCCGGCTCGGTTGTCCAGCATACCATCTGCGCGAGCAGCTTTTTCAGCTTCTGGGATTTGCGCCCTTTCACGTGCTTCCCAAGTTTCGGGCCCCCAACCGTGGCGGGCGCAGGCACGGGCGCACCTTTCTGCAGCAGGAACGGAAACGTGGACCACAAAATCACACAGTAAATCGAGTCCGCCTTCTAATAAAAGAGGCACATCCAAGATTGCCCATGCCGCAGTGCCCGATTTTTCCATTTCATGCAGGGTCTCCCACATTTTTTTCCTGACGCCGGGGTGCAGCACCGATTCCACCAGGCCGCGGGCCTCAGGATTGGCGAAGATCAGTTGGCCGAGGGCGGGGCGGTCAAGCTTTCCGGTGGAGTCGCGGATAGGGGAGTCAAGCGTAAGCTCAAGTGAAGAAAGGACTTGCGGGTCTTTGTAGAGTTCAGCGACAATCGCGTCGGCGTCTAGAAGAGTGCCGTGCAGGGCTTCGGCCAGGGCTTTCGCTACAGTGGATTTGCCTGCGCCCACCCCGCCGGTGACGCCGACGACGTGCAGTCCAGCTCGGAAACTTTCCACATCCATGACTCTATCCTGGTCCTTCCTTGACCCGTACGCAAGGCGCACGTAAAAAATGAATCCAAGGAACTGGCAACCCCTGCCCTAAGCGGTGCTAGATTCCTGTCCTTACGGCTGTTAGCCGAACCCTTTCCTGCCTGTCTTGAGGCCTAAGATGTCCCAAAAAAACCGCGGTGCTGCCCAAGTCAGCCTGATGTGGGTGATTGCTCTGGCAATCATCGCTCTCCTTTCTGCTGGATTCGGCTACATTCAAAATGGCCAATACACGGATAGTCAGAATGCTCTAAGCGCCAAATCGACCGATTTGGAGAAAGCTAAGACGGAACTCACCGCTGTGAAAACAGCGCGCGCCAATGACTACAACGAGCTTGGTTTTGCAGATGCAGACGGTTCGAATGTTTCTCCGGCTGCCATGAAGGTCTGGAGCGACGAGTTCGTCACCCGTTTCGCACTCGATCCAGCTTCCATCAGCAAGCTTGAGGACCTCTCTGGTCCCGTCTTCGCTAAGTACGACGAAGTCGTCGGCCAGCGCGATGGACTGCAGTCGGAAGTGAGTCAGCTTCGTGCTGACTTGACCGCCAAGACTTCTGCGAACTCCACCGCTATGAGGGACAAGGATTCGACCATCGCCAGCCTGCGTGCTGAGTTGGACGACACCAAGAACTCGAAAGACCAGGAAATCGTCAACTTGGAGCGTCAGCGTGATTCGCTGCGCGATCAGTTGCGCGACCGTGACACTACCGTCACCCAACTGCGTTCGGTCAACGACCAGCAAACCCGCGATTCCGCTTCTGCGCTTTCGAATTTGCAGCAGCGCAACGACATCATTTCGGGTCGCCTCAATGAAGTTTCTCGTCGCGCAGAGAGCGCTGACGGAAGCGTCCTCGCGGTAAATGGTGAGCTTGGTGCCGCTTGGATTGACCTTGGCTACAACAACCGCCTCACCGTAGGCATGCAGTTCGATGTACGCAACGCCAGCAGCAACGCTCTTAAGGGGCGCTTGGAAGTGGTTTCCGTGGATGCAGACCGCGCAGAAGCGCGCATCGTTTCGCAAATTGACCAGTACGACCCAGTGCGCGAGAACGACCTGGTGCTCAATGCGGTATACGATCCAAACCGTATGCCAGTCGCAGCTCTGCTTGGCAACGGCTTCGGCAAGTACAACGCAAACGACATCCGCTCGATGTTGGCTAACGTTGGCGTAGAGGTTCGCGAAGGCGTGAATTCTGAAACCGACTACCTCTTGCTCGGCACCCCGTTCTTCGACGAAGAATCCGGCGATGTCATCGGCTGGGATACCCAGGATGGCTACAAGGCTGCAACTTCCCTTTCGGTGGAAGTCCTGCCTATGCGCGACTGGACTCAGTGGCTTGGCTTGTAGTCCTTGAAAGCGGAGATTGATTCCGCACTAAAGAGCGGGCTGGTGGAGAAAATCCATCAGCCCGCTCTTCTTTTGTGTGCGGATAGGTGATAATCCCAGCGCATGTCCAAGGAACCGATTCCACCCGAGCAAGGCAGCATGTCCTTCTCGAGCCATTTAGATGAGCTGCGCAAGCGGTTGTTTAGGAGTTTGTTGGTGGTGGGAGTGGTGTTCCTGGTGGGGTGGATGGGCTTTGCCGACCAACTCAAATACTTTTTCCTGACTCCACACCACGACGCTGTGGCTGCGGTTGCTGAGTACGACCCGCCGATTGAGCTCGAGTCCCGCCTTATGGTGCTGTCTCCGCTGGAGGATGTGTTCTACACCCTCAAAGTGTGTTTACTGACCTCGCTATTAGCGGGCTTGCCGTTTTTGCTATGGCAAATTTGGGCCTTCATTGCCTCGGGCCTGTACCAAAAGGAAAAGAAGGTGGTCATGGGCTTTTTGCCTTTCTCCTTGGCTTTTGCATTCGCCGGCATGAGCTTTGGCTACCTGTTCATGATTCCCACGATTTTGGAGTTCCTCTATGCCATGGCAGATCCCGAAATGGTGATCCCGGCCTACCGGCTACAGGATTATTTCTCCTTGTTCCTGATGTTCACCTTTGCCTTGGCACTGATCTTCCAACTCCCAATCCTCATGATGGGTTTGGCCAAGATCGGCCTGGTCAGCGCGAAGTTTTTCCGGAAATACCGCCGGCATTTCATTCTTGGAGCCTTCATTCTTGGAGCCATGCTGACCCCGCCAGAACCTTTCAGCCAAGTGCTCATGGCTATGCCGACGATTCTCTTATATGAACTTGGCATTGTGTTGGTCGCCATTCAGGCAAAGAAAACGAAAGAGAAAGACACGGAGACTCCCTAATGCCGCCGCCCACCGCGATTGTGATTTCGATTGGTGAGGAGCTACTCGAAGGCCGTATTCAGGACACCAACGCCAGCACTTTTGCTGCCGAACTGCTGTTGCGGGGTTTTCATGTGGTGGCTATGCATACCGTTGGCGATGGCCCCGGTGAACTTAAAGAGCTTCTCCAAAGTCTCCAGAACAAGGTTGATGTCATCCTTACCACAGGCGGCCTTGGTCCCACCGAAGATGATCGCGTACGCCAAGAAGTTGCCGCTCTGCTAGGAGTGGAGTTGGTTTCTGTCGGAGTAGACGGAGCGGTTGATTTTCTGCACGAAGTTTTTGCACGTTTTCAGCCCGGCCCAGCGCCCGACTTCTTCCTCGCTCAAGCCCTCATTCCGGCAGGCGCCACTCCACTTTCCAACAAAGTCGGCACCGCTTGGGGTTTTCATTGCACGCTGGGCCAACGCACGGAGCTTTACGTCCTGCCTGGCCCGCCACGAGAATGCGCAGCTTGTTTCTTCTATGGGGGAGCTACTGAAGACTTGGCCCTGCGCTTTGGGCATCAAGCGCATCAACTTGCCCATGCCGTGCTCCACACCACGGGAGCGGCAGAGTCGGTCATCGAAAAACCGATCCGTGCCTATCTGCGTCCGGGCGAAAACCCACGCCTTGGCATCACCGCTAGCGCCAATGGAGTCTGTCTTTCTTTGCTCGCGCGGGCCGAACCAAGTGGACGGAGTGCCGGAGAAATCTTGGAAGCGCGCATTGCCGATCTGCAGCAGCAACTCCATCCATTCTGTTGGGGCCGAGACGCGGACACCCTGGCCAGCGTGGTGGTGCGGTCGCTGGCAAGTGCTAAGCAAACCCTAGCTTTAGCGGAATCCTGCACCGGAGGCCTGCTGGCCGGCGCGATCACCGATGTCAGCGGCTCCTCTTCCGTGTTTACCCATGGATGGGTGACCTATGCCAATCGAGCTAAGGTCGATCAGTTGGGCGTCGATGATGCGCTCTTGGAGGGCCCTCACGCGGTGGGTGCCGTATCCGAAGAGGTTGCCCTGCAAATGGCCCAGGGCGCCCGCCAACGCGCTGGCAGCGACTGGGGAGTAGGCATTACTGGAATCGCAGGTCCTGGTGGTGGGACCGAGGAGAAGCCTGTGGGCATGGTCTACGTGGCGCTGGTTGGCCCGGGTGGGCAGGAAGAGGTGAGGCAGTTGCGTCAATACGCACGCGGAGGCCGTGATTTCATTCGCCGGAAAACGGTGTGCGATGCACTCGACATGCTGCGTCATGCCATGGCGGGCATCTCACAAACAAAGTAGGCCATTTCTGCGGGTTCAGGGCTTGCCGAGCATGCCAATTTGCTCTAGAATCCTCGCCAATAACCTGGTGGTGTAATTGGTAACACAACTGGTTTTGGTCCAGTCATTTCAGGTTCAAGTCCTGGCCGGGTTGCCAAAAAAGAACCGCCGCAAGCTTCACAGCTTGCGGCGGTTTCTTCTTTGATACCGAGCTCGGTGGGCTACTGAATTGGAGCCTCGAATGGAGAGGTCAGCTCATTAGAGCCATCGGGGTTGAACTGCACGCCTTGGCCCCAGAGTGTGGCACCTGCGAGGCCGATCGGGATGTAGGTCGAGAAGTTGAAGCCACCGTTGATCGCTGGGAAGGCTGGAGTGACCATGTCCGGGTCAACCTCCATCACGCCGAATGGACTGCTGAATGGGCCATTACCATTCGTGGAGAACACCAAGACGATTTCTGCACCGACGCGCATTCCGCTGACGGTAATCGTGCCAAGTTGACTCGCCACCAGAGGTGTGGCGCGAATCGTGGGTTGAGAAATTTCCACAAGGCCGTGGGCGCCCTCGCCGTTGAAGTCATTCCATAGGCCGCCACTTACGATCTGTACGAAATCCTCACCGCCAGCACCATTGTTCGGCTCACCCGAAGCCCAGTTGGTGTAGGTCAAGGCTTCTCCTGAATCCCAAACGAATGTGCCCTCTAGGTCGACATCGTTTAGTCCAACCATGAGGTTACGTTGCACCCCACCGAAGTTGCCAAAGGTGGAGAGCAACCAAGAGTTTTCGCTCGCACTGTCGATGGAAACTAAGCTGCCTCCGAGTTGAATAGCCTTAGCCTTGGCGGTCGCGAAGTCGGCTTGGCCAAGAAGGAAGTAAGGGTGACCATTGTTCGGGTTGATCATACTGGTCAAAACAGGCACTGGTTGATCGTCAACGATGACGTTATCGACCCACCATTCTTGCGCAAAAGTTCCGTAGAAATAAAACGCAACCTGCACATTGTTTTGCCCGGCAAACGCGCTGAGGTCTAAGCTCGGGGCATAAGGCTCCATGGAGTTTAGCGAAGTATCGGTCCAAACCACCGTCCAGGTGTTGCCGCCGTCGGTGGTGACTTCTACATTGCTGATGCCATCGCCAATGCTGTTGGGGTGATTGGCACGGTATGTGGCATAGTTAGTCTCTCCCTCGAAATGGAGAAAAACTTGGCTGTAGGTAGTCAGGTCTAGTGGAGGCGCGACTAGGTAGTTTTCGGTGGTTCCACCGGGGAAATCTTCGTGCCAGGCCCGGCCATTGCCAACCCAGCCGCTGCTACTTGGCCCAAGCTTGACTTGAATCCAGCCAGTGGGTGGAAAGGACCCTGAAAAGTCCTCGTTAAGGGCGACACTTTGCGCTGCTGCTGGACTAGCTGCAGCGAGAACTAAAATGAGTGTGGTGAAGCGCATGGAATTTGGGACGAAACCATCCAGACTTCTGGGGGGGGACAGAAATCATTGGAGGCGAAATCAATAATACCGCATGAAACTGGCAGGAGCGCATGCTTTAGCCGGTTTCTTTGTGCAAATAACTACTGAATCGGCTCGGAGAAGGGTGCTGAGAGGTCTGCGGTGCTGTCA
Source organism: Planctomycetota bacterium (assembly GCA_027623295.1). GTDB lineage: Bacteria > Planctomycetota > UBA1135 > UBA1135 > UBA1135. The sequence continues at coordinate 21,217 of JAQBXR010000025.1, forward strand.
GCGTTGAACTGACCGCTCATTGCCGGAACGGCGGGCGAAATCATATACGCGCCTTCCAGGCTTTCCACGAGGTGAAAAGGGGGGCTATTTCTTGCGCTTCAAATTCGCCATAAGTCGTGATTTGGGCGAGGCGCCGATCTTTGAGGTAGCTCGAATGGCCAGCAAGGACGTATCCCCATGATTCAGCAAGCTTTAAAAACTCGGGAGTGGTCATGCCAGGGGGGATTTCGAAGGTGGTCATCGCTGGGCTGGCAGCGTTTTCCGGGGCCAAAATGGAGGCGCCCAGAGCTTTTAACTGTTTCCGAATGACCTGGCCGAGGTGAAGAAAGGTTTGGGTGCGCTGGGCGATGTGTGCGGGTGCGCATGCCGTGGTCAAGCTGGCATGCAATGCGGCCAAGGTGGGGAAACCCAGAGTGTGTGGCGGATGAAGGCTGTTGACGTGGGTCGAAAAATCTAGAGATGGAGGCCACGGTATTGGCAGGAGTCGCTGCACCCAGCTCGCTTCGCCAGAAACCACGGCGATCCCAGGTAAAGCCTGCAAGGCCTTGCCCGAAACCGTACTCGCAAAAGCCACGCCTAGCGGAAGGGGAAGTACGCCAAGAGTGCTGATGGCATCGAGGCAAAGAGCGGTGTTGGGGTGGAGTCGAGCGGCAAGTTTTTCAATCGAGTGCAACATGCCGCTGCTGGATTCGCAATGCACTGCCCAAACCCAGGAAGGCTTGTGCTGTTTCAGGTGCTGGTCGATGCGCTCCCAATCCCAAGTTTGGCCCCAGCCAAAATCCAGGACTTGGTGCGGCAAGTTTGCGCCACGTGCATGATCGATGAGGCGTGTGCCGAATTCTCCATTGCAGAGGATTAAGCCGGGCCGCTGTGCAGCATCGGGCAAACGTAAAAGAGTTTGGGCGAGGACATCGTTCGCTAGGGTTCCTCCGCCGGGAAACAAGGCAATGCCATGCCCATCCATCCACTTGGATAAATTGTTCTGCACTTCACGGTACCTTTGCAAGAAGGGGTCCGCCCGATGATATGCCGGTGCCGATGCAGCCGCGCGCAAAGTAGCTTGATTGAGGCGTGCAGGCCCAGGGAGCAGGGATACCGTTTGGGTGGTGTGGTGTGTGGACTGGCGACTTGCCAAACGTTTTAAGCCAGAAGGCAGTTTGTCGAGCCGCACGCGCATAGGGGTAAACGCTACCTTGCCATCGGCAATGGCGGGGCCGAGCGCTTCAAAACCAAGCTTTCGGTAAAGCGGCAGTTGCTCTTCCACCCCAGAAATCCACAGCTCGTGAAAGTCGTTAGCGATGGCATGGGCGAAAACAGCGGCCATTAACTGGAAAGCAATATGAGTCCCGCGATGCCCCGGATTCACGCAAAGCAACCGCACCTCTAAAGGGCGATCGGCGATGGATTGCATAGGCGTTTCCCTTGGCAAACGTGCCGCGACTGAAAAGGGTGCTTCGCCATGCACCGCAACCATGCCCACTAATACTCCGTTTTCCCAAGCGAGATAAGCGTGATTCTTGTGCTCAAACTTGTCCGCATGCTGCCCTGCACCACCATCGGCATATTGGCCTAGCTCGGAAACAAAGGTGCGGTGCAGTAAACGACGGACCTCGGGGAGGTCCTCTTTGGAGGCCGTTTGGATTTGAATGGGCACGGTAAGGGGGGCCAGGGCGGAATTCCGCGGAAGTTTATGCTACGCGGGGGAAATTCATTTGCTAGGCTTCCTTACAAGTTAGATTGCCCCGGTTTAGCCTGACCATTCATTTGTCATGAAAAATCTGCTCCCCCCGAGTCTACGCATAGCCGTATGCGGCCTTGCCATGTTGTTGAGTTCCAGCTTGCTGGCACAGGGATCCCAGTCGTTGCCCTCCGGCTTTGACACTCTAGAAGGGAACAGTTCTTCTTCTTTTCCGTTCAACACGACCTCTGATCATAAGTGGCAATGGCATTATGATTCCGGGCAGTTTGAAATGGCGAACCCCATATTGATTACCGAGGTTTATGTGCGCACCAAGAGCTCTTCGTCTGCAGTGACTTTTGACTTCCCTTCGGTGGAACTGTTAATGGCTTCCAGTCCAACGGATTACATTGTGGGTAGTCACGATTTGATTTTCGATAACAATCTGAACTCCGATGCCGTCGTGGTCCGCGCAGCAGCTCCCTTCACCGGCACTGCCGTTCCGGCGTTTACCTGGATGGCATTTGGCCTGGACGAGCCCTTTCTTTACGACCCGACCTTGGGCGATGATTTTATTTTCCAGATTCGCAAATGCGGAACCATTTCGACCTGGGGGGCAAGCATCGATGGGGTTTCTGGTAGCCCAGGTGTCGTCGGTGGCAATCGTTATGGGCACACAACGGATTGCAGTGCCCCTTCCCAATCTACGAGCAATAATGAGTTTGTCCCAGTCATCAAATTTGACTGGGTGCCAACCGCTCCTTCGATGACCGTCGATCCCATGGTCGCTGGCCAACCCACCGATTTTAATATCAACTTTATGGACCCAGGGGGCATGGTGTTCATTCGTTGGTCTTTGACCGGACCAGGTCCAACGCCAACCATCATTGGCGACCTTCTCTTGTCGGAGCCCATCAATGCTGCTCCAACGGTGCATGCAGACGCTTCGGGCAACTTGAACTTCACCACTTTTATTCCAGCGGGCCTTGCTGGTGAAACCTTTTACGTGCACACCGTGGTCCAACAAGAGGGTGAATTCATACTCACCAATGCTCTTGTGATTCCAGTGCTATAGCAATCCTCGAAGGACTACTGTTTGGTCCACCGCGTAAAGCGGTAGACCAAGTCCTTTTCTTTCTGCTCGCCGAGGATTTCCGTGCGCGCATATCCGGTGAGGGTGGGGAAGAACACCTGACACTCAAAGTCATGGTCAATCTCAGTCACGTAAACCGATCCGCAGTTGGGATGTGCAAGAGAGAGCGCGTAGATCTGCGCCCCGCCAATCACATAGACCGAGCCGGCGCAGGACGATGCCATCTCTAAAGCCATATCTAGCGAGGTCGCGCATTCTGCACCTTCCACTTGGAGTCCTTGCTGCCGACTGATCACAATATTCTTGCGCCGTGGCAAAGGTCGGTAGCGCTCAGGAATCGTATCCCAAGTTTTGCGGCCCATAATGACCACGTTTCCGCCTTCACCCGAGGTAAGTTTGGCGAAGAACTTCAGGTCGCCCGGCAAATGCCAAGGCATGTCTCCATCACGCGCGATGCCGTTCTTACGGTCCATCGCAACTACGAGGTCGAATTTAGACGGCGACTTCAAACTTAATGAAGGGGGCGTGCTCGTAGTTGTGAACTTGGATGTCTTCAAACTGAATCTCATCCCAAGGTTTATGCGCGACCTCTAATTGCGGCAAGGCACCAGGGGTGCGTTCCAGTTGCTTACGAATGCCATCTAAATGGTTTAAGTAGAGGTGAGCATCGCCCAGAGTGTGGGTGAAAATGCCCGGCTCCAATCCGCATTCTTGCGCAACCATGGTCATGAGCAGCGCATAACTTGCAATGTTAAATGGAACACCTAAGGCAACATCGGCGGAGCGTTGGTAAAGCTGGCAGTCGAGGCGTCCGTTGAGAACGTAAAACTGAAACAGCAAATGGCAGGGTGGCAGTTTCATGTCAGGCAAATCTGCGACATTCCATGCACTCACCAAAATCCGACGCGACTCAGGATTATTCTTAATCTGATCGATGGCACTTTGGATTTGGTCAATGCCAAGTCCGCCCCAGTTGCGCCACTGATGTCCATAAATTGGGCCTAAGTCACCGTTGTCATCGGCCCAAGCATTCCAAATTGGAGTGTGCTCGGCGAGGTCATCGTGAATGTTGGTGGAGCCGCGCAGGAACCACAATAGTTCGCGCACGATGCCAGTGAACAACACTTTCTTGGTGGTTAAAAGCGGGAAGCCTTCGCGTAGGTCGTACTTGGTTTGCGTACCAAAAATGGAACGCGTGCCGACTCCAGTACGGTCTTCACGGTCTTCGCCATTCTCAAGAATGTCGCGGACGAGGTCGAGGTATGCCTTCATGGGATGGGGGGCGCAAGGCCCCTCAAATCATAGGCGATTGGACCCGCTACCGCGTCACCAACTGGGCAGCCTACGACCAAGCCCTTTTCCAACGCGGCGGCCTCATTCATACTCAGCGGGAGAGCGGGTTCAGGCGGTGCGCGTGGCGGAGCGACCATAGGGAAGTCGAGCGGCAGCTTCAGGTGCGCTACGATTCGTCGAATGACCGCGGGGTCGGTGATGAGGGAGATCAACTTCCGCGCGCCGCCGCAGTGGGTACAGACCAGAACGTCGACCTCGAAGGCCCTCTTCATCAACTCCGCCCAGGTGCCCCACCTTCTGGGTGGCCTCTCGTTTTCCGAGTGGGGACACCCTGTGGGCGAATCGTCAGGGTCAGCCGGAACGATCGAGTCCCTCCACGATGCCGCTGGAGCGAGAACGCCGTGGTACGTGAGTAGAGGACGGCGAGGACGCGGAACCAGCGCAGCAAGGCGTTCGATGAAGGTGAGCGGATCGAACAGCATGTGCGTGGTGCCATCCCGCCAAGGCCGTCGGAGCTCGTGCGCGACACGTCCATCGGGGAGGAGCGAGAGACGCTCGGTCGCGAGTGGAGGACGGGTGGCCTGCTCGAGGAATCCGTCGAGTACCGGGGTATTCGGGATCTCGTGGCCATAGCACGCCATGTGGTCGGCGCGCAGCGTGTCCATCGAGATCAGGATGATGTTGGGCGGCGTGGTCGGACCTTCCGGCTCCGGTTCCGCGCAGGCACCGAGCAGCAGGGAGCACCCGAGCACCAGGCCGACGCCCAGAAATCGGCCGGTGCCGAAGGTCGGTCCGGCAGCCCGTGAGGCAAGTCGTCGCACGTTTTCCTGGAACACCATGGAACGGGAAATGGTACCAGAATCGGGTTTCCTGCTTCGTATATACTGCGCCTTGCCATGCGCCATCGAAGCCTGCTGTTGCTCTGCGCCGCGACACTGCTCGGCCTGTTGTGGCCCGGGCAAGGCGCGACCCCGCTAGGGACCATCCGCGTGATTCCGGTGGACCTCGGGGAGCCGATCCTTGGCGCCCGCGAGCCGGCGATCCTGATGCCCGGGCCACGCCTGCGCTGGACGGCGGGGGAGCAGCCCGTCGGACGCGTGCGGCGCGGCGCGGCATGGATCGAGGAGCAGGCGCGCGATGGGTCCTTCCAATGGCGCTCGGGCATCCTCAGCCCGGCCCCTCCTTTCCCGGGGATCACCGCCGTATCCGCATCGAGCCTACGCAATGGGGTGCGCCGCGACGACCAGGGCCGGATCGTCGGGTGGTCCCCGCAGCAGGTGCGGAGTGCGGATGGCCAACTCCACCTGGTCGAGGACCGTTTCCGCGACGGCAGCTTCGACGTGATCTACGTGGAGCCCGGCGGGGGTGCGCCGGTGGCCGTCGCCTCCTCCGAGCGCTTCGAAGCCCACGCATCCCTTGCGCTGGATGGCTTGGATCGCGTGTGGGTCGCCTGGGACGAAGGACGCAGCAATTGGGGGCGCGGCAATGGCCTGCATGAGCAACGCGCCCTGCGTCTGGTGATGCGCGACGCTGAGGGATGGCATGAGGTCCCGCTGCCGACGCTCGAAGTGCTGGTGGGGGAATCCAATTCGGCGCCGTCGCCCT
>JAQBXR010000012.1 GCA_027623295.1 Planctomycetota bacterium
CATGCGTCTGCATAAGCTGGCTAAGGGGCTGCAGCCCTAAATTACGTTCAAGATTTTCACTCATCTTTTGGCGCTCCTAGTACGCACTTCTTGCACGACAACAAGGTTCCCAAATGTGCGGCACGGCCAGCTTCTTGAGTCACCCAGTCACGCTCCATCATCGGTGGATGGTGGCGCACATGCTGGAAATGCCCGCAAGCAAGCTCTGCCACCCAGTGATTTTCATCATCTAAATGGTACCCAGTGATACACCGGAGTTGGCTCTTACCTGGACCTTCATCGACATCCATCATGTGGGGAAAGCTTAACGAGGGGCACGATGTAAACACAAGAAAACCCGGAAGCTCCGAGAAGCTGCCGGGTTTCCAATTTATGCGGTAGATCTCTTAGGAATCTACCTTGGCATCTTCGCGCATTTTCTTAAGCACTTCGCCTTGCTGCTCAAAGAAGGGCTTTACCGATTCTTCCTCGCCATACTTCTCTTGGAGAGCCTTCAGGGCTTTCTCAAACAAGTCGGCGTCGGATTCAGTCTTGGCGTAATTCATGATGAGGCCCCAATAGGATCCCACGGCATCGCCCGTTGGAATACGGCCTTCCTCAGCCATGTCCTTGAACTTTTTGCCCGCAGCTGCTGCAGCATCGTCGGAATCAATGGAATCTAGAATGCTCATGACCTCTAGGTTTAAAAGCATGCCTTGGATCTCTTGCGTCTGCTCAGCACTTAGCTTCTTGAGGGAAGCAAAGGTAGCTTTCGCCTCTTCAAAGTCAATTACCCCAAGGCGCAGTTGAGCCATGAAGAGTTCATTCTCCAAGCCCTTCTCACCTTTGGCGATTCTCTTTTCAATGTTCTTAACCACCATCATCGACTCAAGAGCCGCTTCAAAAGCGGCTACATCGCGACCTTTTGGCTCACCGAGAACAGTGCCATCGGCATCCATGAATTTCAGGGTTGGAAAACCACGTCCACCAATTTCGGAGAACAAAGACTCATCTTTGCGATCTTCAATGTGAGTGGTGACATGAAGATAAGGAACGACTTTCGATGCAAAGGCCGGAAACTCTTCGGAGGAAAGCGAACCGCCTTCCAAGGAGTTACAGGGAGGTCATGGCGAGTAGGAACGAGTGAAGTAAACAAAAATTAACTTCCCTTCTTCCTTAGCGATCTTGCGCGCTTCGTCGTAATCAAGAATCCAGTTGCCGTGAGCCACGAAGGACTTGGCTAACTTTGCTTCTAGCTTGGTTTGCAACGGGTCAACGTCTTCCTGGGCAACAGCAGGTGCTGCCAAGCAAAGACCAAGCAACGCCGGAGCAAGCAGTTTGGTGAATGAATGCATGGGTGTATGGGTTTGAGTCGGAAAATTCCGAGCTTGGCCATTCTATAGCTGAGTGCTCCCAGATGCCTGGGATAACTTGGAACTGTCTAACAGATATCAGGCAAAAATCGCCTAACCGTCGCCTCTCTTGGACTTTGGGTCCGTGTTTGGAAACTGAGAAACCCAAAACACTCCCTCATCCATGGCAGGAAGGCGCGGGAGGAGGCTCATTGCGGCCAGAACGCTGAAGTTCCGCACTAGGAGCAAGAAGCGGAAGTAAAGGGCAGATTTAAAGGGCAATCATGGGGTTCCTCCTGAACAAGGGAAGTATGCCTAACCCCATTCCGCTTATTTCGCCCCGCTGGGGTTTTCCTAGGGAATCGAAACTTGAAGCGAGTTGGTCAATTCCGTGGTGGAATCTGCAAGAAATACGACCGATTGCATGTACAACGTTGATCCCGAAGCCCCTGAAGGCAAGGTCGACGTGAAGTTAAAAGTACCACTTTCATCGGCCGGAAAGCGTGGGGTCACGCGGAATGGGCTGGTCACATCGAGAGCGCCGAAGGGAGTCACCGTTGGGCCAGGCCCAAGCGAGGAAACGACAAAGGCTACAAAGCTATCGGAGCCCAATCTTGTGGCCTCTAAAGTTAGGTATTGGCCAGGAATGAGGCTGGTCACTTCAAATTCCGGCTCGCGTTCGAGCACCGTGGTCATCATGTTTTCCCAAATACGTACGGAGCTGCCGTCTCCAATCCAGGTGTCCCCTGCTACATCTAAAACGAAAGTGGCGATGGTGCGGCCATCGTTCCCCAACACCATCACAGGCCGTGCTGGATTCGCAAGGTAGCCGAGGCCAATCGCAGTTCCTGTTGGTGTGAACTCGTCTCCATCGTCAGCCCAGTGAGTGTGCCAATCGCTAATGGGCATGGTGACACCCTGAAAGACTTGAGAAGCGCCTGAATCTTGAAAGGTTTGACTCACCATGCTGAGGTCGCTTGGAGCTGACAATTCAAAAGGTGCGAGCAGAAGGGAATTGGCGGAGCCATCCCAATCCCAAAACGACATGACGGCAACCCCTCCTCCATTTACATAATTCACCAAGGGTTGCCAACCTCCCGATGGCAGGGTGCCCGGGCATTCCACGACCACGAGGTCCCAAGCTTGGCTTGCAAGGACGGTATTGAAAGTTCCGCTGGCTTCCACAGTGGTGGAAGTTGGATAGAGATTTTGAGCTGCCGTCTGAGCAGATTGATGGTGAGATCCATTTTCATAGACCAAAACTTGGGGTTCACCGCCAGCGGTTTGCGAGTTTGCAAGCAAGGGGCTCGCAGACAGAGCAAGGAAGAGAAGTAGGTTTGGAAGGGAGTTGTGCATTTCAAGAAAAGGGCTAAATATCGAGTATAACAGACAAGCAGAGCCCGGTTTTGACAGATGAGGAACCACTGCTTGCCCCGGTAGCATTCCAATGTCACCCTAGGGTGACAAATGAAGCCTCGCGAACTTGATTTGGTATGGAAAGCCCTCGTAGATCCCAAATCGTCGCGCGGGGCTGGTGCTGAGCCTTTGTTTTTAGTCGTGCAGTTAATTCCAGTGAAATCTCACTAGTTTTCAAATTGTAAAGAGCGCAAGGCTTGGTTCAAGTGCAACCAAACCTGGTGCTCTTTCGCTTTTGGGCTTGCTCGCACCCGCAACACTGTCCCACCGGAATCCAGTGGAAGGGCCTCCACAATGAGGTTCAAATGCAATTCCTCCATAGTTACAAAACTATCGATCAAGTCGATTTGCATTTCATAAACCCCATGACCCAGAACTTGCATTTGGACCGTTGCGGGATCATCGCCCACATCTTCATTACGATCTTCGGCAACCGCGATAATGAGCCCATCGTAGTAAAGCTCAAAAATCTCCAAAATACGTTGCTCGGACATGGAGCTTTCCTCCACCTGCATAAGAAAAACGTAAGACCAAAAATCTTCGGCCTCAGCGTCGAACATGCCTGGTGCAAAGAGGAGGATTTCCTCCCCCGCCGGCATCCTTGGAGCGAACTGAGGTGGCATGGTGATCTCTTCGCGATACCAGTCTTCCAGACCTTTTGAGGTGACCTCGCTTTCCAAGGTAGGAGGTGCGGCACAGGCGCTCATCAAAAAGATGGCGGCAAGGTAGATAGGCAAGCGCATAACAGATTCTAGTGTGGCCAAAAAAAACCGGAGGTCGCGCGAATAAGCGTGACCTCCGGTTCCGAATGGTAGGGGAAAAGGGACTCGAACCCCCGACCCGCGGATTATGATTCCGCTGCTCTAACCAACTGAGCTATTCCCCCGTGCACCTAAGGCAGGTGCTTTTCGGCCGGACATTCTAGCCCTCTGGTGCGGAATCCTCAAGAGCAGACGGACATTCTTGAAGGCGTTTCATGCTGCGTTTCTTGCCAAGAATACGGACTACATCGGCGAGTTCAGGCCCACCTAGGGTCCCTGTCAGGGCTGCACGTACCGGTTTCATGACCTTGCCCATGCCTAGCCCAAGCTCCTCTGCAACAGTTTTCACGGTTGCGCTGAAATCTTCCATTGGCCAGGAGCTAGCATCGACGGCCTTGGCGACGGCTTGAAGAACACTAGACACACCCTCGGCTTGCAGGGCTTTTTGCGCTTTCTGGTCGTACTCCGGTAGTTCCCCAAACATACCTGCAGCCTGTGCTGGCAGTTCCGAAAAGAGCGTGATGCGTTCCTGGAAGACGGAGACTAAGGACTGCAACTCAGCATCGGCAGAGGCGTCTGGGCTAACCAAATCCGCATCAATCAGGTATGGGAGTACTGCTGCGGTGAAGGACGGTGTAGCCATACGTCGGATCCAATCACCACACAGCCAGTGCAGTTTATCGGTATCGAAAATCGCGCCACTTTTGGAAATACGCTTCAGATCAAAAACTTGCAGCAACTCCTCGCGGGTGAATACATCGGTCTTGTCGTCGATCGAAAAGCCAAGCAGACAAAGGAAGTTGAACAGGGCATCGACCGGGTAACCCTTGGTGATGTAATCCCCCAACGCAGTGTCGCCAGTGCGTTTCGAAAGCTTCTTGCCGTCTTGCCCAAGAATCAGCGGCACGTGCGCGTATTCCGGTTCCGCTAACCCGAGGGCGCGGTAAACCAAAACCTGCTTCGGGGTATTCACGAGGTGTTCTTCCCCGCGGATGACATGGCTAATCTCCATGGCGGAGTCATCCAGTGCGCAAACAAAGTTGTAAGTCGGCATGCCATTTGGACGCACCGCAACCCAGTCCTCCATATCATTAGACGAAAAAGCAACTGCCCCACGGATGTGATCCTTAATCACAATCTCCTCACCTTCCGGCACCCGGAACCGCAAGACGTTCTTCTCACCAGCAGCATGACGCGCTTCCGCATCTTGCTTGCTCAAGTCACGAAAACGTGGATCAAAACGCCAATTGGTTTTTGCAGCACGGGCTGCTTCGCGTTGCACTTCCAGTTCTTCGGCACTTGCAAAACAACGGTAAAGCCAACCTTCCTCCACACCACGAGCCATAGCAGCCTGGTATGTGTGGACCCGTTGACTTTGAAAGTAAGGGCCATAGTTGCCATCGGCCTCGGGGCCTTCATCCCAATCCAGACCCAGCCAACGCATGGAATCTAGAATCGACTGCAACGATTCCTCGGAGTTGCGCTCGATATCGGTGTCTTCGATACGCAGCAGAAAAGTGCCGCCACGACTACGCGCATAGGCCCAGTTGAACAAGGCAGTACGGGCCCCACCGATATGCAACATACCGGTGGGCGATGGCGCGAAACGAACTCTTACAGGGCGGCTTTCGGTCATGACTTAGCCCTGTAGCTTAACTCCCCTAGCGCTCGTTGAGTACCGGGTCCAAGTCCTCATCGAAGGATAGTACGTATCCCCAGCGCACACTATGGGTGGAACCGGGTGCCATAACCAGACGCCAGCGGTAGATGCCTTGCTCTTCGCGAGCAATTAGGTCATCGGCCTCTTCCAGTGGTTGAGGCTGTAAATCCTCGAGTTCGACCTCAATACGATCGTCTAGCTGAAGCGGCATGGCCTCTTCTACCAGGACCGTGACCTTGCTTCGTGCGCTTGCGCTTAGGCGGAGCGTTGCGCGGTATTTGCGCGTCAGGGTTGAGGTCGAAGACAGTGAAAAGCGCCCCGGATTCTTGCGTTCATCCTCCACCATTTCCCAGGCCACGGTGAGGTTCGGGTCGATGCCAAGATTAAGCACAGTACTGTCGCCTTGCCTTAAATTTGGAAAACTAGCTTCTCCAAGATAGTCGGGGCCGAGAAACACCTGCGCCCGACCAGGTAGAAGTGGCACCTCTCCGGTGTGGGTCACTTTGGCACGCAAATAGGCCTTGTCAGACAAAGACGGAACTACATAACGCTCCGGTCGGACTTCCAAAGGAAGCTCACGGATACGGAAACGATGTGCCTCACCGTTACCGCGCACCGTGGATGCGCCAGGCAAGAGAAACTGAGTGGTGATACCGAAATCGCGCACCGTCACTTCCGGTGCCTTGGATTTCACCGGCCTCGGTTCCCCCGCAAGGCCAGAATCCAATTCACTGTCAGCAGCGGCGTAGCCGAGCTCCATCAAAGTGCCGGACCTTAAGCGCGAACGGCCGTAACTGCGCAGCGGAACTTCCGGCGGATCCAAACCGAGGTTTGGCATGCTGGTGCTCAACAGTAATTCCACGCCTTCCCAATCTTCGCCGGTGCGTTGGGAAATCTGTCCTACCAAACCGACATTCACGCCAGTCAAGTCGGGGGCAACCCGCACGTCATAGGCCGGCTCCCACCAGGCGCCATCGGCAAGATTGATGAGGCGCAAACGAACGGTGCCGACGCGTTCCACAAAAACCGACACCCGTGCTTCACGGTAAGTCTGGGACCCTCGGCTCTGTAGGCGTCCCAGTTGATTCTCTAAGTCGACGATCTTCACCTGCAGCTCATCGGCTTCTCTTTCCTTATGCGCCGATTGACGATCGAGAGAAGACATTTCGGCTTGCAAGTAATCCAAGCGTTCCTTGAGATCGCTGGGTAACAAACCGCCTACCGTTGGATCGGTTTTCTGGGCATCGATCAAGGCCAATAAAGTGGCTCGGGCGGACGCAATTCCTTTCTCATCACTTGTGGTCATGCGCACTTGCCAACGTAAGTTCTCGAGATCCTTGCGCATGACATCGGCATCGCTGCCCTCATCTGGAGTGCCAACACGACTGCGCAGCTCTAAGCCTTGCACCACGACATCGCCCGAAACCACTTCGGTTTGGAATGAGGACACTTGGGCGGACATAGGTAAAGGTCCAACCACCAAAGTCATGGGGCCCGTTGCGGTGGCCTCGACCTCCACAATCCGTTCCGCGAGGGCAGTACCTGGATAAACCGTAACCCGTTCTAAAGTCGAACTGGCTTGGATCGTTTCTCCCTGGGGAGCAGCCTTTAAAGCCCCTACAAAAAGGAAAGGAATACATAGAGTGAGGAGGCGTAGGTCCATGGCTTGGCTATTCTATGAGGTTCTGATGGAGACGGTCCCCGTGATTGGAGCTGGCCTGGCTGGTTCGGAAGCTGCCCTGCAACTTGCTGAGGCTGGTTTTCGCGTGGTTCTGCATGAAATGCGGCCTATCGTACCCACTGCGGCGCACGAAACCGAGAATGCCGCGGAGTTGGTTTGCTCGAATTCCATGGGCTCAAACCTGCCCGATCGCCCAGCTGGCGTCCTGCAGGAAGAGTTGCGAATTCTCAATTGCCAGCTGCTCCCGATTGCCCACGCCAACTCGGTTCCGGCGGGCGCAGCACTTGCCGTGGACCGCGATGCCTTTGGCAAAGCCGTCACCGCCGCTCTCGAAGCGCATCCCAACATTGAGTTGCGCCGTGGGGAGGTTTTGGAAGTTCCAGAAAGTGGGCCGTGCATTATTGCTTCGGGACCACTGACATCGGAATCCCTGGCCGCTTCTATCCAACGACTCACAGGGGAGGAACATTTGGCCTTTTTTGATGCCATCGCCCCCGTCGTCTTAGCCGATTCGGTAGATCGCTCGATTGTGTTTGAAGCCGAGCGTTGGGGTAACGGAGATCCGGACTATCTGAACATTCCGCTCAACAAAGAGGAGTACAAGGCTTTTGTAGATGCCTTGCTAGCCGCCGAGAAGCATGAGCTCAAAGGTTTCGAGGCCGAGGATCCTCGCGCAAAGCAGTTCTTCGAACGCTGTCTTCCGATTGAGATTATTGCCGCGCGCGGTTTCGAATCGCTGCGTTTTGGCCCCATGCGCCCAGTGGGTCTTGATGACCCGCGCACTGGACGTTGGCCACGTGCGGTGATTCAATTGCGTCGTGAAAATACTTTGGGCACGCTTTACAACATGGTCGGTTTCCAGACCAACCTTAAGTATGGCGCGCAAGAGGCTCTACTACGTTCCTTACCCGGTATGCAGAACGCCGAATTTGCGCGTTTAGGCAGCATGCACCGCAACACCTTCCTCGACAGTCCCAAATTGCTGACCGTGAACCTCGAGTTCCGTGAGCGCGAGGGCTTGTTTTTCGCCGGACAGATCACCGGCATGGAAGGGTATTTGGGCAACATCGGCAGTGGTTTGGTGGCTGGGCGCAACCTCGTCAGACGTCTTCAAGGCAAATTGCCGGAGCCGCTTCCGCGCGAAACTTTGCTCGGCGCTCTGACCCATCATATTTCTGAAGCCCCGATCAAGGACTTCCAACCGATGAAGGCCCATTTCGGCCTTTTGCCACCTTTGGTGCCGCCACGCAAGAAAGACGAGCGACGCCCCGCCTATGCCGCGCGCAGTGCTGCGCGGATGGAAGAGTTCAGGCATAATCAGACCCCCGAAATGGCGACACCCGCCCCATCCCGAGACCATGCAGACCACCTCTGAGATTACCCCTTTCGTTAACGAGCCCTTCACTGACTTCTCCAATGAGGAGAACGCAGCCGCATTTCGCGCTGCACTAGAGAAGATCTCGAGCTCCCACCCTATTGTCGGCCGCCTGTGGATTAATGGCGAAGACAAGGAAGGTGGCGCTGGCACTTTTGAGTCCACCGACCCAAGCCAGACCTCGCGCGTAGTCGCGAACTGCGCCAAGGCTAGCCGCGAAGACGCACTCAGCGCAATTGCTGGTGCACACAAGGCTTTCGGTAGCTGGTCCATGAAGTCCGCCGAAGAGCGTGCCGAGTACCTGTTCAAGGCTGCACGCACCCTGCGTTTGCGCAAGCATGAGTTCAGCGCGCAAATGGTTTACGAGGTCGGCAAGACTTGGGCCGAAGCGGATGGCGACACTGCGGAAGCGATTGACTTCCTCGAGTTCTACGCCCGCGAAGCTTTACGTTATGCACGCAAGCAGCCCATCTCCCCAACGCCGGGTGAGGACAACGAGTTGGTGTATATCCCACTCGGTGTTGGTGTGATCATTCCACCTTGGAACTTCCCACTCGCGATTCTTGCAGGCATGACCACCGCAGCATTGGTAACGGGTAACACCGTAGTGCTGAAGTGCGCATCGGACAGCCCTGGCATTGCCACCATGTTCGTGAACCTCATGAAGGAAGTTGGCCTGCCCGGCGGCGTACTTCAGTTCTGCCCAGGCTCTGGCTCCGAGGTTGGCACCACCTTGGTGGAGAGCCCACTCACCCGCTTCATTTCCTTTACCGGTTCTGCGGAAGTGGGCAAAGGCATCTACGAGAAAGCTGGTAAGACTGGCGAAGGCCAAATGTGGCTCAAGCGCGTGGTTGCAGAAATGGGCGGCAAGGACTTCATGTTCGTCGATGAAGATGGCGACGTCGACAAAGCAGTCGCGGGTACCCACGCTGCGGCTTTCGGCTATCAAGGCCAAAAGTGTTCGGCATGTTCCCGTTTGATCCTGCACGAAAAGATCCACGATGAATTCATGGAGAAGTTCCTGCCATTGGTAGAAGCCACCACCATGGGCCACCCGGAAAACGTCAACAACTTCATGGGCGCCATGATTAACGAGAAGGCACTCAATGGAGCGCTTGCTGGTATCGAGGCTGCCAAGAAGGAAGGCAATACTTTGGTTGCTGGTGGTGAAAAAGGCGAAGGCGAGGGCTGGTACTTAAAGCCAACCGTATTCACCGGCGTTGGACGCAAAGACACCATTTTCCAAGAAGAGCTTTTCGCACCAGTTCTAGCGGTAACCAAGGTTGCAAGCTATGAAGAAGGTGTCGAAGCAGCCAACGACACCGCATTTGGTTTAACCGGCGCTTACTTCAGTTCCGATGAAGGCAAGCTCGAGCGCGCCAAGCGTGATTTCCACTGTGGAAACTTGTACCTAAACCGTAAGTGCACTGGCGCTTTGGTTGGAGTGCATCCTTTCGGTGGTTTCAACTTGTCCGGTACCGACTCCAAGGCCGGCGGACGCGACTACCTGCTCCTGTTCCTGCAGGGTAAATCGATTACGCGTGCCACCAAGTAAGGGCGAGACCCAAAACCGACGGGTAGAACCAGTCCCGGATTCATACGACCCTTCAGAGGTCTATGATCCGGGATCTTCCGCCCGTCCAGGTCTTGCTGTTTGGCTCATGATTGGGCCAACCCTGAGTATCTTTGGCCTACTCGGATGGCTACGGATGGCCTCGGGGGTGCGTTACTCCACCCAGTTGGAGTTTGATGGCGGGGCTTTGTTTCTCGATGCATTCCTGCTTGTGCAATTCCTTGCCGCACACTCCGTGCTCGCACGCGGTTGGGGGCGACGCCTCCTAAACCGCCCCTTCGGCCCCGATGCCGAACGACCGCTTTACGTTTTAGTCACCGGCATCACACTGGCGACCATGACTTTCTTCTGGATTGACACCGGTCCCCTAGTTTGGCGTTGGTGGGGTTGGACCTCCATCATCCCTCGGCTAATACAAATCCCGGGTGTCATCCTGGTTTTAAGCTCCATCTTCGCGATTGGTGGTGGCGGGATCCTAGGCATTTCGCAAATCCGCGCGCTGGAACATGGCCGCCAAGCGCCCAAGCAAGAATTTGTCGCACTCCCTCCCTATTCTTGGATAAGGCAGCCTTTGAATCTGGGGATCTTGATGATTCTCATTGGCATGCCTGAAGTTACCGTCGACCGCTTCCTGCTCTTAATTGGCATGGGCGCCTGGATTCTTCTGGTGGCTCCCATTGAAGAGCGCGATGCGGAACTTGAATTCGGGGAAGGCTACGCTGCCTACAAAGCACGCACTCCTCGTTGGCTACCACGCCTGCGTATAGGAGACAAAGAGTGACCGCAAGTTGGATCCATGCCCTGCGCGAAGTCGTCGGCCGCAAGCATGTGCTTGAAGATGCCGCCTCGCTCCTGGCTTACGAATCCGATGCCCTCACTCTATTCCGCTGTTCCCCCGCTGCCGTGGTCCTTCCGCAGTTCACGGAAGAAGTGGTGGCCATCATGCGCATTTTGCATCGGGAAAAAATCCCCTGCGCTGCCCGTGGTGCAGGCACTGGATTAAGCGGCGGCGCATTAGTCCCAGAGGGTGGTGTCATTTTATCAATGACGCGCATGAATCAAATCCTAAGCGTCTGTGAGAAAAGTATGTGCGCCATCGTCCAGCCCGGGGTGGTCAACCTGGACTTATCGAAACGCGTGGAACCGCTTGGATTGCGTTACGCCCCTGACCCAGCAAGCCAAACCGTCAGCACTTTGGGTGGCAATGTTGCGGAAAACGCGGGCGGCCCAATGTGCTTCCTGCACGGCACCACCACCAACCACCTACTGGGTGCCAAAGTTGTGCTTTCCGATGGCAGCCTGCATGATTGGTCCACCCAAGATGATTTAGATTTACGCGGTTTCCTGTGTGGTTCGGAAGGAACCCTCGGGGTCATGGTAGAATTGACTCTTCGCTTGATTACCAAACCCAAGCGCGTAGTCACCATGCTTGCCGCTTATCAAGATGTCGCGCAAGCCTGCGCTGCGGTCGCCGGAATTGTGGCTCAAGGTATTCGCCCAGTTGCGCTTGAGGTCATGGATCAAAAAGCGATTCAAGCAGTGGAACGTTCGGTATACCGATCCGGACTACCGCAAGATGCAGGTGCTGTTTTGATTGCGGAAATTGAAGATGTCGGTGGTCATATAGAAATTGAGCAAGAACGCTTAGAGGCCTGCTTGCGGGAGTATTCCCCGTTGCGTCTTGAGATTGCACAAACCGATAGGCAGCGGATTGCCATTTGGAAAGGACGCAAAGGCGCCGGTGGTGCCATGGGTCAACTTGCTCCCGATTCCTATGTCATGGATGGCGTGGTGCCGCGTTCCAAGCTCGCAGAGGTCATGGCCTTTGTCGATAAGATTGAAGAAGAAGTTGGGCTCCCGGTAGCCAACCTTTTCCACGCTGGCGATGGCAACATTCATCCACACTTCGCTTATGACGCGCGCGACCCAAAGCAATGTGAAGCGGTAGAAGAAGCGGGTGCCAAAATTTTACGCAAATGCCTGGAGCTTGGTGGTTCTTTGTCTGGGGAACACGGGATTGGCCTGGAAAAACAACACCTGATGCGTGAACAATTCGGCGAAAAAGAAATCGCTCTGATGGAACGACTGCGTGGAGTTTTCAATCCCGAAAATCTCCTCAACCCAGGCAAGGGACTCCCGATGTCACGCGGTTGCTCGGAAGCATTTCATCGTCATAAGAGTAAGTCCCGTGCTTAACTTGGTGCGCCCCACTTCACGCGAAGAGCTGCGCAGTTTTTTACACAAGGCGCAGGTCGCAGGGAAATCCGTGCTGCCTTGCGGCCAGGGCACTCGCCTCGAGCGTTTCTTGCCACAAGCCGATCCAGATGTTTGGCTTTCCTGTGCCGAGCTAAAAAAAATCCTGTGGATTGATGCCGAGGATCAAACATGTTGCGTGGAAGCCGGTCTATCGCTCGACGCCTTGCAAAAAGCACTCGCGTCTTTCCACCTACAACTTGATGTCCTTGCACCCAATGCAAGTTCTGGGAGTTTGGGCGGTTTGTTCATGTCGCGAGAACGCTCCCTAACAGAAAAGTACAGTGGCCCTACGCGGGATCAAGTTTTAGGTGCATCCTGGATGATGGCCGATGGCAACACGGTTCAAAGTGGCGCGCGGGTGGTGAAATCAGTCGCCGGTTATGACGTTACGCGTCTCCTACTTGGATCTCGCGGACGTTTAGCGATTTGCCTCGACCTCACCCTGCGGCTGCGCCCTTTACGGCCGGATACGTTATGGGTGGTGGCTCCTAAAGATGCTTTTCATGGCCCTGAACATGGGAGCATGCAGCTGGAGTTTGGACTGCCGCACCCAGAGTTGCCGGGTTGGTGTTGTTTTCGCTTGCAGCACCCGCAAACCCACGCCAAACCGGCGAGTGCAAGGGATACGGTGGTTTGCGAACAAACTCTGGCAACCTATCTACAAGATGTTTCCTTGGGCAAACTCGATACCCGCCTTCCATCGGATTCACCTTGGTTAAATGAGATTGCAGAAGCGTGCGCTCCCGGTGCGCCGCACTTCGGAGAACGTCGATGAAGCTAGATCCACAAACGACTCCCGATGGATTCCCTCGACCAGAGGGCAATACTCATTTGCCTTGCGATAGCTCCGACGGGCTTCCCGGCTTATTCGATTGCATGCATTGCGGTTTGTGTCTGCAAAGTTGTCCAACCTATTTGGCAACCGGCTTGGAGACCGATTCACCTCGTGGACGCCTCACTTTGCTACGCGCTGAAATGGAAGGTCGTATCGAAGCTCCGGCTATTGGCAACGCACTGGATCGCTGTGTGCAATGTCATGCCTGTGAAGTCGTCTGCCCATCCGATGTGCCCTACAACTCCCTGCTACAAGGCTTTCAGGAACGTCATCCAGACCTTAAGACCACGCAACGATTGAGTTATTGGCTTGGGTCTACCCGACGTTTACGTGCCATTTCCGGATTGGCTCGTTTTATGCAGCGAAAAAGCATACAGGCTCTTGCCCAAAAGGTAGCGCCGAAAAAACTGCAGCGAATGCTTCAGGCGATTCCGCAAACGCCAACCGCTTTCCATCCGACGTCAGGGGCCTCCTATCCTGCAATCGGTAAGCAGCGTGGCAGAGTTAGCTTGCACCTCGGATGCGTCGACTCCAACTTCTTCGGAAATGTTCTCCAACAAACCGTAGAACTTCTGAATCAGGAAGGTTTTGCAGTCTCCATTCCCGCGCAACCCAGTTGTTGTGGCGCCTTGGAAGCTCACTCCGGAGCTGGTGCCGTTGGACGGTTGCGAGGAACCGACACTTTGCAGGCGCTCAGCGGTTTTGATGCCATCCTCGTGACCGCCGCCGGGTGTCAGGCCTTTCTGCACCAACTTGATCCGCGCGAAAAGGTCTTGGACCCGCTTGAGTTCCTTCTCGAACATGGCATTCGTAGCGAACTAAAACCCGTGGTCCAACAATTTGCCCTGGATACCCCCTGCCATAAGCAAAATATTCTTGGCACTCCCGACGCCGCGCTTGAAATCTTGCGCAACATTCCCGGTTTAGAGATTCTCCCTCACCCCTATGCTGACGAATGCTGTGGCGCTGGCGGCATTGCCTTTCTTCGCGAACCAGAAATGACCGATGCCGTCGGCAAGCGAAAGGCGGCAGCACTCTTAAGTGTAAAACCGCAAGTGGTGGTGAGTGCAAACTCCGGTTGTCGAATTCAGATCGAAGCCTCTTTACGCAAACAAGGCTCCGACCTGAAGATCGTCCATCCCATCAGCTTGCTGCATCAATCGATTTTTAAGAAATAGTTAAAACAAGACTGCGACCATGAAAGGCGTCTCCCTCCTACTGATTCCACTTGGCTTCCCAGAGCCATCTATTCCGACGCCCACGCCGACTGCAGCACTCAAACTTTTTCCGCGCCAAGGAACATGGTGCAGGCCGTCAGCACGGTAAAGCCGAGCAGGGCCAGAAAAATGCGGATGCAACGCTTGTGGGCTTTGCGCGCCAACGGCTGGGTGCGCAATCGCCAGCCAGTCCAAACCAGTGGGGTCACCGAAAGCAAACACGTGGTGGCAAAGGTCAGATGCACATAAAGCAGCCATGAGATAAAGCTGTAGCTGCGGCCATAGAGTTCCGCCTGCATGATTGCGCCCGTCAAACTGATTATCATGACAACGACGGTCACGTAATGCGCTGGGCGCTTGCCGCGCTTGCCCGTCCAAAGAGCAAGGCAGACAAGCCCCACGGTTAGAGCCAAATTAATCAAGAACAGAGGCGTGTTCACAAGCGGTAGGGTACCATCCTCCCATGCTAATTTGCGCATTGACTCTTCTTGCTGCGACCGAGCTTCAGGAACCAACCCCACCTAAGGATGGGCCGTTTTTGATTACCGAGATTCAGGCCTTTGCGCCCGAGGGCACGGTCTCCATGGCCACCGGATTGCTCATTCACGTAGATGGCAGCGTGGAGTTTTTGACTCCACCAGTAGACCCAGCGCAATATCCGCAGGCTCAGGTGATTGAAGGGAAAGAGGGCTGGATGCTCTACCCAGGTTTAGTGCACGCGAACTTCCCGTCGGGCGCTGGAGAGACTCCGGCGAATCCTTACCAAGGCACTGCAAGCGATCCAACCGAAGGCCCTATTCCGGCCATGGAGTATGGAACGCACCAAAACTTTTATGCTTGGCTCCATGCTGCGGACTATGCAGCATGGGACGCTGAAGATGGCGATGACTGGCGCGGCGCCGGATTCACTAGCGTGAGTTTGTTGCCAACCAAAGGTTTGCTGCAAGGTAAAGCTTCTCACTTAGCTTTGAATGGTTTGCCTTTAGCCGAAGCTTTATACCGCCGCAGCGGACCAAACCTCATGTCCTTGAGCGGCGCAGGTGGTTATCCGAATACGCAAATGGCGGCTTTGGCCATGTTGCGTCAAACCTTATTGGATCAAGAGATGCCAAACCTTTCGCCCGACCTGTTGGTTGGCGATTTCGTTCTAGTACGGGCAAATGGAGCCCGGCAAATTGAAAACTTCTTAGATTTGCAACGAGACTTTGCAGCGCCGGGCAGTCGCTGGGTTGTACTGGGTGGACATCAGGCGTGGAAACATACGAAGCGCTTAAAGGCGCAAAATGTAAGTGTGCTTTACACTTTGGATCTAGAGGAAGCGCCAAAGTCGGAAGAGGACTTAAAAGCTGCGGAAGTTGCGCAACGCCCCTATTGGCAGGACCCTGTAGATAAGCGCCACGAACTACGACGTATGCATCGTGAGCAAGTCGAGGATTACTTGACGCTGCGCGCGACTGGCGTGAACTGCGCATTGGTCGCTCCCAAAAAACTGAGTGATCTGTGGACCGCAGTGGAACAATTGCAAGGCGAAGAAGGCTTGGCCTTAACTGCCGGGCAGATTTACGAAGATCTTTCGTTAAGAACTCTAAGGATTTTGGAGTTGCCCACGCCCGCAGCGGATTTGGTGATTTCGCGAGGAGAATTCTCTTTTGAGGAACCTGACCTTGCCTGGGTCTTCAGTCATGGACGCGGTTTTGAATACCCGAAAGAGGAAAAGCTCGAGGATGAAGAAGATGCAGATGCCGAAGCAGAGGAAGGCGAAGAAGACTCCTCCGATGGCGATGAAGGCTCAGCTGGAGTTGCAGGTGTTTGGCACTTGACCGTAGAAACGCCCATGGGTAATCAAGAGTTTGCAGTCGAGCTTGACCCAGAGGCGGAAACCGTGGAAATCTTCCGCGAGGAAGATCCAAATGACCGCTCCGATGGCACGGGCGTCAAGTTCAAAGGCAATCAAATCAAGTTCAACTTCCATGTGCCAGAACCGGAGATGGACACCACCATCTTCCTCAAGGTTGAGGGCGGCAAGATTCGCGGCAAAATGAAAACACCGTGGGGCGACTCCGTACTCACTGGCGAACGCGCCGACGGCAAGACATCGGCGGCACCGGAAGATGGAAACTCGGTGGAAGACGACGAGGAAAACGCTGTGGCTACCGGACATCCGGAATGGCCGATAGAACGTCGGGTGGACCGTTTCTTGCATTCGGACTGGGCTCTAGAACAGTCCGATGTCCTCTTCCAAGGCGCCATGCTTTATCGCCTCGATGGCAGCGAACCTCACATCGGAGATTTGCTGATTCAAGATGGACTCATCACGGCCGTGGGAGAATCGTTGTCGGCTCCTGCAGATTGCGCGGTAGTTGATGCTACCGACCTGCACATCATGCCTGGCATTATCGATGCCCACTCCCACCTCGCGCTCGATGCCATCAATGAAGGCAGCATGTCGATTACTGCTGAATGTCGCATTGAAGACATGATTCACCCAGAAAGCGTCGGCATTTACCGCGCTGCTGCTGGAGGCACCTCCCTGGTGCAATCCCTGCACGGTTCTGCAAACCCGATTGGTGGGCAAGCAGCGACCTGGGAGCTGGATTATCTCGCGACTTCAATTGAGCAGTTGTTGGTTCCAGATGCGCCGCGCAACATCAAGTTTGCGTTGGGTGAAAACGTCAAACAATCGAACTGGGAAAACTCTTGGGGCAAGCGTTTCCCCAACTCTCGTGTAGGTGTGCAGGCGACCTACCGTCGCGCATTCCGCGATGCTCAGGATTACTCCGAACGTCGCCGTCGCGCAGAAACTGGTGAGTTAAAAGGGTTCCGTCGCGATGTGCGCCTGGAAGTGCTTGCTGACATTCTCGATAACGTAGTCCACGTTCAGTGCCACTCCTATCGCGCAGACGAATTACTCATGTTCCTTGGCATCTGCCGTGACTTTGGCATCCAACGCCCGGTCTTCCAGCACGTCTTGGAAGGATATAAGGTTGCGCCGGAACTGGCCGAAGCGGGAGCCATGGCATCGACCTTCTCCGATTGGTGGGCGTACAAATTTGAAGTGCGCGATGCCATTCCGTGGAACGTGTCCATTTTGGACAAGGCCGGTGTCGTAGTTTCGATCAACTCCGACTCCGATGAAATGATTCGTCGCCTCAACACCGAGGCCGCTAAAGGCATGCTTTACGGCAACATGGGTTGGGAAGCCGCCATGGCCACCTGCACTTTGAATAGTGCCAAGCAACTCCGTTTGGAAGATCGCCTTGGCAGCCTTGAAGAAGGCAAGTACGGCAGCCTAACCATCTTTAACGGCCCTCCGATGGAAGGCTATTCGCGGTGCATGATGACTCTCGCACGCGGCAAGGTGATTTATGAAGCACCCGAAAACCTGGATACGCGCTGGAATGATTACAGCACGGCCATTGCAGCCTTCGTTCAGGCAAACGCGGCACCGCCAGTTGCTGCAAAGGCGAAAAACCTTAACCATGACCTAAGCGCATGGACTTCCCTCGGTCAAGACCGCACCGTTCAGATCAACGGCGTCACCATTCACCCTATGAATGGCCCGGCATTCTTCGGCAGTGTCTTAGCGGTCGATGGGGTCATCACCAAAATCGTCGAAGGCAATCATAAGTTTGATGCACCCGCTCGCTTACAAAGCTCTAACCTACCCCGCAACGATGCCAACTACCACCTTTACCCCGCCTTCATCAACGGGCTAGACCGTACCGGAATCTGGGAATACGAGTCGGTGCGTGCCTCACGCGACGACATTGAGATTGGGATTGATCAACCCGACCTCAGCGTTGCCGCCGCAATCCACGCCGACTCAGACCACATTCCAGTCACGCGGCAACACGGTGTCGCTTATGTCATGGTGCACCCAGACGGTGGACGCGTGCGCGGACAAACCGCACTCATCCAGCTCGATGGCGTCACCACCAAAGATCTTGTCGTGGAAACCGATCTTGGTTTGTACCTTAACTTCCCAGGAGTCGAACGTTTTGAACAAGAAGACGGTCCGGAAACACCTGACGAGGTAGAAGAACTCAACCAACTGCTTGCCGAGAGTTTGGCCTATGGTGATCGCAATGATCGCTTAGTCGCAGCTGGTGAATCGAACTACACCCGCGATGCCAAGCTCGAGGCCATGCTCCCATACGCTCGTGGTGAGAAGGACATTTTTGTTTACGCGAACGACGCCATGACCATCATGGCAGCGCGTGCTTGGGCAAATGAGAACAGCCTTTCGGTGGTTTACTGTGGCGCGAAAGACGCCTGGAAAGTGGCCGGCTACCTTGGGCGCGATCAAGCCCGGGTGATTGTCACTTCCGCGCATCAATTGCCAAGCTCTCAGTTTGACCCCTTCGACGCGCCCTACCGCTGCGCCTCCATCCTTGTCGCCGCCGGATGTGAGGTCGGACTCGGTACCGATAACCCGGAAGTCACCCGTAACCTTCCCTTCCAGGCAGCCACCACTGCTGCTTGGGGCCTAGGGGCTGACAAAGCGGCCTATGCCGTCACCTTGGGCAGTGCCCGGGCTCTCGGCGTCGACCCATACATCGGTAGCATTGAGGAGGGCAAGGTCGCCAGCTTCTTCTTATGCAAAGGAGACCCGTTGTTGATCAAGGATGGCATTGAGACGCTTTGGATTGGCGGCAAGCAGGTCAATCTGGACTCCAAACAAACCGTTCTGCGCGACCGATACTTACAGCGCCTGAAGTAAAGCAAGAGCCTATTTGGGGGTACAATGACCGGTTGTGGAGCAAACCCAGGACATGATTAGGATTCCAACCGACTGCGGTGCCGATGTAGCACGCCGTGGCTTCTCGCATATGGCGAGTTCCATGGTTGGCTCATCGATTTTAAAAATTGCGAACGAGATCCGCGCCTTGCGTGATCGCGGTATCGAAGTCGCTGACCTAACTGTGGGTGACTTCTCTCCTTCGCAGTTTCCAGTGCCCGAGGCACTGCGCCGCCACTTGCTGGATGCCATCGAAGAAGACTGCACGAACTACCCACCAAGTGCAGGTGAAATGGAACTGCGCTTGGCCGTGAAAGAACACATGATGGCTACCCAAAGCATGGACTACCCAATCGAGGGTATCGCCATTGTTTCTGGCGGACGCCCCTCTTTGTTCTCGACTTATGCGCTGCTGGTTGACCCCGGTGAATTGGTCCTGTTCCCGGTACCTTCTTGGAACAATCACAATTACCGTGACACTTGCCAGGTGCGCGTTCGCGGCATTCAAACGCGAAAAGAAGACGCTTTCCAGCCGACCGTGGATCTTCTTGCACCGCATGCTCGCGATGCCCGTCTGCTAGTTCTAAACAGTCCACAAAACCCTTCCGGTGGCGTCATGCCCCGCGCAGAGGTGCAGCGTTTTGGCGAGTTCTTAGTAGAGGAAAATGATCGACGCAAGCTGGTCGGCGAGAAGCCGTTGTACTTGCTTTACGATCAAATTTACTCCCTACTCACCTTCCCTGGTTACGTTCACTACTCGCCAGTGCAACTGGTTCCAGAATGCGCCCCGTATGTGATCCACGCCGATGGCATCTCCAAGGGTTTCTGCGCGACTGGCTTGCGTTGTGGTTGGTTGGTTGGTCCCCCGGCTGTGGTAAGCAAAGTCATTGCACTCGGCACTCACGTAGGCGCCTGGGCGCCACGCCCTGTTCAGGTCGCTACTGCTCGCTTCCTGCGTGATCAAGCCGCCATGACCGAGTGGCGCACCGATTTTATTAGTCGAGTCCGCGAAAGCCTCAATGCCATGCACCAAGGCATTCAGAAATTACGGGCCGATGGTTTGCCGGTCGATTCCATTGAACCTCAGGGAGCGATTTACCTCTCCATTCAACTGAGCCTGCTCGGCAAAACCACCCCAGGCGGTCATGTTCTTGCGAATAATGAAGACATCCGCGAATATATGCTGCAGGATGCTGCCTTTGGCTTGGTTCCATTCAGCGCTTTCGGGGTAGAAGAGGAAGACCAGGATGGGTGGTACCGCGCAAGCATTGGCGCGGTGAGCCTGGAAGAAATTCACGCCTCGATTCCACGTGTGCTTCACGCTATCGAAGCCTTAAGCTAAGGCATGTTAAACCTGAACCGCCCTTCCATTAAGCCGTCCGACGAGGTCGAGGAGGGTTCGTTTCTTACAGGAATTCCAGGGCACTACTCTGCTATCGGCCTTGGGCTGTTGAGTTTGGGCCTTGCCAGCGTGGCATACCTGCCCGACCTTTCCATTTTAGCAATGGTCGACATTCCCATCACCTTTCTTTGCTTTTTAACGGCAGCCCTAGTGGGCTTTGGCAGCCGCGAAAAAATGGGACTAGTTTTAACTGGAGTGTTCTTTTCAGCAGCAGGATTAATCCTGGCGGCACTTCATTTGGTCTTAGTCAAAAACCACCCTTGGTTTCACTAGACGCCCTGCGAATTTCAAAATCCAGCTGTGCATGCAAGTTCCCATTTAGGTAGAACTTAGCGGCGGCAGCACCGTCTAGCAAAGGAGCTGCTTTCCGATCGAAGATACGCTCACGCACGCGATGCTCCATTGCGCCATGCGGCACCAAGAAACGCCCTCCTTGGTATTTTTTGCGCCGAGGACGATTTGTATTGCGACCGGTGGTTTCTAATTCGTAAACCAGCTCGACCTCGCACGCCTCATTGGGATTGTGCAAGACCAAATCGAAGTGCAGATTGGTGTTCGGCTCTACACAATATCCTTGTTTAAGAGTCGCTTCCATTTGAACATCGACCTGGCCAAAGCCAAACAGTGCCATGGCCTGAGCATCGCCGTCTTTAAGCATACTGCGCAAACCTTTCCTCGCTATGTGCTCCACCTGCGGGCCGCCTTGCTCCATCCAGCGCTGCAATACGCCTATGGCAAACAAAGGTTGGCGCCGACTAATGTCATTAAAGCAGTTCGCCACAGCATTGGCCGGGAATCGATCTTCTTCATGACGGTAGAACTCAAGCACCGGTGCTAGATAAGCAGGATTCTCCGTCGCCCAATCCAAATGCTTCACCCAGAACCCACGCGGACGCACCGAACTGATGGCGGAGCGGCGCACCCGTGGGCTAGGGTGCTGGAACCAATCCCGTAGCTCGGCCAGGATGCTAGGGCCCATCCAATGCGAAAAGGGGCGGACCCCAAAAGCCTGTACTGCTTCAAGCACACGGAAATCTTCGTCATCCGCCAAGGGCAGCAAACCCTGAAAAGCAGCCTCAGGTTTTTCTTCACCCCACAAGGCCCAGAGTGCTGGGGCAAAAAAGCGAACCTTCGCTTCTGGGTGTTGAGTCCAAAGCTGAATTGCGGCATAAGGGTCCGGCAAATCCTTCATACGCTCCCACAGCAGTTCATGAATCCGCTGCCATTGAGCGACCAACCCGTCCTCAAAGTAGCCTGTGGCCGTTAATTCCTGCTGGATCTGCAAGCTTGCAGGGAGCCCAAGCTGGCTTGCAGCGGCTTCAATCAACGGAAGTGCTGTATCTGAAATAATTTCTGCAGACACACCGGAACTTCGGTAGCGTCGGGCTCGTCCTCGGAACATGAACCTATATTTTCATACAACCGCGGCAAAATACGCCATTATTTTCGAAAATAAAATCGAATCCAACTTCCTGTAAAGCCTTTTATAGGCTAGTATTGCTAAAGTTGTCCCACCCCAGAGCCTTGATGCGAATCTTGCCCCTTCTTCTGTCTTTCCTACCTTGTGCCAGCTTATCGGCACAACAGGTTTTTTCGTATGGTGATGACAATGTTCTGCCCACCGTCACTCCGCAAGGCGCAGATCATGCCACTGTGGCGGTCAACAGTTATGGCGACGTTTACGTAGCTTGGCAAGGAACCTGGTCCGGCAATACTCACATGGTAGAAGGTATGCTCATGCAGTACACCGGCAACGACCAGTGGGAATTCGACGCCAACAACCTTCACATTTTAGGTGACATGAGCCTGCACCTCATCAGCCAAGATGAGTCTTGCTCCAAACCCGACGTAGTTGCCTTGCCAGATGGATCCTTTTCCGTGGCCTGGCACCGGATTGACCGTTCCGGCCTAGGTCTATCTCGGTTAGAGATCTCGCGCATTCAAGTGCGTGATGCACAAGGCAACCTGCACACAACCCCGGTCATCGATCGCCGAGCGATTGGGGTTGGCTTTACTGCGGATTCGGCCATCATTTCTGGCTTTGCAGGAATCATGGTGGACCTAGTGGATTTAGAAGATGGCTCCGTGGCTGCGGTTTATGCGCATGAAACCTCAAGCGTTTCGCAACCCAACGGAGATGTGCATCGTGAATACGATTTACGGTTGACGCGCATTGACTGGGACTTAGCCCCGGGCACCCCCGGCTTTATATCCGCACCGGTCACTTTGGTAAGTAACCTCCCCATTGACAATACTTTGGCCTATCCACTCAATGGCGGCCAGGTGTTGCCAGATATTGAAATCGACGACAATCAGGACCTTATCGTTGCCTATGAGGAATTCTGGCTCGATGGCCATGGCGGAGTCAGCGGGCAAACCTTAGGCCAAATCGTAGTGAAACGCTTTGCCGGGTTCGGCGCCGTGGTTCCTTTCCAGTTGCTCGACACCGACACCTTCACCAACCACTTCCGCCGTCATCAACGTCGTCCGAACTTGGCAACTTCCAGGCTAGATACGCAAAATACCGTATCTATGACTTGGGTCGATGACGAGGTCGTTCTGTGGAAGAGTAATAGCATTCTTTCGCGCCAGATTACTTATTCCACTCCTGGGGCATCCACGGTCGACAATCTGTATTGGGAAAACAGTGTCTTCCACGAAGATACCCATGCCACAATTGTTCATGGTCCTCAACATCAGCGTTACACCCTTGGTGCACGGTTCTTGATCAATTCAGTTAAGATTCTCCTCGGCCACTCCACCCAAACCGACATGGTGGTCGTGCCGACGGCAGTCACCACTTCCAAGCGACCTGCGGCTCAATTGGTGGAGTTCCCGGCCGGCAGTGGGCAATTCAATTTATTCATGTGCTACGAAGGCAGTGATTCCGGGAACCCTCAGAATTTCCTAGTGCACTTGGTCGTTTTCCGCGTTCCCTAAAACTCCCTCGGGCGCGTCATTACCCCGGACAACGCAAACTATTGTCATCTATCTCACGCTCTACCGAATATATTTCACTTACGGTCAGCTGTAGCAGAAGCCTGAGTGAGGGCTTCGCGTATAGCGAGGAGTGAGTAACGCACGGCATCGGTGTAATACGGGCGTGGCACTTGATCCACCTTGAGTAGGCAGCGGCCGTCCGCTTTGCGTCGAATCCTTAGGTAGAACATCTGCGAGAAAGAGGAATCGGAAGCCACGGTGCGGAGAACCCAGCCATCTTCGGCCTGTAGAACTTCCTTAATCTCCGCAACGGATTCGCCTTCCTTGTAACGGCTCCCCTTGAGAGCTTGAACGGCACTATGGTCTAAGTTTGGCGCTAGGGAGTAGGTATCCATTTCTTCACTAGGGATGATACGAGGAGCATTCTTAGGCTCCTGGAGTTGCACGAGCAGGCGGTAGATGGAACGGCCTTCCTCGAGCCACTTGGCCTCGTAACGGGTGCGGAATGGGCGCTCTGGGTCTTCCTGCAGGGTCTCTTTCGAGAAGGCCGGGTTTGCCGCAAAGAAACGGTCGGTTTCAAAGGCATACCAGTCCTGGTCGGTGACGAGTTCAAACACCGCTTGGGCTTGAAGTACATCGGCCAGGGTATCTGCGAAGTCTGGAGAGGACACCCGATGCTTGGCATGTTTGTCCTTGGGCCATGGCATGGGGAACTGCATAAGCACATGCTCGAGACTTCCCGGGGAAAACAGTTCCCGCAACAGGTAACGGGCATCACCCTGGATCAGGCGGACGTTTTCCACACCCGCTTTTTCGAGTAAACGTGCCGCACGAAAGATACAGTCGGCCGGCTGCTCAATGCCGAAGAAGTTTCGATCGGGGTTTTGCTGCGCCCACCACACTAAGTACTCACCCCCGCCAAAGCCGACTTCCACGCGCACCGGAGCTTCTCGTTCAAAAATGTCCGTTGGATTCAGCGGGAGGCTGAGATCCTGTGGATGAATTAAGAAGCGCTCAAGCGCAGTTGGGGATGGTCTCACGGTCGGTGCCTTACGCGGGGGAGCTCCAGCCGCAATCTTGGAGTGCGTCCATGATGCGGAAGGCAACGGCAACGGCATCACGACCGGCTTCTCCGCTTACCACGACCTCAGATTCCCCGCGCACCGCAGCAGCAAAAGATTCAAGCTCGGCGCGAAGAGGTTCGTCTTCGTCTAGATGCAATTCTTCTACATCTAGAAGGCTGCGGAATCCGTCCACTGGATTCTCTGATTGCGCGGCTAGCGCAACTGCTTCTTGTGAAAAACCATCTGCCTTACGCACCATAAGCGCGTAGCGATCTTGGCTGTCGACGGACAAGTAACTGTCGGGGCCGAAGACGCGGAAACGTCGCATAGGTTTCAGGCTTAGGCGTGAAGCGGTGAGATTTGCCACGCTATTGTCCTCAAAACGCAATCGTGCGGAAACGATGTCCTCACTTGGGCTCAAGGTTGCACCACCAATCGCATCGACTGATTTCACTTTAGACCCGGTCCAGGCAAGAGCAAGGTCGATGTCGTGGATCATCAAGTCGAGGACCACGCCAACATCGGTGCTGCGAAAGCTGTACGGCGCTAATCGGTGCGCTTCTATGAAACGCGGCTGAATGCCGACCGCCATGGCACGTGCCACGGCTGGATTGAAACGTTCCACATGCCCCACGCTGACTAGTGCATGACCTGCGGCGGCATCGGCAAGGATGGCGTTGCAGGTGTCGGGATCAGGCGCCATAGGCTTCTCGATGAGGCAGGCCACTCCGGCACGCAACAAAGGAGCCGCGCATGCCTGATGCGATACCGTAGGTACCGCAATGACCGCAAAGTCGAGTTCCTTCTCGATACCTTCGAGATCCATTTGCCAACGAGTGCTTTCCTTTTCCGCAATCGAACGCCCCTGCTTCTCATCACAATCGATGACTGCGACCAACTCAATGTCATCCATGCTACTGAGAATGCGTGCATGATGCCTTCCAAGGTGGCCAACGCCGATGACCGCGGCCTTCAGTTTCTTCTTTGCCATGCTGACTACTTAAGCGCGGACATCGCCCGATGAGCGACGTAGGGATTCGCGATAGCGTCCTTGGAAGCCGCGTTCCATATCGCGCAGGAAGGAAATCAGACGCTTGGTTTCTGGCTGCAGTTCCTTTTCTGCCTCCATCTCTTGAATCGCAAGCGCGGTAGGAGCTACATCGGAAATCAAGCGACGGAAGGCATCGCGTAGTTCTGCAATCGCTTCACGCGAAACCCCTTTGCGCCGCAAACCCACCGAGTTAATACCGCGCGCACGCGCCGGTGCACCTTCGGAAATCATATAAGGCGGGGTGTCTTGCACTACGCGTGCCGTCCCCCCAACCATGGCCATGGTGCCGATGGTGACAAAGTGATTAACCGCAACCCCACCCGAAACAATTGCCCCGGTTTCAATGCGCACGTGCCCGGCCAACAAAACATTGTTGCCGATAATGATTTCGTCTTCAATCACGCAGTCGTGCGCCACATGCGCACAAGCCATAATCAAGTTGCGATCTCCAATGCTTGTCACCCAAGAACCTGCAGCAGTTCCAATGTTAATAGTGACAAACTCGCGCACCACGTTGCCATCGCCAACCACCAAGGCAGATTCTTCACCGGCGTACTTCAAGTCTTGTGGCAAACCGCCAATCGCGCATTGTCCAACGAAGTGATTGTGGCGGCCAATGGTGGTGCGGCCCTGAATCGTAACGTGAGGTCCCAAGCGGGTTCCAGATGCAATGCGTACTCGACTGCCCACGTAACTGAACGGACCCACCACTACGTCGGAATCGAGTTCCGCGCCAGGTGCGACGTAAGAAGTCTCGTGAATCGAGGTCATGAGGCAGCCACCATGGCGAAGGAAAGAACCGCTTCAGAAACCACGCGCAACCCCACCTTGCCTTGAGCTTTTATGGTCGCGCGGTTGCGGCTCATGCGAAGAGTTTCCACTTCCAAGCGCAGCTGGTCACCAGGGACCACCCCACCGCGAAAGCGGACTTTATCGATGGCCGCGAGGACCACCAACTTGCCCGTATGCTCCATTTTTCGTTGGAGCAAAAATCCCGACAATTGCGCCAGTGCCTCCAATTGGAGAACGCCTGGCATGAGCGGCTGCTCAGGGAAGTGACCGTTAAAGAAAGGCTCGTTAATGGTGACGTTTTTCACCCCCACGGCACGACGCCATCCCTCAACTTTTAGCACACGATCCACCAATAAAAATGGATAACGGTGCGGCAGCAAACGCATAATCTCGGTAATGCTGTAGCCATCAGCCATGTTTGGCGCAGCAACCTCTTGCGCTTCAAACTGACCGCGGATGTGCTTGGCCATGGCCTGGTTTAATCCATGCCCACTCTGCACCGCGACGATGTCCGCATGCAAGTCCGCGCCGATCAAAGCGAGGTCGCCCATGAGGTCCAAAATTTTGTGCCGTGTAGGTTCCAGAGAAATCCGCATTTCTGGGGTTTCCTTTCCACCGAGAACTAAAGTGTTATCAGCGGTAGCGCCCTTGCCCAAACCAACTTCTAACAAAGCTTCGACTTCTTCCGCGCGCACAAAGGTCCGCGCACCCGCGATATCCTTCTTGTAGTCATCGGTCGCGGTGTCAAAGACTACCGGGGTACTGTCCACGCCTTCCGGGTAGGAAGGAATGTAGCGCACCCGTAATCCTTCACCGGAAGGAGGCAGAATCACTAGCTCTGCAGAACCTTCACGAATGACGTGCGGTTCATCCACGGTGAAACGCAAACGCTCGCGTTTTTGCTCCACCAAGCCTGCGCCTTCCAACATCTCAACGTAAGGCAAGGACGAGCCATCGGTGCCGGGCATTTCGTCAGCCGAAACGGTCACGATGAGATTATCTACGCCAAGGCCTGCACATGCCGAAAGCAAATGCTCCACCATGCCGATATCCGAACCGCCTTCACGCAGAACCGTGCGGCGCTGCGACATAGCGAGGTGTCCGGCCAAGGCTGGAATGTCTGCGGGATCCGGCTGATCGCTACGCCGGAAGATGACACCGGTTCCCGCTGGCGCAGGTTCGACCCGCACATGAACCGTTTCACCAGAATGAAGAGCTACGCCCTCCATGGTGGTTGAACGTTTTACAGTGCGCTCCTTACGTGTCATCAGCTTGCAGTCTACTACTTTTGATTGACGATTTGAAGAATCTCGTCGGTGACGTCGTAGTTTGGGTTACGCCACATGACCCAACGGCTGTTCATGTCGTTGAGGACATCGTTTGTCGAAACAGTGTCGCTGAGTGATGCAACAGGATTGGGAGCCATGAGAATGGAGCTGTAGCCCTCGCGGGAGCCCAATTCTTGAACGGCTTCATGGATAATGCGCATGGCTCGCTCCAAGGCAGCAGTTTGGTCTTCGCCAAGCCCTTGCCGGGCCCACTCAGCACGAGCGCGTAAGGTTTCTTCGCCCAACTTAATGCGAAAGGTCGCCTCACGAAAGGCACCAGTAGCAGGATCGAGGGTATCGAGATCCATTTTTGCGTTCTCAAGGCCTGAGCGCTCTTGGTTTAGTTCCTCGAACTGGGCTTTGTACTTTGCCTGAATAGATTCCCCTTCCTTCTGAAGAGTCTCCCATTCGACTAAGACACGTTGCACATCCACATAACGCACACCTTCCATTGGGTCGGCAGCAGTACGATCGGCAAAAACGAAGCCGGCTAGGGCTACCAAAAGGAAAAGAATGATTGCTGTTTGACGCATCGTATTAGAAGTTACCGATTGTGAAGGAGAAGACACGGGTGTCGTCGCCGTCTTCGCTGGCGAGCGGCCATGCAAAGTCAAGCGACAAAGGTGCGGTTGGAAGGGCTGCAAAACGCATGCGTAGTGCAAGGCCTGCGGAAACACGGGTGGAAACTAAATCACTGAAATCAGGTCCAAAAGAACCCGCGTCTATGAACAAACCGCCGCGTACCATTTCGAATTCTTCTACCAGGCCGCGTTGACGATTGGAAACTAAAGGGAAACGCAATTCCGCGCTAGCATCCCAGGACGCATCGCCGCCGGTTGCGAAACCACTACCATCTTCGCCGATTCCACGGAAGTTAAATCCGCGCACGCTACTTTGGCCCCCAAGGAAGAATTTCTCGGGAAAGGGCAGGCTGTTAAGATCGCCAAAAACCCAGGCCTTTCGCGCACGCCCAGAGAGCCCAAAGGTCCATGGGCGGCCAAGCGAATCTTCCCAAACCGGGAAGTAGTTCTCGGTGCGCAAGGTGGCTTTTAGGAAATCCCAATCCCCTCCCATAAAGCGGCCACTCTGATTCAGGGAGAGAGCATAGTTCATCCCATCCACTGGGGAAAATGGATCTTCCACCGTGTTATAGCGCGCCCCCAGGGTGAAGGTATTCAGGCGGTTATCGCCGACGAAATCGGTGAGGTCGCTAGGCGCGCCAGGATCGATATCATCCAATTTAATGTTCTGCGTTTCCGGACCGGCGAATACGGTGAAGTAGCGGCCGAAGCGACGGCCAAGCGTGAAGCCGAACTGAGTGCGCTCTTCATCGTGAGTCGAGAACAAGCGCAGGTTTTGACGCCCGGTTACGTTCAAGCTCAAACGGTTGTAGTGCTCGCCCAACAGGTCAGGCTCGGTAAAGGAAAGCGCGTAGGAGGAGAACTCGGTGCCTGGACGCAGCGACAAACTCAGCGTTTGTCCGGCACCGGTAAAAGCTGTACCGTTCCAAATTTCAGCCAGAGTGTTACCAAAGGTAGACGGAGTATCGGTAATGTCGAAGTTGGTCTTGGTGAGATCTATCAACAAGGACGGACCATTATCCGAGTTCCATGATCCACCAAAACGCAGGCGGTTGTTGGAGCCAACGTCCTTGACTTCAAAGACCAAATCCAGAAGATCCGGATCGCCGATGTCTTGCCAAAACCAGTTCACAAAAGGCTGGCGGTTTTCATCGCGAAAGTAACCAAGGCCGGTTAAACGGCGGTAAGAACGTACCGCATCCTCTTCGGTGACGATCTGTCCAGGTTCAGCCTGAATGTCACGACGAATGACACGGTCTTGCGTACGACGGTTACCGCGGATGACTACATCGCGCAAGCGGCGCGGTTTACCCTCCACAATCTGGAAAACTAAATCCACCACTGGCTCTTGCGAGTCAATCAAGGAATCTACCGGTGAGCCAGGAGACGAGCCACCTACCGAAAGAAAGGAACCGTTGCTGCCCGGTGCGCGATGAACCCGAGCGGAACTAGGGTATCCCTTACCAGAGTAATGTTTCTGCAAGCTAAGTCGATCGCGATCAATACGTGCTTTCTCAAACGGATCGCCGGCTTTCAGTTCCAGGAGTGCACCCAACTCTTCCTGAGAAAAACGCAACTCGGTACCGTCGCCAGAACGAATCTCAATATTGCGCACGGTGTAAAGCGGGCCTTCCACAATCGTGTAAGTCACCACAGCTTCACTTTGCTCAGCGCCCTCGAAGAAAACTTCGCTGGTGACATTCACTTCAAGATAACCGTAGTCGCGATACAAGGTCGCGATAGCATTTGCATCTTCTTGAATCTGAGAAGGGTTGTAAGAAGCGCCACCAAAGATACCGCCCGTAGAACCTTTCAAGTTCTCGTAGATGTCCAAACCCGGAGTAAACCAGGCGCCACCGGTGATGGCATCGTTACCCACAAAGTTCACGTCTTCAATGGTGACCTCTGGGCCCTCTTCAATATGGAAGACCATTTCGTCATCGGCTCCCTGTTTGGGCGTAATCACCACATGGGCATACCCCTCTGTGTGATAGCGGTCGACCAGACGTTTCCGAATCACCTCGACCGAGCTGCTGTCCAAGGACTGTCCGAACAGACCGCCCCACAACTCGAGCTCGCCGCGCTCAAACTCCACATTGCCGATGAAAGCTGCGCGACGCCAAGTGTTTAAAGGAGTCACATGGAAAACAAGGATCACCGCATCGGGCGTGGAGCCTGGCTGCTCTTCGATGCTGTCCACCCGCACTCGCTTGTACTTCCACAGCCACTGCTGACTGCGGGTAAGCCCAACTGGGTTGAGAGGTGCTCCAACTTGTTGCTGGATGGAGGCGATGATCTCAGCTTCACGCCCAGGAGCGCCATCGATTAGAATCTGCTCGACGATGGTTTCTTGCTGCACGGATTCGGCAGCAAATATAGGCAAGGCACCCGCGGTATACACGAGGAGCCATGAAAGTAGGAGGATTGGGATGCGGGGCATTACTCGAATGCGGGTGCAGCAGGTGCTACGGGTACGCCTTCAGCGGCTTGAACAAAATTCTCAAAGCGCATGTATTTCTTAGTAAAGCGCAAGCTAAATTCCCCAGTGGAACCATGCCGGTTCTTGGCGATGGAGATGCTGGCCTTGTCGCGGTTATCGTCGGTTTCTTCGTAGTAGTCTTCGCGCATGAGCAACATCACCATGTCGGCGTCTTGCTCAATGGCTCCCGATTCACGCAAGTCTGAGAGCATCGGCTTGTGGTCGGAACGCTCTTCCGCTTTACGGTTGAGCTGGGCGAGTGCCAGAACCGGGACTTTCAAGTCGCGCGCAATCGATTTCAAAGTTCGCGAGATGAGGGAAATCTCGTTTTGTCGACTCTCTGCCTTTGCGCCTAGCAACTGCAAGTAGTCAATAATGATGAGGTCCAAATGGCCATCGCGCTTTAGACGGCGGGCTTTGGCTCGAATCTGCGTCAGGCTTGGCTGCGAGCTATCGTCGATGAAAATCTTCGCGTTACGAAAGGCACTGCCTGCGTGGGTCAAGCGACGCCGATCTTCTGCCGTCAAACGTCCGCGACGCAAACTGTCGTGCGCGATCCGTGCGTGCGAAGACAACAACCGTGTAATCAGTTGATCACCCGGCATTTCCAAAGAGAACATGAGTACGGCGCGCTTATCTTTCAACGCAACCCGTTCCAAAACGTTCAAGGCGAATGCGGTTTTACCCATGCCTGGACGTGCTGCAAGAACCATCAAGTCCCCCGGGCGGAAGCCCTGCTTCTCGTCAAGATCGATGTAGCTGGTTTGCAGTCCTTGTGGCTCTCCATCGGGGCTAAGCAAACGATCCAAGTTGCGGTCGACCAACTCGCGTGCAGTAATCATTTCATTGCCGGCCAAGCGATCTCCCACTTTGAACACCGTTTTCTCTGCTTCGCTTACGAGGTCGTCAACATCTTCCAACGTCTCGTCATAAACGCTACGTTGAATGGTGTCGGCAGCACTAATCAAACCGCGGCGTACCGACAAGTCACGCACAATGCGAATGTGGTTTTCTAAGAAGGCTATCGACGGAACCGCCGACATAAGTTCCTTCAGAAAACCTGGGCCACCTAGTTCTCCACTTTTCTTAACGCGTTCCTGCTCATGCGCTACGGAAACCGCATCGCAGTGGCCAGGACTGCGTCGCTCCATCGCTTCTAGGAGCGCGAACAAATCACGGTGGCGTGGGTTATAAAAATCATCAACCTTCACGTGCGCCGCGACTTCTGCGAAGCAACGCGGGTCACGTAGAATACTGCCCAAGACACACATTTCTGTGTCGAGGTCGAAGGGCAATTTCTGGGGGAGACCGGAGGCTGACATGGCCCTCAGGATACAGGCGCAGACGGCCCGAGACAGGGTAGTCTCGGGCCGTCTATTATTGCCTAATTAGGCTTCTGTTGGCGTCTCACCACCTTCACCTTCACCTTCGCCTACTGGCTTAGGCTCTTCCTTAGCAACCACCCAGACCTTAACCGAAGCGTTGAGCTCGGAATGGACGTGGACAGGTACCTCGAATTCACCAATCACGCGGATTGGCTCGGCAAGACGAATATGTGCTTCTGGAATCTCGATTCCAGCGGCAGCAATCTCCTCAGAGATGCGCTTTGCAGTGACTGCACCATAAAGGTGGCCGGCTGCAGAAACATTCTCTACGAAGTTCAACTCCAAACCTGCAAGGCGCTTGGCCAGAGTTTCCATGTCTTTCAACATTTCAGAACGGACAGCACCGGCTTCGGCCTTCTTCTTCTCAATGCGACGAATCGCATCTTCCGAATAAGGGAAAGCTAGGTTTTGTGGAATCAGGCTGTTACGAGCGAATCCCGATGCGACCTCAATGACGTCGCCGGTGTGCCCGAGGACCGGATGGTCCACACGCAAAATGAGCTTGATCTTCATGGCCTTAGGAAACGTACGAGATAAGGGACATGAGGCGTGCGTACTTAACCGCGCGCTTCAAACGACGCTGCTCCCGCCCCGAAAGGCCGGTGCGCTTTGCCGGGTGAATCTTGCCTTGCGCGGTCATGTAGACCTGCAAGTCTTCGACATCTTTGTAGTCGAACATACGGGTTTTCTTACTAGCCATCGGTCTTCACCTCCTCAGTTTTCTCAGCGGAATTAGGCTTTTCAGCCTTCTCTTCCTTGGGCTCGTCCTTAGCAGCCTGCTCTTCTTCTGGCTCTTCGTATGGTTCTTCGAAATCTGGCTCCTGAAATTCTTCAGGAATGATCAATTCCGAATCTTCCATCTTCTGGATGCCGTATACGAGCTCCTCTTCAGGAATCGCGTCCTCTTGCAGGAACAAGCAACGGAATGCAGGGCCGATGAGGTAGAGCTCGCGCCTTACTTCATTGACCATGTCGCCGGAGCCTTCCAACCAACCTAATAGGTAGGTGGCGCGTTTGCGTCCGCCGATGGGGTATGCGAGTTGACGCTCGCCCCAAAGACGAAGCACTTTGACCTCAAGGCCGTGCTTTTCGAGCGAAGACTGGATCCAGTCCTTCGCTGCATTGAAACCCTTGCGGACCTCCTCGTTATCGAGCAGGAACATCGCTTGGTAGATGTATTTTTTTTCAGTCATGATGCCATTCCGGTCCTACCGGTTTATTCCGCCTGTGGCTTACGGCGGTTGTAACGGGCTTGAAGATCCTCAAGTGGAACCTCCTTCACCCAGTCCTCGACTGCCCAAGAAGCCGTCATCAAAGTTTCTTCGATGATGGGCTCTTCAGCCTTCGAGAAGGTGTCGAGTACGAAATTCACAGAGTTGTTACCAGGGTTCCCTACACCTATGCGAAGGCGCGGATAATCCTGACAACCGAGTACATCTTCAATCGATGCAAGCCCGTTGTGCCCTCCGGTGGAGCCTTGCGCACGAATACGCATGCCGCCGAGTGGCAAGTGGAAATCGTCGGTGACGACAAAGATCGAGGTGGTCTCTTCCAACCCATAGTGGAGCCATGTTTGACGTAAGGCCACACCACTTCGATTCATGTAAGTGAGTGGCTTAACCAGAGTGCACCGAAAATCCGGAACCTCTGCAAGCATGACGTGCTTATCCGTTTTCCAATCAACTTGGAAGCGAGAAGCACAAAGATCGAGAGCATCGAATCCGACGTTATGTCGGGTGGAGTTGTAATCCACACCGGGGTTGCCGAGTCCGAGGACTAGACGCCATGGGCGTGCGACAGGCACACTCCCCTCTTGGCGGCCAGGAATCATAGGGCTGCGGTCAAATCCTGGCAATCGTGCTCACAAACGAAGCACTAGTCTTCGTTTGACTCGTAGCCCTTGTCCTCAAAATGAGTGGCGCGGGCAACTGCGAGGGCTCCATCCGCATCGCGAATGAAGTCGATTTGCAGGACCTTGTCGCCCATGGCATCGAACTGGACCTCTTGGATGGCAGCCTTCTCGGCGCCTCCATCGAGGACTAGGTCGTAGCTACGTGCGCTAATGCGGACTGCGGCATCGAATTCAGCAGCGTCAACGCTGAACTGAACGGTTGGCTGACCAGCACCTACCAAAGTGGCAGGATAGCGGCCGGAATTGCGCAATTGGGAGGCTTGCTTGCCACCGAAATCGGTGCGAGCAGCGGTCTTCAAGTTGAAGGTTTCCATCGATTTGTGCCTAGATTAGGCTTTCTTTGCTTCGTTAAACAGGGCGCTAACCGACTCTTCCCGGTGAATCCGGGTGACGGCGCGGGCCAACAAGGGAGCCACTGAAACCACTTCAAGGTTGTCAGGCAGCTCGCCACTGTGGGCTATTGTATTAGAAACCAGCACCTTTTCGGCCATACAATTCTGCAACCTTTCAATTGCTGGTCCACAAAGCACTGCATGAGTCGCGGCAATGACCAGCCGCAGAGCTCCTTTGGCCTTCAGGATGCGACAAGCCTCAGTAATCGTGCCTGCGGTGGAGATCATGTCATCGGTGAGGAGGACATTGCAGCCCTCAACATCGCCGATGACGTTCTCCATAACTACCTTTACGCCGGAAACACGCCGTTTATCGACGATGGCAAGGGGGGCGCTCAACGATGTCGCCCAAGCGCGGGCAAGCTTGACTCCGCCGACGTCCGGCGAACAGACCACCAAGTTGTCTAGCTCCAACTTCTGCACCGCTTCTTCCAGAGCGGTTCGCGCCCACAGGTGATCCACCGGGATATCGAAGAATCCCTGAATCTGCTGCGCGTGCAAATCGATAGTCAGCACACGATCCACCCCCGCCGAAACGAGAATGTTGGCCATCACTTTGGCCGAAATCGGCACACGACCTTCGTCCTTGCGATCCTTGCGCGCGTAACCGAAGTATGGAATGACCGCGGTAATCCGTCCCGCCGAAGCACGACGCAAGGTGTCCGCAATCAG
Source organism: Planctomycetota bacterium (assembly GCA_027623295.1). Taxonomy (GTDB): domain Bacteria; phylum Planctomycetota; class UBA1135; order UBA1135; family UBA1135. Next base: position 34,842 of record JAQBXR010000012.1, read on the forward strand.
TAAAAGCTCGACGATGTTTTCATTAACCGGCGGACCGGTCGGTTGCACGATGAAGACATCGGAACCGCGCATGTCTTCATGCAACTTGATGTCGATTTCACCGTCGGGAAAACGTCCGATGGACGCAGCGGTCATCGGGACATCTAGGCAGCTTGCGATTTCAGCAGCGAGTTCGGGGTGCGCGCTGCCGCTGAGTAGTTTCAGCCGGGAATCCTTGTAGCTCATTTCAGGACTTGGAAGTTGGGAAGGGCTTTGCAGGAACTCCAATCACGGTGGCGCCATCCGGCACGTCGTGGTTGGAAGTGACAACGGAACCAGCACCGGTAGTGGCGTCATCGCCAATCTTTACCGGAGAAACCAAAACCGTACCGGAACCAATGAAGGCGCGTTCTCCGATTACAGTTTGATGCTTATTCTTTCCGTCGTAATTTGCGGTGATGGTACCGCAACCAATATTAGTTTTGGCGCCAATCGTGACGTCACCTAGATAGGAGAGATGCTTGGCCTTTGCGCCAGGCCCAAAGTGGGCATTTTTGGTTTCCACGAAATTGCCAATCACCGCACCATCGTCCAAACGCGTGCCTGGGCGCAAATAGGCGAATGGGCCAACAGAACAGCCCTTTCCGATCGAAACGCCACGTTTAATCACACAGAACGGGAGGATGCGGGAACCGGGTCCAATCTCCACTCCAGTCTCAATGTGCGTACTAGATGGATCATCCACAATCACACCGTTGTTCATATGTTCGCTCAACATGCGCTCGCGCATAAGCAAGTTGGCCTGGGCAAATTCATGCAGGTCATTGATGCCCATAGTTTGTTCCCAATCTTCCTCTAAACAAACCGTCGCGCCAGTGCTGGCTTTCAAAACCTCGACCGCAGCATCGGTCAGATAAATTTCTCCTTGCGCATTATCCGATTTGACACCAGCAAGCGCTTTGCGCAAGGCTTTCATGTCGAGGACAAACACGCCGGAGTTGATTTCATCGATTTCTTGTTGCGCAGCATTGGCATCGGCTTGTTCGACAATGCCAACCAGTGCGCCATCTGCATTGCGCTCGATGCGACCCAGCCCAAACGGGTCTGGCACCACCGCCGTCAACATGGCGTTCCCTTGCTCCACTAAGAGTTTCAAGGTTTCACTCTGCAGTAAAGGTGTGTCACCACACAAAACCAACAAGCGTCCTTCTGCAGGCAACACTTTCAAAGCGCAGGCGACCGCATCGCCGGTGCCGCGCGCCACTTCCTGAATGACCACTTGCCAGGCATCGTGCCCCGCTTTGTGTAACCACTTTTCGATGGGGTCGCGGTGCTTCGGGCCTAAGACCAGCACCCGTGAAGCCACTTCCAAATCTTCTGTTGCAGCAAAAATATGCTCCAACAGCGGACGGCCGCTAAGTTCGAGTAGGGCTTTGGGGCCACCAGTGCGCAGGCGTGAAGATTCACCGCCGGCGAGGATGAGGACATGGAGAGGAGATGCCATGGCGCGTCGCAAAGTATATCCCCATGCAACCCCTTACACTGTGTGCTGACCGCCCGAAACCGGCCGTGGATACTCGCTTCCTCTTCACTCTCCCTGGCGTACCCCGCCTCAGCATGTCCAGCTTCATGGGAAGACTGGCACGCGCTCGGATTCCGCGCCGTTTGCGCCCCTTGTTGTGGACCTTTGTCGCCAAACGCCTCGGCATTGACGCCACCACGGTGCCCGGCGAGCTCCACGATTACCCGTGTTTCCTGAGCCTATTCACGCGCCCCCTCAAGCCAGACGCGCGGCCAATTCCAGAAACCACCGGGTGGCTTTCCCCCGCCGATGGCCGCCTGGTTGCGCATTCCACGGTCACTGCCGAGGGCAGCTGGGTGATTAAGGGCACCCCCTATTCCACCTCTGAGCTCCTGCCCGACAGCGAACTCCAAGGCCTGCTCGGCTACCAGGCGCTGCAAATTTACCTATCCCCGAAGGATTACCATCGCTTCCACGCTCCGTGCGACTGCAAGATTCTGCGCGCTGTGGTGGAGCCAGGAGATTTGCAGCCGGTCGACCCAAGCCTCATCCGCCGCTCGATGCGGGTCCTGGTCACCAATCGCCGCATTCTTCTGCATTGCCGCACGGCAGATGGCACCCCTTTCGCCCTCCTGTATGTTGGCGCACTCAATGTGGGCGGCATGAGCTTTCCGTTTGATGCTACTTTGGGTCAGGGGCCATGGATCCGCAGTTCACGCACTTACGATCCTCCTCCTATCCTTGCAGCTGGCGATGAAATGGGGCGCTTTGAATTTGGCTCTACGGTGGTAGTCTTCGCCCCTCCGGGGTTACGCTCTCTGGTGGAACTCGACGGCCAAACTTTGGCGCGGACTCCGCTTCTCGCCAATCCACAAGGACCTGAAACGACTCGCGACACGACTTCTGCATGAGCCAACGCCTGCCTGACTTTTTCCGCATTGTTTCCGCCTTACATCATGGGCGCGATGAAGACTTGGTCTCTGCATCAGAAAAATTCATACAAGGACAAGAAAGTCAGCGCGAGGTCTTGCAGGATTTACTGCGCGTATGTCATTTGTTTTATGGTTTCCCGCGTATTGTCCGCGCCTTAACTTTGATTTCGCAACAGCTGGGGACACCTTCCAAACTCAGCGAAGTTTGTATTGCGGAAGACCCGCTTCAAAAAGGAGAAGTCGTGTTCCGTGAAGTGTATGGACGTGACGCCAACCCGGTACTGACGCACCTCGACCGGGTCGATCCACAGTTTCGCGCTTGGGTCTTACGTCATGCATACGGAACCGCTTTCGCAACCACTTGTTTAAGCCTGGATGAACGCGAACGTTTAAGCGTCATGACCTTAGTTGCCACCGGCTGTTGGCAACAAGCTCGTTCGCACATGCGCGCTTGCCTACGCCATGGGGTGAGTCTGGAAGACCTGCTGCAAGATTTAGTTTGTGTGGAGTGGTTAGATCGCGAGCAATGCGATTTAGCAACCACTTGTTTACATGCCGAGGCTGAGCTCGGATGAAGCATGCGCGGTCGTTCCGTCAACTGGTTCTGACCCAGTTTTTGACGGTATTCAACGACAACCTGTTTAAGCAAACCGTGCTCCTTCTGGCAATTGCCCTGCAAGGAGAGGGAGGTCATGGACAGTCCATGGCGCAGGCCTTATTCTCCTTACCCTTTATCGCTTTTGCGGTGGTCGCGGGAGATTGCGCCGACCGCTTCCCCAAACGCGATGTCATCCTGTGGTGTAAATGGATGGAAGTCGTCGTCATGTTGCTTGCGGCAGTGGCTTTTGTCAGCGGCAACTTTGGAGTGGTGTTGGGCGTTGTCTTCTTGATGGGTACCCAGTCCGCATTCCTCGGACCAGCAAAGTATGGAAGTCTGCCAGAGCTAACTGATGTCGGTGAACTGCCTCGCGCCAACGGTCTTTTTCAAGCGACTGTTTTATTGGGCATTCTTTTAGGAACCGGAGCTGCAGGACACCTGGGGAAAGAATCATTGTGGCAACTGGGCGTCTTCATGGCCTCATTGGCTTTGATCGGTTCCTTTGTGGCCAAACGCATGAAGCGTATTCCCGCCGCTTCGCCACAAAAGAAAATCCACTTCGATCCGTTTAAGCGTTTAGTCACGGGGCTCACCGACGCGCGTGCCTACCCAGGCTTACTCCCGGCCTTACTTGGCCATGCGGTTTTTTGGTTTTGCGGCAGTCTCATGTTGCTCGCATGGAATGAGTTCCTAGCGGTCCAGGCTGATGGCACCTCCACCATCGCGACTAGCGCCGGTACTTGGTCGCTCGGCCTTGCCTGTTTGAGTTTGTTCATGGCCGCTGGTGCGGTGGTTGCCGGCTTGGGACTACGCGGAGCCATCCCCCGCTGGATGCCGGTACTTGGCGCCTTAGGAATGGGCTCAGGATTCCTAGCCGCTGGTTTAGTGAATCCAGATCCATGGACCATTTTCCTATGCATCGGAGGAGCAAGTTTCTTCTCTGGCTTCTACCTCATTCCTTTACGTTCGCTAATGCAAACTTTGCCGCCGCATGCTAGTATTGGTGCAGTTCTTGGAACCGGGCAAATGCTCGACTTCTTGTTAATTTTCCTCGGCGCATTGGGACGTCCAAGCTTGCAGAGCCTTGGAGTCGGACCTCAGGAACTCTTAATTCTCTTAGCCATAGTGCTGGGCATTGCTGGCATCATGCTGCACCGCAGCTTGCCGCAGATCATCGACCTTAGCGCGGCGAAAAACGCAAACTAACCTTGTTAAAGCGGAAGCCCGTTTCGCAAACTGCAAAGAATCTTGCCAACCGAGTACTTTCTGGCTGCCATTTACTCACCGGAATCCCATCCAGTAACAGCATTTGGCCATTCCAATCCAGAACCTGAAGTCCTAAGCCAGGTGCCATGCCATAGCCCGGAAAACGTCGGCCTGCAATGGTCATTTGCGGTGGGGCTTTGCCGGTTTTAGTGAGCAAGATATCGTCTAGCCAGAGTAATCGAGTCGGAGCAGTTTCACGCTGACCCACTTGCCAAACCAAACGCCAGGAGGTGAGCTCCCAACCGCGCAATTCTTGGCGTAAATCTAGACTCCAAGTGCCATCGACCTGGAGATCACCAAGATCCAAAATGACCGATAAGCCTTGTTGAGTCAACTTGGCATCCGGCAAACGCTTTTGCAAAGCATCCATTAACTCAGCTTGCGGTCCACTCGCTTGCACCACGGCTTGGGCCCCGCTTTGCGAGGTTAAACCCTCTTCCGCAAAACCTGTTTCGGCCAGTCCGCCATTCACGCGCTCAAGCTCCCACTGCTCCGACCAATACTGCGGACGCCATTCTTCGGCCACATCCATGTCTGCAAGCGGGCGCATAGCGGCAATCGCTAGGTTCAGGTCATTTTGGCACCACAGCACCTGTGCGGCGAGCCAAACTTCTTCCCGGCCTAGCAACCAAGTGACGACAAAGTTGGCTTCGAGGCCTAAAAGATTCACGTCGACTTGGGTTTGGCCGCGATAGTCAACTGCGTAGCCTGAACCGCTCTCTTTGGCGAAAAGTTGTCCTCGAATAAGCACCCCAGAATGCAGTCGCAACTCCACAGTCTGCCCCACCTTTTCGCGGAAACGCGATTGCAGGCGCCGGTCCAAAGCAAGCAGTTCTTCGATGCGTGCTAGATCCGCACGGGCATCTTCACTGCGCAAATAAACCACGGGATCCACACGATCCCAGCGACGTCGCGCTTCGTCGAAGGAGCCGGCGCGTAATAGTTGTGCGGTGTTTTGACGCACTGCAGCGACCGATTCCAGCGCCTTGCGAATCCGCACTTGATCGGCTTCGTTTTCCAATTGCACTTGCGCCATCTGCAAACGACCCACCGGATCAGGAGACCCTGGATGCAAAGGGAAATCGGCCATGCGCAATCCGGCACGACGCCATTGATCCAGCACACTCGCGGACCAAATGTCACCATCAAAATCGCCACGCTGGATGGCCTCCTGGGCAAAAACAGTTTGACTAGAAAGCAAATCAAAGGCTCGCCCGGCTGCTTTTTCAGCTCCGGCGGTCACCTCTATCTTCGAACGACTGACCCACCCTTGACGTAAATCTAAAAAACCAATCGGAGCATCCTTCGGCACTTTAGCGTGAAGCATGCTGGCACATTCCGCTAAGGCTTCGCGGTACTGGCTAGCATTCAGGGCTTTACGGAAGCGTTGGTCATAAGGCGTGTGCCACGCACGAAAGAAAGTCGCCGCGAGGATTTCCGGAGGAATCGGTTGCCGTTCCAGTACCCCCTTCCACCCCAGCGAAGGCGGCGCCACGATGGGCTTGTCGGTTTCCTCGACCAAAAGCTCCGACCCCTGCGCTTCCTTCTCTGCTCCAAAGTTCCATGGCTCCACCCAGAACATGAGCCCCAAAAGAACTAGCGCGCCCCCCCCCATGGACAAAGTACGTAACTGACGACGTCGGCGGTACCGTGTTAGCAGGCGAGGCGGATAACCGAGCAGCACACGTCCCATGTCGGAGCCAAAGTCTCGCGCACGGGCATAGCGACGTTCTGGGTCCTTAGCCATAGCGGTCAAGACGACCTTGGCAAAAGCCGGTGAAACCGTTTCGGGTAACGATTCCGGTTCCTCGTGCATTACGCGGTGAATCACTTCTCCCACCCCGGCGCCCAAGAAGGGCGGTTTACCGGAAAGGGTATGGAACAAAGTTGCACCCAGCGAATAAATGTCCGCTTGTTCATCTACATCGGATGGGTCGCGTGCTTGCTCGGGACTCATGTAAGCCGGAGAGCCCAAGGCAGCACCTTGGCGCGTCATGGTTGGATCTTCATCACGGCGAACCAAGCCAAGGTCCGCAAGGATGGCACCCCTCTGCGTATCGATCAATACGTTGTGCGGTTTAACATCGCGGTGAATCGCTCCATGCTTGTGCAAATATTGCAAGGCACGTGCAATTTGAACTCCATAACGCGCAGCTTCTTCCCAACCCAAAGGGCCGTTGCGTAATCGCTCACGCAAGGAGAGGCCATCGACGAATTCCAACAAAATGGAAGGCCGCCCTTCCACCTCAGGAGTGCCATAACAACGCACCAGATTGGGGTGTGCGAACTCCTGAAGCAATTCGCCTTCGCGGCGCCATCGTTCCAGAATGCGTTTATCCTTGGCCACACTCGGGCGCAGGATCTTCAACGCGTATTGCTTGGCTTGATCGTCTTCGACCAAAAACACCAAACTCAATGGAGATTCCCCCAGGCGCCGAATGTGGCGCAAGTTTTGCGGCAAACGCGGCTCTAAAGCAGCGGATTCTTCGCTGGCTGGGGTCGATTCCGGTTTAGTCAGTGGAGTCCTCCTCCAGGTCCTCGGCCTTCTCAAATAGACCGTACTTCTCAATCTTACGCAATAAAGCGAAACGCGTAATACCTAGTATTTTGGCGGCACGGGACCGATTCCCTGGCTCTTTGGCAAGCGCAGCTTCAATGGCGCTGATTTCCATGGCTTTCACCCGATCCGCCAACGGATAACAAGAACCTGGATCTCCGGTGTTCTGAGAGGTGTTTTCCTGAATGCCATGAGAAAGCTCTTCGAACTCCACCTCGCCTTCCCCAAGCAAAGTGAGACGCCGCATTTCGTTGCGCAACTCACGCACGTTGCCGGGCCAGCGATAAGCCTCAAGACCTTTCATGCTCGCCGGGTTCAAAGTCCGCGGTTCCTTGCCGACATCGGCAGCTTCCACCGCGAGAAAGTGTTCCGCCAGAATCACAATGTCTTCAGCGCGTTCGCGTAATGGCGGTAAACGTAAACCAATGACCTTGAGTCGATAAAAAAGGTCTTCGCGAAATTTCCCTTCCTTCACTGCATTTTGCAAATCGACATTCGTGGCGGCAATCACGCGCACATTGACGTGCCGCACTTCATTGCTACCAACTGGGCGAATTTCTCCTTCCTGTAAAACGCGCAGCAATCGTTGCTGCATGGCAGGCGACATTTCGCCTATTTCGTCCAGGAACATAGTGCCACCATCAGCCTCCTCAAAGCGCCCCTTGCGGTCGCGGTTGGCCCCCGTGAAGGCACCTTTCACATGACCAAAGAGTTCTGATTCTAAAAGCGTATCTGGCAAAGCACCGCAGTTCTCCACCACAAAGTTTTGATCAGACAAGCGGCTATGAAAGTGCAGCGCGCGCGCGACCAACTCTTTACCAGTGCCGCTTTCCCCTTCGACCACCACGGAAGCGTCGCTTTCGAGAATACGCTCCATTTGGCTGTAAAGCTTTTGCATAGCCGGCGAAGTGCCCACCAATCCAGCAAAGCCAGGACCGCCGGAAGTTTCAATTGGGTTCGAAGTTTCAGGTGTGGTGCGTTTCCCGAGTTGACGCTGCAAACGCGTGTTCTTGCGTTTTAGCTTGCCCATGGCCACACGTTCGTGCGCCGCACCAATATGCGCTGCAGCCATACCGGCTAGACCTGCGAGCAAATCTGTATCCTGCGTTTGAAAAGCAGCGGCAGCGAGACGGTGATCCACCGCCAGAAGTCCCAGCACAGTGCCGTGATACTGCAGAGGCACGGCAAGTACGGAACGCAAACCAAGATCGGAAATGCTTTCGACTCCCGCAAACTCGCCATCGGAAGCGGCGTCTTGCAACAGAATAGGCTTTTTGGTTTTCAGTGCCTTCTCTAATAAAGTGCGCGAGAACTTCGCCTCTGGAGCTGGAACTGGTTCTCGTGCAAAGTTACGCGCGAGCGCCAAACTGGTACGGCCATCTTCAAGCAAAAACAAAAAACCACGCTCGGCTCTAGTCAAAGTGACCGCGGCATCGACCAAGAGAGCAGCACTACGCTCGATGCGCTCTTCTTGCTCCAGCGTGCGGCTGACGGCAAGCAAAGTTTGCAGCATGTCTTGCTCACGCGGCGTTTGCTGAGTCTGCGTGGACTCCATGGAAGCCAATCGGTCGGCCAGTCCACCAGCAATCCTCAAGGTGGTACTGCCAATGCGGATGACATCTGAGGCGGTCACTGGGAGGCGATCTACTTGATCACCCTCGATCCAAGTTCCATTGCGCGAATCCAGGTCTACCAAAAACACCTCATTTCCAAGGCGCTCCAAACGGCAATGATGACGCGAGGCCATGGGGTCATCGATCCGCACCTCGCAGTCTTGCCCGCGTCCCACGGTGATCGAATCGCTCTCGATTGTTAGCACTTGCTGCAAGTTGTCGCGCTCAAGGTGAATTTCCAGAGGATTCCTCATCAGCTCTAGGATACCCTGTTCCTATGAGTGAATGGTGGAAGGACGGTCTGCCCTTTTCGTGTACGCAATGCGGTAAGTGTTGCCATGGGCGCGGTGAGGTTGCGAATGTGAATGTGAACTATGCCGAGAGGCAGAAGATGGCCGATTTCCTCGATATCAAGCTAGCCGAGTTCAACCGTCTTTATACCCGACAAAACGAGGACGGTCACCGCCTATTAAGGTTTGTCGACGGCCACTGCACCTTCCTCGAAGAGGCCGTATGCACCATTCATGAGGCTAAACCGGTGCAATGTCGGACTTGGCCCTTCTGGGAAGAGTTGCTTGAATCCAAAGACGCCTATCAAAAGCAAGTTTTGGATTTTTGCCCTGGCAGCGACGTAGAAACCCCTGTGGTATCGGCAGAGTCAATTCGAGCGCAAATGGAAGAGACGGAAGCCGCCTTGTTGGACGACTAAACGCGGCTTCCTTGTTACAATGCACGGTCCATCATGGCCGAAAACCAAAACGAATACGCGCTGCAAGTCATTGGGCTGAACAAGTTCTATGAACGGACCCAGGTCCTCAAAGATGTCACCCTGTCCTTCTTTGCCGGTGCAAAGATTGGAGTGATTGGAGCCAACGGTTCTGGCAAGTCCACTTTGTTGCGAATTTTGGCTGGCGCCGACGACGATTACGATGGCACCCGCCTCCAAATGTCGGGCCGCTCCATTGGTTATGTTTCCCAGGAGCCAACCCTCGATCCAGATAAAACGGTCAAAGAGGTTCTCGATGAATCGGTGGCCCACATCCATGCCATCACCGATCGCTACAACGAGATTTGTATGTTGATGGGCGATGCCTCCGGCGAACAACTGGAGAAGTTGTCAGCAGAGTTTGATCATTTGCAGGCCGAAATCGACGGCAACAACATGTGGGAAGTCGATCGCCTGCTGGAAAAAGCTGCGGCCGCGTTGGACCTCCCACCCATGCAACGCGCATGTGGAGTTTTGAGTGGTGGAGAAGCACGGCGTGTGGCGTTATGTAAAACCCTCATTGAGACGCCTGACATTCTGCTGTTGGACGAGCCCACCAACCACTTAGATGCGGCAACCACGGCATGGCTGGAGCGCCATCTTTCAGATTATGCGGGCCTGGTGATTGTGATTACTCACGACCGTTACTTCTTGGATAACGTGGTGGAATGGATGCTCGAGGTAGAGCGCGGCTCCTGTCGTCCTTACAAAGGCAACTACACCAACTTCTTGGAAGCGAAGGAGAAGGAGTTGGATGTGAGTGGACGCCAACAAGAGAAGCGCAAGAAGCGGTTGAAGGCGGAACTCAACTGGGTACGGCAGAACTCCAAGGCTCGCGGCAACAAGAACAAAGCACGGATTAACCGCTACGATCAGCTTGTCGCGCAGCAAAAGGATCTGAAACCAGACTCGATTGATTTAGTGATTCCGGCAGGCCCGCGACTCGGCAACAAGGTTATTGACCTTAGCCACGTGAAGAAGGCCTATGGAGACCAAGTTCTGATTAAAGACCTGACCTTTGAAATGCCGCCAGGCGCCATCATTGGCGTGATTGGGCCAAACGGTGCTGGCAAAACTACCCTTATGAAAATGATTATTGGGGAAGAGCAGCCAGATGCAGGCACGGTTAAGTTTGGTTCTACGATTGAGGCCTGTTTCGTGGACCAGCGTCGCGCGGAGTTGAGTGACCAGAACTCGGTGTTCGAAGAAATCACCGACGGCCTAGAGTTCCTCCCCTTCGGTAGTGGCGAAATTCAGTCGCGCGCTTACGTGTCGCGATTCAATTTCAAGGGCACTGACCAAGAACAAAAAGTTGGCACACTTTCGGGTGGCCAACGCAACCGTGTGCAGTTGGCGAAAATGCTCCGTGTCGGCGGTAACTTGATCATTCTTGACGAGCCGACCAACGACCTTGACCTACCCACCACTCGGGTTCTAGAGGAAGCAATCGAACACTATGCCGGTTGCATGTTGATTGTGTCTCACGACCGTTACTTCCTGGACCGCACCTGTACGCACATCCTTGCCTTCGAAGGCAAGGGAGATGTCGAGTTCTTCTATGGCAACTACACTGAATACGCAGAGTGGTATGTCGAGCGCATGGAAGCTTCCGGCAAGAGTTCCGATTCGCAAGCGGGCAAGTACCGCAAGCTGAGTCTTTAGACTTCGAGTGCTTTGAGCAAGGCTTGGCCAGTGTTCAACGGGGAAAACCGTTGCACATTGGCGAGGCCAGCTTGAACCGCAGTTTCTCGAATGCTTTGATTGTTGAGCAGTTCAGTAGTTGCGGCAGTCCAAGCAGCCACGTCGTGGGGATCAAGCAGCTTGGTGGAACTGCCGAGGACTTCTGGAAGCGAGGATGTCGCCGCTGCGATCACTGGAGTGCCGCATGCTTGCGCTTCAAGCGGTGGCAAGCCAAAGCCTTCTAGGAGTGATGGAAAGAGGAATGCTGCGGCGCCTCGGTAAAGCGCGGGTAGGTCCTCGTCGGCCAAACCTTCCAACCAGCGCACGCGAGAAGCAATACCAAGCTGCTCGGCCAACTGGTGCGCCTCTTTTCCAGAGCGATGCCCTCGCCCCACCATAACCAATGCGTGTTGCTGCTTGAGTTCTTCCGTCAAACCGGCATAAGTGTGCAAAACGACTCGCCAGTTTTTGTGCGGGCGTAAGGCACCCACATAAAGCAAATAACCTGACTCCCGAAGCTCTGGACTCCCCGCATGGCCGCCTAAACCAAACTCTGCGGAGGGGTACCAAGGAATGGACACCATCGGGGATTGCAGTCTTGGGAAATGCTCCTGTAGTTTCTGCGCAGTGGCGCTCGATGGGACCGAAATCCGCCACGCAAGCTGATCGATGTCATTCACTAGGCGCCGATAACGTCGGCTGCGGCGGAAACGCGCGAACCAGGAGCGGCCGTCCGGCAACATCGGATTGATGTCCTGAATCGTAATCAGGAAACGCGGCTGGTCAGTCGCCTCGGGCAGGCTTGGCCCGGGGGTCCACAAGACCTCAGCATTGCACTCTCCCGACTTCCATTCCGCATACGGCAAGTCCACTGCATCGAGGGCGGCACGCATTAAGCGAATCACACGCGCGTAGGAGGAAAAGGGCTGGTTCAGACTGCGCACGTCTAAAGCCAGCGGGCGACGTCCGCTCATGCGCCGAGTTTAGCAACTGGGCGGGGTATCCACCCACGCCCCCCCCCACAGGAAGCGCTTCAGGCATAATGATGTCACCTCCTGGCTCGGCTTTCGCGCAGGCCAGGAGGCAACTTAGAAGGACGAAGTAGAAGCGCAGTCTAGAGCTTCACGGTCTCGCGATGCTTAGCGCAGGCCGCATGCGACTTAGCATCACATTTAGGGCAAGTGGCACTAAACCCTGGCTTGTAGCCGTCAATGAGGCTCTTGGCTGCGGTCTCTGCATGTCCAGCAATGGCTGTATCTGCAGATTTCTTCATGATCTTTTTATAGACCTTGACCGCTTCCGAGTATTCCATATTCCGTTCCAGAAGTTTAGCCTCTTCATAAAGCTCACCGCCCTTGACCTCTTTGGCGTATCCAGGATTCTCCTGCATCAGCGCCAAGTGCGAACGGGTTTCGTCCACGCGAGGGTATTCAGAACCTTTACCCAAGTAAGGCTGCGCAAGCTGCAATCCACGGAACCAAAATCCCGCCTCCATAGCTTCCGAAGAAAGTTGGAAGGCCTTAGCGCTCTCATCCTTCATGAAACCATCCAGGCGCCCTGCCCATTCCAAATCGGAACCTTCCAACTTGGGCATCGTTTTATAAAGCTCACTTAAGGCTTTGGTGCGATCGCCACCATTCCACGTCTTAATGACCTTACTGAGATTCTTAGGATACACCGAGTCGGAACGCCCTTCCTTAAGTGCGGCACCAAGGGCACCACCCGCTTCAGACGGATGGCCTTTCCATTGCAGCACTTTATTAAGAAATACGGCAGAGGTTGGAAAACCAGCCACGCCGATTACATTCTCCAGTTTTTTATCTGCAAGGATCACAACCGGGTGCGTCACGTTGTTGGTCGCAATCCAAGTTTCCACCAATTCTGCAGGCTCATCAGTCACGCTGATGACTACCAGACCTTGCGCATTGCCTTTCTCCCATTCGGAGTTCAGGTGCGGGATCTGGCCCAAGCAAGGGCCTCACCAGGTGCGGAAGACTTCGACCATTACGGCCCTGCCTTCCATATCTCCCATAGAGAGTGCTGGAGTGTTAAACCAAGTTGCGCCTTCAAAGTCTGGCATGGTGCCAGGCTCTTGCGCGGCAGTAGGGCTAGTCACAGCAAGTGTCAAAGCTGCGCTAGCTAAAAAAAGTGGAATCGTTTTCATGATGAATTGGGTTTTTCCCAGAGGTAGACAGCATAACAGATGAGTCTGATTCGGTAACAATGCCACAGGAAATCCTCCACCCCGACTCCCCGACTCCCCGGCTCCCCGAGAAGTCTCGAAGATCCACTCCTAAAGGGTTCATGGCCCCGTAATCTAGGGTATGCCGCGCCCCTTCCTTCACGCCACAATGCCTGGCCCTGCCCCCGCGACCGGCTTCGTAGGTGGCTTACTGAGATTGGTTTTTATGGCCTTCTTTTGTGTAATTGCATTTTCTGTTTTGCTGTTCACCTTGGCTCTGGGTTTGGTGCTGCTTCTTTTAAGTACACTAGGGATAGGTCCGAAGCGAAGTATGCCGAAAGCACCTTTTGGCTTTCCTTTTCAGCCTCCGCACGGCGGAGAACCGGTAACGTCTGAGCCGCCCGCAGCTAAAGTGAAAGCCGACACGCCCAAAGAACTCGAATCCTTTCACGGAAGCTTGAATGAGTTCATGCAGCAGCGTAAAGATCAAGACCCTAAATGACCCATAATTTACAACTCCGCCTGCCTTTGCAGCGGCTTGATGATTTAGTTTCCACAGTGGGCCAAGTCGTGCGCGGCAAAGAAGAGGCCATTCGCTTGTGTTTGGTAGGCCTGCTCGCCCGCGGCCACGTTTTGCTGGAAGATGTTCCGGGCACTGGAAAGACCACTTTGGCGCGAGCTTTGGCAAAGGCTCTGGGCTTGGATTTTCAACGCATTCAATTCACCTCGGACTTGCTTCCTAGCGATGTTCTCGGCGTCAGTATTTGGGACAATCAAAAAAGCATTTTTCGTTTCACACGAGGCCCAGTATTTCACAACATCTTGCTGGCCGATGAACTGAACCGAACTTCGCCGCGTACGCAATCTGCATTGCTGGAAGCCATGAGCGAAAAATCCATCTCGGTCGATGGGGAGCGTCATGAGTTACCGCAGCCTTTCTTCGTAATCGCCACGCAGAACCCCATGGAGTTTGAAGGCACTTATCCCTTGCCTGAGTCCCAATTGGATCGCTTCATGTTGCGCTTAAGCCTCGGGCATCCGGACCGTGAAATTGCCAAAGAGGTTTTGCAAAGCCGTGGCCTCAGTGACCCGGTCGATGCCGTGCAAGCGTGCATCACCAGTGCCGAGCTCAACGATTTAATGCAAGCAGTTGCCGATGTCCACTTCGATGACGATCTCTTGGATTACCTGCTTGACCTCATTGAAGAAACTCGGCGTCATCCGCACCTAGCTCTAGGCGCCTCCACACGTGCCGCTCTTGGCTTGCATCGCGCAACCCAGGCGCACGCTTTGGTGCACAATCGCGACTACGTCACCCCAGACGACGTCAAGGCTTTGTTCATACCCTGCATCGCGCATCGCGTTCTGCCATCCCCCGCTTATGAAGGCGGCATGCACGGCACCACTGGCGCTTTGGAGAACATCCTGAGCGAGGTTGAAGTGCCGCAATGAGTCAAGCGGTCAGCTACCCACAAAAAGAAGAAGCCACCTGCCTCGATGTGAGTTGGCGCCTCACCCCACTAGCCAAATCGCTAATTTGGATTAGTGGATTTATGGGTGTGTGCGTAATTGCCTTTCAGGGCTTAACTCCAACTCCATTGACACTCGGAGTCACCAGTCTATTTCTCCTCCTCTTCCTCAGTAGTTGGTTCCTTGGACGCTCGACCTTACTCGCCATTCAACCCACCGGAGTGGAACCAGCAATTGGATTCGCATGGGAGAAGCTAACGATTCGGTTTGGCCTGCATCACGTGGGCGGCTCTTTCACCGCACGCGATATCCTCCTTTACCACGGCAGTGAATTCGAGCGGCGAGGTTTGTTTGCCTATCGTGCAAGCATGGCACCAGGCACTTCGCAATGGGTTGAGGGAGACCTGCGCCTGGCCAAACGTGGACGCTTCCGCACTCATGGCTTACGCATTGCATCGACCTTCCCTTTTGGTTTAATCCGCTGGACCTCTTCCTGGGAGCTGCCCGCAGACCTGCTTGCATTGCCTCGATTAGGGGCCTTGCGCGACCCTTTAAGTCTGATACCGCCGGAGCGTGAAACTCTGATTGCGCATGCCGGACGTTATCAGGATGCGGAAGAATTTCATGCCCTGAAACGTTGGCGACCAGGCCTGAGTCAACGCAATGTGCACTGGAAAAGTAGTGCGCGACGCAACCAGCTAATGCTCAAGGAATTGCACGGGGTACGTAAACCGAGCATCCGCTTGGAGCTTTTCCCACCGGTGGTCGAGTCCACGCGCCATCGTTCCGACAAATTCCTCTTTGAGCGCTCCATCTGCCTCACCGCCAGTTTGGCTGACTTCTTTTTACGCCGCAACTATCGCGTGGAAGTGGTTTGCTCGGGCACCAAGAATGCATTTTTCTTGGAAGAACAAAGTGGACGCTCCGGGTTGTTTGGTGCTCTCACAAAATTGGCTGAGCTTGATTTGTTTGAAAGAGAGTCTGTCGAAGCCACTGCAAGTCCTTCCCCAAGCATGGGCCGTCGCAGTCAACGCGCCTTCCGCATTCAGATTTGTGCGGGCGGCGGTAATCTTCGCGATGCCGGCCGGCAACGCCTAGACATTCTTGACCCCGCGACCAAACGCTGGTTCCAGTCCGATCGACGCTTTTCACGGGTGGGGTTCCTGCAAAGGAGACCGGCATGAAACCGTCTGCGAGCCGTCGCCTTTACCCGACTCTTCCGCCTTCCCCCCTGGACGGCTGGTGTCAACGCGGACTCATGGGCTTGGCTATTTCTGGTGGCGCGGCCTGTGCCTTATCCCTAAGCGCGGACCATGGGTGGTGGTTTGGCATCGCTCTCCTTTATCCATTCCTGCTCCTATTTGGCCCCTTCGCCACCCGGTGGATGAACTTCTTCGATATCGCCGAGAAACATCATCGGCAGATTAACCAGGCCTTTTACTTGGTGGTGCTGTTGAGTTTCCCTTTCCTAGCTCCACAGCCAACGCTCACCTCTTGGGTTTTAGTTTGTCTGCTCAGCCTTCATGGATATGCGTTGCGCTATGCGCGACGGAACCACTTCGCGGTACTGGCACTTCTTCTGCCACTCACGGAACTCCTACTTGCATATTCCATTTTGTGGCCGAACGGGGTCTTTGCAAAAGTGTTTGTGAGCACCTGGTTACTTAGCACCTTGCTTCTAGCCGGAGGAGTGACCACCTGGATTCACGCACGCTGGTCTCGACGATGTTTATCTATGCGCGATCGATCCCACAACAATCCTGCGGAAACCGGGAATGGTTTATGGGAGCGCGCACGATTCATGATGTTGCTCGGCTTACTTCTATTCCCTATCGGACTCGTTTTACAGCAAGCGGCGTTATGGGCGGTCGTCGAAGCGGAAGTGGTTCAGCCTTTGCCTCCACTTCTTTCCACCTCATCTAACTCAACGCAAGATGTAAAAACCGCGCTGGATGATGTTAAAGATGCTTCGGTGCCAACTCGAGATTTCGTTTTCCCAGAAACCATCTCCTTTCAAGGCACTGTGGCCAATGCCACACGCGACGCCTTACTATTCCAGATCAAGTCCGAGCGCGACCTTGGACGCAAGCGCCCATATTACTCTGCCGCCCGCCCGCTTTACCTCACCGCTACCACCTTCGATACGCTGAATGAAAAGGGCTTGTCCCGAGGATTCGCACCCGAAGCCATCTTTCATTCCAAAAGCGGTTTAGGCTCCGATGATTGGATTATTTTCGACCCGGATTTCAAAAAGTCATCGGTCTTCCAATTCAAAATGAAAACACGGCCCATTTTGCATGAGCAGAATGGAGGAATGGGCCACCTCTCCTACCTACTCCACGATCGCCGCATGGTGGCTATGCGCTACCCCAGCTGCCGTCTAGATGAAGAAGACCAAACTGCTTTGGCAGAACCACCAGATTCCGCCATGTTTGAATATCAATGGCTAAGCCTTCCAGTGGATAGCAAGACCCCCTTGATATCAACGGAACGGGCTAGTCCGCGCTATTTATCCCTTCCACGTGGCGCAGAATTCCGTCCGTGGATTGCAGATGCAGAGCTCCTATGTCAAGACCTCAGCACCTCCAAGCAAAAGTTGCAGCGCGTGCTTACGCATTTCCAGCAAGACTTTCGCTACGACTTAAATCCATCCACGGCTGATGGAATCCAAGCGTTCGAGGACTTCTTTGCAAACCGGCGCGGTTATTGCACCTACTTTGCATCCGCAGCCATGCTGTATCTGCGCGCCAACGGAATCGCTTGCCGCGTTGCGACTGGCTTCATGGTCACGGACTACTCCGCTGCTAGGCAAGCCTACATTGGACGCCTTCCTGGACATGCCTGGGTCGAAGTTCTCCTTGCCGATGGCAACTGGCGTGCGGTGGAGCCCACTCCTGTGACCTTGCGCATGGATGCCATTGCCGCGAATCGAAATACCAGTCGAGCCGAAGACTTCCCGGCAGATGGGGAAACCGATGCTCTGGCCGCCGCTGAAGTCAAGCCAAACACGGATGCTGATGAGGCTATTCAGAAAACAGATGGCTCCAGTGCCTTCATTGGTGTCACCCGGGGTATTTTGGTAATCAGCCTCGGCATGATCTTAAGTATTGTGGTCTTCGCGATGCTCTTTGGACACCTAGCATCGGTGTTTGGCCAAAAGCGTGAACGCAAGCGCAAGGAAGCCCTATTCACTCCAGAAGCCATGCTTGCGATGGATTACTGGGCACGCATCCGAGAGCTCCTGCAGGAACTTGGATTTCATAAAAAGCGTAGCCAAACCGCTTCTGAATTTACCGAGTCGGTGCAGTTTTGGGGCGGCGACTTTTACAAGCCGTTAAATACGGTGACGCGCCTGGTCTACCGCACTCGTTTCGGAGGCTACATTTGGTCGGAGCGAGAAGGCGAATTCTTGGACCGTTTCGAAAGTCAGCTCATCGAAAAATCGCAGGCGCCACAGGACTAGTTTTAGGCAAGGTCTTTGACGCGACTTCCCGGCACCAGGTCTTCGCGACCATCCTCGAAACGGACCCAGCATTTAGTGCCACCGTCATAATCTCGCGCGCGCAATAAGAGCTTGGCAGGATTACCAAAGGCCAAACACGAAGAGGCCGCCGCTTGATCCAAGCCTCGCCACTTACGCAAAAAAGGGTTCTCCTCCCACTCCCTGGCGATGGTCGATGGGTCCATATGCCCGGGATAAACTTCCGTTTGCTTTGGAAGTTTCATTAACCTTTCCATAACCGAATGCTGCATTTCCTCAAAAGTAGTGTGACCAGGAGCTCGGGTTCCGCCTACCGAATCACGGAAGAGAGTATCGCCAGTGAACACAGCCTTTTCATTGACCAAAAAGGCAAGCTGCCCAGCGGTATGCCCAGGGATGTGTAAAGCACGCACTACAAGGCTGCCACTGCGCACTTCCTCGCCATCGGCAAGAGTTTGGGTGAGACCAGGAATCAGTTCTTGCTCAGCGGAATGGCCACAAACCGGACATGAAAACTCATCGGCCCAGGCATGGTTATGCGTCACATGATCATGATGATGATGGGTATTCAAAATATGCGTGGGAGTTAAGGAAAACTCCTCAATGGCCGCCAATAAGGGTTCTTGCGGCCCTCCCGTATCAATGAGCACGGCATGCCCACCGGGTTTATCTGCCACCAACCAACTATTGGAAAGCCATTCAGAATCGCGACTATGTCTGATGATCATGCTGCCTACTAGGATACACTCCGGCATGTTTGCATGGTTACGTCGACGGCGCCGCGTCCGCCTAGGAAAGCAAGGTTTGCCAGCAGATTTGGTGCAGTGGCTTGAGGTCTTGCCTTTTATTGACCACCTCAATAGCGAAGAACGTAAACGTCTAGAGGCTTTGGTGTGTGTGTTTCTTGCTGAGAAGAATTTTGAAGGCTGCAATGGCTTGGAAATGCGTGACAAAATCCGCGTGGTGATTGCAGCGCAGGCGTGTCTTTTGATCTTGAATTTGGATCATGTTTTCTATCAAAAGGTGAAGACCATTTTGGTTTATCCATCTACCTTCCGACATCGCTCGCAGCAGACGACTGCTGGCGGAGTCGTTGAAAACAGAGAGCACACCAATCTTGGCGAAGCTTGGCCCAACGGCCCCATCGTGCTGGCCTGGGATCACGCCTACCAAGGCGGACGTAACCCGGACGATGGCCAGAACACCGTTTTCCATGAGTTCGCGCACAAGCTCGACATGCTTGATGGCATTACCGACGGCATTCCTCCACTCACGCTTGCGCATGAAGAAGATGCGTGGAGAATGCGCATGGATGCCGCTGCATTACGTCATAAGGAGATGGCGCAGCGAGGTGTGCCATTGTTCCTGGATAAATATGGCGCCACGCATCCTGCAGAGTTTTTTGCAGTAGCTACCGAAATGTTCTTTGAACGACCGCGTGATTTACAAAAGCGTGAAGCGGAAGTTTATGACTTACTGATGACCTTTTACCGGCAAGATCCAGCGGCGAGCAAGAGTTAGACCGAAAAAACAGTCCAGGCCCAAAGGCAACATCCGGCAACCTCCACCACCCAGAAGCTTGGCTTCCGGATTTTGTGACGAAAGGCGAACATGGCGAGCACGGCTCCCGGTGCACCACCAACCATTGACCAGGCCAACAGCACTCTTTCCGGCACGCGGTTGCGGTTTTTATTGGCGCGCCCTTTGTCCCAACCGAAATTGAGGAAAGCGACCACCGAAGTGATCGCTATCCAAATTAGCACGACTTGTTGAACAGTCATGCCTACATTTTAGCCGTTGAGCTTGTCCATGTGGACATCCATCTGCGGGTAAGGGATGCCAATGCCTGCTTCATCAAGAGCCATTTTGACTGCGCGCGTGGTAGTTTCCATGCAATCCCAGTAATCGGAGCTGTTACACCAAACGCGAATTTTCCAGTCGATGCTGCTATCGCCGAGACTAGCAAGAACGATTTGATGACCAGGATCTTCAAGGCGCTCAGCAACACCTGCAGCAGCCTTATCAAGGATTGCACGGGTCTTATCCAAGTCTGCACTGTAATCGGTGCCAACAGCAACATCGCAACGACGGGTGGTGTGGTGCGAAATGTTCTCAATAATGCCACCGAAAACGGAGCCGTTCGGAACAATGATGCGACGGTTATCAGGAGTGTCCAGGACGGTAGTGAACAACTCGATTTCACAAACCTTACCCATAACTCCAGCAGCGTTGATGACATCGCCCACTTTGAAGGGACGGAAGATGAGCAACATGATGCCAGAAGCAAAGTTGCCAAGCGTTCCTTGCAGCGCCAGACCGACTGCCAAACCCATGGCACCGAGGATGACTGAGAAGCTTGCAGTATCGACACCGAAGGTGCCGAGAATGAGCAAGGTTCCGATAAGCAGAACGGCAGTCTTAGCCATCTTGCCAAAGAAACGCGCGAGAGTTTCTTCGACTCGAGCTTTAGCACATGCTTTACGGGTTATGCTGTTGGTCCAGCCAGCAACAATGCCCATGGCCATGAAGGCAAGCACGCCAACGACGGCGGCCATCCAGTTGTTCAAAACGAAATCTTGGATTCCGTCCAGGATGCCACCAGACTCCGTTGAGTTGCCACCAGACTCGGTAGAGTTGCCGCCACCATTATCAGTAACGGCCTCCACGGCTTGCGCCGTTTTTCCCGCTACTTCTTGGATTAAAAGGGGGATGAAAGAAAACATGATTGCAGCATAATACAGAGTCTGTGATTACGGAGGGTTTAGATTTCAATGCCATCAGCCATTATTTCGGCCAACATCGGTTCGTCACCTTGAAGCGCTGTGCGTTGCATGTAAAGCGACATTCCACGAAGGCCGCCCAATTCTTCCCCAGCACCCGCTCTTCCGGGGCCGCCGTGAACCAACATAGGTAAAACCGCGCCGGGTCCCATGGACATTTCTGCTACCTTTTGGCTGCCAAAATTAAGGCGCCCGTTAAAGGGAGCCACCACGGTCATCAGCTCGGTCGCGAATTTGCGATCATCGGAATAAACCGAAGCCACAAGTCCACCTTCGCCCTTGTTGAGCAGGGCGCCCAATGCTGGAACATCGCCCTGATAAGGGATGATGGTGGCAACCGGACCGAACACTTCGCGCTCGTGCACTAACTTAGCGGTCTGACTGTCGCGGGTTTGCAGCAGCACCGGGGCTTGAAAATAGCCTTTGCCTTCTTCCACTTCCAACAACTCGCCACGGCCTTGTTCGCCATGGACGATGTCAGACTCTTGCATGAGCTCGGCAATGCCTTCCTGCACATCTTTCAACTGCGCTGCACTGGCCAACGGTCCCATACGAACACCACGCGTTGCAGGATTACCTACACGAATGCTGCTAATGGATTCCTTCAGGTCTTGCTTGAACTCCTCCACCCTATTTCCCGGCACAAAAATACGACGGATCGCCGTGCACTTTTGGCCAGCTTTCTGAGTCATGTCGGTGGTGACTTCACGCACCATCAGGTCCCAGGTTTCTTTTTGAGGTTTTACATCGGGGCCGAGTACTGCACAGTTCAAACTGTCAGCCTCCACGTTGACGCGCACCGAGTTTTGGATGACGTTTTCACTCGAACGAATGGTGCGGCCGGTCCACGCCGAACCAGTGAAGGCTACGACGTCTTGTCCGGTCACGTGGTCCAGGAGATCACCTGCAGAGCCGACGAGCATTTGCAGAACACCATCTGGAAGAACGTTTTCATCAACCAAGATTTGCATCATGCGCTCGGCTAACAAACAAGTACTCGTGGCAGGCTTGGTCAAAACCGGCATTCCAGCCAAGATTGCGCAGGCTGCCTTTTCCGCCATGGCCCAGGCAGGGAAGTTAAAGGCGTTAATGTGAACTGCAACACCCGCACGTGGAGTTTGCACATGACGTCCGACGAAACGTGGACTGCGTGACAAACGAATACTTTCACCATCAATGAAGAACTTGGCGGCACCCAGCTTATCGCCGATTTTGGCATAAGCCATTAGGGTGCCAGTCCCGCCATCGATGTCGAACTTGGCATCGCCACGGGTGTTGCCACCAGACATAGTGCTTAGGTCCAGCAGTTCATCGCGATGTCCATGCCATGCGTTTGCCATGGCAGCGAGTAAAGCGCCGCGTTCAGCGAAGCTCATGGCGCGCAGGGTTGGGCCACCGATTTCACGTGCATACTTCAATGCAGCGGCAAGATCTTGTCCGCCACGAGCGACTTCGGCAACAGCTTCTCCGGTGGTGGGATTGAATAGGGTGGCGGTTTCGCCGCCACCCTGTTGCCAGTCACCGCAAAGATGACTTCTTAAAAGTGTCGTTGTATTGCTCATGCGTTTACAAACTTCACGTATTCGAATTCAACGTCCTGGCCGTTCAAGCCTTTGGCCGGTGGGTTAATCCAGCCAGCAAAGTGGCCAGGCTCAGTGACTTGCACCATGAGAGATTTCACGTAATCCAAATCGGCTTCGGTTGGGATCCACTGACCGTACTGGTCCTTGTAATCCTTATCGCTCAGCATTTTGCCCTGTGGGTTGAAAGGCTGGTGCTCGTAGACGCCAATGCGACGGTTAAAGCGCTGAGATGGCAGGTATAAGCGGAAATCTAATCCAGCCTTCTCCAGGCTGTTGTTCCAACGCTCCATGGCGCGCTCACAATCGTCCCTATAGGCATCGCGTAAAACCAAGTTCATGGCGCGACGCATTGGGATTTCGTGACTGACCATCTTGCCATCTTCCATCCAATCCAAGCTGTAGCACTCGTCCATGGCTTGATGCTCGGTGAAACGCTTCGGATTCATTTCTTGGAAGCGTCCCTTTAGACCAGCACCAAAGTAGTTCGCTGCATTGGAGCTATCTTCACCACCGAATAAATCGAGGGATCCGGTGTACCACTCATTGATGTACTTCTGAATGATATCCAGCGAAACAATACCGAGCTGTGCTGGATCGGTGTCTGGGTTTTCAGCCATCACTTGGGCGGTCCGTGCAACCACGCGACCGACACCAGTTTCCCCCACAAAGAGGTGATGCGCTTCTTCGGTAAGCATGAACTTGGTCGCGCGGGCGAGTGGATCAAATCCACTTTCAGCCAAGGCAGCTAGCTGATACTTTCCATCGCGGTCCATGAACATGGCGAAGCAGAAGAAGGCGAGCCAATCTTCTACTGGCTTGTTGAAAGCCTCCAGGATGCGCGGGGCATCGGCGTTACCCGAACGACGCTGAAGCATTTCATCGGCTTCATCGCGGCCGTCTTTGCCAAAGTACTCGTGCAGCAAGTGCACCATTGCCCAAAGGTGACGTCCTTCTTCCACGTTAACCTGGAACAGGTTGCGCATGTCGTAAAGACTTGGAGCGCACTTGCCGAGCAAACGCTGCTGCTCCACCGATGCTGGCTCGGTATCACATTGAGTCACAATCATGCGACGCAACTCTTTGCGGTATTCGCCAGGCACTTGCTCCCATACATCCATTTCGGCGTTATCGCCAAAACCGATCTTGCGATTCTTCACTGGAGGCGTGAGGAAAATACCCCAGCGGTAGTCAGGCATCTTGACGTAATCAAAATGCGCCCAGCCGCTGGAATCTACGCTAATCGCGGTGCGTAGGTAGATTTCATCTTGCTGGAAACCTTCCGGCCCCATTTCCATCCACCAGTCCTTGAAATCCGGCTGCCAAGCCTCGAGGGCTTTCTGTACCTTGCGGTTGCTTGCTAGATCAATGTTGTTGGGAATCTTGTCGTAGGTGATAGCCATGATTTAAGTGCGGTTCCAATCGAATTCTGGGGATTCGGGGCGACCGTAAAGGCTTAAGGCCCCCTTCGGTCCGACAGCATTAGGACGCTGGAAGATCCAGTTCTGCCACGCTGTCAAGCGGCCGAAGATCTTAGTTTCCATGGTTTCAGGGCCAGCGAAACGAATGCTCGCTTCCATGCCGGTAAGAGAATCGGGCGAGAAGTTCACGCGCTCTTCAATCGCGAGGCGCACTTCATCGTCCCAGTCAATGTCGTCGGCAGCTACAGTAATCAGGCCTAGCTCTTCAGCATCGTCTGATTCAAAAGCTTCACGACGCGCACACAGTTCTTCGGCAACGCCTTCATGGCCGAAGAAACGGGTCTCCATGCGGGACAAGCCATTGCCCATGGGAAAGGTACCGCCATTCATGACGGACATCTGAACAGTGACGCCTTCTTCTTCCAACATGAAGGAGCGGTCGGCGGCTAAGGCGAATTCATAAAAGCTGCCGGCGAAAGCTGAGCCTTGGTCGATGATGGCGAAGAAACTCTTTGCTGTGTAATCCAAGCGCTTGAACGTGCGCTTCATGAACAACAGGGTTTCGTTCACGAACCAATCGTCGCGACGTGCGTTCATCATTTCATCCAATGCCAAAATGGTTTCAGCTTTACCGCGCGTCTTGAGCAGAACCAAACCGATGTGCGGATAGTTCAAGCGCAAACGCATGATGGCGTCGTCCAACTCGCGAAAGGCGCGCAGTGGATACCAAGCACTACCCAAATCGCGGGCATCGGTTGGAATCTCTGGCAGTGCATCAGGCAGCGAAATTGTTAGAGTTGCGGTGCGCTCGGAAGTGTCCAATTCAAGGTTTACGTACTGATATTGCACGCCAAACTCGTTTTCGATTGGATGTAGGGCCTCCAAAGTAATGCCTTTACGTTCTGGGTGGCCCTCGCCAGCAACTTCCGCTACGCGTGCTGCAACACCTTCTTCAAACTTGGATGTTGGGAAGATGCCGTCCACTAAGCCCCACTGCACAGCGCGTTTTCCTTTCACACCCTCTGCGAGCGTGACGAAGACATCAGCAATGTCGCGGCGTACGAAACGCTTATCGACAAGACGCGTCAATCCACCGGTGCCTGGGAGTACGCCTAGGTATGGGATTTCTGGAAGCGAAACGGCAGAGCGCCGATCGTCGACCAGGTACATTTCTTCACATGCGAGTGGAAGTTCATAACCACCACCCGAAGCCACACCATTTAGAGCGGCAATGTAGGTTTGCCCGGAAAACTCCGATGCATCTTCAATCGACCCGCGCGTTTCGTTGGTGTACTTACAGAAGTTCACCTTCCAAGCATGGGTGCTGCAGCCCAACATGAAGATGTTCGCGCCGGAGCTGAACACGCCTTCTTGCCCGCTGGTCACCATAACCGCCCCCACTTCTGGATTCTCGAAACGCAGACGTTGAACGGCGTCGGCAAGTTCAATGTCCACACCAAGGTCATAGCTGTTGAGCTTCAAGACATAGCCCGGACGTAAGCCACCATCTTCCTTGATGTTGATGATGAGACGTGCAACCGGACCGTCAATTTCCACCTTGAGGTGCTGGTAACGGTCGGGATGAGTTTCGAAGTGGACAGGCTCCACCGCGTTTTGGGTCGCTTCCATCACTGCATTATGCGGATAATATGCAAAATAGTACAGATAAATGTTCCGAAACCCACGCAATTGCACTATATTGCAGGTGTGCCCCAGGTTCCCAACCCAGCTCTACTAGAACGGATCGCCCAACGCGTGCGCGCGCGCAGGTCTGCTTTGAGTTTGACCATGGCGGAAGCTGCGCGGCTATCTGGCCTCAGCCCACGCTTTTATGCCCAAGTCGAATCCGCCGAAGCCAATATTGCGATTGGCCGGCTAGACGCGCTTGCAACCGCCCTGCAAGTGTCTCTGGTCTCCCTTCTGCAAGACCATGCGGTAGCTCCCACCAAACGAGGCATTGCACTTCTTGGAATTCGTGGTTCGGGCAAGAGCACTTTGGGTGCCATGCTTGCAAAATCCATGAACCTTGAGTTCTTGGAATTAGATGAAGCCATTGAAGCGCTTGCTGGCCTAAACCTATCCGAGGTCTTTGCCCTTCACGGTGAGAACTATTATCGACGCCTCGGTGGTGAAGCCCTGCAACAGCTTATAAGCAAAGGTACTCCCAAGGTGGTTGCACTACCCGGCGGCATTGTTCTGGACGAGAGTGCTTATGCCTTAGTCGAAAACAACTTCACGACGGTTTGGTTACGCACCGAACCAGAAGACTGCATGGCGCGGGTACTTGCACAAGGCGACCATCGCCCGATGAAGGGGCACGCCGATGCCATGGCAGAACTTCGCAACTTGTTGGCAGCACGCGAACCGTATTATCAACGGGCGGCTCTCACCATAGACACCTCCGCAAGTGATCTATCCAAGACGCACGATCGCTTGCTAGAGACCGTAGAAGCTAGTCGTTAAACGGTTCCGGATGGCCACTAGACCAGTCGTAAAAGCCGCGGCCTGACTTACGCCCTAAGTGCCCTTCAGCGACCATTTGGCGCATAAGCGCAGGTGCCTTAAAGCGGACATCGTCCAGGGTTTCGGCTAGGTATTCGCTGATATGCAAACGCACATCGAGACCGATCATGTCGGTCAACTTGAGCGGTCCCATGGGGTGGCGATAACCAAGCTCCATGGCAGTGTCGATATCTGCCGCCGAGGCAACACCCTCTTCCACCATACGGATGGCTTCTAAGCCGAGGGTGACTCCCAATCGCGAAGAGGCAAAACCAGGTGCATCCTTTACCACAATCGGGCTCTTGCCCATGCGCTCGGACAATTCTAAAGCGCGCTCCAAAACCTGCTTGGAAGTCTTCTCACCACGGACCACTTCCAACAATTTCATAAGCGGCGGTGGGTTGAAAAAATGCAAACCCAAAAAGCGCTCTGGATTGGGCACCACAGTGGCCAACTCCGTCACCGACAAGGATGAAGTGTTGGTGGCAATCAAGGCCTCAGGACTTACGATTGCGGCAACGCGTTTGAAAATATCTTGCTTCAAACTCAGCTTTTCGGGTGCGGCTTCGATTACTAAATCTACGCCCGACACCGCGCACTCTAAGTTCCAGACCGGCTCTAGCAATGCTAAGACTTCAGCCTTGCGCTCCGCCGTAACCTTGCCCTTTTGCACGCCCTTCTCCAGCATGGCTTCGATCTTTGCCATGCCGTCACGCGCCAAAGACTCTTCAATGTCATAAAGCCGGGTGCGAATACCAGCCTGTGCGGCCACTTGCGCAATGCCTGCGCCCATGGCCCCAGCGCCCAACACTGCTGCAGTTTGAATGGTTCGAGAATCGCTCATGAAACTTCTTTTCGTGTAGGGGTCCATCCCCTAGGTGGCGGCATAGTAACCTTGTCCCCCTATGGCGACCCGCCTCGTCCACACCTTCATTCCCGATGAAGCCGTTGAAAGATCGACGCGCTCCTAGAAACCTTGCCGCACGCTAAGGCTTTTCGGCATAACTTGCCAGGGTCCACCACGCAGTATCACATTCTGATTCCTGCCGAGGAGGTCTCCACTGTGCTCGATCCATTGCAAGCCGCCTTTGGCCGCTATCAAGATTTCCGCGCAGTCGTCTTAGCCGTAGAAACCGTAGTACCCAAACCAGAGGAGCCTGAACCGGTAACTCCAGCAGCTGAAACGCCTCCCAAAAAGAAGGGCGGCAGCATTAGTCGCGAGGAACTCATCGACGACCTTGCCGATGTCGCCCAACTCGACAAAGTACACCTTGGATGGTGGGCCTTTCCACGATCGTTGCCACAATTGGTTTATCCGCCGACAACACTGCGGTTTTGATTGGCGCCATGGTGATCGCACCTCTGCTAGGCCCCAATATGGCTCTTTCCCTAGCCAGTGCTCTTGGCGATACCAAACTAGCGCTGCTTAGTTTCCGCACTGGTTTTGCTGGCGTCACTCTTGCATTCCTACTTGCAGGGCTCGCCGGCTGGATTTTCGATTTAAACCTTGAGTCGCATGAAATCATCAGCCGCACCAACCTAAACCTTGAAGACTTGCTGCTTGCCTTAGCTGCAGGAACTGCAGGAGCCCTTGCCTTCACCACCGGCGTGCCCGCGTCCTTAGTTGGCGTCATGGTTGCCGTCGCCCTGCTCCCGCCACTCGTGGTCTGTGCCCTCATGGTGACCGCTGGGAATTGGGCTCTTGCAGAAGGTGCCGGCATGTTGCTCGCAGGAAACCTGGTGTGCGTCAACCTGGCGGGCATTGCGACCTTCCTTTCACGCGGGGTCGCCCCAAGGACTTGGTGGCATAAGCGTAAATCACGCAAACTTGCGGTGGGCATGCTACTCGGCTGGGCTCTTTTGCTTGCCGCGCTCATCACATTAGTGCTGATTAACGACGTCGATTTACCGATTTAAGACTTCAGTCCTTTCCGGAATAAGCCGTAGTTGTGACTGGTATGGCACCAAAACGACTACTCCATCTACTTGCCGCGAGCCCCATCCTCCTTGCAGCCTGCTCTTCCGGACCCACAGTCCTGACCCACGATAATGGAGAGGTGGCTCTTCGTGTGGAATCCACAGTGGACGGCGTGACCGTTGAGAACATGCGCGTGCGTATGCGTGATGACCAAGCGACGGCTCAGTTCAATCTGGTCAACGACGATTCCGACCGACAAAACGTTTTCATTGTTCTCGAGTGGTACGACTCCGATGGCTTCCTGCTCGAAGACTCGATGGAAGTAGACCCTCGCGAACGCACCTTTAACCTGCGCGGCGGCAAACAGCGCACCCTTACGTTCTTCAGCCCCAATGGTCAGCGCCCAACGACTCTGCGCTGCACGGTCGAAAAATCTGAGGTGCACTTCTAAAGTGCACCTCCTGGATTCCTAAGCACCGTTTTTAACGACGCGGGAACAAGCCTTGCTTTTCGTAGTACTGCTGATGGTAATTCTCAGCACGAATGAAGTCCTTGGACTCCACCACGCCGGTGCTTATAGGCTTACTAAAACGACCTGAGCTGGCCAGGCTAGCTTTAGAAGACTCCGCCATTTTACGCTGTTCTTCACTGTGGAAGAAAATAACCGCGCGATATTGATCGCCGATGTTCACGCCTTGACCATTCGCTTGGGTAGGGTCGTGATTCTCCCAAAAAATATCAAGCAGCTGCTCGTACTGAACTTTGGACGGATCATAGGTCACATGAACGGCTTCCGCGTGTCCGGTTTCACCAGAACAAACTTGTTGATAGGTTACATCTGGAACGGTGCCGCCGACATAGCCGACCTCAGTGGAAATTACGCCATCTACAGCACGGTAGATAGCTTCGACGCCCCAGAATCAGCCCGCTGCAAAGGTGGCTTCTTGGATGTTCATCGAGGCAGGGGTCGCAGGTTGGGTGGTGTCAGGATTGGAGTCCATCGGTTTTCCGGTGCTACACGCTACGGCAAGCAGGCCGAAGGCTAGGCTGATCAGAGTGGTACGCATGGTTCCTCCTAGGATACACTCCGCCTATGTCCCTGACCGCTTTGCTGCTTTCTTGTATACCTGCCATGAGTCAAACCCCAGCCCTTGAGGACCAGCAAGTTGCCTCATTCGCCCGCCTTGCCCTCGACAGCATCGTGCGTGAGTTCCCCAACAAGCCAGGCCAGGTCTACACGGGCCCGGAATCGGCAGTGGTCCCGCGCGAGCTGCACCCGGTGTTTTACGGTTCTTTCGACTGGCATTCCTCCGTGCACGGCCATTGGATGCTGGTACGACTACTCAAAACCCAACCTGGGTCTTCCGTCGATGCCGAGATTCGCGCTTTATTACACGCGCAGCTCACCGCCGAAGCTCTGCAAACCGAAGCCGATTACTTTGATGAAAAGCAGAACAAGAGTTTTGAGCGTATGTATGGTTGGGCTTGGTTGCTTCAGTTAGCAAACGAACTCCACACTTTCGAGGATGACGATGCCAAGCAATGGGCGGCAAACCTCAAACCGCTGGAAGATCAAGTGGTGGATTTGCTGCATGGATATTTGCCACGCCTTGCGCACCCCATCCGCACCGGAGTGCATCCCGACACCGCATTTGCTTTTGGCATGGAGCTGGATTACGCCCGTGCGGTTGGCAACCAAGAGTTGGAAAAAGCCCTGGTCGCGAAGGTGCTTTCCTTTTATCAAGCAGACACCGAATATCCAGTGCAGTATGAACCATCCGGCGAGGACTTCTTCTCCGCAGGATTAAACGAAGCCGATCTCATGCGTCGCGTTTTACCACAGAAGGAGTACCTCATCTGGCTCGATGCATTCTTTCCGGGACTCGCTTCTGGAGCCATGGGTAAGGTATTAACCCCCACCCAAGTTTCCGATGTCACGGATGGCCGTTTGGTGCATCTTGCGGGCCTGAATCTTTCCCGTGGATGGACCTTAGAGGGCATAGTCTCTGCCTTGCCAGAGAATGACGCGCGTCGTGAAGTCCTTCAAACTGCAGCTCTAGCACACAGAAAGGTGGGGCTGGAATACGTATTCAGTGGCCACTTTGAAGGGGAGCACTGGCTGGCATCCTTCGCAATTTACTTAGTCACGCAAGCTGGCCAAATCGTGGAAGTGGAAGGTGCAAATCCAACTCCTACCCCAATACCAAACCAAGGCTCAGGCTCTTCGGAATCTAATACGCCACCACCAGTAACACCTGCCCCAGAACCAACACCCACTCCAACCCCTACTCCAGAACCAACACCTGAGCCAGCACCAACCCCAACCCCTACTCCGACACCACCCAACAACACATCATACTCAAATGATATTAATGTGTATTTTGTAGGTCACAGTCTTGTAGGCCATGAGCTACCTGCAACGCTCGCTCATATTTCAACCAGCTTAGGAAAGCAGTACAGCAACACATTGCAAGTACTCAACGGCGCCCCCCTATTCTGGCAATGGCGTGGAAGAATTGATGCCTTGGACGACACATCTGGAGCTTCGTGGAGGACTGCAGGATCAGCATACACAGATATGCAAATCTGGGACAATGGATTCCCTCCACCCATTCAGCCACAATTTGGCTGGGGAAATGCTCGCGACGACCTGTCCTCTGGCGATTATGACGTCGTCATACTCACCGAAGGGATCGACGAAAATGTAGAATTTGTTGAGCAATTTGCTAATGTCAACACTAGACTATATGCATCAAAATACTACAACCTCGCTGTAGCAAGCAACCCAAATGTTCGTGTGTACCTATACGAAACATGGCCATGGACCTACCAACAAAACTACCGCTCAAACCTAGACGCGTACCGTAATGCTTGGGAACCAATTATGGATCATGTAAACGCACAAGGTGCTGGTAACGATATGAAGATTATCCCTGGTGGACAAGCAATGGCGCGTCTCTACGACGAAATTGCTGCTGGAAATGTCCCCACAGTTTCTTCAATTGATGATTTTTATGACGACGGCATTCACATCAATGAGCTTGGTAGATATTACATATCACTTGTGATGTACGCTACGATTTATGGAGAAAACCCTGCTGGTGCACCAGCAGAATCACATCTCTTACATTCGGCTGGTCTCGCACCGGTCAACGCTGCACTTGCCACCACACTCCAGCGTCTTGCCTGGGAGACGGTGAGTGCATATCCACGCGCGAGATAACATGCGCATTACTACTATGCATAGTAGTAATTTGTAACAATATAGAATCCCCGAGGCAGAGCCACCAGGGTATTACCCTTTCTAAGATATACATTTAATACATGTCATCCTCCTCCCATTCGACTACACTGCGTTTCGCAGAAGGTGACACGGTGTAGGTAGGAGTGAGACCCGTTCGACTACACTTCGTTTCGTTCAGGGTGACAATACTAGCGTGTGTCATACTGAGCGGAGTCTCAAGTGTAACGGAAGGCGTAGTCGAATGTATCTCGTGCGGCATAGCAAAGTGTTCCTTGCTATGCTTGAGACCCGTTCGACTACACTTCGTTTCGCTCAGGGTGACACGGTGTAGGTAGGAGAATCCCTTACTTACAAATACTAAAAAAACCCTAGACGGGTGTTTTTAGTATTATCAGGCAGGGTTAACTGCCTTTGGCTTTTTGCATAGCCGGGAGCCAAGTGGATTCTTGCGCACGCAGGAAAACCTGCTTTTGCTCTGGGGGCACCCAGCAGTCGGCTACCCGCAGGAAGGCGGTCTCTGGAGCCGAGGCAAGAGCCGTCTGCAAATCGGGGAACCGCCCAGGCATTGGATAGCGTTGCTCAAAAAGCGTAGTCGACCAAGACTTCAGCAGGGACATTTGATTGCTGGCCTTCACGATGGCATCGTGCTGCCCATCTTGCAAAAACTGGTTCTGCGCCTCGGCACTTTCCCACAGTCCAAGCACGCAGGCTGTTTTAGAATCATTCCATCCGCCGGCTTGTCCAATAAAGCCAGGCTCTGCGTGGATGCCAGACCATGCCTCTTGGGAAACAGAAAATGCTTCTGTGTTAGCTTTCGCAACCTGACACACAATCCATTTTATCAACAAGGCTAAACCTCCAAGGCTTGCGCTTTTTCTTGATGGCCTTCTTCGTAGCCATACATCGCAGGCGCTGGAGTTGGCCCGCCTGGTCCATTGAGAATTTCCATTTGCGACAGTGGCACCATAGAAGGGTGTTCATGACCACATGCGCGGGATAGGCGAATGAGCTCCTTGCGCAAAGTCATGATGTAGTTCGAAAGACGCACCGATTTATCGGTGGGATCCAAACCCCTTTGCAACCACTCATTCTGAGTTGCAACTCCTGTAGGGCAATGTCCGGTTTCACATCTTTGCGCCTGAATACATCCGATGGCCAACATGGCTTCGCGGGCAACATTTACCATGTCGCAACCTAAGCCGAAAGCAAGGAAGGCGGAATCAGGTAAGCCTAAACGTCCGGAGCCTATGAAGACGATGTCATCGGAAAGGCCGGCATCGGCAAAAATGCGGAACACGCGGCTGAATCCAAAGCGAAAGGGCAAGGCCACGTGATCGGTGAATACCAATGGTCCGGCACCAGTGCCTCCCTCTCCACCATCAATGGTTAAAAAGTCAGGACCTTTGCCGCTGGCCTTCATCTCATTAGCAAGCTCTTCCCAGAACTCACCGCCTCCCACCGCAGACTTTATTCCGACCGGCAATCCGGTGGCATCAGCCAATTCTTCGACAAATTGAATCATGCCAACGACACCATCAAAGGCTAGATGGCGACTTGGACTCACGCAATCTTTGCCCTGAGGAATGCCGCGAATACCGGCAATCTCAGCAGTAACCTTGACGCCTGGCAAGATGCCGCCGACACCTGGTTTCGCGCCTTGGCTTAGCTTGACCTCAATCGCACGAATGGAGGGGTATTTTTCGCAGGTACTTACGCATTCCTCCAAGGAAAAACCGCCATTGGCGGCCCGAGCGCCAAAATATCCGGTGCCAATTTGCCAAATCAAATCTCCCCCTTGAAGGTGGTGCGAGGAAACACCCCCTTCGCCGGTGTTGTGCAATGCGCCGGCCAGCTGCACCCCACGATTCAAAGCTGTAATCGCCGGCGCACTCAAAGAGCCAAAGCTCATGGCGGACACATTTACCACTGATTCAGGACGAAACGCTTTTTTGCGCCCATGCGAGGCGCCCATCGTTTTTCTACAAGCCAAGGCATAATGGGGGTCATAGCCTGGATCCCCTTGATGTTGCTCTAACAGTGGGAATGCCGCATGATGGAAAATGACATAGTTCTGCGCAACGTCTAAATCATTGTCGGTGCCAAAACCGAAATAGTTATTCTCCATTTTTGCGGAAGAGTAAATCCAGCGCCGTTGGTCGCGGCTGAATGGACGTTCTTCATTGTTGCTCGTCACAATATATTGGCGCAACTCAGGACCAACCTTCTCTAACCAATAACGAAAGTGCCCGACCAATGGGAAGTTGCGCAAAATAGCGTGGCGTTTTTGATTTAGGTCGTACACCACAACCACTGCCAAAAAAAAGATTCCGAGTAGCCAAAACATAATCTAGCTCCTACTTGCCCTGAAAGTTGGGCTTCCGTTTTGCGCCAAAAGCCGCCAAAGCTTCGAGGCGATCTGCGGTGGGAATAATACGTTGATAACAAGAAGCTTCATGCTCCAGCGCCTGATCCATGGTCATGTCTAGGCTGCCATCGATCGCGGCTTTTGCCGCGCGCAAGGCCAATGGACCATTTGCCAATAAGGATTGCACCATGGTGGAGGTGGCGGTGGCAAAATCTGCGGCATCTGCAATCTCATGTACCAGGCCCATGCTCTTCGCTTCTTCCGCGCTGCAGCGCTTGGCAGTCAGAATTAAATGCTTAGCCTTCGCTGCTCCGACCAAGCGAGGTAGGCGCACACAGCCACCTGCTCCGGGAATAATTCCCAAGCTGGTTTCGGTCAAGCCAATCATGGCGTGCGAGGCCAGTAAACGCAGATCACAGGAGAGCGCCATTTCACAACCACCACCAAAAGCATGCCCATTCATGGCTGCAATCGTCGGCTGAGGCAATCCAGCAATGTCATCCATGGTGGCACGAATGTTACGCACAAACTCCTTTACTTCCCCTTCTGACATGGAGCGTCGTTCTTTCAAATCAGCACCTGCACAAAACGCTTTGTCGCCTGCGCCGGTTAGCACCACGGCCCAAACCGAAGAATCTTCACGCAACTCGGCCAAGCACTCGCGAAGTTGCAAGAGCGCGGGGAAGCTCAACGCATTACGCGCTTCTGGGCGATTGATCTCAAGCGTGGCCAAGCGACCATCACGATGAAGTAAAACAAGAGGCGTTTCCGAGGCCGGCATGGCCTCAGGATACCGTGCATCGAAGGCCTTTGCCTACTCTGCCTTTTTCTCGAACGAAGGGTAGACCAGAGTCAATTCAAGGCCAATCGCAAGCGGTGCAAATCCGGTGAAAAACTGGGATTATTTAACGTTAGGGCTCTTGAAACGTAGAATAGAGCATCATGGATTCTCTTAAAAAGCTATATCGAGCCTTAGGCCCTATTGCCGGAGGCCTGTTTCTCGATATGCTAGACCTTGCCACCTTCGGACCGTTTGGCTTTTATGTGGGTTGGCTGGTCGGTCTCGTCGTTGGCTGGTGGATGGCCTCTATTTACGGCTTTGGCAATTTAGGAAAAACCGCGTTCGCATGTATGGCTGCGGTCTACTTGACCATGCCTTTCACTGAGTTCATGCCGGTGGCCACCGTCATTTCCGCCCTTTGCCCGCTTTCGCGGGAGTGCCGCGGAACCAGATGCTTGAGGCCGAACCGGCCGTTCACCTACTCTCGTTTTTGCCCGCCGGTCTTCAGACTGTAGACGAGATCGTTTGCAGGATCGATACCCCAATCGTTTGTTGACAAGAATGGTTCCCCCATAAGGAACAAGATGGCAAACGCTTTTACATGGGCTGAAATATTCATGCCCTACCTAATGCCTAAGCGCGCGTAGCGTCACCCACAGCTAAGGGACGTCCTAACTGCTCAGAGAGCAGGCTGGTTGCAGAATCAAGGGCACCGCGATCCATGTCTGGCGCCAAGCCGCGCTCTCTTGCAAGTGCTAGCAAGGCGCCTGTAGCGAGGTTTCCGGCAGCGCCTGGAGTAAAAGGACATCCGCCGGTGCCGCCCGCGGACGCGTCGAACATGCGGACTCCGAGCTCCATGCCTGCAGCGCAGTTTTCAAGTGCACGACCATAGGTGTCATGCATGTGCAAGCCAACTTGATCGGGGGACATCATGTCGAGAGCGGCGTGAGCCAAGCACTCCACTTGATCGACGCGCCCGACTCCGACAGTGTCGGATAACAGCACACGCTCCACCCCCATATCCATGGAAGCAGCCACTAAATCCAAAACTGTAAGCATGTCGGTATCTCCATCTTTGGGCGAACCAAAGGCCATCGAAAGGTACATGCGGATTGGGAAGCCATCAGCCTTGGCAGCGGCAGCAATCTCTTGATTCACGGCAACGGCCTTTTCGATGTTCATGCCAGAGTTTGCTTTGGAGAATCCTTCGTGCGCTCCAATCACCGCAGTAATGGCATCTAAACCACTTTCGCGAAAACTCTCATAGCCGCGCATATTCATGACTAATCCAACTAGTGGCAAATCTTTGCGCCAAGGCACGTCTCGTAAACGTGCACATAGTTCCTTAGCATCGGCAAGTTGTGGGACTAGATCTGGCCGCACAAAACTGGTGATTTCCAAAGAATCCGGACGCGATGCAGCCAGCAACCCCAAAAGCTCAAACTTCTTGTCAGTGGAAAGAACCGTCTTCTCATTTTGAAGACCATCCCGTGCGGCCACTTCGTGAATACGAATCATTTGCCTTTCGCCAACTCAGCTTCGATGCTGGTTAGGTTCACTTCAAAAGAAGGCCCAATCATGGAGTCCATCATGACGCTAAACCAACCGGCTAGTGGAGCCGCAGCATCGATGTCGCCCTCAGTGTACCAAATCACTTCCGTCCCATTCTCTGCAGGCACAAAGGTCAATCCCCCTTTTGCCAAATAGGCGCCATCCTCGAAGGCTAAATCCCAAGTCATGCCCTCAGCAGTTGCCGAAGTTACCCACATCTTTCCCTCTAGATTGATCGGGCCATCCCAGAACATGGTGGTGGCATCTGGGAATTCCCACTTGCAATCAGGGTCGGCTTGCTTATTCCAGGCAGACCAAGACTCCCAAGTGGGCAAGTCAGAAGTCAAAGCCAGGATGGTGGTTGCATCGGCCGCAATAAATTGTCTTCGTTCGACCCGGTAATCCTTTGGCAGGAAAAGACCGATTACGGCAAGCACGAGAAACAGGACCAAAAATGCAACGAGGAATTTTTTAATCATCGGGGGAATCTCTCCAGAACGGATTCTATCTGCGCGACATGTTCCTGCAGTTGGAAACCGCTACGCACTTCCTCTCCTAAGCGAAGCCACGCCTCTTCGGAATATGCACAAGCGCCAAAAAACAGCTCCATTCCCCGCGCAGCAGCTACATCGGGCAGCTCCCTTGGTTCTGTTGCGCACATGGCTGATGGCAACAACTCGGCGACACCTGCCATTCTGGTCGTCATCACGGGTACTCCAGCCGCAGCGGCCTCTAAACAAACCAAGCTGAAGGAGTCGTAAAGCGTGGGATGAAAAAGCAGGTCTGCACTTTGCAAGGCCTGCCGGAATCCACCATCCCATGGATGCAAAACAACGCCTTCGGTGAACAGCATCTCTGCAGAGGCTCCAATCGCACGCTCCGCATGCGCAATGGTTTTCGCCCATAGATCCAAACGGGCATAAATTCCACGTGGCTTCAGGCAGCGAAACCATTCCACCGATGCTTTTGCACCATGCCGCAAGGGGTCGCGTCCACAGTGCAAAATACGCAGCGGTGTTTGCTCTGAAATCCGGCCACGTTTTCCCGGGATCTGCATTCCCGAAGGCGGCAGCAACAAAGGCAAAGGCAACATGGTTTGCTGTTTTCCAGGTGCGCGTTTTTCGATTTCACGTGCCACCATCGGCGACATCGGGAGTACGCATGCCGCAGCTCGCAGGGTTTCTTCCTCCAAACGCATGAGTGCTCGGGTGCGACGACTCGGCACCCGGCCTCTCGCCTTTTGCACATCAGGACTGCTGCCTCCCATCGGCTGCCACACACTTCCCTTACATGGAATCGCACGTAAACCCCAAACACGGTCTGCATTCCAATGATCTGCAACCCGCACCGCTTCGCGCGCTTCTTGCCAATCGGACCAAGGGCGCGGCAATAAACGTCCGCGGCGCAAATCCACCGCGGTCACTCCTTGCGGCGTACCACTGGTGGCACCACGTGCAGCTAACAAAACCCCATGTCCACGCGAAACCAACTCGGGTAGCACGAAATGCAAGTATTGCTCTAGGCCGCCGCCATCGGCATGCCACTGATCGAGAAGCACGGCGATGCGCACACTCAACCCCTCGCTTTAACCAAACTTAGGTGCATGCGACGCAATCTTGTGCGCCTTAGACACGATGTCGCGCACACAACGCTTGGTGTGTGCATCGACGCGAGTTTTGGACATGTACATGAGCAAGAAACGCAGGCGATCCGCCCTGGTCACGTTTGCCGGAGCCGAATAATGCAAGGCGCCTAAATCTTTGACCAACCACCGACGTCGCGGCGGAAAATCACGGTCGACCCGTTCTAAGTCAATGAAAAATGGGCGACCCCACCTTTCATCCTCGGTCACGATCAGATGACAAAGGTACAAATCCTTGTGATAGAAGCCGGTGGAGTGGAATCGATGCACCATGCCGGCGACATCGCGCAGGACTTGGTTGCGGGCTTCGCGCTCGGATAATCCATGCGGATTCGGAAATCCTAGCTCCAAAAGGTGGTCCAGCTGCCGCCCCACCACCTCGCGGGTAATGATGAAGGAGCGGCGCGGGCAGCCAAGAAGGTTGATTTCCTCACCAAAAGCCACTGGGTCAGGCACATCGAAGCCGGTTTTGCGCATCATGGAGATGGCATCCCATTCGATATGAGCTGGGCTTGAGGAACCACGGGCGGTCACGTTGAGGCGGCGTTTCAGCGGCACATCGCGGTGGATTTTGACGAAAATCACGCCTTCTGGGGTTTCTACGCGATAAGTTTTGCGTGGTCCAGCATCGCGGACGATGACTCCACCGCTGAACCTCATCGCGCCTTCGAGCGTATCTAAGCCCAACCGTGCGAGAAGGTGTACATCTTCCATGGCCGCGAGGATGCGCCCCTCGTCCAGGGTGGTCGTTGGCCGGCCTTTCGCTTGGTACATGCGGACATCCCGCAATTCTGTCATGGGCTTATCATCGACCGGCGAAGCTCCAAGAGCAAGGAATTCTGGTGGACTAGATTTTCCTTCAGAGATTCCATTTCCTTCTCCCGTTTAGCCGATAGTTGAGATATTCTTTGCCCACCTAGGAGCATTGCTTCCCCTCATTGCCCCTGGTCCCCAATCATGGCCGATTCCGCGACCGTCGAACCCGCTGGGTCTGAGTCCAACCCCTTTGTTCAAGCGCAAATGCGCCTGGATAAAGCGGCAGAGCTCATCAACCTAGATCCTGGCATCAAACGCATCCTTTCAACTCCTCACCAGGAGTTAACCGTCTCCGTTCCTGTAAAAATGGACGATGGCTCGGTAAGGGTGTTCACCGGCTATCGCGTGCAGCATTCGGTGGCACGTGGCCCTGCCAAAGGTGGCATCCGTTACTCCCCGGAGGTGCACCTTGATGAGGTGCGCGCACTCTCAGCATGGATGACATGGAAATGTGCCGTGGTCGATGTGCCCTTTGGTGGTGCTAAAGGTGGCATCATCTGCGACCCGCGCCGTATGTCTCAAGGCGAGCTGGAGCGTATGACGCGTCGTTACACAGCCAACTTGCTTGACATCATTGGCCCCGAACGCGATGTCCCCGCTCCCGACATGAACACCGGCGAGCAAACCATGGCATGGCTGATGGACACCTATTCCCTGCACACGCGAGCCACCACCACCAGCATTGTGACTGGAAAGCCGGTTGGCTTGGGCGGTTCCAAAGGACGCCGTGAAGCCACCGGACTTGGTGTGGCCTTCACCGTGCGCGAATCTTTGAAGCACCTCGGCATGCCGGCAACCGGATGTCGCGTGGTCGTGCAAGGTTCTGGAAATGTCGGTGGACTTGGCGCCTTGTTCCTGCATGAAATGGGGCACAAAGTAATTGCGATTTCCGACATGTATGGTGCCATCCACAACGATGATGGCCTCGATATGCCGGCCGTACTTAAGTGGTTGGAAGAAAAGCGCACCCTCGAAGGCTTCCCAGGTGCAGAAAGTTTAGATAACGCACAACTGCTTACCCTGGATTGCGATGTCCTCGTGCCAGCAGCCACTGAAGATCAGATCACTTCGCGCAACGCGGCCGACATTAAGGCCAAGGTGATTGTCGAAGGCGCAAACGGTCCGACTTCCGCTGCAGCAGACACCATTCTGGAAGAGCATGGCGTATTTGTTGCGCCGGACATCCTCGCGAACGCGGGTGGCGTAACCGTCTCCTACTTCGAATGGGTGCAAAACCGCATGGGTTACTTCTGGGAAGAGCAGGTGGTCTTTGATCGCATGGAGCGCATCATGGTCGACAGCTTTAAGTCCGTCGTGGACGCTGCCGAGAAGTACAAAACTAGCGCCCGCATTGGCGCTTACTGTGTCGCGATTGAACGCGTGGCTTACTGCTTAAACTTGAGGGGGATCTATGCTTGATTCCAATACCAATTTGGAAATCGTCGAAGCGCAGGCACCTTCGCCTGCACTAGCCGAAGACAACCCGTTCAGCTCCATGATGGAGCGTTTCGACGAAGCCGCACAAATCCTTGGATTAAACCCGGATATTTACGTTCTGTTGCGTCGTCCAGACAGCGAGTTCAAATTCGCGATTCCGGTCACAGACGACTACGGTGAAATTCAGGTCTTCAACGGCTTCCGCATTCGCCACAATCTGTCTATGGGACCTTGCCTTGGCGGTTTGCGCCTCGACGAGAACTTGAAGCGCGATGAACTACGCGCACTCGCTGCCTGGAATACTTGGAAATGCGCAGCTTTGGGTGTACCGTTCGGCGGTTCCATGGGCGGTATCAATTTCGACCCACGCAAGCACTCCCCCATGGTAGTGGAGAAAGTAGTGCGTCGTTACACCGCAGGGCTCATGGATTTCCTCGGCCCTGAGCGCGACATTATTGCGCCAGATTTGCATAGCCACGAACAGGTCATGGCTTGGTGCTTGGACACTTATTCCATGCATACACGCCACACCGAAACCGCGGTGGTAGTCGGCAAACCTGAAGGACTCGGCGGTACCGCCGGACGACATTCCGCGATTGGTCGTGGTGTACGCGTTCTCATGGAGAAGCGTTTAGCCGACATGGGCTTTACATCGAAAGCCGAAGTGGTCATTCAAGGCGCTGGCATCGTGGCCAGTCAGGTCGCACGGCAGATGATTGAGTACGGGCACAAGGTGATTGCTATGGGTGACATCAGTGGTGGTGTGCACAATGCGGCGGGCCTCGACATCGAAGCTTTGCTGGCTCATCGCGAGTCCACCGGAAGCGTCAAAGGTTTCCCTGGTGGCGATAGCATCAACGATAGCCAACTGCTCTCCATCAAATGCGATGTCTTGATCCCCGCAGCTGCTGCGAACCAGATCAACAGCAAAACCGCACCGCACGTCAACGCCAAGCTCATGGTGGAAGCTGCGAATGCTCCAACCTCCGGCCGTGGCGATACCATCTTGCAAGAGCGCGGGATCCCAGTGGTCCCTGACCTCCTAGGAAACTCTGGTAGCGTCATCATTGCCTACTTTGAGTGGGTACAAAACCGCATGGGTTACAAGTGGCCCTTGAGCGACGTAGAAGACCGCCTCGACCGCATGGTGCTGGAAGCCTATACACGCGCGCGAAATGCTGCTGCCAAGCATAAGGTGGGCCTACGCCTCGCTACCTGCATGCTGGGCGTCGACCGCGTCTCCTACTTCGACTCGCTGCGCGGGATTTACGGATAAACTCTCATCAGCTTTTCTAAGCCACCAAAAACCCGCGTCACCATTACAGTGACGCGGGTTTTTCTTTTTACGTAGAGCGCTAAGCCCCAGGAGTCTCACCCCAATGCAACTTGGAGCGCAAACGGTCATAGAACCGCGAATTTGGGT
Source organism: Planctomycetota bacterium (assembly GCA_027623295.1). Taxonomy (GTDB): domain Bacteria; phylum Planctomycetota; class UBA1135; order UBA1135; family UBA1135. Next base: position 76,348 of record JAQBXR010000012.1, read on the forward strand.
CGACCACCAAAGTAAGGCGGCGCGGGCTCGGGCCGATTTTAATCCGGTCACCTGCTTCTAGTTTTCCTTCTAAATAACCGTCGGAAGTAAGCTGCCCGGAGTCTTGTACGTGCAAGGTAAAGTGACGATCATTGCGCAACACCAAGGGGCGCATTGCCAAAGTATGCGGTGCAAGCGGCTGCACCACTAAGGCCTCTAAACTTGGCACCAAAATAGGTCCGCCTGCCGACAAGTTGTAAGCCGTAGAACCGGTTGCCGTGGAGACAATCACGCCATCGCCCCGGAAGGTGCACACCGGTCGACGCTCATCAATCAGGTCAATGGTAATCATGGTGCGCTCGGAAAGGCGACTGACCAAGATTTCATTGAGTACGTGCGAATCCAATACGGTTTCACCCCCGCGCTTCACCTGGAAGGTCATCATGGCACGATCTTCAATCCGCGCTTTACCCGCAAAGACTAACTTCATGGCATCTTCTAGACGATCGGTGGAAACGCCCGCTAAAAAGCCAACGCGACCGAGGTTGACACCAATCACCGGTACCCTGCGTTTGCCCATGCGATGCGACGCCGCCAGAATCATGCCATCGCCACCCAGAGACACGATGAGGTCTGGCTTGGATTCGATGGGGTCATAACCCATACCTAAATCAACCAGAACTTCAGCAGCTTTACCTTGCAGCCAGGCTTGCAGACGTGCCACCATGGGCGCCACTGTCTCTTTCCCGGGATCGCCAAGGATCAAAACACGCGGCGCGCGATTGGCTGGCAGTTCTGGCCCCCAATGACCATTCGCATTCGACTTTGGACGTGAGCTCATACTTCCGAGGGTGCTTGAATGCGGCTCCAGTTGAGCGATTCCTTCCATGAAGCGACTAACGAAGCAACATTGAGCTTGCAGACGGCAAGCTGTTCCTCGCGGGAAGTCATGTGGGGTATAAAACGGTCCGGCACACCGTGGCGCGAAAGGTAAGGACGCGTGGTGAGCTTGGCGTCTGCGAGAAGTTCAGCGACGGCGGAGGTGAATCCACCGGTCAGGGCATGCTCCTCCACAGCTGCAATCCACGGAAAGCGCGCAGCCGCATCTAAAATGGCTTCGCGGTCAAGCGGCTTGCAGAAACGAGCGTCCCAGACTTCTAGAACCAAGCCGGTTTCTTTTTCAAGGGTTGCCGCGGCATCCAACACCGGCTCGACCATGGCTCCAAGCGCAAACACAACGCCATCTTTTCCTTGGCGTAGACGTTCGGCGCGGCCCGGTTCCATCGGTGGGCGCAGCGAGGCAGGACTACCGACTTCTGCTGGGGAATCCCCGCGCGGCCATCGGAGTGCCCAGGGTCCACCGACTTTGAGACCAGCTTCGAGCATGTTTTCGAGATCTACCGCATCGCGCGGAGAAGCCAAAGTCATGCTTGGGAACGGCCGTAAATAGGCCATGTCATAAAGCCCCATGTGGGTTGGGCCGTCTTGCCCAACTAGACCACTGCGGTCTAGGCAGAAGATGACATCTTCCTCCTGAAGGGCAACCTCTTGAAACACCTGGTCATAGCCGCGTTGCAAAAAGGTACTGTAAATCGCAACCACTGGACGTTTGCCTGCGGTGGCCATGCCACCGGCCATAGCTACGGCATGCTGTTCGGTAATGCCAGTGTCGTGGAATCGGTCTGGAAACTTTGCCGCAAATCCACTTAGCCCCGTGCCGGAAGGCATGGCGGCGGTAATCGCATGCACCCGCGAATCACGTTCTGCAATCTTGCATAAAGCCTCGCCAAAAATTTTGGTGTACGCCTTACGTGACGCCGCTTCTTGACCAGCAACTTCCATCTTTGGCGCTGGGACTTTAAACGGCGGCGGACTGATGCCATGCGCACGTTCCGGGTCTTTCCCCGCGGGCTCATAACCTTTGCCTTTTTCAGTCAAGAAGTGCAACAAGGTTACGCCTTCAATCCGACGTGCGCGTTTTAAAGCTTCCAAGGTTCCAGCTAAATCGTGCCCATCTAAAGGACCAATGTAGTTCACACCCAGCTCCTCAAACACGTGGCCTGGAATCAAAACGTGACGAATGACCTCGCCGAGTTCCTCCATGCGACTGCCTACTACCGGTAAGTTTTTCGCCAGCGTCTTAATCCGCTCATAGCCGCGATGCAAAGTCCGCGACGAACGCAAGCGGGAAAGATAACGGGCAAGAGCTCCCACCGAACGTGCGATGGACCACTCATTGTCATTCAAAATCACTAACAAACGCGAGTTTTGATCGGCCGCTTGGTTCAAGCCCTCAAAGCTCACCCCCGCGCCAAAGCCAGAATCGCCGACAAAAGCAACTGCCCAAGGATCGCCACCATCTTTACTGCCACCGTCTCCTTTCATGCCTTCGGCTAAACCGGAAGCAAACGAAATCGCGGTGCCCGCGTGACCGGCAGTCAGCAAATCGTAGGGCGATTCGTTACGGCAAATGAAACCGGACATGCCATCAGTGCGGCGCAGGTTATCGAAACCTGCCAAACGCCCAGTGAGCATTTTGTGCACATAGCACTGGTGGCTGACATCGAAAACCAAGCGGTCCTGCAAGAAATCAAACACCGTATGCAGAGCGACCGTTAACTCCACCACACCAAGGTTGCTGCCTAAGTGGCCGCCGGTCCGCAGCACCTTCTCTACCAATGCCGCACGGATCTCCGCACACAGGGCCTCAAGCTCTTCCGTGGAGCGGCCTTTCAGTTCCGCAGGCGATTGCAATTGCGCGAGATGGAGGGGAGACATGGATTCGTGGCGATGGCAGGAAGCCTGCGAAATTCTATCAGTAAAGGTACGGCGCTCGATGACGATTAGGCGTGTCGCGTGCCTAAAAAGACCGGCAGGTCAGCGAGTTCCGCATGGTGCTGGACAGGATTCATCTTAGCTACGGCGTTCAGCGCATTCTGCACTTCTTCGGCCATAAGTGCGCGGGCGCCATCGAGGCCCAAAGCGCCGACCACTGTGGATTTGTCCGCGGCGAGGTCCTTGCCAGCCGTTTTGCCTAGCTCTGCAGTGCTGCGGGTGGCGTCGAGCACATCATCGGAGATTTGGAAAAGACGCCCGATGGACGCGGCATAGCTACGCCACGGGGTGAGATCGGCGCCAGCGGATGCCACCCCGAGAAGGATCGAAGTGCCAAGCAGCGCGCCGGTCTTGCCAGCATGCATTTGCAGGATGGCCTCGAGGGAAAGCTGTTGGCCTTCGCCATCCATATCCATTTGTTGCCCACCCACCATGCCGGAGGCACCAGATGCTGCAGTGAGCAGTTGGATTTGCTCCACTGCAAGGGCGGCACTGGATTGCTGCGCAAGGATTTCAAAAGCTAGCGTTTGTAAGGCATCGCCAGCGAGCACCGCAGTGGCTTCGCCGAAAGTAACATGTGTAGTAGGTTTGCCGCGGCGCAGGGTGTCATCGTCCATGCATGGAAGATCGTCGTGCACCAAGGAGTAGGCATGAATCATTTCGCAAGCGACGGCACCTGGCATAGCCCGTGCCCGATCACTGCCACAAGCTTCGGCGGCGAGCAGACTCAGAGCTGGGCGAATCCGTTTCCCCCCGCTGAGCAATGCGTGCGCCATGGCTTCGCGCAAACGTTTGGGCGCCGATGGCAAAGAATTTTCCGCAACCGCCCCTGCCAAAGCGGCGTTGATTTCCGGGCCTACCGAAGTCAGCCAACTGCGAAAACTGGAATCAGTCGAGGTCAAGGTCGTCGCCATTCTGCTCCAGTTCCTTAAGCTCGGCGCGCAAAGTAGCGGTGAGTTCTTCCACCTTATGCTCGGCGTCGGCCAAGGTCTGGTTGAGGCTCTTCAGCAAATCCACTCCCTCGCGATAGCGCTCAACGCCTTCTTCAAGCGCCAAATCTCCGTTCTCGAGCCCCTCCACGAGCTCTTCTAACTTTTCGAGCTGCTGCTCGAATCCAGGTTTCTTCTTTGCGGCCACGGGTCTATTCTACCCGCGCCCGCAAGTCGCCCTTGGCTAACTGAATGTGGATTGCAGTGCCTTCAGGAGCGGCCTTGGAGTCACGCAAGAAGCCATCTTGCCCTTCAACCTTCACCAAGGCGTATCCGCGGTTCAACAAGCCTTCTGGATTGCCCGCATTCAGCCGGGCCGATGCCTTGCTCAACCCAGCCTTGTGCAGGCCAATCGCGGTCTTTGGACTGGCTGATGCTAATCCCCTCGCCTGCCTCTGCAAGCGCACGCGTCCCATGTGCAAGCGCCCTTCGACCCCCGCCATCAAGCGCTGCTCGGCATGCCGTAAACGCAATGCCTGACGTTCCAATCGCTGCGCGGGATGTTGCGCAGTAAAGCTCTGCATACCCCGCTCAAAACGAGCCTTCTTCTCACGCAAAAAGCGCCGCATGACTCCAACCAAATCCGCTTGGTGCCGCAGGGCAGATCTTGCCTCTAATGTCAATTGCCCTGCGCAGCGTGACAAGCGTTTACCGAGCACTTGAATCTGCTCGATGCCCTCCACCCAAGGCGCCACAATGCGTTGCGCTGCAGCGGTTGGAGTAATCGCGCGTTCATCCGCGGCAAAATCGCACAGCGAAAAATCAACCTCGTGCCCTACTGCGGAAATTATTGGAATCTCGCAAGCAGCGACGGCGCGCACCAAGGCCTCTTCGTTGAAGGCCCATAGGTCTTCCATCGAACCACCACCGCGACTGAGCAGGATGAGGTCGGGGGAAATCGAGGCCGCTTCCTTTAAAGCTGCAAGCAAATCGGGCACCGCACCTTCCCCTTGGACTCTGGCATGACGCACCAGAACATGAACCGGGTTCGGTTGTTTTTGAAAGACGTGGAGGACATCGGCTTCGGCGGCAGAATCGGCACCGGTAATCAGCACCACCTGATGCACGCGTTCTGGGATCACCAACTTGCGTTCGGGGTCAAACAAGCCCTCCATTTGCAGTTTACGCTTCATCTCTTCAAAGCGTTGTGCCAAGTTCCCGGTGCCACGATCTTCCACCCGGTCGAGTACAAAACTCAAGGTGCCGCGAGCTGCGTAGATGTCGAAACTGCCACGGACCAGTACCTTCTGGCCATCGCGTAACTCCGAGGACAGGGCCCGATCTGCCACACCTCGCCACAAAATGGCGCTCATAGATGCATTGTCATCGCGCAACTTGAAATACCGGTGGCCACTACCACGGTGCGGACCGCGATATTCAAAGACCTCGGCCTCCACCCAAACCGGGCCGATTTCCGATTCTAGAACCGAACGGCCGGCTTCCAGTAGACCGCTTACATTCAAAATGCGACGGCCTTCCGGTGCGCGTTCTCGATCCGACACTTTTACTGCGAGGAATCGGTAAACGGCACACCCGATGCGCGCCAAGCAGAGATATCTTGCCGAGGCAAGTGCAAGCTAAAACGGTCGGAGGAGAAAGGGCTCTTCTTTGAGCCATCGAGGAAAGCACCCTTGCGCAGCAAAAGCTCGACCGAGCTGTTCTTATGCAAGATCACTTCTAAAGAGTCTGCTTCAATGGTTTTCACCAGGCGCCCCGAGTTGTCGTGCCAGTTGATTTGCACTAAGCGGAGCAAGTTGCCATCGACGGATTCGAGCGAGGACAAACGATAAAAGCTAAATGATCCGCGCAGCGAAATGAGGTCGTCTAAGGCCTTGCGTACTTTGTGCGCATCGCTCATGAAGTTTCCGGCCGGTGGAGTGACTCCCTCGGAATTCGGCGTTGCGTTCGACACCACTGGCGCGGCCTGCAAAGTGCTTTCCTTTAGCTCCGGGAAATGCTCCATCCATGCATTTAGGTTTTGGCTTTCTAAATCCAAACGCATGCCTGCCTCGGGCAAGGCAGTACGCAAACCCTCGGCGGTGAGGCTGCCATCGAAGAAGCGCAACACCAAGACACCGCTCATGCGATGCATTTCGAACTCCAAGCGATCGGCATGGACAATGGTGTCGACCAGACCTTCGCGGTTCCAGGACATCCAGGTGACATCGGCCAAAGCGGCTTTTCCGGGCACCCGGGTGGCTTGTTGCAAACGCAGGGCGCTATAGCCATCTGCGGCTAACAAACCGTTGACCACACCGACCCAAGTTATTGCCGGCGCGAGGACTTTCGCTGCAACGCTCGCTGGCTCCACCGCAGTTGATTCTCCAGGCAAGTTCAAATCAACATTGGCCAGAGGTTGCACAAGCTCAGCCTTGGAGGCCTTTTCAACATCGGCCTTGTACTTTTCCTCGGCAAGCGCGAACTCCTTCATAAGGTTCAGCTTCTCCTCTTCCGACAACAACAGCTTTGCGGTCAAATCCCCAAGCTGCTCACGATCCGAAGCTTGCCCAGCAATCACCTTCTCCATATTGGCATTCATAGTTTTGAATGCAGCAACCAGTTCGGTGTTGTCTGGGCCTTGCACAGTGATTTCTGCGGGTGGCACATTCACCACCGCAGGCTCTTGCTGCACCACCACTGGAAGCACCTCGCCGGCAGACTTGTCCTGCCACATGACGAAAGCCACTAAAGCCAAACCGCATCCGAGAATGACGCCACCCATGGCCATGAGAGGACCGTTCGCCCGGTTTTGCGCAGACTTCTCTTCTTCCAAGGACTCCAAGCGATCAAGCAAGGACTCTTGCACTTCAGCAAGGCGCCGGAAGGAGCGGTTCAACGCTTGCACGTCGCGCAGACGCAACAACGAACCCGATTGGGTGGCTGCTTGACGCGCTAGTTGCTGATCTTGGTCGAGAAGGGGTTCGAGCGAATCACTCATCTTTGAATTCGGCGGGAGCATCTAGGTAGGCACGACGTTGCGGTTCGCTCCAACTCTGTGCCGAGAGCTCTATCGTAAGTGCGCCGCGTTGCCACTGCAGAGATGCATCGGAAGCAACCGGAGGTGTGGCAGGAGCCGCAACTAAATAGGTCAACCGAGTGGATTGAGAATCCGATGGCAAGTATTCCTGAACGCCAGCTGTGACGCCATTCCAATACAGACGTGCGCGCGCATCGACCTCTTCCGGAGGATCTCCAAGTGCTGAGAACAGGGCGCCATCGACCACCACTTGGCCTAAGGCTCGCTGCCCTCCTGGTTCCATGACCTGCACACGCAACAAACGGGTGTCCTCGGGGATGGAAAAGGTGAAGCGGAACAAGTCCTCTTCGCCTCCAATGGTTGCATTCGAATGCGCCGGCAAGCTCATTTCTTCGACCAACAAAAAGGGGCCACCCTCTTGGCCACCGGTCCAAGCCCGACGCCCTTGCAGTTGAATGCTGGCGGCGGCTCCAAGTGTTGGGTCCACGGCCTCGCTGCGCCCACATGCGGGCAACAAGATTGCCAGGCTGAATAAAACCGATGCGCAGGTAGCGCCAGTTCCTATTCGTCGTGGTCGGCCCAAATCTCTTTGTCGTTCTTGTTCTCGTTCCACCAGGTGGTCCAAGCTTGGGGGTCACTTTGGCTAGTGCCGGTTAAAGCCTCCAAAGCATTGCGCATGGCCTGTCCGGTTTGACGGTATTTCTTCTGCGCTTCTTCATCAGTCTTATTAGTGATGGTCGACTCCCAGTTCTGTGACAAGAGTTGAGTCAAACGCTCCACGGCATCATGGCGCAAACTACCTGGTGCACCACCAAACTGCGCCAAGGCTTCACTGGCCTTTGCAATGAAGAGATACTCGTGATGGTCCAGTAAGGCGGTAAGTTCTTCGGTGAACTCTTCGTAGGCATGGGTGTAGCCCACTTGCTCTAGACATAGACCGAGGAAATCGGGCTCAGCCTTGAACTTCTTGTTCTCAAAAGCCTTCCACAGATAATGCGCACCGACCGAACCCATTTGACCCAAAGTGTAGGCCGACGCCTTAAACAACTGCAGGTTTGCCTCAGTCAGAGCTTTGCGCCCCTTATGAGTCATGGCAGAATAAACCTTCTCCGCCAAAGTATTCTGAAACTTGAGTTGCACTTTGCGGTCATTCAACAAAGCTTTCTTATCTCCTTCCCCAATGGAAATGGAATCATCAATGCTGTCGATTTTGCCTTGCGCTTCGCGGTGAAAGCCAACAAAAGTATCCATCAGGTTGATGGCTTCCCCTTCATCTGTTTTGCTTTTGAGGATTGCATCGAAGCGAGCAAATTCCTCTTTCAGGTCAGGCGCTTGCAAGCTGAGCGCGAGTGGAGTCATGACTGCAAGGTCCGTAGTCAAAGGTGCAGAAAGGAAAGTCAGGGTGAGAAGTGCGAGCATGGTGCAATCAGATTTGGGTGATCGACGAGATGTAAGCGACGTAAGCTTCCCGAATTCGTTGTAGAGCAGGTCCACTAGGGCCCGGAAGCTGGTCTCTCCACTGCAGGATACAGGCAACCGGAGTCAAGCCAATCACTGCATTGGTGATATATACCTCTACGGCCGAAGACAGTTCTGTTAACTCGATTCTTCGCTCAAATACCGGAATGTCGGCTGCCCTACAGGCCTTAAGGACCGTTTGGCGGGTGACCCCTCCCAAAATTCCCCGATCTAGGCCAGGGGTGTGGAGGGCATCGTCCATCCACAGAAAGAGATTGGTGGAGGTGCCTTCGGCTAAATCACCGTCAACGGTGCGCAAAATGGCATCGTAGGCGCCAAGATCATGAGCCTTTTTGCGCGCGACTTGAAGGCCAATGCGCGACACCGTTTTCGCGCCGGCAATGGGGTCCAACGGATCGAGCCGATGCTCCGAAATTTGTAGAATTACGGATTCCCTTGGCGCAGGTTCAGGCCCGGCCGTCCACAGGAAGTGTTGTTGCTCTTCCAGTCCACGCAGAACGGTTAAGCGAACCCGCCAGTTACCCCGTTCCAAGTGTTGCGAGAAGTCTTGGTATTGCGCAGTGAGAGTTCTAAGCGGGACCTCGAAGCCGGTTAGGTTGGCGCTATGGGTGAGGCGCGCATCGTGTTGCGGCAACATGGGCGACGGCACCCCACCGCGCACCAAGAAGGTTTCAAAAATGCCTTCTCCGCGTAAAACTCCAGGCCAACCGGCAAACAAGGACGGCAACTCGGTGGAGGCTAAGCAGCCATCCAACATGAGGATTTGCGTCGGGTCTTGGACGGGCTTCATACGCCGGTAAGGTAACGTCCCTTGAGCAGGGTCTCATGCCATTCTCGTTCTGGGTCGGAATCCCACACGATGCCCGCACCGACCGCCAGCCTTAAGCGATCGCGGGAAAGGGTGGCGGTGCGAATCAGGACGGAAAAATCGGCGTGCGGTTCGGGGCCGGGAATCCAATAACCGAGGCATCCGCAGTAGGGACCGCGCGGCCGACCTTCCAGTTCGGCAATGGCTTGTAAGGCACGGACCTTCGGAGCGCCGGTGACCGATGCTGGCGGGAAGGTTGCGCGCAGTAAGGCCGCAATGCCTTTTTCTGGATTCCACTTGGCGCGCACCGTGGCGATGCGATGAAACAAAGTGGAGTAAGTCTCTACCTCCCCTGCCGACGTCACTTCCACCGCCCCCACGTCTGCGATGCGGCCTAAATCATTCCGCGCCATATCGACAATCATGGTTAACTCCGCGACTTCCTTTTGATCGACATTAAGGTTTTGCGCAATGACTGCATCTTCCGCCGGAGTGTTGCCGCGCTGCGCGGTTCCCTTAATCGGTTCGGTGAGTAAGGAAGCACCGCGGACCTGCAGAAACCGTTCCGGAGAATGCGAGAGCAAAGCATGGCCGCGCGCATCTTCCCAGTAGGCGCTCATGGCCGTGGGTTGGGTGTTGCGGAGTTTGGCGTAGAAGGCGCGTGGGTTATGCGGGAAAGCACCACTTAAAAAGTGGGACAGGTTGGCCTGAAAGAGTTCGCCTTCACCAATCCAATCACGCAGTTTGGCGACATCGGCGCGGAATCTGTGCTCGCTTATTTCTGCTTCCAGTTTGGCCTCCATAAGGTCGGGCACCTCATCTGCTGGAGCCACTTGCAATGACTTTAGTTTTTCGAACCAACGCAAGGCACGGGCGCGATCTTCCTTGTCGTGCTTTTGGGCCTGCAGCAAAAGGCATTCGCCATCGGGCAGCCACACCAAGGCTTGGCGGTAGCGCGCAAAGTGATAATCCGGCCAGCCATCGGGGTAGGGTGGGTTCCACGGAAAGTTCTCATAAGCATGCCCGCATTCAAAACCGAACCATCCGATCCAGCCGACTCCCAGGTGGGGAAGACCGGCATCGAATCCCCAGGACTCGTCGGCGGAGGCATCCTCCAGCATTTGCGCTGGGTCAGTGGAACTCAACGGCCATGCACGGTCATCGCCACTGTCGGGATGCATGTTGCCGCTCAAATGTCGGTCCGGCGACCAGGCCAAAACCGTAAAACCGGTCCCGTTAGAGCTCTCCAGCAGCATGGGTTCCATGCCATCGTCTAAACCCTGCAGGCAAAGCGCAGGCGCTGGCATGCTCTTAGAACGAGCGAGGCAGGTAACGCGGAAAGTGGTCATGCTGGGACGAGGTGGGGAGATGGGACTCACCCAGTATGATATTTCCAATGACCCACGACCTCCTCCAATTGCGTGCTGCCTTTATGGGGCATTTGCGCGATGTGCGGCAGGTCAGCCCCAATACCTTGAACGCCTATCAACGGGATTTGGTGCGCTTCTTCACTTATCTGGCACCGGAGCCAGAAGAGTTGCCGTTACCCCCGCCGGTGGAATTACGCACGGCGCGTTTGCGGCTGTACTTGGGCACCCTCACCGAAGAGGGATTGAGTCCATCGACCTTGGCGCGGCACCTCAGCACCCTGCGCATCTTTTTCGGGTGGATGGAAGAGGTTGGGCACATTCAAACCAACCCGGCGGTGGCCTTACGTGGACCGCGCAAAGGACGACGTCTGCCGCGCTTCTTGGAAGAAGAGGAGATTGAGCGCTTGCTGGCGGCACCGTGTGCCGAAGACGCAGAGGAATATCGCGACCGGGCTTTGCTCGAGGTGCTCTACTCCACCGGCTGTCGTGTGGCGGAGTTAGTCGCCCTTAACGAGCACGATGTCGACCTACGCCGCGGTCTTGCGCGTCTGCAGGGCAAGGGACGCAAGGAGCGTTTGGGCATGTTGGGCAAGCCGGCTTGCTCAGCCTTGGAGCGTTACTTTGTGCATAAAGGCATTATGCAGGCAGATCGCGGGACCTTGTTCCTGAACCGCTTTGGCGCTCGCTTGACCGATCGTTCGGTACGCAGGATTCTGGATAAGTGCTTGCAGCGTGCTGGAATCCATCGGCACTGCTCGCCCCACACCCTGCGACATAGCTTTGCCACCCACCTGCTCAGCCGTGGCGCCGATCTACGCAGTGTGCAAGAACTGCTCGGTCACGCCAGTTTAGGCAGCACGCAAATCTACACCCACGTCTCGGTGGAAGGGCTGCGCAAGCTGTATCAACAGGCGCATCCGCTGGCTGACTGAGGGCATAAAAAAACCCGCCAATCTTCGAGAAGATTGACGAGCTGCTTGGTGATCCCAAGGGGATTCGAACCCCTGTTGCCAGGATGAAAACCTGGTGTCCTAGGCCAGACTAGACGATGGGACCGGGTGCCCTACGGGCAAACCGGCGGGAAAGATATATGCCGTCCTACCTCGTGTCAAGCTTGAGAGCCTGAATACACGACAAACTTTCGTCGACCATGGTGCCGACCTGCCCACGCTCTGCCAAGAACTCGGCGGGCAGCACCGGAAGAGTATAAGTTTCGAGCTCAAAGTCGCGGATGCCAGCGTTCAGGCATTGGCTGACGGCCTCTTTCCATGGCGTCCCACTGAGCCCGCCAGGGTACTCAGAACGCGAAACCGGCACGTGGCAATGCACTCGGAGATTGGACCACTTAGCTGCGTCTGGGAGCCCTAAAAAGGCTGGCATGTCCGGAAAAGACGCGGCCACGCCATCGGGCTGGTCGCCACGCACCTGATGCAGGTAGGGATCGTCGGTAAGTGCCTGAAGAAGCGCCAAGGATTCAGAAGTTGGATGCCCTGGAATCGCCAGGGCCGAAGAAATCTGCACCTTGCCCACCCGCACGCCGGTGTTGTGCAAAGTTTCGAGCACTTCGCTTGCCGATTCCCCCACCACCGCACCATGGCAAAGATCCCAACATACGCCGAGTTGGGGCAGCAGGTCCTGTGGGATGTGGTGGTACAACCAGGTCGCCAAATCGCTGACCCGTTCAAAGTTGCCATCGGGTTCGGGCTCAATCGCAAGGATGATGTCGCGCTGAAACTGCCTCCCCAAATGCTGCAAACATGCGGCGGTGAAGAGTAGATGTTTCAGCGTGTCCGGATGAGCCAGTGCCTTCGGTCCATATCCAATCGGGCAGGTGGAAATGGATAAAGGCCGGTCATCGTCCGGTGCAAGTTCTGCGAGTAAATGCGCAACCTGTACCGTGAACTCGGAACGCTCTGGCGAACTCCAATCCGGCAGAAATGCCGACTCTTTCACCGAGCTTGCATGAAAATCGCCAAATGGAAAGGCATTGGCGGTCCATGCCGGGACACTAGCCTCAGACAGGGCTTGGCGGATGTCCTCCAGCAGCGTTTTCGATGCTGCGATTTCCGCAGCTGCACGCGCGGAAAAATGCAGGCCAAAACCGAAAGGTCCGGTTTTCCCGGCTGCCTTCAATCCATCAGTCCAAGCGCGCACCGGCCCACGCAAGGCAGCCAAGACCGCGTCCGGCCCATCTGCAGGAAAGACATTCCCACACAGGGCTAGGCGCGGTTGCATGCTCTACTTAGTTCCAGCTCTTCGCGGCAGCGCGGAACTCTTCCACGCGGTTAGGGAAGCTTGCAAGGAAACCCACCGCATCGCGCTTGGCGATGTCTGGCAATCCCGCATTTACCAAAGCTTCGTAAACCGCAAGTGTGGCTTCGAAGTTAAGCGGCTCGGCACTAGCCCAATCGCGTGCGGCAGAAATCCAAGCGACCGGCTTTTCACTTCCAGAAGCTTTCGCCTCGACCCAGCTGGCATGCTCTTCGCAAGGCTCTTCCGCTGCGGTGACGGCCCAATCTTTCGGGCCGGTCAAGGGAGCGGTTGGACGATCAATCGAAAGCGGCACCGTGACTAAAGTGTTGCTGCCTGACTTCACGCTGACGGAACCAAAGTAACGTTGTCCATCATCTAGAGACTCCAGTTCCGGCATACGCGCGAAGGAACTGCGTGCGCCGCCAAACGGAATGCTCAAGCGGCTGGAAGCACCCGTTTCGGAAATCGCAGACTTCAAATCCGGGTACAAGGTCATCGAACCGGGGCTGTTGTAGAACCGCAGTTCCGCACCTGCGAATCGCGCTTCCAGAGCGGCTGCACCAAGGCTTGGGTAACTCAATCGGAAGTGGTACTTGCCGGCCGGCATGTTGCCGAGATCGGTTTCGGTTTCGAATGCAATGAAACGGCCAAAGATGGCATCGGCTTCGTCGAAGATTTCGAGTGCCAAGTCTTCACGCCATTCCGTAGTTTGAATCGAACGTGGGGTGAACATGGAAACCTTGCTGGTGCCTTCTGGCACTTCCGCATCCCATTCCACAATGCCTTGGAACATGCCATGACCACCCATAATGGTGCTGCGAATCGGATCTTCAATGATCTTCATATCAGCGACTACGGGCGATGCCACGCCATCAATGCTTGCTGAAACGCTTAGGCCGTCGGCATCGCGCAGGTAAGAGGCAAAGCCGAAGAAGCCCGTCTCTTGACCAGCTGGCACTTCGAACTCTGCGTACTGCGGCTGCACACCTTCAAAACGGAAGTGCAAACCGACTTCAGCTTTCACGTTGGTCGACCAGCGTGCGCCCATGGCGTATTCCAACACGGTTCCAGCTTCCACCGGAATCGTGGTTTCATAACTTTCGTTATCGCTCAGGATCATACGCCCACGACGTTGACGGTCGCCGGCGTAAAGGAAACCACTGACCGAACCAGCGCCGGTGCGGAATTCATTCTCGCCTCCGCCGTTTTGGGTCACGCGCAAATGCACCACGTTGGCGCCGTGCGGCACTTGCAAGAAGGTGCGGCCGAGGTCACCAGGGCCAAGTTCAAACTGATTCCAAGCTTCACCCAACTCATTCACTTCCATAGGGACCACCACGGTGACCGGAATCACCAGGTCTGGACCAGCGTTTTCAGGCTTGGAATCGTCATAAGCGAGGATGCGTGTGCTGTACAAACCATGCTCCAATGACTCAGGATTAATCCGTGCATTGAAACCAGAACCTTGAGAGCTGGTGTACATGGCGTCGGGCACTTGCACCCAAGTCGACTCCGAAACTAAACGGAAAGTGCGCAGAAAATCGGAACGGCTAGCGTTCGAGTCTTCCAAAGCAAAGTCTGGCGTAATGTTAATGCGACGCTCAAACGGCTCTTTCGATGGAAGGCCACGGAGGTAAATGCCTTCGCCAACCCCGAATGGATTGTTAATACTGACGGTGAAGGACTGCTCCCCTGCCGGACCTTCGGCGAGATTGCGCAGGGCAACCAGCGAGCGCTCCATGTCGATGGCACCGTGCCCGACTTCCACCCAATCATGCTGCGGCAGTTTCTCCGCAGCCAAACGGAAGGCTCGATAAATACGAGCTGGCGATTGTGCGAGGCCTTCTTGAGTTGCTGCACAACGGAGGAGTGCCACACATCCGGCCATTTGTGGAGCGGCCATAGAAGTGCCATTCCAGTTTTCACCTTTCGATAAAGTCCAAGATGGAAGTGCGCTCAAGGCAGCGCCGGGTGCGGTGAAGTCCACGCCGATGTCACCGTTTGGCAAGGGGCCGCGCGAGGAAAAATCGAACAGGACGGGCTGGCTTGGGTTCAGCGAACCGTAGTTCACCTTCTGCGTATTCGGCCATACGCCAGCGGCAATCGAGAACGCCGATTCGGTGGTTCCTGGAGAACCCACGGTGGTAAGTGCTGGACCTTCGTTGCCCGCGGAGGTCACCAAGATCAAACCGCGCTTAGCCGCTTCATCAATCACCCAGGAATCCGGCTCATCGCCATCGGCGTAGAAGCTTGGACCGCCGAAAGACATGTTTGCGATTTGACATCCGGCTTCGACCGCCATATCCAACGCTTTGGCGACTGCAAAACCGCTGGTGCTGCCACCAAACTTGCCATCGCCAATTTTAATCGCGACCAGTTCCACACCCGGAGCGATTCCGTTGAGGCGACCATTAGGTCCTTCGTAACTTCCAATGATGCCGGCAACGTGGGTGCCGTGACCGTGGGTGTCGAAGAGCAATGTGGTGAGGTTGCCATCGTCCGCAACGCTCACGGCGTAGTTCATGTTGGAAGAATCGCCGAGCGTGGCCCAGTCCCCAGTCTCGCGGAAGGTGCCGAGTGCAGTTTCTTCATCGAGGTCGCCGTCTTCATCGGAGTCGATGACTACTTTCCACTTGCCGCCTCGCTCGAAGACCACCACGTCGTAAACCACGCCGGGATCGGTGAAGGAATCGAAGTGCCGTTGAGTTTCCGATTCGGAGGCGGACTCTTCGTCAATGGAAGTGCCATTGCCCTCCAAACGCGTGACCGCTTCTTGATACTTGTCCGCTTCCACCTGCCACTTGGCTTGACGTTGCGCGTTCATGCGCCCGCTCAAACCGGCTGGCAAAAACTCGGCGCCAATACGTCCAAGGTGAACTTCGCCACCACTCTTATGGTGACCCAAATCCAACTCGCGGCCGCTTAAGCCAATGGTCTTGCCGTTGCCGTCTAGATCGACCACCATGCTGGTGTTCATGCGACCGTCAGTGGTGGCGTCGTACCAATCGACCAACTTGCGCCGCCCATCGGGTGTCTTTTGCAAGAACGGATGCCCAGGGTCAATCCCGGTGTCGAGCACCGCAACACGAATGCCACGGCCGTCATATTCCGGGTGCGCTGCCAAAAACGCAGCAACCCCGAGATCCTGCTTCGGGAGCTGTCCATCTAGGGACTGCTGCGGCAGGGTGAAAAGTAGAAGAGCGGGAAGAAAAAGCATGGAAGGCGCAGTTTAGCAGGCCTTCCCAGCTTCAAACCCTACTGAACTGGCTCACTCATCTTCGTCCACAAATCCTGCATGACTAAGATTCGGGTACACGAAGGGCATCGAGTCATGCCTTTGGCAGCCTGCACGCGTACGCGGTCGTTCGCAGTGAGGTTGGTGCCGCAGCCGCCGCAAGAATTGCCCTTTACCGGCACCACGGCTTTGCCCGGATGTTTGGCGGATAAGGTTTGAAACACACTGCGTACAGTCGTGTTGACGTCGGCTACCAATTCTTCGCGTTCCGCACTCAAAGTATCGACATCGGCTTGCAGCTCGGCGGCATCGGCCTCGACACTCGCGCGCATGGCATCTAAAGACTCCTTAGCCTCATCGAGGCGGCCATTCATGGCCTCGCGTTTGGCGGCTAGCCCATCGGCTCGCTCCAATAACTCGAGTGCTTCTTCCTGTGCCGCGGAGTTTTCCTGACGATGCGTGGTGGCCTCATGCTGAGCAATCTGAGCGGAAGATGGATCACGCGATTCAATCGCTTGCTTCTCCAACTTGTTAATGCGATCTTCGCGCGTGCCGCACTCGTTCTCCAACTTGGTGGAGCGCACAAAACATGCCCTCTTCTCCGCTTCGAGCTCTTCGGCCTCTGCCTCCAGCGCCGCCATAGTGGATTCGCGCTCCCCTAACTCCACTGGAAGCGACTCCAGACGTCGTGCCAAAGTAGTCAGGCGTTTGTCTACCTGTTGAGCACGAAGGAGTTGGGCGAGGATGGCTTCCACTGCCATTCATTACAACGCAGCGCACCCTGGATGGGAACCATCCAGGGTGCGAATTCCTGATTGTTCTCAGGTATTAGCCGATTGCCGCAAGCAAACTCGCAGCAAGGCTCAGGTTACGGAGTTGTTCCTTCCAAGAAACCCGCTAACTTGCGTGCCCGGATTGGGTGTTGCAGCTTGCGAATCGCCTTCGCTTCAATCTGACGCACACGTTCGCGCGTCACCCGGAAGATGCGACCGACCTCTTCCAGGGTGTAGGTGTAGCCGTCTCCTATGCCATAACGCAGTTTGATGATCTCGCGCTCACGGAAAGTGAGGGATTCGAGGACATCGTCAATGCGTTCTTTGAGCATTTCTTGGCCAGCACGCTCAACCGGGTTCTCCGACATTTCGTCTTCGATGAAGTCGCCGAAGTAAGAATCCTCGGAATCGCCAATCGGACGATCCAAAGAAATCGGATGCTTGGCAATCTTCATGACCCGCGTGGCTTCGTCTACGGCAATGTCTGCAGCTTCCGACATTTCCTCAATGGAAGGTTCGCGGCCGAGGTTTTGCAGCAGGCGTTTTTGCACTGCGCGTAACTTCGACATGGTCTCAATCATGTGAACCGGAATACGGATGGTCCGCGCCTGGTCCGCAATCGATCGTGTGATGGCCTGACGAATCCACCATGTGGCATAAGTCGAAAACTTATAACCGCGGCGATACTCGTACTTCTCAACCGCCTTCATCAAACCGGTGTTACCTTCCTGAATCAAGTCAAGGAAACTCAAACCACGGTTGCGGTACTTCTTGGCAATCGAAACTACCAAGCGCAAGTTACCCGAAGACAAATCCTTCTTCGCACTTTCGTAGGCATCAAGAGCACGGTAAAGAAACTCCATACGACGCTGGAATGATTCCAACGGCTCCATGGCTTTCACTTCCCATTCGCGCAACTGCGACTGCAGCACAGCGAATTCTTCCTTGCCTGCATGACTCCGCTTACGTGCGCCATCAAAGCTAGCTGCTTCGCGGGCGACGGCAGCCCATGCCCGTGCTTTGCTTTCCAAAACACGAATGAAGTCTTGCAAGATGTTTACTTGGAAGTGCAACTCCTCCACCATCACTGCAATGCAACGCTGACGTGCGCGCATGTTGCGACGGAACAGGGCACGCTCGTCTGCTTTCAGGCGGGTGTCCAACTGCACTTCGTACCCAACCCGCGCGACATCGCGCAAGTTAGTTAGGTCGGCAATGTGGCCGCCCAAACGCTGCTCCAAATCTTGCTTGGTGAGCTCATAACCGGCACCTCCGTCAATGTTGGATGAGGTACCTTCATCGGCACCTTCTTCCGCGGCCTGCTTTTTCAGGCGACGGTTGCTGTGGTGCAGTACAGCAAAACTGGAGTTCGCCTGCGCCGAAGGGTTTACCTTCAAGGTGCGGTCAAACGCTAGATCGCCGTCTTTGACCTGCTGCAGTACATCTAATGCCATATCTAGCGCAAGGCCAGACTCCAGCACCAGACGACGGAAAACTTTGCGCGAAACCTCGGTGGTTTTCGCAAGCGAGATTTCCTCTTCGCGGGTCAACAGTGGGATTTCACCCATTTGGGTGAGGTACATGCGCACCGGATCATCGATCTTCTCCAGCACGGCCGAAGTGGCGCGTCCACCACCACGAATACTTAACGTGGAAAGTGGTTTCGGAGTGACCGGAATCGGTGCGGTGCCGCCCGCAAACTGGGCGACGTTTCCCGTAGTGTTGGCGGCGAGCACAATGCCGGCAGCCTCAAGACGGTTCATGATGTTTTGCAGAGTCAGATAGTCGCCGCTCTGGTACGACGAGAAACTATGTAATTCTTCGAAAGGAAGACTGCCAGTCACCTGACCCTTAGCGATAAGGGTCTCGAGAGCTGATTCTGTTTTTTTATCTAACGACTTATTGGTCATGGGAATGGGAGCTGATTCGGGATTTAGTCGTTCGGAGAAATGCTGATCCTTCGCAAGAAGGAATGGAGATCATCGGAGTCGGTCGCTCTTTCTGTGTTGCCGGGGAGGACTTCAAGGGACCGTTCTAATGCCAAACAAGGATCCTTGGGCCGTTGGTAACGAATCTGATCCAACCACGCGGCTGGTTCTTGATTTTCGAAGGCGACGAGAGCGGTAAGGAGGTCAAACCCCTGTTCAGACTCACGTTGCTGACGACACCATGAAAGGACTCTTTGGGCGACAGAATCTTGCAATTCTATCGTGTCGAGCTCTTTACGGAAGCGCGGATATGCGCTTGGATCGTGAAGGATGGCGGCGATGATTTCTCTTTCGTTTCTTCGAAGGACCTCCTCGGGTTGAGTGGATGGCGGAATGGGTGACGATTCGGCGAAGGCACCGCTATCCATGGGACCCTGGTACGCAGTGTCTTTAGGATGAGTGAGCCTTCGCAGGGCGTCCGCCGAGACCCCCAAAGTTGCTTGGACCTGACTCGCCCAAGCCTCTGCTACAACGGGACTTGGGGTGGTTGCAATCCACTCCGCCATCTCCGATGCAGCCTTATGGACGACCGCAGGCACAGACAAATCCTCTTTTTGGGACCAGGTATCTAAACGCCAGCGGAGTATATCCCATGAATCGGCGATGAAGCTAGAGAGTTCTTCTAGACGGCCCTCAGCCACCATATCCGCGGGGTCATAACCTTCCGGAAGCGTGGCAATGCGCACGTCAACGCCTTCTGCGACGAGGAGACGGGCGGCTTTTACGGCAGCTTTACGCCCAGCGAGGTCTGGATCGAGCAAAAGAACCACTCGGCGCTCGGTCCTTTTCAGCCGACGCGCGTGGTCATCGGTGAATGCGGTGCCGAGGGCAGCCACACAAGGCTGTATGCCAGAACGGTGCAACTGGATGACATCTAGGTAGCCTTCGGTGACCAGGACTGGGGAATCCGGGAAATCGCGCAGGCCGGCCTGCAATTTCTCAATGCCGTAAAGCAAACGCCGCTTCGGAAACAGCGGGCCTTCGGGGGAGTTGACGTACTTCCCCATCTTCTTTTCATCGGCAAAGGAACCGGGCAGATAACGTCCGCCAAAACCTAAGGTGCGGCTGCCGGCATCGAGCACCGGAA
>JAQBXR010000034.1 GCA_027623295.1 Planctomycetota bacterium
GCAACATATCGCGGGAAGCGGTGCCCAATGGGTGATGAGTCCATGATGCAGGGTATGACGAAAAACTTCATGGTCGGTATCACCCATGCCGGCAACAACGCCGTTGCGCATTAAGGAACCATTACTCCACGCATGCCTGTCGTTACGCCAATACTCAAATCCTCCATGGTGCCAAGGTGTGCCGGCACGCACCGTCTTCAGAGTTGCTCGAGTAGCGTGGCCGATGTCAGGTGGATTCGAATTCAACCACTCCACAAAGTTCACGGCAATGCGCTCGCCATCAAAATAAGTAGCGGCCGCTTCATCCTTTGCAGCGGTCTCGATCCAAGCCTTAACTATGGCGAGAGCCATATCGGCATCGTCCGTGGGGCGACGCGCGCGAAATCCAAAGGGCCCGCCTCCGATGGCTTCAAACGGCCAACCGCTTGCATGATTCCGCAGATAAGTATTACGCACGCCTGCCAGTGAATCAAACTCGGACGTCACTCCGAGCGCATCACCTGCAGCCAAACCTTCCATGAGAGTACGAATCATAATTGCTTAAAGTCCTACCTTACCGTGTTACCGTGCGGATTGGGCTCCTCTTTCCAGGAGCGAATGTAATCCACTTGTTTTTGAGTTTCGGGTGACTTCCGTTTGGCGGATTTGGGACATTGCTTCCAAAGCTCGGCGAGGCGCTTGACCGCAGCTTCCGGTTCCAAACCATGGCGTACCAGCCAACAACCCACAATTACACCGGTGCGACCGACTCCACCCCAGCAGTGCACATAAACCATTCGCCCTGCGGCCATGTGCCCATCGATGGCATTGAGGATTGCGAGGGTAACCTGAGCAGACGCCGGCGTGGAAACATCTTGAATACCAAAGCGTTGGTAGGACGATGGCTTCACTAACCCCGCATAGGATTTCAAGCCGTCACGTTCTTCGGTTAAATCGATAAAGGCTTCTACGCCAAAATCAGTGAGGGCTTTGATTTTCTTGATTGCCGCATCTTTGTGTAATGCGCCCGGAAATTCACCGGCTAGCAATTTCCCAGGGACCACCCAATAGCAGTGCTCTATGGGTTGCTTCAACACTCCAGGCAAGGGCTCTAGCTCTCCGTGATAAGACTTAATCGCGTGCGTAAGGCCAAGAAACAACGGACTCTTCCGATCTACCTTGACCCCGAAATCGGGAAGCCGCACGGTAAACCACTCACCATTTTGTTCTTCCACCAACAGCGAAACAAGGGCGGTGTACTCGGTAGCGGAAAGCAACTCCTCAACAGTCACGGGCTTTGCTTGATGATGACCCACCACTGCACAGGAATCCAACCGCTGCAATTCCAAGATTAATACTTGCGGGTAGATCCAAAACGAGCCGCTTCGACTATTCGGCATGAAAGTGATTCTCCATAGGGACATGATGACACACTGCTCTGCCATTTCATGGCATACCAGATAGGAATATCAGGCACCCGCACTATTTTCCGCCATAACTTAGGGAAGGATCACGGCGTACGCAGTGGTCTTAGGCAGGGAAGTGAACGGATCCTATTCCACCAGTACCAAATGATGCACTGCTCGGCTCATGGCCACATAGCGCAAACGATCCGCCTGATTCTCCGGGGCCAAGTTCATCTCCGCCAGCACGACGACCTGACTTTCTTGCCCCTTAAAGCTGTGGATGGTCTCAACAATCACGCTCCCAGCTTTAAGTTTGCCCGAGGTTTGCGTAGGAAATCGTCCAAGTTTCTCTACAAATAAAGCACTGGCACTACGGCTAGGCGTGAGCACTGCAATGTTGTCAGCTGCTATGCCATCCTGATCCACTAAGCGTTCTACTAGCTCGCCGATGACTTCAAGCACATTGGGGTCGCCCACGGCATCGCCAACCGTCACCCGCTCCGGCACACGCCCTGCCGGTCCTAACGCACGTTGCTTCTCGCCATCGTGGTACTTCTGAAACTCCGCGTGAATCTCTTTGGTATTGCGGAAGTTCTCATTAAGATCGACCTCCACAGCGCCTGGCAAGAATTCCCGTGCGTCTTCCCCCAAGCCTGCGGCGTAAATCGCCTGATTGTTATCGAAGAACACCCACAGGAAATCATCTTCGGGGTGTTGCAACAATCTCGGAAGCACCTTCCACCAGGCTGGACCGAAATCCTGTCCTTCATCTAGGAGGATGGCACCCAATGCGAATTCATCGGGCAGGCCATTTTTATCGCACCATGCAGCAAAGGTTTCTGGCAGTGTGCGCCAAAACTCCGCGTCCTGGTCCACAGACTTTTCTAAATCACCAAGCACGATTCCAGCCACGTAATCCGGCAAGGTTTGCACTTTCAAGATTTCGTTCTCCAAAGCCCACTCGTCGCCACTGACCTTCAATCCAGCTTTAGCGGTCGCTAGCATGGATTCTGCCAATACGCGGTTAAAGCAAGTGAGCAAAGTGGGTGTTCCCAAACGAGCAAAGCGCAGCGCCCGTTGCAATGCCAACAGGGTCTTGCCAGTCCCGGCACCGCCGCGTACCGCTAACCTCCGATTTCTTTCCAACGGAGAAAGCACTTTGCATTGTGCAACAGACAGTCGCATGATTTCTTTACGTTCCTGCGCAATGCCTTCGCGCAAATCGAAAGAAGTCGGCAAACTCACCTTAGGGCAGAGCGTTTCTTGGAGAAAACTCACCACGGAGTCCATCGAGGTGGACTCTTCCCGCACCATCATGGCTCGGTGCGCGCCAAGATCTTCAAAGTAATCCGGCTCATGCCTCATCCAACCTCTCGCTAGCTGTTCGCACCATTCGCCAAGGAAGGCTAAGTCCGTGGCACATGCCACAATCCCTTCCGGCGCTTGCGGGTGTTGATTGGTCAGGCTGGCAAGATCCACCACATTTGGAAAGACGACTCCGTACCCCCAACTAAACGTCAGGTTCTGCTCCCCCGTGCGACGCCGAAGGATCTTTATCACGGAATACAAGTTTGAGCGCGCTTGGGTGAACGGGCTGCGATTCAACTTCCGAGGTTCTTCCCCCGATGGAACTGTAAACCAATGCCCACTGGCCTGGTCAAACTCAATGCCCCCGCCTTTGACCTCCAACACTAGCAGGCCATAGGTGGGGTGGAATAAAATGAAATCCGCCTCGCCATCGCGAAACTTGCCCTTGCTATTGCGCGATGTCCAATGGACAGAAGAGAATACGGTCCACCCAGGGCCTAGGGTTGATTGAAGCGCCTGGAAGACTTCCCGCTCGGAGTGGGATGCATTATCGGGCGAAGACTCTGGGAGGAATAGGGAGTTAGGCATGGGGGTACATGAGTTTAACGATTCTGTATGTCAATCTGGCATGCCCACACCAACAGGCCAATCAGGCAAAAGACAATGGACAGGATGACTTTAATTTGTCTTCCTCGATCCAAAATGAGTGCTGATTATTCAACGGCAATCCTCCCTAGGAAATTCACGAATGTTATTCCTCTCAAGAATTGGCACGGTCACTGTCCTTTTTAGCTTGCTCTTGCGCTTCATCCCAAGCATCACCTAGCCATTGTTTCCCTTTTGCCGCACCTTTCATCACGCTCTGGGCATCTCTTTTAAATGAGATCTCTGGATCTTTACCCTGAGGAAGCTTTGTTGCCACATTAAAAATCGTTTTCGCTAGCGAAAACAAAATGGAAACGACAAGAATGACTATGAGAATTAGCAGGCGGCCCATGCAACTATTTTTTGAGTTTGATTACTTTCTTGAGAAGGTGAAGGTAGGTCTCTCTAAACGTTTTATTTGACCTAAAGCAACGAGTTACTGTAAACCAAATGCAAGAAAAAAGAAAGACAATAATCTGTATCGAATTCGTAAATAGGACACGAGGAGTCACTTTCTCTCCTCCACCTATTTTCGCTAGGCCCAAAGAGGCTAATAGAAGCCAGAACCCGTTTGAAACGATGATGTAGGCAACAAGAATTAAGAGAGACTGCTCTAAGCTAGGGAAGCTCATAGCCAGATAGTACCTAAGTTTTCACTATAACCACAGTCAAGCTGCAATCCGGCTGGAATCAAGTGCACTGGTTCCTTCTCCGAGCAAGCCCCCT
>JAQBXR010000013.1 GCA_027623295.1 Planctomycetota bacterium
CCGTTTGACTGGATCGGCGCTACGTCCCCTGCTGGAGCGGGCCCGGCTCGTCATCCCGGGACTAATGTCCGTGAAATCTGCTTCGAAGGATTCCGAGCCTCAGATGATGCTCAGGCTGGGAGATTTTCTGGTGGTGATTGTGGGACCGGTCCCACCTAATGGTGCGCGAGGGGGGACTTGAACCCCCACACCCTTACGGGCACAGGCACCTGAAGCCTGCGCGTCTGCCAATTCCGCCACCTCGGCAAGCTGGTTTCTACGGCGCGCATAAGATATCTTCCCCCACGGAGGAAGCAAGACCAACATGTCCGGAAAAAAGAAACAGGCTGAGTTTGAGGCCGTCATCAATCGCAAAGCCAAACGGGAGTACGAAATCATCGAAACTCTCGAGGCTGGGATTTCATTACTAGGTACTGAGGTCAAATCCTTGCGTGCCGGTCGAGTGAGCTTGGCTGAAGCCTATGTCCGAGCCAGAACCAGTGGTTTATGGCTGGAAAGCGCCCATTTTGGAGAATACTCCAACGGAAATGTGAACAACCATGAGCCGCTTCGGTCACGACAGCTTCTGGTGCACAAGGCGGAAGGGCTCAAACTGCTGCAGCGGGTCAAAGAGAAGGGGTTGACCTTAATTCCCCTGCGCATGTATTTCTCCGGCAAAAATGCAAAGGTTGAGATTGCTCTCGGCCGTGGGCGAAATTTGCACGATAAGCGCCAGGTGGTAAAAGAACGCGAGGCAGAAAGAGAGCTCCGCCGTGCGACTCGTGGCCGCTAAGGCCTCCTTCAGGGCCATAGTGTGATACAATGGAGTCGCAACTAGAGTGGGGGCGATCGGTTTCGACTGAAAGTTCCCTGGCTTAAGTGGCGTGCCGAGGTTGCGGAGATGGCCTCGTAAATCCTTCCGCAAAGGCTTAACTGCCAACAATAACTTTAAACTCGCTGCTTAGGCAGTGACATTCGACTTGCCTTCGCCCGCTGGGCTTGTCGGATGATTGATCGCGGGCTAGCAACCTAATCCTGGCTCGGGAAAAGGAAGCGAAATACAATGAGCTTGTCTCCTTAACCACCTGTCCGTTGGCAGCTAAGGTGACGAGAATCAATAACGGACTACGCACGTAGAAGCTTCTGTTTGGCCTTCTCAGGACGCGGGTTCGATTCCCGCCGCCTCCACCATTTGCACCCATCCTTGAGTGGAATGGAAGGACGCAATCCACTAGGATTCAGTTTTGGATGTCATCATGCTGCCCCGTTTCCTAGCCCTAACCCTTGTTCTCGGCCTAGGCACTTCCTGTGCCATTCCGACCATGGACGCCGTGCGCGACCTAGCCGCCATCCACACACCAACGGATTGGCAACCTACAAGTCCTGCGCAAATGACCACATCGCCCGCCAATTACTTTGGCGAGGTTGATGCGATTGCAGATACAGAAGGCTCCTATGCGGTGGAAGATCATCGTCAATTAGAGCTCGCTATTTTGCAACGCATTGCCCAGGTCGATATTTCCGACCCAGCGCGTTCGATTGAAGTTGGCTCTTGGCTGCTGATTGAATTGGCGCACGATGATTACCCGGAAGCGCGCGTGGAAGCCGCAAAAATCATTGCGAACTTGGCGGGCAATTGGATTCTGCATGAAGACGCTCGCATCGTCGAGGGCAAACCAGATGCTGACTTGCGAGTTGCGATTCAAGCCTTAGACCATGCCTCTTCATCCACAGAATTTCAACTTGCTTTAGGTCAATTACAAGTGGCCACCATTCCAGACACCATAGTTGGAATTCGGATTTTGACAGCACTTGGACGCACTGCAAATCGTTTTTCCTTCACTACCGGCCAAGGAGATGCGCATGTATTCAGCCTTGCACTTAAAATCATTTTACAGGGGCTAGAAGAAGGCAGCCTTGATTCGAATAAGGACGTCGCAGAGATATGCGAGCACTGGCATACCCTGCTCATGTCGCGCGCCATGTCACCAACCAATTCGTAAGCCTTACGCGTTGAAGAACATGATCCTGACTGTTCTGAAGATCGGCCTTGCTGGCCTTTTGATTTGGTTTGTCTTGAACCAAATCGAAACACAGGACCGCCTGCAGGTCCCTGTGGTCTCGGAAACCGAAACCTATAAATCGGTTTACGGTGAGTATCAAGGCGACTGGCGTGCCGATCCCTGGGCGTTCACGGCCGAGGATGGCGCCGAGTACTCCGGAAATCAATCCGACGATTACATTCTGCAACCTGGCTTCTTCACGGCTATGCGCAGTCTAAAGATACGCTGGTACCTACTAGGTGTGGCACTCTGGGGAGCTTTATTGATCTTCGCAGCCCAGCGCTGGCGCATGCTCTTAGGAGCTGCCGGAGTTTCAGTGTCCTACCGCGAATCCTTCCGCCTCACCATCATTGGATATTTCTTCAACAATGTCATGTTAGGTTCCACCGGCGGAGATCTAGTTCGCGCCGTCATGGTGACCCGCACGGTGGAACAAAACCGCATGCGCGCCGCAATCTCGGTAATTGTAGACCGCCTGATTGGCTTGTTTGCCTTAATGCTTATCGCAGGAACCGTTCTGAGTATGTTCTGGTTTGCGCATCGTATTTCGGAAGTACGAGGATTACGCATGGTGACAGGAACGGTTTATCTACTCCTGTTTATAGCAATCGTTGGCTCCGCCATTTACCTTTCAAGGCGTGCCCGCAAAAGCTTGGGCGTAGATTGGGTTTTGAGCAAACTGCCCGCACAGGCTTTGATTCAAAAACTAGACGATGCAATTACCATCTATCGTGACCACAAACGAACCGTGTTTGGAGCACTGCTGATTTCGATTCCTCTGCAGGTTTGCGGCATTTTGTCATTCTGGGCGATTGGAGTTGCACTTGGATCCCGCCTGACCTTAATGGAAGATTTTGTCATTTTCCCAGTGGTACAGACGGTTTCCGCTCTGCCACTTGCACCCGCAGGTTGGGGCGTCGGAGAAACTCTCTTCGGTACTTTCTTCCGCAGTTTCGGTTCCTCCTTTACTCTAGGGGTAGCCGTTTCTGTACTGTTCCGCCTGACGTCGCAGGTTGGATACGGACTCATTGGTGGCCTCATTTGGGCTACTTCCAAAGAACGACGTCAGGGCATTTCGATGCAGGATAAGAAATCATGAGTCTCGCCGTTTTTGGTTCGGTTGGTTTAGATGACATCATTACTCCCGAAGCTTCTGTGGAGGGCGTAGTCGGTGGTTCTGCGGTTTACTTTTCGCTTGCCGCATCTTTGTTTACCGATGTTCGCTTAGCAGCAAACGTTGGTGGTGATTTCCCGGCTAAAGCATGGGACACTTTGCGCGCACGTGGCACCGACTTTGAAGGACTACAAAAATTCGAAGACAAGCCAACTTTTCGTTGGAGTGGTCGCTATGAAGGTGCCATGAATGAGGCGGAAACTTTGCGCACCGACCTAAATGTCCTGATTGAACAACCCTTGGTGCCTGAGTCTTACAAAGATTCCAAGTATTTGTTCCTCGCGAACATGGCTCCGGTAACCCAGTTGGAAATCTTGCAGTCCTTTCCGAATGCAACCGCTTTTGCCGACACCATGAATCTGTGGATTGAACATGAGCGCGAAACACTGGAACGCTTGCTCGAGTTGATTTACGGCCTAGTGTTGAACGAAGGCGAGGCCCGCATGTTGACTGGTGAGCACAATCTGCTTCGTGCTGGTGCGGCCCTCCAAGAAATGGGGCCAGAGGTCATTATCATTAAGAAAGGCGAACATGGAGCTTTCCTGTTCACTCCAGATGGCCGTTTTGGCCTTCCTGCTTATCCAGTGGAGAATGTGGTGGATCCGACTGGGGCTGGCGACAGTTTTGCCGGGGGCCTTATGGGAGCACTTGCTGAAGCAGATGATTTCAGTATGGATTCCTTGCGACGGGCGATGGCTTACGGCACTGTCTGCGCTTCCGTCACTGTGGAAGCCTTTTCTACGGCTGGACTAGAAGCCGCCAGTCGCACCGTCATTCAGGACCGCTACGACGAATTACGCGACTTCTTGCGCTTTTCTTAACCATTTATGGGTGTCTTCAAGTGTGGGGGTTCGTCTGCAGGGCGAAGTTTCCATAAAAGGAGTCTTGAAATCCCTAACAGAACCCTTACACTTCGAACAACCAAGGAGTACCACGATGAATACTAAGAAGAACAAGCCCAACCCATTCCAGGCCACCAAAACCGGAAGCGCCAAACAAAAGGCCATTCAAGAGGCTTTGGCCAATGTCACTAAAGACTACGGTCCAGAGGCTGTCATGGATTTATCCAAGACCGACATGGGGCCTATCCGTGGCGTGAAAACCGGAACTATCGGCCTGGACGCTGCCCTTGGAGGCAAAGGCCTTCCACGAGGCCGAGTGATTGAGCTGTATGGTCCAGAATCAAGTGGTAAATCCACTCTGGCCATGTCTGTCATTGCCCAAGCTCAGAAAGAAGGTGGTTTTTGCCTTTTCATCGATGCTGAGCACGCTTTTGACCCAGAATACGCCAAAAAGCTAGGGCTAAAACTAGATGGCGAACATTTCCTGCTTTCACAGCCGTCAACCGGTGAAGAAGGCCTAGATATCTGCGAACAGTTTGTGAAATCTAATGCAGTCGATGTCGTGGTCATCGACTCTGTGGCAGCTTTGGTGCCTAAAGTCGAGATGGCAGGCGAGATTGGAGACACCTTTGTGGGTGTACAGGCTCGCATGATGTCCCAGGCGCTGCGTCGCCTCACCACCGTCATCGGCAAAACCGACGCGGTGGTCATTTTCATTAACCAGCTGCGCGAGAAAATCGGTGTCATGTTCGGCAACCCAGAAACCACTCCAGGTGGCCGTGCGTTGAAGTTCTACAGTTCCATTCGCATGGATGTTCGCCGTATTGGCGCCATCAAAAACGGGGAGGAGATCATTGGCAACCGCACCAAGTGCACCGTGGTCAAGAACAAGGTGGCCCCCCCGTTCCGCCGCGCAGAGTTCGACATTCTCTACGATCAGGGCATCTCCACGGAAGGAGACATCATTGATCTCGGCCTGCAGCATGGTTTAGTCACCAAAGCAGGGGCCTGGTTCAGCTACCAGCATCCAACCAAAGGTGAAATCCGCCTCGGCCAAGGTCGGGAATCAGTGCGTACTTTGTTGCGTGAAAATCCTGAAATGTGCGATGAAATGGACGGGCTCCTCCGCGAGATGATGAATCCGGTTAAAATCGAACCCGTTCAGGAGAAAAAGTCCCCTGAGCCAGAAACTGCTTCCAAGGTCGCTGAAGCGGGTGCCTCACCGAAGACAAAGGTGAAAGCTCGTAAAAAGGCCTGATTTCAACCCAAAACCCTTCCATGGGCAAAACAAGGCATGAGTCAACCTAAGAAGGTTGCCGAGATCCGTGAGGCGTTCCTTGGTTTCTTTGAAGCCAAGGAACATCTTCGTTTACCCTCGGATTCCCTAATCCCGTCAAATGATCCGACCCTGTTGTTCACAGGAGCGGGCATGAACCAATTCAAGGACGAGTTCCTTGGCAAGGGCCGAGATTTCAAACGAGTGACCACTTCGCAAAAGTGCTTGCGCGTACCTGACCTCGAGAACGTGGGGATTACTCCACGGCATCACACCTTTTTTGAAATGCTTGGCAACTTCTCCTTTGGAGACTATTTCAAGCACGAGACCATTCCTTGGGAATGGACCTTCTTCACTGAAGTCTTGGGTTGGGATGCGAATCGTTTTGCCGTAACCATCTTTGAAGAGGATTCAGAGGCTTTTGACATCTGGCACGATGTGATTGGCATTCCTGCTGAAAAGATTTATCGCTTAGGTGAGAAGGAAAACTTCTGGCCAGCATCGGCGCCGAGCAAAGGGCCAAACGGCGTGTGTGGCCCTTGTTCCGAGATTTACTGGGATATGGAACCAAGTGTCGCCTACCCGAAAAACGAAGGCTTGGAAGAATTGCCGGATCGTTTTGTGGAAGTCGGCAACTGCGTATTCACCCAATTCAATCGACGCGATGGGGGAGTCCTTGAGCCTCTTCCACAAAAGAACATCGATGTTGGCTTAGGCCTAGAGCGGTTGGCTGCGGTCGCCCAAAACGCGGCCAATAACTTCGAAACCGATCTGTTTGAACCAATCCTTGCTGGCATCCAAGAAGCCAGCGAGAAGAAATATCAAACGGACAATCCTGATGGCATTCGCATGCGCCGGATTGCAGATCATGCACGTGCCGTATTTTTCTGTATTGCAGATGGTGCTATGCCGGGCCGCGAAGGTCGAGGTTATGTGGTGCGTAAGATTTTGCGCCGTGCAGTGCGTGATGGCTTGGAGCTTGGCATCGGGGGTTCCTTCCTGGGTGACTTGTTGCCAGCGGTACAAGAGTCCATGGGAGAGGCTTACCCAGAGCTTCTTGCCCAACAAGATACCATTCGTGCTTTGGTCGAAGGTGAGGAGAGTCGTTTCCGCGAAGTCTATGCCCGTGGCATTGACCGCTTGGAAACGGACATGGAAACGCAAAAATCGGCTGGCGTCACCATTTTCCCGGGCGACTTGGCCTTCGAACTTCATGACACTTACGGTTTCCCGCTCGATACCAGTCGCGTGATTCTTAAGGAGCATGGCTTTAATCTGGATCAAGTTGGCTTCGACGCTGCCATGGAGGCACAAAAGCAACGTGCGCGATCCGGAAGTGAGATTTCGAGTGAAGTATTCACGCAATCGCTGCCAAGCCGTCTCCAAGCGGAGAGCATCGCCGCCACCGATTTCTATGGCTATACCCAGGCCGAGATCGAAGCCAAGTTACTCGGCATCTTGGTCGATGGCGCTTTGGTTGATGGAATAGAAAAGGGCCAAGATGCCGTTTTTGTTTTTGACCAAAGCACTTTGTATGCCGAGGGGGGTGGACAAGTCGGTGACCAAGGTTGCTGGTTTATCGATTCCAAAAAGGCTTTTGCGATTCAGCAAACGACTACGGAAGGCGGTTATTCCTTACATCAAGGCAAGGCTTTGATGAGCATCCAGAAAGGCGCCACCGGTGTCTTAAAATTAAATGTGGAGCGCCGCCAAGCGGCGGAACGCCATCACACCGCCACGCACTTACTTCATGCTGCTATGAAAGAGGTCGTCGGTGAACACGTAAACCAAGCCGGTTCCAAAGTTTCACCGGAAGGATTGCGGTTCGATTACACGCATCCAGAGGGTTTAGGTGCCGAAACAATCCGCCGCATTGAAGAGCTCGTCAACAAGCAAGTGCTAATGGCTACTCCGGTAGAGCAGCGCATGAGTTCCCTTGCGCAAGCAAAGGAAGATGGTGTGACCGCTCTGTTCGGTGAAAAATACGGAAATGAGGTACGTGTTGTTTCTGTACCGGGATTCTCAATGGAGTTGTGTGGCGGTTGCCACGTGAATAACACCGGCAACATTGGACCTTTCCGAATCCTGGGTGACCGTGCTTTGGCAGCTGGCGTGCGTCGCATTGAAGCCGTGGCAGGCCCAGCGGCATGGACACTAATCTATGGAGATCAGGCGCAACTCGCCCAAATGTCCGCTGACCTCAAAGCTCCCGTCGCTCAACTGCCGGCCAAAGTTCTTGCACTTAAGGAAGAACTGAGGGAGGCCAAGCAGCGCAAAGTTGTTGCTGGCCCATCCCCAGACATCCTCGTTGCGGAACTTCAGGCTTCTATAGGCCTGGTCGCATGGAAACATTTACCCGATTTAGATTCGGATTCTTTGCGGGCTATCAGCGACTCACTTAAGGGCGCGGGTCTCCCAGAGGTCGTTCTCCTCACTGGAGGAGACGCCAAATCGGTGCCATTCTTGTTTAATTGTCAAAATGGATCGGCACACAAAGCCGGGGACTTAGCCAAGGAATTTGGCAAATTAATCTGCGGCGGAGGGGGTGGAAGGCCTGATTTTGCCCAAGGAAAGGGGGCGGATGGCTCCGACCTGAAGGGTGCCGTAGACCAATTCCAAAAGTCCTTGTCTGCAAGTGCTTGACCTTCTTCCCAGTTCTGAGAAAATGGTCGGTCCTAGTGGGGCCTGGTGCCCTTCATAAATCGTCATGGCTGTTCCAAAGAGAAAAAACTCCAAGTCCCGCGCCCGTAAAGGTCGCGCGGCTATGAAAGCTCCATACGTTGCTATTCGTGCTTGCGCACGTTGTGACTCCATGGGCAAACCACACACCGTGTGTGATAACTGTGGGCACTACGGTGGCCGCGAGATTATCGCGAAAGACGAATTCTAAAGCTGCATGAGGATTGCGGTTGACACGCTCGGTGGTGATCATGCACCACACGAGATTCTGAAGGGTGTTGCCATCGCATTGCGCGAGGGCGGTTTCTCTAGTGAAGAACTCGTGTTAGTTGGTCCTGAAGAGCTCATCAAGCAATTCCTCAAGGATGAAGGGATTACCGACCTCCCGACCATCGTGCACACCGAAGATGTGATCGAAGGTCATGAGAAGCCGGTAGTCGGTTTGCGTACCAAACCGAACTCATCCATTTCGCTTTGCGTGAAAACTGTGCGTGCTGGAAATGCCGATGGCTTGATTGCCTTCGGTAACACTGGCGCCACTGTTGCTGCTGCCACTATGGGACTTGGCATGCTTCCGGGCATTCGCCGTCCTGGCATTGCAGTCACCATTCTTGGGCGCGGTGGACGTTTCGTTTTGCTTGATGCTGGCGCAAACCCAACGCCGAAACCGGAGCATCTCTTTCAGTACAGCCTCATGGGAGCGGCTATGTCGAAAGATTTGCTTGGCCGCGAGAACCCTCGGATTGGATTGCTCAACATCGGTGGGGAAGCAGGCAAGGGCAGTGAAGTCGTTCGTGCCGCTTACGAAACCCTAGAAGCCTCCGCCTTGAACTTCATCGGCAACGTGGAAGGCAACGAGTTGTTCGACGACAAGGCTGAAGTCTTCGTCGCCGATGGATTCGTCGGCAACATGGTGCTTAAAGTGGTCGAAGGATTCGCCGAATACCTGGTGCACTCAGCCGCCAAATCCGAAAACGGAAGCGGCGTTCGCGATGTGCTTCGCGGCATGCTTGGCGCGGCGGACTTCTCAGAAATCGGCGGTGCCACCCTCCTGGGAGTCAATGGCGTAGTTCTTATTGGGCACGGCCGATCTCACGCGAACGCAGTACTGCCCGCGTTGCGGGCCGTGAAGGCTGCCATTGAAGCTGGTCTGAACCATCACATTGTCGAAAGCCTCGCTTCCCATGGTGGGGAAGTCCCGAGCAGCTCATGACCTCACAGGAAGTCACCGTCGGAATCGCAGGTATGGGATATTCCATTCCAGACCAAGTGATTGATAACAATTACTTCACTCGGTTTGTCGAAACTTCCGACGAATGGATTGTGCAGCGCACCGGCATCAAGGAACGGCGTTGGCTGGAGCCAGGCGAGAAGCCAAGTGACTTGTTCACCGCTGCAGCAAAAATGGCACTTGAGAAATCTGGCGTTGCTGCAGAAGATGTCGACCTCATCATTGTATGCACGGTTTCGGGCGATCATCAAGGCACACCGGCAAGTGCCTGCATTGTCCAAGACAACCTCGGCGCAAAAAATGCTGCCGCCTTTGATCTCCAAGCCGCCTGTGCCGGATTCCTTTATGGACTTCAGGTAGGCAGCCAGTTTATAAAGAGCGGCACTTATCAAAACGTGTTAGTCATTGGCGGAGAGTGCCTCTCGCGCCTGTGCGACATTTATGACCGCAACTCGGTCATTATTTTTGGCGATGGCGCCGGTGCCGCGCTGCTTCAACCACACTCGGTTTGTAAGCAAGGCCTCATCGAGGACATCACCATTGGCGCAGATGGGTCCGGTGCGCAGTACATCACGCGCCCTCGCGGTGGAGGGATCGAACGCCTCACCCCGGAAATTCTTTCCGAAGGCACGCACCTCATTCGCATGCAAGGCCGCGAGGTTTACCGCTTCGCCGTAGCCCGCATGACCTCGCTTATGAAATGGGCTATGGAAGGCCAGGACCTTGAGGAACTTTCCTTGGTGGTGCCACACCAGGTCAACAAGCGCATTCTTGAAACCGCCACTGAGAAGCTTGGTTTCCCCGAAGACAAGGTGTTCATTAACATCGACCGCTACGGCAACACTTCGGCTGGTTCGGTGCCTATCGCTATGTGCGAGGCCATCGAAGCCGATCTGTTCGAGAAAGACAAACTGGTGGTGATTGCCGCCTTTGGTTCTGGCCTTACTTGGGGTGCTGCGCGCATCCGCTGGTAGGCTTCCTCCCCAAACCCCACCAAGAAGCATGAAATTCGGCCTTTTGTTTCCCGGGCAAGGCGCCCAAGATGTTGGCATGGGCAAGGATTTTGCAGAGGCAAGTCCCG
Source organism: Planctomycetota bacterium (assembly GCA_027623295.1). Lineage (GTDB taxonomy): Bacteria > Planctomycetota > UBA1135 > UBA1135 > UBA1135. Next base: position 10,326 of record JAQBXR010000013.1, read on the forward strand.
CTGCACGCGCCCTTTTTGAGGAGGCCGACTCCATTCTCGGATGGCCTCTGTCTAAGCTTTGCTTTGAAGGTCCCATCGAGGACCTGACCGCGACGGACATTGCCCAGCCAGCCATCTACACCTGTTCCTTAGCCGCACTTGCCGCTTTTGAAGAACAGGCTGGCGCCAAGATTCAGCCAATCATGACTGCGGGACTTTCGCTAGGGGAGTACACCGCCATGGCAGCCGCCGGTGCTTTTTCCTTCGCCGATGGCCTACGCCTAGTGCGCCTTCGTGGTTCTGCCATGCAAGCCGCCTCCGATGCGATGCCATCCGGTATGGCTTCGGTTATGGGTATGGAACGCGAAGTCCTGGAATCCTTCTGCGTGGCCGTCTCTAAGGACACCGGCAAAATCTGCCAAGTCGCAAACCTAAACTCGCCCGGACAAATCGTGGTCAGCGGTGAAAACGCGGCTCTCGATGTTTTAGAAGCGACCGCAAAAGAAGCGGGTGCACGACGCGTGATTCGTCTTCAAGTTGCTGGGGCATTCCACTCCGAAGTCATGCGCCCTGCAGCCACGCAATTGGAAGCCGCCCTTGAGAGTACGGATTTCCAAACGCCAAGCTGCCCGGTTTGGCAAAATGCCACCGCCAAAGCTTCTACTGATCCGTCGGTTCTCAAGGCCAACCTCATTGCGCAACTATGCGCACCGGTTCTTTGGCAAGACTCTTTTGCTGCTATGGCAAATAGCGCCGAAGGCATTACCTTCTTAGAACCAGCACCTGGCCGAGTCCTCGGTGCCATGGCGAAAAAGATTGCCCCCGGAAGTCATGTGTTGAGCTTAAAAGATCAACCCGCTCTCGAAGCCCTCCTGCAAAGTAACTTCTAATGCAAACCCTCAAGAACAAACGCATCCTGGTAACCGGCGCCTCTCGGGGCATCGGGCAAGCCATTGCTGTGGACCTCGCCAAGCACGGTGCCAAAGTTGCAGTCCTTGCCACGCGCTTAGCCAACCTCGAGCAAACATGTGCGGCGATCGCTGCTGCTGGTGCCGAGTCACTTCCTTTGGAAGGGGATATCTCCCAAGCATCCACCGCCGTCAATGCGGTGAAAGCGGTAGTCGACGCATGGGGCGGCATCGATGGATTGGTGGCCAACGCGGGCATTACAAAGGACAACTTATTACTGCGCATGACCGAAGAGCAGTTTGACCAAGTGATCGACGTCAACCTTAAGGGAAGCTTCCATTTCCTAAAGGCTGTCACCAAGCCGATGATGAAGCAAAGGGCCGGAAGCATTGTGTTTATTGGCTCCGTGGTCGCCGCGATTGGCAACCCTGGCCAGGCGAATTACTGCGCTGCTAAGGCGGGACTCCACGGCCTGGCTCGTTCCGCTGCCATGGAACTCGGCAGCCGGGGCATTACGGTAAACGTGATTTCCCCAGGTTTCATTGCCACCGACATGACTTCAGACCTCCCTGAAGCCGCTCAGGACGCCATGAAGAAGAAAATCGCACTTGGACGCCCTGGAAGCGGCCAGGACATCGCGGGAGCCGTACGGTTCCTGCAAAGCCCCGACGGCTCCTATATCACCGGACAGGTGATGTTAGTCGACGGAGGCCTTTCCCTCGGGTAGTCGTACAAGTACAATCTGCCCTGGTCGACACGACGTCGGCCTATCCCTGCTGCCTCCGCAGCCAAACCAGAAGAACCCTCCCGATCAGAATCGTGACTGACATCGAAGAAAAGATCTACGAGATTGTCTGCGAACACATGGGTGCATCGCGTGACAAGCTTGCCCCTGAAACCAGCTTCATTAACGACTTAGGCGCAGACAGCCTTGACACTGTCGAGCTGGTCATGGAATTCGAAAGTGCATTCGACATCACCATCCCAGATGAAGATGCCGAAAAAATCCAGACCGTAGGGAACGCAATTTCCTACATTTCCGGAAAGGTTTCCGGCTAGAGGTTTAGACTTCAGCCAAAACCGGTTTAGAGGAACGCGTAATTATGTCTAGCAAGGCACGTACCGTTGTCATCACCGGAATTGGTGCGCTAACTCCCTTGGGGATTGGCGCACCTTTAACTTTCGACAAAATGCTCGAAGGTGAAACCGGATTCAAAATGATTGACCGGTGGGATACCAGCGAATTTGGAACTCACTTTGCTGCTGAGGTTCGGGGTTGTATTTACAAACCCGAAGATCACTTCACCACACTGCAGTTGCGTCGCATGGACCCATTTAGTCAGGTTGGCCTAGTTGCCGCCAAAGAAGCATGGGCCGATTCCGGCCTAGATGTGAACGCCATTGACTCTACCCGTGCAGGTGCCATTTTGGGTACCGGTATAGGAGGCATTCAAAGCATTCTCGAACAGAGCAAGATTCTTGCCGAGAATGGACCGCGTCGCGTCACGCCATACTTCATTTCCAACACCATGGCGAATGCGCTAGCCGCAAACGTCGCCATTGAATTTGGATTGCAGGGTGCTTGTTTCTTAACATCTTCCGCGTGCGCCTCTAGCGGACATGCGATTGGAATGGCTCTTCATGAGATTCGTTCCGGACGCGCAGACATCATGGTTACCGGCGGCTCTGAAACCACCACCAATGAACTTTGTCTTGCCGGATTCAATTCGGTCAAGGCTTTGTCGAAGCGTAACGATGACATCCACCGTGCTTCCCGCCCATTTGACCGCGACCGAGATGGTTTCGTCATGGGAGAGGGCGCTGGAGTTCTCGTTATCGAGTCTCTAGAACACGCCCAAGCGCGTGGAGCCAAGATTTATTGTGAGCTAGCTGGATTCGGTCAATCCGATGACGCTGGACACATTACGGCTCCCGACAGCACCGGAAACCGGCCTGCTGCCGCTTTACAGTTAGCCATGAAAGATGCTGGAATCGACCCTTCCGAGGTGGATTACATCAATGCACACGGCACATCCACCATGCTTAATGATATGGTGGAGACGAAAGCGATTAAAATCGCTTTGGGTGAAGAGAACGCTAAAAATACGGCGATCTCTTCCACCAAATCCATGATTGGTCACCTCGTTGGCGCAGCCGCCGGCGTCGAGGCCATCGTCACAGCGCTTTCCCTTCACCGGGGAATCGCCCCTCAGACCCAAAACTACGAAACACCGGACCTTGAGAACGGACTTGATTTGGATTACATTCCAAACGAGCCGCGCAAAAAGGCGTTTCGTGCAGCCCTGTCCAACTCCTTAGGATTCGGCGGGCACAACGTCAGTATCGCTTTCCGGCGTTTCGACCAAGCCTGATTCCCCAGGCGGAGATTTCAAGTGCAAAAGAAATTCGCAGAAGCCCTCAAAACCTTCCGTAAAGAGGTTTACAAGGTCGAGCATGATGCCGACCAACTCAAGGAACTGACCAACGATGCCCTCAACCTTACCAAGGATTCGCTGGACAACGCCTACCACTATCACTTCCACAAGTTGCCTGATGCATCTCGTGCTGAAGTCATCAACATGATCAACAACTACACGCTTGAGGCTCTTTTGCCTCCAATCGTGGAAAAGATCAACAAGCGTCAGTTGATGGTGGAACGGAAATTAGATCTACTCGTGAGCCTTCTTGAAGATGCACTCGAGAAGATCAATACCGAAGACCACTAAAGGTTTTCCACCCGATGCTTTCCAGGGAAGAGCTACGTGCGGCCCTGCAGGACCGAGGACTATCCCAAGTCTGGCTTCCCGCGGAACAAATTGGACCCGAGACGGTAAATCGTCTCGAGGGTGACTTATTGCAAATTGATTGGGAGCTCTTCGACCGCCAACGCAAAGCCTTGCGGCGGTCGAAGGAGCGCACGCTTCCGGTAATTACGCCTCCTACACTGGTGAACCCGTCCAAGAAGGATGGTTCCCTAGAACAAAGTGCGGCGCGAGAAATGGGCGAAGCCGCCTTGCGCGAAGGCGGTGTAGCCATCCTCACCGTGGCTGGCGGTCAAGCCTCCCGGCTTGGCTTTGAAGGTCCTAAGGGGGCCTTTCCACTGGGGAACATAAGTGGCGCAAGCTTGTTCCAAATCATGGCCGGGCAAATCCGTCGCATGCGCGAAGTTTATGCATGCAACTTGCTTTGGATCATTCAAACGGGTCCAGGCAATCATGAAGAGACCAAAGCTTTCTTTGAGAAACGAAATCACTTTGGCCTTGGCGCTGCAAGCATGCGTTTCGTTTGCCAAGGAACCTTACCGGCCTTGAGCCCCAAAGGACAGCTTCTGTTAACCGCACCGGACAAGTTGTTCCGCAACCCAGACGGACATGGAGGCGTTTATCGCGCCATGAAAATGTCCGGCACACTTGCGGAGTTACGCAAACTGCAAGTCCACACTTTATTCTATTGCCAGGTCGACAATCCATTGGCATGGATTGGGGATCCCGTTTTCATCGGACATCATCTCCAACAAGAAGCACGCATGTCGGTCAAGGTCGTTGAGAAAACTAATCCAACCGAAAAAGTTGGACTCGTAGTTGCCGATGGAGACCGAAATACTTGCGTGGAATACTCCGACCTGGCGGAAGAGATTCAGGCGGAACGCGCTGCCGACGGGGGATTGAAGTATCGCGCTGGCAACATAGCGATTCATGCCTTCTCTTTGGACTTTATGGAAGAAATGGCGGAAGCGAACCTGCCACTGCATCTTGCACGCAAAGAGATTTATTGCTTATCCTCCGACGGTGTCACCTTGGCGCCTCGCGATGGCGTGAAATTTGAATCCTTCGTCTTCGACGCCTTGCCTTTGGCGCGTAAATCCGTGGTCCAACTTGCACTGCGCGAAGAAGAATTTGCACCGGTGAAGAATCGTGAAGGTGTAGATTCCATTCAAACATCCCGCGAATCATTGACCGCTCGAAGCAAGGATTGGATTGAGATTGCACAGATAGGTGCACCGTTCACGCTATCCAGCAAGGTAGTGGAAATAGAAAGTGGACTTTGTTTGGGACCCGCTGATCTCACATCCAGAAAACAATCCCTCGAGTGGTTTTGCAACAATCAAATTCTCGGTCTAAAACGCCGGGTTGACGGTTGACCTAGACCAACGGCGCTGAGAACATACGCGCCTTCGTTGCCGGAGTGGCGGAATGGCAGACGCGATGGATTCAAAATCCATTTCTCGCAAGGGAGTGGGGGTTCAAGTCCCCCCTCCGGCACCATTTTTAAGCAGGCTTGAATTGCCTCACAGAAACTGGGTATATTTTTAGCTTGAGCAATCCTGGACCCATGTCGCAGCCCTTCCAACCTCTACTAGACGATTTAGTTGATCGCTGTTTCAGTATTACCCTGCATCGCTTACGGGGTGTCCGCGGACTGATTAGCGGTTGGATTGAAATCGGCATCCCAGAAGGGGAGGAGCATCGGCTCCGCGAACGCATGGAGGAGGACCTCATCCTGCTCGCCCGTTTAGATTGGCTGCGCTCAATCATGCACCATGCGCCACCTATCCAGCGTTGTTTTGCAGGGGAGGCCCCACAGGTGTTGCTCGCTGCAGGACTAGGGGTTGGCACTCCGGAGGAAGCCGGTGAACGGCTTCCAGACATCAAAGACCCAGAGGCTGCCGTTGCCCTTGCCTTATGGCTACAAGGCGCCACCGTGGCTTACGATTCCGCCTCGATTCGCCTGGAATGGTTTGGTAACCACCTGGAAGCGCGTTTGGCCGTAACCCAGGATCATGACTGGACAATATGGAAGAACCTATTCGGCCATCTTGTGGTTGAAATGGAACCGCATCGCATCCGATTCCGCACCAGCTGTTTTGCGCGCTGGAAAGAAATCAGCGCCTCACACTAATCTAGCTTGTCCTCGACCCATGGCCTAGAATCCCCTAAAATGAGGGGTTGAAGGACGATGTCGGTACAGCACGAACAAGAAGATTTCCTCGCCCTGCTTCACGAGCTTGAAGCACGGTGCAAAGTAGACCCCTCTCTCAATCAGGAGTGGGAAGATGCACGCGCTGATTTCCTCAGTAAGAGCGGAGAAAACGTTCACACCGAGAATCGTTTTCGCGAATGGTTTTTGCTGGAACGTGTCTCGCCAACCTTAGGTTCACCACCAGCCGTTTTATGGGCTCCGGATGCACCCGAAGTCGATTCCATTTGGCATCGACTTCTAGACTCCTTTTATGGAATTTTTCAAGGCATCGGTAATGACGACGAGGGTTTCCCGTTGCTGGAAGATCTTTGGAGCGGGCGTCAAATCCGGTTGATTGGCAGTCGCATGAAGATTGACGATACGGGAGTCATGGTGGGTCGTGTCGCTGTGGGTGGGGAGGAACACCATGTACCTTTTCCTGGAACCGCATTCTTGATTGCCCCAGGCCTTGCCGATGCTTTAGCTAAAGACCTATCGAGCATTCGTGCAAAACAACCTCGTTCACGGCTCTCCCAGCAACAATGCGAAAATCTGCTGTTGCCTTACAGGGTTGCCCAAGAAGAGGAAAATCAGTCCACCGAAGATTTCCAACAACAGCTTCGTGAGTTATTGGAAGACCAAAACAAGTGGGACATTCCACAAGTCATTGCCTTACTCGAAAAAGAAGGGCCGCAAGAAACCCTGAACCAGATTGCCTTTGATTCCGATATTGATTTGGAAGCCCTACGGCATTGCATCCATGGCTTAACCGCGCAGGGGTCGGACAACCCGATCAGCAGCAAGACTCCGGAGGAAGACCAAGACTACTTAGATCCGAAAGATGTCCTAGAGGCCTTGGAAGCATTCGATACAGCTATAGAAAATGGCACGGACCTGGTTCAATCCTTTTCCGCTCTAGAAGAAAAACTAGGGTTCGAAGCGGGAACCAGTGACCCATATCAAGAAGTTCTAAACGAGGGCACTAGTGCGGAACCAGTAGGCACACAAGAAGCACCCGGTAGCGCCATGTGGATGGCAACCTATCTTTGGGAGCAGGAACAAATGGGAGCGCATCCGGGCCGAGAATCCCTGGAGGAGATCACCCATTTCCTTGAGTTCTTGCGCAACATATTCGGCCGCAACCTGGAAGCCGATGAAGTGCATCAACACCAAATTCTGGCCTATTTTTGTCAGGCAGAAAGCTCGGAAATTTTGACCGAACAACTTAGCCACCTAGAACCATTCCTCGCATGGCTGATAGAAGAACAAGGCGCCCTGATTCAAATGGATCAACCATCTCGAGAACTTATCCATCGGGTGGTTTCTGTGAACCAACACTGGTCTGGATCTGATTCCATCACTGGAAGCATGGCCATGGTGCAAGAGACGGACCCTTTACAGGTAGGCACCGATAGTGGAGATGCAGCCATCGTGATGGGTTGGCCGGAAGGGTTTGATTTCCAACCTGGAATTGGTGATGCCCTGCGTGGCCAGTGGCGGCACGGCAAGTTTCAGATTGGAGCTTGGTTCCCGAAGGCCTTGATGCCAGCGGCAATCCCGACGCCGAGCTAGTAGGGCTAAAGATTCAGGAAAGACACGTTCCCTTGGCTTCTGTTTCGCCCTCAACGTAACGTCCGATAATATATATTATGTTGCGATAATCCTATGGCGGGGAGGCTGTATGACCTTGAAATCAAGCTTTTTGACCCCTCTTGGGGATACTCCTGTGGATAACTGTGTGGATAACCCTGGGATAAACCGGCTACCGAGTTCTCACAACGCCTTCTAGGTGCGGCCCAAGAATAAAACCTTGGCCTCGCCCATCGCGTTGTATTCCACGCAACTCACTGACCCTGTAGGAATAACCAGATCATCCCAGGCCGGCAAATCCAAATGCATGGCGTCCGCCAAAACAGCTCTGATTGGAAACATATGCGATACCAGAGCAACCGCGCCATCGCCGGAATGCTCCTGAACGATGTCAGTGAGACACGCCAAAACCCTAGTTCGCAAGTCACCTAAAGATTCGCCCTCATGGGCACGCCAATTCCAAGGATCCAGGCGATGCGATTCCCGGTCTGCTGGATATTGGGCATCTACCTCATTTGGGGTCTTACCAATCCAGCGTCCGCGGGCGATTTCCTTGAGGCCCTCGAGGCTTCTGATTTCCATGTCCATGCGGCCAGCCCTCACCTGTTCGGCCCCAAATTGAGCTCGGCTCAAGGGACTTGCGTAAAGTGCCTGAAGAGGAATGGCTTGCAGTTGTACCGCTGCATTTTTAGCCTCTATACGGCCCTGCGGACTCAAATCCACCTCGGTGCCGCCATAAAAGGACCCATGCCGAGCTGGGCTGACCGCCCCATGTCGAATCAAAAAAAGACGCATTGCTCTTAAATATACTCTCCAATCCGAGGAAATCAACCAAAAGTGTTCCTGGAAAGGAACCATATGGCTTTTTCAGCCGGGTTTCAGGTTGGTACAATCTTTGCAATAGTCCTTTGCCTCTAAACCCGAGGAAACTAATCATGAAACGCTGGTACCTGATTTTCACTCTTGCGGCTGGATTCATATTCAGTTCCGCAGACCTCTCCGCCCACGGTGGAACCTATAAAGGCCCCGGGGATACCGTGCCGCCTGGAGGCGGTGGTGCCTCGCCTGCTGCTCCGAGTTCACCAAGCTCCCCCAGCTCGCCGAGTACTCCAAGCTCTCCAAGCTCACCATCCACTCCGGCAACCCCGGCGACCCCAGCAACCCCAGGTGGCCCTGCCACTCCGGGCGCTTCTCCAACCACCGGTGGCGGTGACGCTTTAGGGGCTGACCTCAGTACTTGGGTGTTCTGGTGGGAGTTCAACAAAGACCGCTTTCTTAACCTGAAAGCAAAGGTCCACGGTGCTGCAACTGTGACCGATGGTGCAGGCCCCTTAGCTGGCCTTGGTGCTGGTGCCCAAGTGGCTAACACTTTGGCTCCAACCACTCCTCAAATTCAGAACATCATTGTTCCTGCATTGTTCGACCTTATCGAGAAAGAGGATGATCGTGACATTGCAACTGCAACGATGATTGCGTTGGCCAAAATTGGCTTCCGCGCGGATGACGCACGCAAGGTGTTCGAGAAGCATCTCGACTCCCCGGTTCAGGAAGTTTCTGAGACCGCTGCTCTAGCTTACGGCATCATGAAAGATGAAGGCGCAATCCCTGCGCTGGAACTTCTTCTGCGGGACAGCAAAGAAGGTCAATCCATGACTGGCGGTTTGGAAGTAGATCTCCGCACCCGCACCTTCTCCGCTTACGGCCTGGCACTCATCGCTCGTGAATCTACCAGCGAAGAAGTCAAGCAAAGTGTTGCAGACACTCTCTACGATATCTTAGTCACTGACGATTCGGCAATCAAAGACATTCGCGTGGCCTGTGTCATTGGTATTGGAGTTCTAGATCTTACGGAACCAACCGAAATGGTACGTAAGCTTAGTGCGCTGTTGGATGAGCAAAAAATGGACGAATTGGTTCTTGCTCACATTCCAAACGCAATGGCAAAGTTGTTGCGTAACTTGCCAGCTGGCGACGCAACCCGCGATGCCACTATCGATCAGTTCATCAAGATTCTCAACAACAAGCCTAAGCGCAAGACGATGGTGCGTCAGTCTACGATTCAGGCTGTAGGTATGCTTGCTGTTGCGGGTGACCCTCGCAACGAAGATATCTTTGACATCCTTGTGCATCAGCAGAAGAAGGGCAAGGATCAGCAGCTCAAGCACTACACTGCCATCTCCATGGCCTACCTCGGCGTTGCCGATAAAGGTAAGACTCGTGACGATGTCACCAAGTTCTTGGTCGACAACATGGTTAAGTCCAGCACTCCATACGAGCCTTGGTGCGGTCTTGCACTAGGCGTTATGGCCTTCATGCTAAACGAAAACGGTGAAGCCATTAGCCCATTGGTCATGGAGGCAACCTTGACCAAATTCAACAAGACTCGCTCTCCTGAACCGAAAGGGGCTTACGCAATCGCTCTCGGCCTGATGAAAAACGAAACTGCTAAGACGGATCTTCGGGTAGCTCTTGAAGAGTTCCGTGAGTCTCAGTTCCGTGGCTACACCGCCATTTCCCTTGGCCTTCTCAATGCTCGTGAATACATGGGTTATGTCGGCGAAGTTGTCGACGAAGCTAAGCGCGATCCAGACCTGCTCAAGCAAGCCAGTATCGGCCTCGGACTAATGAAGGATCGCAATGCAGTGACCAAGCTCTTGGCCTACCTCGCTCCAGAGGATGGCACGAAGCCTCGTCTTGCAGTGCTTTCTTCGGTCGCAACTGCCCTGGGTTTCATTGGTGACAAGAGTTCGGTTCAACCGCTCGTCGATACCATGGGCAATGATCGCCTGACTGAACTTGGTAGGGCTTTCGCCTCGGTTTCTCTTGGAATGGTTGCTGACCAGGGCGCCATGCCTTGGAACTCGGTGTTCGGTGAAGACCTGAACTACCGCGCTGCCGTGGCCACCTTGATTGACCAACAAACCGGCACCGGCATCCTCGACATTCTATAAGGCAAAGCCGCGCCCTTCTTTGGGCTACTTTCGGAGGAGACGCAAATGCGTCTCCTCCGTTTCCCATTTTTTAGCTAGAGCTAATTGCCGTCGTCGAACTGGAATTCGGCAACGAGTTCGCGAAACTCGAGAACAACCATCTGGCCATTTTCATCTTTAGCAACAACTTGGGCAGCGTCATCTTCGACACGTTTGATGCGGCATGGGCCACGACGTGGGGAAATGATGGCATCGCCTGGGTTGAGCCAAGGCAAGTCTGCTTCCTGGATCTCTAAGCCGTGGTCAACCAGGTCGTCCGGGTGAGGCTCGCCGGCTAATCCGAATAGGTCGCCTGAGTCTTGCTCCCATTGGCGGCCCGATGAAGTTACTACCCGCTCTCCGGGCATGACGACATCGACCATCGGTTCAGGCGCGGGTTCAGGCGCGGGAGCGGGAGCGGGTTCAGGCGCGGGAGCGGGAACTACCTCCTGAAGTTTTGGCCTACCCGCCAACATGCGCATCAAGTCTTCTGCATATTCGCGCAGAACCACGTCCTTAGTGACATCAACCTGTAACTCCAAACGACCCTGGGCTGGTTTTCCTACCTCGCGCAAATAAGCACTTTCGGGCATGGCCAAGACATCCCACCAGATCTCCTTGAGGAAGCTTAGTCCCAGCTGCCTGGAGTGTTCCCACTGTAAAGCGGCAACGTTGCCGCCCGATGCCAGCATTCTCTTCAGCAGAGCATCGAGAGTGCCATTGGGGAGCTCGCGTGTGACTTCCCCACCACCTGGGCGAAAAAGCAACAACTGGTCTGGTTTTGCTGTGCGGCGTAGAAAAGCGCTCATGGCAATAGGCGCACCGCACCTGTTGCCAACAACAACAAAAGCAAAACCGAGCCCAGCGGATACCAACTGGTCGAAGCTGCACGATCATGCACATACTGGCGACGGGTTTCAGCCGTGCCTAAATAGGCCTGCACCGACTTTACGGAACGAGTCTCGGTATCCACCCGTCCGGAAAAACGCTTCAGCCAAACATCGGATCGATCGCGACCTGCGGCAAAATTTGTGGGATTCCAGCAATCGGCTTGCATTGCGAAACGCAAGGCGTCGGGATGCTCCTCGGTAAGGTTGATGATTTCCTTGCGCACTTCGCCTTCTGCACCTGACCGTAAATATACAAAAGCACGTTCCAGGATGACCAACTCATCGGCACGACGCGAAGCCGGCAAGGCTTCCCATTCCAAATGCAATTGCAACAATTGCTTTGCATCTACTGGAACCGCCGAAGAATCTTGCGCCAACACCACGGAAGGCACAGCAAAAAAGGCGCACAGGAAAAGCAGTAAGCTCTTCACTAGGGAGCCTCCTGCCACCACTCAATGGTCTGCTGCATAAGTAACGGATTGAGGTCATCGGAAAACGGCATTACGCCCAACTTGGCTACGCCACCTTCCCGGGTTTGCCCAGGAAGACAAGCTGAGCCAACCTCTACCGGCACATGACTAGGCAGCAAATCCACCAACTTGTGCAAAGATGGGAAAGGGAAGTCGCGACGTGCAAAAACCACCCAGTTCCGGCTACGAGGCACTCGATGCATACGAATGTTGTCACCAAAGCTGAGTTCCAAACCTTTGCGAATGCGGTCTACGAAACCAATCTCTGCATCGATACTTGCGGTAGTTCCAAGATTCAACACCAGCAAACCACCTGGCCGTAAATGCTCATACACCTCGGCGAAAAACTCCTGCGTGGCAAGGTGCAGAGGAATTTCAAACTGGCGGGCATAAGCATCGAGCAGGACGATATCTAAGTCATCTCCTGCCACCTGTAAAAGGCTTCTGGCATCTGCGCCCGCAACCACTTCCACCTGCGCCGCGGCTTCCGCGCTTAAAGGCATCCAAGCATTGCCAAGTTCCACTACAGCAGGATCGAGCTCCACCCCCACGGCATCCAATGCTAAGGGTGCCGCGCCAAACATAAGAGGCTGCATGGTGCTGCCCGCGCCAAATCCAAGAATCCAGGTCTTTAGGAGCGAAACATCGTCCTTAGGTAATTGATAGCGCGCATAAATGGGCGCCAAAGCAAATAGGTCGTAATATCCACCTGGCCAAACTTGGCCTGGACGCCAAACCGATTGGAAGGAGTCCAATCCTTCATTCATTTGCAACCAACGCTCGCCATCCTCAAATTCGATCACGCGTAAGTGCTGATAAGAACTATCTGCGACCGCCTTGACCTCGGCACCCACAGGCAAGTTAGCGCCGGAAGCTGGATCTGGAATCATGAGCAAGGCCAGCGGCAAAATAGCTGCCGCGCTAAGTCCCTTGCGTCCCCATAACAAAGCTCCTGCGACCAACAAGGCCACGCAGGTCAGAACCAAGGTCAAACGCACCCCGAGACTAGGAATTGCGTAGAAAGTAGAGAAAAGCACACCAGCTAAGGACCCAAGAGTGCCCACCGCAGAAATGTCTCCCGCAGCACGGCCAGGCCCGCGTTCTGCAGAACGAATCTGCACCAACAAAGGGCTCAACATAGAGAGCATGAAGACTGGCGGCACGAAGAACAGCATGGCCGCGGTGAATGCACCTCTCTGGAATACACCAGCAGCTTCATCGAGAGTCAGGCCTTCGGGCAACAGGGTTTCGGCAAAGGGCTCCAGCAAGAAGATGCCCGAGCTCAATAACACTCCCCCAACAAACAGACAAATAGCTGCCGCCTTCATCGGAGCTGCGCTGCGATTCGCAAGCCGTCCGCCTAACCAGCCGCCAAACGCAATGGACGCAAGCACCAAACCAATCTGTTGGCTCCACACCAAGGCGGAGGTACCAAACCAGGGTGCAAGCAAATGCACCCCAAGAATCTCAACGGCAAGCACAGCGAATCCTGCCAACCCTGCAGCGAGCAAAGTCATCTTAGCCCTCTAGCCGTCGGTAGGTTCTTCAGCCTCAGTTGGCAAATCCAACCGATGTAACTGCGCTGGATAAACCGAGCCATCTAAGAGGCCCACATAGTTCTCCAGCAGGGTGCCTAAAGAACGCGAGGCCTGGTATGAGTAAGACTCACCATTCCGCAAAATGGTAATGGGCTTGTCCAAGTCGACCAAGATGTCATTCAACATCAGGCGCACTTGGTAAACGTAAGCACCATCGATGGTGATGGTATTGGTGCCGCGGTCGACAGAAACCTTCAAACGAGTAGACTCGCCCTCAGGAACGGCTTTCCCGGTATCGTATTTCACGGCTTGCACCCAGTAAAAAACACCTTGCCATGGTTCCACCAACTCCACATCGAAGCTGGTTGGATATTTATTTGCAGCTTCTAAGCCAAGCATCCAGGTTGCTGCAGCTTCCACCGAATCCTGCTTTTCAACCGGAAGCATGGCATGGTTAGCCGCACCTTTGACTTCGCCAGTTTCACCTTCGACAAAAGCCACTCCAGAAAAGAAATGTGGAAGCACTGCGGCATAAGCCGCGGCGAAGGATGCTCCTTGATCCCCTTTGCCAATCATGAATAAACGACTTCGGTCCAGGCGATAGGCCACGGTGCAGCGACCAATAGGGCCAATGATAAGTTGCCGCCCTTCCTCTTCCATCAGGGCTGACTTGTCCAAACCGGAGATCATCGGCGCAAAAATAATGAAGGCCTCTTTGGTCTCCTCCGTGAGTCCATCAATCGTGGCCTGAGGATCGGAATCCAAAAGCAAGATGCCAGGGTAATTCACTTTGTCAGGGTTATAGCCTGCAGGCAGCCAAATCAAGAACGTGCCATAGGCACCCAAGTCTTGTTCGATCACCTTTCCCTTCTTGACGTCCGGGCCAGACCTATCGAAACTGCGTCCAGTCTGCAGAACAATCTCCCAGTCACGAACCAAAGACAAGGCGGAACGTCCCTTCAGCTTCTTATCCATCTTCTGGACGATGTCATCAAGCTTAAGCAGCATTTCGGAAGCCTTAGCATGGTCACTTTCAATTTTGGCGTCGACCCATTCCCCAAACGGCTTACCGAGCTTCTTGATGTCACCGGAGTTCATTTCCGGTTCAGACTGCGCTGCAAGTGGCAACGCAAATGCCATTACGGCGATAAAGGAGTGGATTCGCTTCATGATGTGCCTAGCTTAAAGGCGCGAGATTCGGGTAGCGAGCACAGCTTGCGCGAGTTCGCGTGTGGTGGAAACGGAAGAAACCTGATTTGGCAGGTCCATGGAAAGCCAATCGAGATTTCCGCGGAAACGGGAGTCCCCGGAATAGGCCTGAAGCCCCGTTTTAAGTGCTTCTTGGGTCTCAGAGAGACGGCCTTCACCCCAAAGAGATAAAGCTCGTTCCAGGTCCGAGTTGGCCCTTTCGGTTAACCTTATTTCCGGCAGCGGTAACCCTTGCCGCCGGCAGTAAAGAATGAAATTTGCCTGTGCAGTATCAGTGCCTTCTGCTGCCATGTAGACCCAGCCTTCGCGGACAAGGTCCGGAGGGCCGTGCTCGACGCGCGTGAGCGACTGAAATAATGCTTTCCGCCACGGCAACCGTTCCGGGTGGGGTTCGCTGAGGAGCACCCGAACCCGCTCTACGTGGCGCTCAGGAAGGGGGCCTTGAAGCGCAGTGGTTTCCGGGGCGAAAATGCCCCATAACCACAAAATTAATCCAACCAAGCCACGCCCTCAATATCGGCGCAAATTTCACCCATGGCGAAGGCGGTTTGGCCTTGTGCTTCTAGGGCAGCAAGGAATTCTTGCTCGGCATCTGCATCCACCACCAAAATCATGCCAACGCCCATATTGAAGGCCTTCCAGCTTTCATCACGTTCGACATTTCCAGCCTTGCAGAGTTGAGTGAACACATTTTGTGCAGGTACTGCCTTGCGTGACACCTTGGCGCCAAGGCCGTTTAGGACCCGCGGCAGGTTGCCTGGTACGCCACCACCCGTGATATGCGCCATGGCATGCAAGGCTTTGTTCTTCAGGTACGGCCGCAACGGCTCTAGATAACAGAGGTGCGGATCGAGGAGGACATCGGCCGCGCTGCGGGTGTCGCCGGGGAAAGTATCGGTGTACTGAATCCCCATGCGCTCTTCGACAATGCGGCGCGCCAGGGAATATCCGTTGGTATGCAAGCCCACCGAAGGTAAACCGATTAACTTGTCGCCATGCTTGACCGAACTTCCGTCAATCAAGTAATCGCGATCCACCACACCAACCACGGTGCCGACGAGATCGAACTCGCCTTCCGGGTAGACGCCGGGCATTTCCGCGGTCTCGCCGCCGAGCAATGCCACCTTGTGGTCGGTACAGGCATCCGCCACCCCGGTAATCACAGACGCCACCATGACAGGGTCCAGCTTGCCCACCCCGACGTAATCGAGGAAGAACAACGGCTCCGCGCCCTGCACCAAGATGTCGTTGATGCAATGCTGCACCAAACAACGCCCCACGGTGTCAAAACGTTCCATGGCAGATGCAATCCGAATTTTGGTGCCTACACCATCATTCGAGGCCACCAAAACTGGCTTTTCGGCAAGTCCATCGGCGCGGAATAACCCGCCAAAACTGCCTACATCGGCCAATACACGTTCACCATGGCTACGGCGAATCGCCTTCTTGGATGCATCAAGAGCAGCCTCCGCCGCGGCGATATCAACGCCTGCGTCACGGTAGCTAAGAGAATTCGAGGAGGTCGGCTCGCTCATCGCCCACGATTCTACCTGCTCGCGCGTATCATTCCTGCAACGATGTCTTCCTCCCGCCGCCTTGTCATTCTTGGAGCCACCGGGACTGTTGGAACACAAGCCCTCAGCATCCTGGAAGAGTCCTCCTCGCCGCTCGAGGTGGTGGCTTTGTCCTGCCATCAACAGGGTGGGAAACTGGAAAAAATGGGGCCGCCACAGGCGCAGCGTTTCCAGACCAGCCAACCGGATCAACACGCTGCCTTGCTCGCCTATTTGGAGCAAGGCGATTACGACGTCTGCCTCCATGGAATTGTCGGGGCCGCTGGGCTCCCCTTCACCGAAGCGGTTCTCAAGACCGGCCGCACTTTGGCCCTGGCGAACAAGGAATCCCTGGTCATGGCGGGTGATTTACTCATGCCCCTGGCGCGTAAAACTGGGGCTGAAATCGTGCCCGTCGACTCCGAGCATTCGGCCATTTTCCAATGCATGGTGGGCGCCTCGCAAAAGGATGTACGGCATCTTTGGTTGACCGCATCGGGTGGTGCTCTGCGCGATTTTCCGATGCAAGACCTAGCCAGGGTTACTCCAGCTCAAGCCTTAGATCATCCGAACTGGGACATGGGACCGCGCATTACGGTGGATTCCGCAACCATGATGAACAAGGCTTTTGAAATCATCGAAGCGCGTTTCTTGTTCGATATTGCGGCGCCGGAAATTAAAGTGCTGGTCCATCGCCAATCCGTCATTCACTCGATGGTTGAGTTTTTAGATGGCTCCATGCTTGCACAACTCGGTCCGCCCGACATGAGTTTGCCGATTCACTACGCGATTCATTATCCCGAGCGTTTAACTTCTCCCCTGCAAGGCTTCGATGCGCAAATGTTCTCCAAGCTAACCTTTGAAGAACCCGATGTCGCGCGTTACCCCGCATTAAAACTAGGCTGGATGGCTGCGGAAATGGGAGGCAACTCCGGGGCAGTCTTAAACGCTGCCGATGAAGTAGCCGTTGCCGCTTTCTTGGCCGGCGAAATTTCATATCAGAAGATTGCGGAGCTGTGTCAAGCAGCTCTCGAAAACATGGGTGGCGACCCCATTCCTAACTTAACCGCGGTTTACGCTGCCGATCAGCGCGCGCGTGATTTCGTTGCCGACCTTCTTAGCACGACTACAAGCAGATGATGGCCACCCTTTTCACAGTCCTAGGCATTGGCCTCCTCCTTCTGCTACACGAAGCAGGACACTACTATGCTGCTCGCGCGGTCGGGATTAAGGTGCATGTGTTTTCGTTGGGCTTTGGGCCTAAGATCGTTGAATGGCGTTACAACGATTGCGATTTCCGTTTGGCTTGGATCCCCCTAGGCGGCTACGTGCGGGTTGCTGGGGAAGACCCAAATGTTGCACCAAAGCCAGGTGATTTGTTTTACGCAAGTGCACCGAAGCGGTTGCTGTTCTATTCGGGCGGCATCATCATCAACTTCCTGTTTGCTTTTTTATTGATTCCAATTCTGTTCATGGTTGGAGTTCCGTTTGAGGCTCCAGTGATTGGCAGCGTGAATCCTGGTGAGGCGGCATGGGAAGCTGGCGTGCAAGCCGGAGATCGCGTGATTGAAGTAGATGGTCGCACGGTTTATGGATTCCGCCATGTGCATTCCTCGGTAGCTCTTGCACCACGCGAGGCGCCCATCGAAATGGTGGTTGTGGGGCTGGATGGCGAAACGCGTCATCTACAACTAACTCCGGAATACAACTCGGAGAAAGGGTTTCAAGGTATCGGCGCGAATCCCTTTTTGGAACTACGTTTCAAAGCTGGCACCGAACTAGCCAAAGCCGCCAAGGGCGCTGCGATTCAAAGCGTGAATGGTGTGCCTAGCAATAGCGGAGCCTTGTTCGCTGCAATTTTGGAAGACGCGCGACAAAACATGGCGCCGCTTCAGGTGACCTACCTAAGCGACGATGGCATCCTTCGCGCAGCGACGGTGGAAGCCAGCATGATCACGCCAGAAAATGCGCCCGACCAAATCGGTATTGCGCCGTTGCGGCGTAAGGTAGAAACGGCATCTGGGCCACTGGATCAAGTATTCCTCAAAGGCACCGAATTGGTGCGCGTGAATCAACGGGAAATCCGCGGCCGGGGCGATGTCCTGCTCGCGATTCACGCTGCAGGCGGCCTTGAATCCTTTGCTTATCTCCCCGACGGCCCCGATTCCACTCCAGTCGAAACAGTTCTAGAGGCGCCAATCCTGATGACCTCTTCCGATGCATCGTCTAATCTGCACTTGACCGCCACATCGGAGGTGCGGTATTCGGTTTACCCCGGAAGCGCGGCCGAGCGGGCCGGATTAGAAGATGGCTGCCGCATTCTTCGCGTCGATGATGAGCCGGTTCCAAGCTTTGAGGAACTGCGCAGTTTGGTCCTAGGCATAGAACCCTCGGCGCAAGGTGAAACTAAGATCACCCTCGACGTCATCGACCCTGGCGAACAATTCTCGCGCAAGGTGGACATCGCCTTGGCGCCGATTCCAGGAGTGGCGTATGACCTGGAAATGCAGGTCGCCATGGAAAAGGTACGAACCAACAGCCCTTTGCGTGCGGTGTCTTTAGGATTTTTAGAAGCTAAAAGCATGGTTGGCGAAGTCTTGACTACCTTGCAACGCATGGTTTCTGGTTCCATCGACAAAAAGAATCTGGGTGGCATCATTAGCATTGGAACCGCTACGCACAGTTTTGCAAGCCAAGGTTTGATCCCTTTGTTCTTCTTCCTGTGCATGATTTCAGTCAACCTCGGCGTGCTCAACCTCATGCCGATTCCAGCTCTAGATGGTGGACACATCGTGTTTGCGCTTTATGAAATCATCGTCCGACGCCCTGTCAGCATGGCCGTGCAGAACGGCTTTCAAGTGATTGGTGTTTTTGTGGTTCTCTTTCTGCTGATCTTCGTAACCACCATGGATATTCAACGCTTGTTTGCTTGATATGCGCGCCTGGCTCCAACTAGCACGTATTGCTTTAATGCCCACGATCCTGTGGGACTTTTACGTCGGTCTAATCTTGGTCGGTGGCATTTTCGAACGCACCACTCTGCTTGCTGGGGCCGCCTTATTGCTGCTGTACCACGGTGGCATGATGCTGAATGATTTGCGCGATGTGCAAGAAGACATGGAGGCCGAGCGCAAGCGCCCGCTGGTAGATGGGCGCATCTCCAAGGGTGCCGCCACCCTTATGATTCTGTTGTTCTTTGGCGGTGCCATCGCCTTAGCGGAACTAGCTGGCCCACATTTGCGTTGGCCTACTTTGGTCCTGCTGGTTTTAATCCTGATCTACGATCTCGCCGGTTCCGGATTCCGGCAACAACTCGGGCCGGCGCTCCTCGCAGCTGCCCGCTCCCTTAGTTTGAGCTTTGCCGCCTACGCATCTCTCGGATTTGATTCTGGACTGGCAGAATTGGGCTACGGACCAGTTGGCGCCTATGCCCTCTATTTCCTGTTCGCCTCACGTCTTGCACAAAAAGAAGAGCACGGTGTTCAGGGGGTCAACGGCTTAACCTTCCTCTTCATGGCAAGCTTGGCGCCAGCAGTTCTATTTTACGATAGCGAGGTTTCCCCTATCTTCATTCCGGTTTGGATTTGCGTGGCACTTTACCTTTTACGCCCAGCATTCCAAGCACGTTACGAATTCTGGGGACCAGACAAAGTCCAAGCGATGGTGCGTCATGCCCTTGGTTCCGCACCCCTGATTCCAGGACTGGTGTTGCTTGCAAGTGGTGAAACCCACCTCATGCTGCAGTCCGTGCTTTCCATTCCGGTATGCCTTTCCGTGCGCTTCTTGGCGAAAACTTGGGCGCCGGAATAGAAGGCTTAGTAATACTCGCTTAAGATTCCAGTAATGAAGGATTGGATTTCGGCGCGGGGTTCGGACGCAGAAAGTTCCATCAGAATATGGAAGCCTTCCTGACGGAAAATTTGCGGGATTTTCTCCATAGTCGCTCTGCGCACGCGATCATCGACCTCTGGCGAAGAGGCTAGGTAGATCAAAAACTCTCTGGCAGCAGGGTTCTCAGGGTAGCGCCCAACACCGGGCACTACCATTTTCGCAATGGTCAGATTGGGGTTTTGCTCCCAGATCTGCCGAAACATGGGAATGGTTTGCTCACCAAAATTGGCAAGAATTGTTCCAGAGACGCTGCGCACCTTTGGATCTTCTTCTTTATCGAGCACACGTTGTAATAGAAACTTGGCAGCTTCTGGAGAGCCTGTGCGCGTTAAAGCCTTAAGCAAACTCGATTGATGCTCACCGAGAGCAAATGGCCAACGTGGAATCAAGATGGCAGCAGTGCGTTCATCAGCTACGCCTTCCTTGCCCAAAACCTGCACGGCTTGAACGGATCCCTTTCCGGTTGGGAACTCCCGAGCAAGGCGCAGAAAAGGATCGAGACGATTCTTCTGACCACGTTCAATTAAGGCCAATAAGGCATTGAACCGAACATCTTCGTCTTCGGCGCTATCGGCAAGGCTTTCTAAAACCCCTAAACCAACGCCCTCAGCCACAGCATCGTCACGACGCAACAGGCCGATTAATGTGAGTTGAGTTGCGACTTCTGTAGTGCTCGCCAAGGCAAGCACTGATTCCCAGTCACCCAACTCCCCCAACATTTGCAAAGCCAAGGAACGGGTGCCGGAAGAAGGGTAAGCGGTTGGATCTAAATAGGGGCGAATGTTGTCCGCCACATCGCGGTCACCAAGCGCAATTCGAATGCCATAGGCTTGCAGGGATGGGAAGGGCGCTAAACGCGGCTCCAACTCTTGAAGCGCCAAGACTGCGCCAGGTTGATCCACCAAAAGCAAAGCCTTCCAACAAGATTCTCCGGCGACATCGCCAGCCGTTGAGTTCAACCAATCGCGACTTCCTTGTACAAGATACGCAATGGATTCTGCGTTTCCATAAAAGGCAAGCGCCTGCAAACCGGCAGTGCGCGGTGCCACCTCAGTTTCCTTGGAAACCAATTCTAGGACCTCTAACTCTTTACCCTCCGGCAACAACCGGGAAATGGCTTCAAATGCTGCCGAGCGCACCACGGGTGCCTGATTCAATCGTAATATTTCCAACAACACCTCGGACCCTTCCGAGTTCTCTGAGATCGATAAGGCACTACACAGGCTTACCAGAAACCCCATCGAGGACCGACTTCCGGCTTCTTTCCGCAGCGCATCCATAAGGAAGGGCGTGGCTTCAGGGCCAAGTTCGCCCAAACGCTCCAAAGCGAAATGATGGGCGTCTTTCGTGCCAATGCGCAAATGCTCAATGTATCGCTGTGCCCAGGCATCTTCCGCTGGTGGTTCATAGGGCAAACGCACCGAGCCTTCGCGAAAAACCTCGGGCGAATGCATGACTACGTTTTCCTGTTGGGCACCTTTCGAGGCTTCCTCTCCTCCGCAACTTGGCAGCGCGGCGGCTGCAGCAAACGGCAGGACTAGGCAGGCAGAAATCGGGTAGAATAGTCGCTTCATGTCGGACTCAAAGGCAGCAAAAAGCCAGCTTGGCTACAGCATTGGCCCCCATCACTTCAAGTATGGTCTATCGCTGGCACCAATGGCAGGTAACACAAACCTAGCATACCGTCGCTTGTGCAGGCGGTTTGGCGCGGAGTTGACCACTACGGAAATGGTGAGTTCCATGGCCTTGCACCATAACGATGAAAAAACGCTGACCTATTTGGAGCGTGGCGATGACGAGGAACCGGTCGCAGCCCAATTGTTTGGCTCCGACCCGGAAATCTTGGCCAAAGCTGCGCGCAAAGTGCAAGAACGTGGTTTTCATATCGTGGACCTGAACATTGGCTGTCCGGTGCCCAAGATTACCGGCGGCGGCGGCGGTAGTGCCTTATTGCGTGATCCCGAATTGGCCGAGCGATGCGTGGCCGCTATGCATGCGGCTACCGATATTCCAGTCACCGTAAAAATGCGTGCAGGCTGGGATGAACAAGATCGCTCGGCGCCAGAGTTTGCCAAACGCATGGAACAAGCCGGCGCTGTTGGCTTAACCGTGCACGGCCGAACGCGGGAACAGAAGTACACCGGCTATGCTGATCTCAAGGTTATCCAGGCCATCAACGAAGCCATTTCAATCCCTGTGGTCGGCAACGGAGATGTCGTGGATTTGGATTCCGCCAAACGTATGGCGCAAACCGGTGTTGCTGGCATCGCCATCGGGCGTGGCGCGCTCGGCCGCCCATGGCTCTTCGATCAAACCCGAGCGATGTTAGCCGGCGATGTGATTCCAGAAGATCCAACCATGCAAGTCCGCGCTCAACTTTTGCTCGAGCTAGGAGCTGGCGTTTGCGGAATCTACGGAGAGCACCGCGGCATGCGCATCATGCGACGCCTCGCCACCGACTTCTTCCGTGGCATTTCAGGTGCTCCCACTATGCGCAAAGCCAGCCACGCCCTTGAGAGCATGGCTGACTTAGAACGCTTGGCTACTCGGATTTCTGACTCGGCAAATACTGATCCAAGTCAGCTAAATCTGGACGACTCCCGTCCCAGTTAAGGCCCTGGACGGTAAACAACTTGGTGGCGGCTTTGGCATAGTCCATGCGCGCCTGGAACTCCTGTGTTTCCGCTACCGAAAGATCGGTCTGAAACTCCAGAACTTGAAAGTTGGTCGAAGCCCCTTCCTGCAAACGACGCTGCTCCGCTTCTAACTGACGTCGGGCAACCGCACTCGCACGCGTAGTTACGGTGACGCGCTGCGCATTAAAGTTGATATTACGTACCGCATCGCGCACTTCATTGGCGATTTCATTTTCCCGGTCACGCAAGTTGCGCACCGCCAAACGGTTCAACTGACGCGTCCGGTTTTCCCGACCCTCGTACTGCGCATTGCCGATTGGAATCTCAAACAGTAAACCAACGTTGTAGCCGGGTAAATCGCGGTCGGTCAGGCTGCTAAAAGCATCTCCAACTTGCGTCTCCTGCGCCGAATAGCTTCCGCTACCGGTGAGGTCCAACAGCGGCAAGGTATTGCGCTGAGCGACTTTCCAATCCAAATCGGTTTGGTCAATATCAATGCGCAGCTGACGAAGGTCAGCGCGGTATTCGCGCGCGGTTTCAAAAGAATCACGCCAATCAAGTTCCATGCTTTCAGCCACTGGAGGCAGACTGGATGGCTGCAATTCTAAATCCCATTGACCGCCATCTTCCAAACCGAATAATAAGATACGCAAACGGTCTGCGGATTGATGCACGGTGTTGTGCGCGGTGAGCAAGGCATCGGTCCGGGAAGCGATATCGGCTTCGGTTTGCACCACTTCTACTTCAGCAACTGCGCCAACGCGATACTTCGCTTCGGTCAGTGCTTTAAGCTCTTCTGCAAGCGATAAAGAGCGCTGCTTGACATCGCGGTCGGCATAGGCAAAGGCTAGGTCCCAATAAGCATCTACGGCGGCTTGCACGACGTCGGTGCCAGCTTGACGAATGCCAGCTAAATCACGGTCTCGCGCGAACTCAGCCAGACGTATGGCTTGGGTTCCAGTCATATTCCATGCACCACGCAACAAAGGCTGGGTGAAGTTCAGCGCGACCGAAACATCGGACTGCGGAGCCGGCAGAAAACTGGCATCGTTATAGCTTTCTGTGAAAGACAAGTTGAACGAGCCACCCGTGGTTAAGGCTTGGCGGATGCCCTGGTTGGCATCGAAACGCTTACTCTTGGTGGTACCAAAGGCGCTAAAGAAACCATTTGCTGGCGACTCATCAAAGGAGTAGGTGGCATCTGCGAAAAGCACCGGATCAAAGGCGCCATCGGCCTCAAGCACGCCGCCTTCTGCAGCTAGGGCGCGCAACCTGGCTTGTGCCAACATAGGTGCTTGTTCGGACGCAAGTAGGACCACTTCCTCCAAACTGAGCTGGAGAACCGGCGGGGTTTCAGGTTCCTGAGCGCAAAGCGTTGCCAGGAAGATGGGAGCAAAACAGAGGGACAGCATGGTAGTAAGGGGCTACCGGAAGCAGCCACGGGCATATCCTACGCACCTGCGGCCCGGAAGTTGGCAAGGAATGGGGTGCGCCTAGTTTTCGCTCAAGAAGGGTGCGCCTTTCCAAGCCAGAGGGGCCTCGGCAGTTGAAGCTAATTCCCCCGTCAACACCCAGTGCCAGGCGGCATAGGCGCTTCGAGACGCGTCATCGGCGCCGGGCGATACCTTGCTATCCGCGCCAAAAGCTTGGATTTGGGCATCGTTTTGAGAGAAGACGCCTTCCTCACAGGCGGCCAAAAATGCGCTCCACTCTGCTTGCTCCACAGCAGGAACTGGGCGCTGGGCCGTCTTCCAATTCATGCTGACCCGCGCCATGCGGCTTGCTTGCTCCAAGGCACGCAATTGCTCAGCCTTCAAGATCGGCTGCTCCGAATCGAACTCATCTTCGGGACCAATGATGGTGTAACCCGAGTCGCCATCGACAGCGTCTTCGCGCCAGCCTGCGTCGGAGTATTCCTGGCGTGGCTCGAAACCGAGTTTTGGCTTTTCGGTTTCCATCGGGCCAAACATATAGAACAAGGCAGCTACAGGAGCCGCTGCAATGGTCATGACTAACATGCCGGCCGCCACACGAATCAGTGGGTTGGACTGCATGGCAGAGCGGAAGCTCCAACTTTGGCGCACGCGAGCCTCTAGAACTTCGAAAAAATCCTCTGACAATTCCGGCTGCGGGTATGCAGAACGCAACTCCTCAGCAAAAAGATCAAGCTCGTTTTCTTCTTCGAGATTCATGCTTCGTTACCGGGGTTTAGGTTTTGCACGCGATCGCGCAAACGGCGCAGGCTGTAGTAAACCCGCGATTTCACCGTTCCAATGGGGATGTCCAAAATCATCGAGACCTCTTTGTAGGGAAGTTGCTGAAGCACCGCAAGCTCGAGAAGTTCACGCGTCTCTTGGTCAAGTTTGCCGAGTGCGGCGCGGAGTTGAACCACGCGGTCATCGCGATCGGCGGACTCCACGGGGCCCAGTTGTACATCCAAGCCTTCGTTGGCCTCTTCTGAGGAGAACTCACGGCCGGAGCGTCGGCGATTATCGATCCACAGGTTGCGCGCGATGTGCAGGCAAAATGCATCCAAACGCCCGCTAGGTTGGTAGCGAGGCAAGTTCTGGATGATGCGGACGAAAACATTTTGGACCAGGTCTTCTGCAGTGGATGGCTGCGCGCCTTGACGGAGAAAGTAGCCCTTGAGCCGAGGGGCCATTTCCGAAACCAACTCGTCAAAGGCAGCGGAATCGCCGGCTTTAAATCGAACGAGGTAGTCATCTGGGGCTCCCGTGCTCATGAACAAGGTCTGCAGGTAAACGGGTTAAGGGCAACAGAGTTCACGCTTTCTGCACCTTTTCCCAAGAATTTTTGAGGTCTTTTCGCAGAGCCTCAGAACGCGGGCCAAGGCCCATTAATTGCAGTAAACGTCCACTTTTCTCCACTATTAGACGGATTTCCAGCCGATCTGCAGGCCACCACTGCTCCAGGCGGTCAGCCCACTCCACTAAAACGACGTGCTCTTGGTCAAAACGTTCACACAAGCCTTCGCCGAGCAAGGAATCCATACGCGCTTCGAAATAGGCATCTAGGTGTAAAACCGGGTGCCGCCCCTCATGCTCTTGACACAGGAGATATGTCGGCGAGCGCAACGGGGTGCTGCATTTCAAGCCGCGCCCGATGCCGCGGCTAATGCTCGTTTTACCGGTGCCAAGCTCCCCAATCAGGGCAACGCAATCTCCTGCCAGAAGAAGGCCTCCGAGAAGTTCACCAAAGCACTCCGATTGCGCTTCGTCGGCCAAGAAATAGGCGTGAGGCTTCATGACCAATGATGCTCCCAGCCTTTCGCTTTGAGTCGTTTACCACGACCATTTTCAAGCCATCGAAGCTTCGAGCCTTCCGTGACGAAGCCGATGGCATGTATGCCCACCTTACGCAAAGTACGATCCTCCATCGCACGTTTGGATTGACTCGGATTCAGAATGACAAGCAACTCATAGTCTTCCCCTTCCCCCACAGCAGATTCCCAACCGGCTTGATTTTGGCTAAGAGACCTATCTAAAGGCAATGCGGTGAGTTCGATTTCTGCACCCACCGCACTCGCGCGCAAGATACGCGGCAAGTCCTTGGCGAGACCATCGGACAAATCCATCATCGCATGAGGCTTAAAGTTTTGCACCAAGCGTTTCCCTTCGCGCAGCCGCGGTTCGGGAAGTAGATGGGAGCCTGTAGTGAAAGATGCCCCGAGTTTCCCAGTGACGAGGATGACATCGCCAGGTTTCGCGCCGGCACGTCCTGGAACCGGACCGTTGTCCAACCCCATGGCGGTACAAGTTAAAACTACCTGAGAGGATTGACTACAATCCCCGCCGATGACCGGGACTTGGAAGGCATCGGCCTCTTTGAGGAAAGCTTTAGCAAGGGTGCGAATCTGTGACGCGGTCCAATCCGTAGGCAAAGCCAAAGTCCAAGAGACGGTCCAAGGTGTCGCCCCCACCGCGGCAAGGTCACTCAAGGTACGGCGCAGGAGTTTGCGCGCATACGCGGTTGGGGTGGCATGGACATCTAAATGCACGCCGCCAACGACTTGGTCGACGGTTTGCAGCAATCGACGCCCCTTTGGAGGGGTCAATTGCGCACAATCTGAACCTGGACCCAGAATCCCCTTTCTTCCGGCGAAGGAAGATTGGAAAATGCGATGCAGGCTTTCCTCGCTGAAGCCACTCATCTTATGTACCCTAGGACTCGGACCCCACGCCAGAATCGCGGCCTCACTCGTTTCGAGTGGCTGTGGACGCTGCTGTTGCTTGCCTTCATTATTGGCACGATTGTAAGCACCCTCGACGCAGAAGTTGAGCGTGGAAACGAACGAATGGCGCGCGACGCGATTTCTTACCTTTCCAGCCAACTCTATCTTGGACTGGAAACGCAAGACTTTGCCAGTCCGGAAACTCTTCCGCTTCCTATGTTGGGCCCTGGACTGCCGCCGCGTGGTCTTCCCCTCGGCGGTGAAGAACCTGCGCGCCTAGCCAGCATCATGCCCACATCCGGTTATCTGCCGGTGGACCCTTGGGGTCGTGGCTATGTGCTCCTTTTGGGCACCGCCGACGGCATGCTCAGTCTGTTTGTCGTCTCCAGCGGCGGCTCCGGTATTTTGCCAATCGACGTAGGATTAACCACGCCGCTTGCCGCGCGCGTGCACTTCCCAATCAACTAGCGATCCCACGCACGGCTGAGCTCAGTCATGGTGACAAGGTTCTTCGCCGCACGCAAAACGGCAACCCCGTAAGCCCCGGCTGCTTTGCAGGCTGCCACCCGTTCTGCGGACTGGATTCCACCAATGGCGATGACCGGTACCTTGGTGTTTGCACAAAGGGATTCCAGGCGTTCTAAACCCCGCGCTTTGAGAAAGCCTTGCTTTTCCGGCGTATCCCAAATCGGGCCAAAAATAAGGAAGTTGGCACCATCCCTTACCGCGGTCTGAACTTCTTCTTCGGAGTGCGTCGATTTCCCAAGAAGTAGGCTAGGGAATCGTTTTTTATAAACCGCTAAAGGCAAACTGCGGAAACCTGCAATCACGGCATGAGCCTCAGTAGCCTGTGCATAATCGGCCATGCCGTGGACGGCAACAAAGGATTTCTGCGCGACCATTGCCCTAAGGACTTGCAGAGATTCTCTCGGTTCGCACCTAGGTCTGCGTAAGGTTACCGCTGCAGCTGGCGCTGCGGTCGTCAACCAAGCTTGGCCTTCCGCAAATCCCTCGAGGTCCGAGCAAATGGCCCAAATCCCCTTTGGAATACTGCTTGCCTGGTGCATCATTAAGCCGAGCGCAAACTCGCGCCGTAATCACGCACCCAAGCGGAAAGGGCTTCCACTTTCACTTCACTATGCAACTTTACGGTGCTGTCATCGACCCGATCGAAACCAATGTCACGCAACCCCGGGTGGAGAGAAATGCGATCTAGGACCTCTTTCTGTTCACAAAAAAGATGGCCGCCTTCAGACAAAGTCACCAGGCCACCTTTCCGCGCCCAAGATTCCAATGAGTAACTAACGTTTTGCGGCATTGGAGTGCGGCTGTTTTCGGTCAGCAGCTTTGTAATTTCATCTAACCGCATGCCTTCTGATAAAGCTCGGTGCAAACTCGCAGGAGTGATGCGGTAATGATAGAGAGAGTCCGTGAATTCACGATCTGCAAAACGATCGAGGCGATATACCAACTCATGGCATCGACGGTCGGGGAACAACACGACTTCAAAGTCAGGGTTCACCACAATATGACCACTACCTTCGATTTCACGGCCCGGCATGATGTCAAGCAACTCCGCCCCTACGCGAGTGAGTCGAATCGCCACAGCACGGCCAATGTCGTCATAGGCCATATCGATGATGCCGAGCAAATACAGGTATTTGCGCATCCAAACGAACAAGTTCCAGGACAGGCTTCGCAGGTCTGAGGAGGAGCGCACCGGAAAAGACGACTTATCGTTCGCTGTTTCTTCGGCAGAAGTCAGGTCCGCAAGGTGGTGGTTGCGAGCCACGAATGGGAGAAACATCGCGTCGTACCAAACGCCTGGTTCGAGACGTTTGATGTAGCGCAAAGTGGTCCGCCGCAAGCGAAACTGGTGACTTAAATCGCCAGGCAACTCGCGATCTTCCACGAACCAGTCCAGCATTAAGCGTTGTTTCTCGCGCAGAGTCATGCTCAGAAAGGTTTGCGCTTGCGGAGTTAAGCGAAAACTACGCGTACCGGTGCGGTCGATAAAATTGCACGCAAGAGCAAAACGATACTCGAGTTCGAGGATTTCGAAACGTCGAAACTCGCGACCCGGGTTCGGCAGCAGCTGTTCGGCAATTCGCTTGCCGGTACTTTTATAAATCGTTCCGCGGGTGGTGAAGCGGACCGTATCACCTGCCACGAAGGAGGCAAAACGGGAAAAGTTCGACACAAAATCAACACCTATCGAAGCGATCGATTCCGGACTCGGCTCCCCCGTCAACGAATGGTTTTTCAAAATCGCGACGACCACTTCCTGAAACAAGCACAGCACCCGTCCATTTTGACGAATGCCGGAGTTCTCTAAGTTCAGGGACAACCGCGTACCCAAAGAGTTTTTCTCTAGAGCTTTAAGGACCACATCGATCTTCGTCTCACGACCAAGTTCATCGTAATCGCCAACCGGTAACAAGCCGCCCCAGCGCATGGCGAGATCTTCCACAATTTCACGCACGAGGGGTTCCAAGTTTTCGAGGCGCGATAGCACGGCAGCTTCACTTGCAAGCAGGGTGTACATTTTGCGCACCGCTTCACCACCGGAAGCGCCTGGAATTTTGGTGCGGTAAAACTCGGTCAACCAGCCACGCAGCGAGATGGGACTGCTCGTGACTAACTCCTGCGCACCCTTTGCGGGCAACACGGCAGCCAGTTCTTCTGGGATGCCCCAAAGATTCGTAGTGGCACCATTGCTGCTATGACTCAAATGAGCCACAAGCCCAGTGGAAACAAGATCGGCGAGTGCAGGGCGCACACTTCGCTCAGCAACCCCTTCCTTGATTGCGTTGGAACGCAAGGCATCAAAATCATGGCCACCACCTGCGCCTTCACTAAGTACACGGAATACGGGAGCCAAAGCTCCGTAGAGGCCTGAACAAAAATTGCTAACCGAAACCGGGTCCACCATGCGGTTGCGCAGGTTTTGCACCAAGTCGGCACGACGGGCCGGCGGAGTTCCTCCAATCCAGCGGTCGTGCAAATCGATCAACTCACTTTCCGAACGGGAAGCGAGAGTGCGAGCAAGGGAGAGGCGAACCATGTCTAGGATTGCGAGGACAACAAGCTTTCTGCGGGAAGGATTTGATAGGTGTAACCTTGCTCGGTCAGGAATCGCTGACGCTTCTCGGCAAAATCTTGATCGGACGTTCCTTCACTCACCAGGGTGTAGAAAGTTGCACCTCGACCGTCCTTCTTCGGTCGTAAGATCCGGCCTAAACGCTGGGCCTCTTCTTGGCGTGAGCCATACGTGCCCGAGATCTGCAGGAGCACGTTAGCATCGGGCAGGTCAATCGCGAAGTTGCCGACCTTAGAAACCAACAAGACCCTTTCGGTGCCATCGCGGAAGGCTTGATACAGCGTATCGCGTTCTGGATTTGGCATTTTTCCGGTAATCAAGGGCACGCCTAGTTCCTTTTCCAAAGCATGCAGCTGGTCTAGGTACTGGCCAATAATTAAGACGCGATCGCTACTGTGCTTTTCGAGCAAGGCAATGAGGGAATCGGTTTTACTTGGGTTCTCGGAAGCCAAACGGAATCGGGCACGTTTGCCAGAAGCCAAGTACTCCAAACGTAATTCCTCACTGAGTGGAACGCGCACTTCCACACACTCAACCGTAGCGATGTAACCACGCCGTTCCAGGTCTTTCCACGGTGCGTCGTAACGCTTTGGCCCAATCATGCAAAAGACTTCATCTTCCTTGCCGTCTTCTCTCACCAATGTTGCAGTAAGGCCAAGCCGACGACGCGCTTGAATTTCAGCGGTTGCGCGGAAAACCGGAGCAGGCAGCAAGTGCACCTCGTCGTAGATAATGAGGCCCCAATCTCCTGAAGAGAACAAGTCGAAGTGGACAAAGTCTTCCGTCTTGCTCTTACGGTAAGTCAGAATCTGATAAGTGGTCAAAGTAACCGGCTTAATTTCCTTAACCTCTCCGGAATATTCACCGATTTGGTCCTCGGTAAGTTCGGTTTTATCCAACAACTCACGACGCCATTGACGTAGTGCCACCGTATTAGGCGTGACGATTAAAGTATGCGCGCCCACAGCTTCCATGGAAGCCAAGCCAACGATGGTTTTCCCGGCACCGCAAGGCAGAACCACCACACCGCTGCCGCCATCTACGCGACCGCCTTGGTGAAAACTCTCAACCGCATCGATTTGGTAGGGACGTAAAGCAAACTCCTCGCCATTGGCCATCGTGGTACGCACCTTGATGTCCAGAGAGGAACCTTGGACATAACCCGCCAAGTCGCGCACGGGATAACCCAACTTCATGAGGCGCTCTTTGACTAAACCGCGACGCGCTTTGGTCACCGTGGCAAAACCTTCACCCCTCTCATAAGAGTCAAAGTGGCACACAAGATCGGGATCGTGCGACAACTCCGCAAGCACCTTGGGCTCAGTAGTCTCTAGGCGCAGCAATGCCTTATTTTCGGGATCTGCAACCAAGCAGAAAACTTCAGAACGAAAAAACCAAGTGGTCACTTCCACCTGGAAGTTCTGAGGGATGCCATAGCGCGCATTCTCCGCCAGAAAACTTAAGACTTGGTCTGCATTCATGCCCACCGCACCGGCATTCCAAACTGAAACCGGGGTAATCCGGTAGGTGTGCAAATACTCTGGCGACTTGACCAATTCTGTGAACGGCAACAGACCACTACGCATCGCGACAAAGTCAGGATGAGCGGTCTCCACCACGATAGTCATATCGCTTTGGAGGATTAACGGGCGGTCGCCGAGGCTCAATTAAGTCGCAAAAAGGGGATGATGTTCCCTCCATTCATGCCCGGAATGGGCAAAGGGGAAGCCTGCAATTCTAGAGGAAATCTGCTCCGCCTCCAAGGGAATCCACCCAGCCAAAGCTAAACCGACCCGTGCCCCTCCAGAACTGGCTGGTCCGACATCCGCTGCAGAAGCCATCCAGGTGGCGAAAGGAGCCAACATACGCGTGCCCCTGGGTAGCCCTCGAAGCGGCGCATCGAGTTCAAAACTGCCTAGTCCAAACTCCGAAGCCCATGTAAATACAGCATTTAGGCGTGGATGGTCAGCAAAGAGCTGCTGTAGGTCGGCAATCTTCTGATGGCCGAGATCCATCCATCGCACGCCGCGCTCCTCGAGAGCTGCCATAGCACTTGACCAGCCAGTTCCATGGCAACTGCGACAGGAAAGAGACCACTCTGGATGCAGCCAAATACGGCGTTTCCCGAGGCAAACAGGGCATCGGTGGGCGGAACGCTGGACATCTAAGTCTTCTGGCCCCCATCCATTGAGGCGGGCGGTTTCGGACTTCTGGAAGTAACTGCTGAGCTCCCCCTCCACGCTTAAGGCGCTGCGTAAATCGACATCGGCCTTCGCGCGCGGCGGATCGCACCACTCTTTCATGGAGAATGGCATAGGAAAAGGCATCGGCGGATCAAGGAGCAGATTTTCCTTGGCCGTAGGAGTGGACTCAAGCGCCCATCCTTCCGGGTCGGTGAAGTGGAAGATGGAATCGCCCTTGAGCATGCGGGTGGCAAATCGTTTCGCAATCGCGGGAGGCAAACCAGAAAGCGGTTGATCGGCAAGCAAGACGACGCCTTGCAGTGGATTTAATAACCAACCGGCCAAACGCGCCGCTTGTTTTTCCAAATCGGTGAGTGAAGTCCAGGTATGCCCAACCGTCCGCGATAATAGTGAGGTTCCGGCTAACAACTCCAGGCTCTGTACAAAGAGTGGCGCGATGTCCTCTTGTTCCGCACAAACGCGCAGCACATCTCGCAACGGATAACCCTCTAACTCCGATGCTTTCAAAGTACCGAGGCGCGCCTCCATCGGAATGTTTGCACGTTCACAATCGCGACACGACTCCGGATGAAAATGCCATTGATGCTTAAAGCTGTTGGGATCCACCGCCAATGCTTTTCCTTCTCCGAGCAAGGCCGCATGATGCGCGATGTCACGTAAACGCCCTACGGCATCTTCTTGCAGCGGGTTAAAACGATCAAGCCAAACTAAGTCACCCGACTGCAAAGGCTCCTGCTCCTCACGACGCCAACGTATGGTTTTCCCACCGCGCAAGAAACGTCGAAAGCCGGCGGCTTGTAACCATGCGCTATGCTCTTTACGTGCCAAAAAAGCATAAGGTAAGGGAGTGGCAAATATGAGGTCATCGGTCTTGGATAAGGTGCGTGCGGCTTGTTCAAAAGACAACCACGGGCCGCCTCCACCACATCCAGCGCAAACCGAACTGCCGTGGGTTTCCAACACCTTCTGGATAGGCGCGGCTAAGCCGAGCACTTCCGCTAAATGGGTGCCGCGAGGTGGGTCTACTGGCCACGCGGCAGGCGTCCAATCCTCTTCCATCTGAGCGGAAGACGTCGCACGCTCCTCGGCTTCGACGCCGACTAAATCATGCAGAAGTGGGCTTCGCATGGCCAATTCGCGGGCCAACTCTTTTTCCAAGTGATGGCGGCCGGAACGTTCAACATCTTCCTCGAAACGTCGACTCCGCAAGGGTTGACGAGGCGGCGGCAGCGGTGGTTCTAACTCCGTGCGACGCCGAGAAACTAACCAATGCCCAGTTGGAGTGTCTTTCTTAAGGACCCCTTCCACCTTGCCTTGATAAATCAACTGTCCACCTTCCGCTCCTGCGCCAGGACCGATTTCCATCATCCAGTCCGCGGACCGCAAAAGGTACTCATGGTGCTCGACCACCCAAAAACTATGGCCATCCTTGCAGAGCTCCCGCAACAACTGCACCACGCGCCGCGCTTCCTGCACCGGCAAGCCTAAACATGGTTCATCCAGGAGAAACAATTTCGGCGCACCGGGTCGTGCAGTAGAAAGAACTCGCGCCAAAGCGATGCGGCCGCGTTCCCCCAAAGATAGGAAACGTCCGCGTTCACCAAGGGTGCGATTCCCCATGCCAAGTGCGATGAGATGACGCACCGTATTGCGTAACCTTCCTTTGGCTGGAAGACGCTTTTCCAGTTTATCCAAAGGTGTGGTCAACCAGTCACGCAAAGGGCGGTTGCGTAAACGCAAGTCCAACAAGTCGTTGCGCAAACCCAATCCATCGCAAGCGGTGCATGGAAGATGATGCGCATCGATGGCATAACCATTACAAACCGGACATGCGCCTTTGCCAGGCCGCGCCACTAAAGCACCCGCTTCAATCCCACGAATACGTGCTTCTTCGCTTGAGGCAAAGGCTGCCCGAACTTCCTGCCAAACTCCGGACAAAGTGGCAATGGTGCTTGCCGGCGACCATCGCAAAGCACGCTCCAGTAAGGAATGCACACCACCTTCAGGGATTTTACCCTGTACGTTTTCCTCGGCACGAAGTCGTGGAAGAATTTCCTGCTCCAGCAAGGTGCTTTTCCCGCTTCCCGACACACCGCAAAAAGTCACGACACGCCCTAATGGAACACTCAACTTTTTCATGCTTAAGTGCCGTGCCTTAATCTTCGGGAAGTGCAAATACTCCTTCGCTTGGGTCGCGGTTGAGGGGTCGTCAACCCAGTCCTCTTGGGGCAACTCATCACGCTTACCTTGGCAGACAACCTTGCCGCCTCCAGGACCACCCTGTGGCCCTAAAGCCAACCAGTGATGCGCTGCTTCCAGAAACTCACGCGCGGGATCCGCAGTCAAAACGGTGTTGCCTTGTGCCACTAATTCCTGCAGCAAGGCCGCCACAGTTTGCCGCTCCTTGCCATGCAATCCCATTCCGGGTTCATCCAACAAAACTGTTTGGCCGCGGCGCACTTGCGCAATCCACGACACCAACTCCAAACGCCTTGCTTCGCCGAGGGAGAGAGTTCCCAATAAGCGGTCTCCAGCTAGGTGCCCGAGGCCAGTGCGTTGCAACAACTCTAGCCGGCGACGTGCACGGCCCTGCTTCGGTAACGGTTTCAAGTCGAGCCACTCTTGCAACGGCAAACCCATCCAAGTGGACCATGCCTTGCCATCGAGAATGCGGTCCTGCAGTTCCAGATTCCGATACCAATCTTCCTGTGCATGGCTCGCGTGCTGCAAACCACACTCAGGACATCGGTCGGCGGCGGCGAAGTTGAAGGTCTGCTGATCCACCACCAAGCGCATGGCCACGCCACGGGCTAGGGATGAGGCCAGTGCATCGCGAAGCCGCGTTTCTTGGCCTGAGCGCCACTTAAAACGATCTAATAAGAGCCATGCATCTTCCACCAGACGTGAGGGCGCTTCTTCCAGGCGGGCAAGGGTTTTGCCTACGCGATAACGCGTCCATCCCGCTTGAAGGAGAGCAGCGGAATCGGCATCAGAAGCGGCGGATAACACCAAAACCGTGGAACTCTCTTGCCACCGCTCACTCATAGCCAACAAGCCTTCTACGGAAGGTGGACGCCAAGTGGATGAGCATGCAGTGCATTGATAGAGACCCTCTTGGGTCCATGCCTTCTGCAAGAGAGACAAGAGATCCAGCACCTCCACCAAAGCAGCCTTCTTACGCCCGCGCGGAATCTCCCCAGCCGAGGCAATCACCGGATCTAAACCAACCACCCCATCGGCCAAGGGCTTCAACCAAGATTCTTCAAGCCCAGGCAAGGCGCGTGGGTCTTCAAGAATTTCAAAACGTCGGCGCGAAACGGGTTCCAAAACGCCAAACAGCAAAGCACTCTTGCCGGCACCACTCGGCCCATGCACGGCAGTCCAACTGCCGCGTTGCAATTCCAGGTCGAGGTTCTTTAAGTTGCCCGCACGCAAACCCTGCAGACGTATCGAGTCCTCAGACATGCTTAACTCTCTCGATCCCCTAGATTGGGGAAATCATCGCCTCGATTTTCGGCCAGGATTTGACGCGTAGCTTCGACCAGCTTGGTGGGACCGGCAATGAGATTGGCATCAAACACCCAATCGCCTCCGGGGCGCAAAGTGTCCACCACACCTCCAGCTTCTTGTACCAAGAGACCGGCAGCGGCCACATCCCATGGGGAAAGATGCATTTCCCAAAAGGCATCGATGCGACCAGCGGCAACGTATGCCAGGTCGATGGCCGCTGAACCCATGCGCCGAATACCGCGTTGGTGCAGGAACATGCGGTTGAAGTTCTCGAGGTTGTTGTCCGCGAGCAGATGCCGGCGATAAGGAAAACCTGTCGCAAACAAGGAATCCAGGGGTTGGGAGCTGTTTGAGACTTGAATCGACTTTCCATTTAGGAAAGCGCCACCGCCGCGAATCGCAATGAAGGTCTCTCCCAAACGTGGTAAATGCACGACGGCAACTTCCGGTACCCCACGACGAAGACGGGCAATCGATACCGCAAACATCGGCAGTTCATGCACGAAATTTACGGTGCCATCCAAGGGGTCAATGCACCACATCGACTCGGCATTGGGATTGCGCATCGGCTCATTGGCACTTTCTTCGGCAAGAAAAGCGTCGCTGGGGAAAGCGTCTCCTAAATGCTTCAACAAATAAGCTTCACTGGCCAGATCCGCCTCTGTCACCAAATCGCGTTTGGCGCTTTTTGAGCCGATCTGATCACTACTTAGTCGCCCGCTCCAATCAAGGAGGATTTTGCCAGCACCCACGGCAAGTTCTTCGGCTTTTGCAAGCACCCCATCTAACTCCGAGTTTTGGTTCATGCTTCTTCCTGAAGGAACTGAGTGAAAAACTCAGTTTGCAAGGCTTGAAAACGGCGATTGTTGGTGTTCTTGTTCTTGGAGCGATCGAAATTGACCAAAAAGGAAAACACTGCGATACGATCATCCGGCAATAACAAATAGCCAC
The DNA here is from genome assembly GCA_027623295.1 of Planctomycetota bacterium. Taxonomy (GTDB): domain Bacteria; phylum Planctomycetota; class UBA1135; order UBA1135; family UBA1135. The sequence goes on from JAQBXR010000013.1 coordinate 46,876, forward strand.
TCAAAGAACTTGCTCCAAGAATGAACCCAGTTTTCGCATGCAAACGTTGCGGTGCAAAGATGGCATCCTTAAATCTCGGTTTCAAACTGCCGTCCACTCCACCAATCGGTAGGGTGTCAAAGAATAAAGCTCCACGTGGGTGTTCTGCCATGGCACGCAGGATGGCGCACATCTCCTCAGCAGTACAGGTGTTTAAGTCTTCGCTATCGGAGCGAGTCAAGCCGCTGCCATCGGCCTGTTTAAAGGTCAAATCTCGCTTGAGAGCTTCACTTAAAACTTCGTGAATCGCTGCGATGCCAGAGGCGTAATCACCCGCTTGTTTGCGCTCGGCGCCCAGAGTTTTCAACACCACCTCGGCCAGAAAGTTATCGCTTTCCTTGTTGGTAACCACGAGCACATCGGCAAGGGTCCAAGCGGAGCGCCAATCGAGTAACAACTCGCCGGAGCTCTCTGCTGCACTGGAGTCTAAATGCCGAACTTCCTCGACGGTAACGCCATACTTAAGCAACGCAGTCTTTAGCCATGCGGCATACAACACCTGAGGATCTTGCACCGCAAAACGCACACTCTCCTCCTTACCACTCAAGGAAGGAGCCACCATAATTTCATTGGGTTGACTTCCCCACCATGCAGAAATCGACTGGCCGCGTTTTTGGGCATACCGAATCTTCATACCTTGGGAGACATCAGGCAGCGTCCAGACCTTGTCGCCTGAAATGTAAACTTCGAGGACTCCGCCTTCGACCGATAGCGCGGAAACCGGGGCGCAATAAGTGGCTTGCGCTTGATTACTAGGCCAACCGGAATGCCGAACCTGGTCGCCAAAATAACGCCCATCTAACTCCAAGACGGATAGGGTTGTTTTACCGTGCTGCTTCAAAGAATCCGCCATATCGCGCGCAAAACGATCGGCATAATCGACATCGCCAATGCGGCGCAGGGATGGATCACCTTTCCCTACCACGCGCACGATGTCCTCGTTCAGATAGACCTCGGTATACCAACGATAGGTGTCCTCCAGCGCCATTAAGGCTGCTGTGGTGGTAAGGATTTTGGTGTTCGATGCCAGACTTTGCGGGTCATCGCCACGGAAATCGTAAAGGACTTCGCCATCCAACAACGCAACATGCACCGCGACTTCGAGGAAGCGCTCGCCATCCACCGCAGCCAGCATCGCATCCAATTCTGGACGCGCCATCTGCGGCGATGCCACGGCATCCACCTGCCCGGCCTGTGCGGCAAGGCCAGCAGGTGCCCAACACAACAGAATGGCACTAAGGCCAATCCGCATGCTCGCCATTAGGGGCGTACTCCTTCAAATGCCACGGCCCACGCACAGGCGGTATATAACTTCGCGATTAAGGAGATTTTCTGGCCATCGATGGTTTCAGCGATGTCGGTTGGCTGGTGGTAGGACTTGTTGGAATTGAGGTCGGCTTCAAAGAAGAACAGACCCACCACTCCCTGCTGATGGAAACTGTACTGATCACTACGCGCATACAAATCACGCCCTTGTTCATTGTCCATCTTTAATGGACTCTTAATCCGCTTATGCATGTCCTCGACCAAATCAGTCCATCCCGGGCGATCCCAAAGACCGCCGATGTTGATTTTCTTGGTGTCGCCGCGCCCCACCATGTCCATGTTCAACATGGCCACAGCATTTTTTAGCGGAAAGACTGGTTCTTCGCAGTAAGCCTTGGAACCCAGTAATCCCATTTCCTCTCCCGTAAACCAGAGAAACAGGATGTCGATTTCGGGTTTGGTCCCAGACAAGCCTTGCGCGACTTCCAACAAGGCAGCACTGCCGCTTGCATTGTCATCGGCGCCTGGGCGCAACTGAAAACGAACGTTATCGGCCGTCACATCGAAACCAACGTGATCCAAGTGTGCGCCCAAAACAAGATGTTGGCCATCCCCCAATTTCCCAGGGAGAAGGGCTGCCAAGTTGAAGGAATTGCGATTGCCGCTCTCCCATGCCACGCCGAGACGAATCTCGACGCCCTTTTTAGTTTTCAACGTTTTGGCCTTCTTCAATTTCTCCATGCTGTAATAAAGCGCGGTGAAGTCCTCGTCAAAAATCCGCCCTGCAACCTCTCGGGAAACCGACATAACCGGAAAGGCCGGCAAGCCAAAGTTCTGCTGTAAACCTACTGGGCCGGCATTCCGGGTGTCCACAAAAGGCGACATGCCTGGTACCGGGAAGGTTTCGTCGATCAACATGCCCGGATCAGGGATTAGCACCAAAGCTATTCCACCGGCTTTTTCAATTTCATCCGCCTTCAGCTTCACTTCCGAATAACGCGTTGAGGCGGTGCCATCGAAACGACGAGATTTAGGGTCATCCGCAAACGGTTCGCGGGTGAAGGCGAAAACGATTTTACCCTTTACATCATTCTTCTTAATGTCCCGCCACTTTTCATTTTTGGAATCAATCGCGTAACCGATGAACACGCCTTCACCAAAAGCACTTTCTTCATGGCTACCGATGATGGGTACAAAATCTTTCTCCAACACCAAAGGCATTTCCTCCTTTAGGCCGCTTACTTCAAACTGACTCTCGGCACCAGCAATGACACATCGCACGGCAACGGGAACCCGAAAGGATTCGCCATTGGCCGGTTGATAACCCAAAGCTTCCAGTTGCTCCTCCACATATTTTGCAGCCTTGTCGTGCCCTGGAGTTAAGGTGCCGCGGCCACCCATGCCAGGTGCGGCGAGAATTTGCACGTTGTCATAGCTATCCTCCTCCGAAATCGTCGCCAGCACTTCCTCCAAAGTAGTGCGCTCGTAAACCTTAGCTGTGGTGTCAGGTTCTTGCGCCCAAAGGGTTGGCGGAATCGCAAGAAGAGCAGTAAGGAGGAAGAGGATGAGTTTCATGAGAGATAGCCTTGGGGTGAGGCAGCGTGCCAGCGTACCGCGGAATCCACTATGGCGGATAACTCGGAACGGGTGGCGGTCCAACCGAGAACCTGCTTAGCGAGTGCTGGATCGGCGACCAGGCGTGCAGGGTCGCCAGGACGACGTGGTGCAGCATGCCAAACGATGGACTTTCCGGTAGCGGCCTCCACGGCCTGCAAGACCTCTAGGACCGAATGTCCCTTGCCTGTCCCAAGGTTCAAGGAAATCGGTGTGCCTCCATCAAACAGGTACTGTAGGGCGCGCACATGGGCATCGGCCAGGTCTTCAATGTGAATGTAATCTCGCACACAAGTGCCGTCCGGCGTGGGCCAGTCCATCCCAAAGACCGACATCGGCTCATTCAAAAGGCCCATGGCGCTCAAAATGGCGCGCGGAATGATATGCGGTTCCGGGTCGTGGTGCTCTCCGTAGCCCGCTTCAGCTTCGGCACCTGCGGCATTGAAGTAACGCAACGCCACAAAATCTCCTTGGTCAGCTGCAGCGCGATCTTGCAAGACCCGTTCGGCAGCCAACTTGGTCGCGCCGTATGGATTCACCGGTTGTGGCGTCAGCTTCTCCGACAGCAGCTCGACATCGGGTTCGCCGTAGGTGGCGCAGGTCGAACTAAAAACGAAAGGAACCTGCGGAAAGGCTTCGCAAAGGTGGATGACCGGCACCAGGTTGGCATGCCAATAACGCAAAGGCTGCACCACACTTTCTGCGATGTAAGCGCGCGCGGCAAAATGAATGATGCCATCGAAGGATTCGCGATTGGCAAAGTCTTGAACTTTGGTGGCATCGCGCAAATCGAATTCCTCGACCGCACCCTTCCATGCACCGCGATGCCCTTCTGAGAAATCGTCGACCACGAAGACCTCGAAACCATGGCGTTCTAGAAGACGGGCCGTTGCCGAACCGATGTAGCCGCAGCCACCTGTAACCAGGATTCTCATCCCCCTAGTTTGGCGCCATCGGGCGCCTCTTTCCACCAAGTCCACCAAGCTAGTTTGAGATTACGCCGTTCCTCCAACTCAGGGTCCAAACCGACTCCAATAGTGTGCCCAGTGATGCTCTCCGCTGCACTACGCGCAGCTGCGAACTGTGATCGATTCTCGGGGGTCATGGCATCCAGGACGGATGGCATGTCCGCAGCGGTACCGAGGACTCCCAGGGCGCGCAGGGCGGCGGTCGCAACTTGCGTATCTTCATGCAGTGCTAGTGGGGCGATGGCTTCTGTACGTCCAACTTGCGAACGTATGGCCAACTGCTCCAGCGCCAAACGCATGACGCGCACATCGGGATCATTCAGCGCGAATTCAAAGGTGCCGATGTCTTTGGGAAAACGATCGCGCGCGAGATAACGAATGCCTTCCAACCGAATGTCGGGGTTGATGTGATGACGAAGCAGCATGAGGGCATCGGCCACGTTCTCAGGCTGCCCTAATTCAAAAGCATGCAAACGCTCTACCACACGTTTCTCTTCCTCGTGCAAATCCACTCCATCTAGGGCGCGTTCAATGCAAATCGTAGCGCGAGTTAAATCTCCAAGCTGCTCGTGCAAACTCGAAGCACGCTGCCACCACTCTTGCGCATCTCGGCCAGTTGTTAGGTTGCCAAGTTGCTCACAGAGCAAAGCCGCATCTAACTTGCGCTCCCCCTGCAACAGCAGAGTCACCATTGCGGATAAGGCATAAGCCTGTTCCTTAGGATCCGCAAAGGTGTGATCCAGAACGTCTAGGGCTTCCATGTCACGACCGGTTTGCTGATAGTCATCGGCAAGATCAATGCGCAACCAAATGTCATCGGGACGCGTTTCTAAAAGTTTGGCACGCACTTCTGCAGAGCGGAAAGGGTCTCCGCCCTTCTCCGCGAGGGCTGCCCGATGAAACCAAAAGTCTTCATCCAACTCAGCCTCTGGCAAGGTGGCATAACGGTCTAGCCACAGGCCAGCTTCACCGTAATCCAAACGCGCTTCTGCCGTGCGTGCTAAATCCATCCAAGAATCGGATGGAACCTGTTGCGAATACGGCTCTTGAGACTCCAAAGGGTACTCAGGTGAGGTCGCTGTGCAGGAGCCGAATAGCAAAACACTCAAGCACAGGCTCATGAGCCCCGCAAGTGCGGAAAGAGGTGGGTTGAAATTCATTGCAAGCGAGCGAGCTGATTCCAGAAATCGGGGAAGGATTTGGCAACGCAGCTGCGCTCCCCAATCTCCAACTTAGGATAACGTAAGGATGCGATTCCCGCGGACATGGCAAGACGATGGTCATTGCTGGAATCAAAAGGGCCTGAAGTCTCCGAAGATGTACCCGGCTGAATGAGTAGGGTTTCCCCTTGTTCAGTCATTTCCCCACCGAGGATTGCGGCAAGACGTTGCATGCCATCTAGGCGGTTCGATTCCTTAAAGCGCAAACGCTCGGGATGAACAAAACGGATACCGTGGGGAAGTTGGCTCGCCAGCACGGCAAGCGCGGGTCCACTGTCAGGGGAATCTTGCAAATCAAATACCGGCACTTCCCCGAAGGACGATGTCTTGTGCTCCAACCCAAGTGGAATCAGAGTAGAGCCTTCCACCCGAAGGAGTTGATGCTTCTCCAGGAACTGCAGAACGGCACGGTCCGGATGTGCGGCACCCCATGCCTGGCTAATTCCGATCTCCTGCTGGAGAAGAATGGCTGCGACGGCAAAAAACACCACGGCGGAGGCATCGGATGGAACCGCATAGTTTTGGCCCGTGCCATATCCGACAGCTTGCTTCCAAACCAAGGGTTGGATCTGCAGGACCTCGGCGCCGCGGAATTGTTGCAGCATGGTGACCGTCATGTCCAAATAGCCACGTGAAACTGGTTCCATGCCAAGATTCCACCTTTGCGCCTGCCGACCTGAGGCCATCAGGAAGCCACTGAAAAACTGACTGCTCAAATCCACTGGGATCTGCATGGTTTCAGGAATCGCAGAAGCCTCCGCTTGGAGGTGGAAGCCGTGTTCTGTCGGGGTCAACGAAGCCCCTTGGAGAGCCAAGGCATCGACCAAGGCTTGTTGCGGACGGTTGCGTAATCCTTCTGCCACATGGAGTTGCAAATCCTGGGGGGCTGCGGCCAACATGGGAACCAGAAAACGCAGGGTGGAGCCACCTTCACCGAGCGATAGGGCATCGACCGCGGCGGTGCGTGGACCACCGCCACCGGAAATGCGCACTTGAATGCCTCCCTCATGGCAAATTGGAACCCCCAAAGCACCCAGCGCAGAAAGCAAGAATTTGCTGTCTTCCCCACTGCTCAGCCCTGAAACCACACTTTCACCCTCTGCTAAGGCAGCTAAAATCAGCGCTCGTTGCGAGGCAGATTTACATCCTGGTAGGTCAAGGGTGACGCGCGGCATAGGAAGATTCTAGAATCTGTCATGGCCAGTGCATCCCCCTCCGACCTCACTTCCCAAGGTTATGCCGGTGGCATAGAAATTCCTGGGTGGGATTTGTTTTACAAAGGTAAGGTTCGCGACCTTTACCGGCACCCAAATCACCCGGAGCACATGATGATGGTCGCCACCGACCGCCTCAGTGCTTTTGATGTGGTCATGGCAGAAACTATCCCGGATCGCGGTCGGGTGCTCACCCATATCACCGAGTTTTGGCTGCAAGAGTTTGCCGATTGGATGCCAGCCGCACGCGAGACCTGTGATCCCGCCGCCATCCCCGATTTGCCTGCCGAATTTCACGACGCCTTGCGCGGACGCGTGACTTGGACGCGGGTAGCCGATCGAGTCAATGTCGAGGTGGTCTTGCGCGCCTACCTTGCAGGTTCAGGCTTCCGTGAGTACTCCAAAACAGGTCGCCTTTGGGACCATGCCTTGCCGGAGGGTTTGCAGAACTCTTCGCAACTTCCAGAGGTCTTGCACACGCCTACGACTAAAGCGGAAGTCGATGAACCGATTTCCTGGAACGAAGCCATTGCATTGATTGGAAGCGAAAACGAAGCCGCTCAAATTCATAAACTTGCTTTACGTATATTCAACCAAGCCAGCGAACGCGCGGCCGCCAAAGGGGTAGTCCTTGCCGATACCAAGTTTGAGTTCGGCCGCCTCGATGGAAGGCTCGTCCTGATTGACGAAGTCATGACTCCTGACAGCTCCCGCTATTGGCCAAAGGATCAAATCGAAGCCGGCAAGGAGCCACCAAGCTTTGACAAAGAAATCGTGCGCAGTTTCCTACGTACGATCACCGAGTGGGACAAGACTCCACCACCTCCAAGCATTCCAGAAGATGTCATTGCGCAAACCCGCGAGCGCTACTTGGACATCTGTGAGATTCTGACTGGCAGCTTGCCGGTTTCTGTTTCGCGGTAATCAAAGGAATCCTGAATTATTGGGGCGCCCGGCAATCATGCTCGGCGACCTTGGCGCTCCTTGCCACGCGCGCCAAGGAAATCTCAAGCAGGGCGATGTCCGCTGGAGTCACTCCAGCCAGCCGTCCTGCACTCCCCAAAGTTTCAGGACGGACTACTTCCAGGGTCAAGCGGGCTTCATTGCGAAAGCCCTTGATTTCGGCATAGATGAAGTCCGCTGGAATCAATGTGGCCTCGCGCTCTGCAGAGCGTTCCACCCAAGCCGTTTGACGTTTGACGTAACCCTCGTATTGCACATCGGCCTCAAGGGTTTCCCAATCACGGTTGGTGAGTTCAAAGCGCGCGCTTTCCGGAACGTCCGCCAGAACTTTCTGCCACCCACCATGCTTCGGGTGACGCAGTAAAGCTAAGTGCACTCCTAACTCGCCTCGCGCCAAATCCAAGCGCGCTTTGCGTGCTTGATAGCGTTCAAAACGTTGCACACTACATCCGTCGAACTTTTGCGCGATGGGAGTCAAACGGATGTCCGCATTATCATGCCGCAGCAACAAGCGATGCTCTGCGCGAGAAGTAAACATGCGATAAGGCTCGGTTGGATCGCTGACCACTAAGTCATCAATCAACACACCGATGTAAGCCTCGTGCCGTCCCAACACAATGGAATCGCGTCCGAGGATTTTGAGCGCTGCATTCCAACCAGCCATCAAACCTTGCGCTGCGGCTTCTTCGTATCCAGAAGTTCCACAGATTTGTCCGGCTAAGTAAAGCCCACTCCAATCACGCAACTCCAAGGTCCGATGCAAACACCTTGGCGCAACATGGGTGTACTCCACGGCATAACCCGGTTGCACAATCACCGCGTTTTCCATGCCCACGCAGGTACGCACAAACTGTTCCTGGATTTCCACTGGCAGAGAGGTCGAAATCCCGTTGGCGTACAGTAAATTGCTATTTAGGCCTTCTGGCTCCAAAAAGATATTGTGTGCATCGCGCTCTGCAAAGCGCACTACCTTGTCTTCCAAGGATGGGCAATAGCGCGGCCCGACGCCCTCGATACGGCCGGCATACATTGGAGCTAGATGCAGATTATCGCGCACGATTTCCTGCGTGCGTTTGACGGTTGTAGTTTGCCAACACACCACCTGCTTTCCCTCAAGGCGGTCATTCATAAAGCTAAATGGCACTGGGTCTTCATCGCCATATTGCTCGGACATGACCGAATAATCCACCGAGTCCGCTGCAATACGGGGTGGCGTTCCAGTTTTCAAACGCGCAGTGGGCAACTTCATCTTACGCAGAGCCTCGCCGAGGCCAGCCGCTCCAGCTTCTCCCACGCGACCGCCTTCGGTTTTCACCAAGCCGGTATGCAGCAATCCTTCCAAGAAAGTTCCGGTCGTTAGCACCACCGCCTTAGCGAAATACTCGCGGCCATCGGCCATAACGACTCCAAGAATTTGGTGGTCATTCCACAGCAAATCTACCGCCTCACCTTCGATGACCGACAAGCCCTCCTGCTGCGCAACCATTTCCTGGGCAATCCGCTCATAGCGATCGCGGTCACACTGCGCGCGCGGCGATTGCACCGCACGGCCTTTCGAAGTATTCAGCATGCGAAACTGGATGCCGGCGCGGTCGGTAATCAGGCCCATCCAGCCGCCCAAGGCATCAATCTCGCGGGTCAACTGGCCCTTGCCTATACCGCCAATCGCTGGATTACACGACATGCGCCCGATGGCGTTGGCTTCGAGCGAGACCAAACCAGCCTGCAAGCCCAAACGTGCCACCACCGCAGCGGCTTCTAAGCCAGCATGGCCGCCGCCGATCACCAGGACATCGTAATTTTTGAGCATCGTTTCAAACGGGAGGACGCAACCTGCCGAGCTCGGTATCCTAAAGCACTCTGATGTTTACTGTAGCCCTTCTGCTGTGCGCACCGCTCGCCATTTCCAACCCTCAACAACCGAGTGCTGGATTCGAGAAGCTGACTGCCTCGTTGGAACAGCGTACCGCCGCACGCCGGGTTGCTGCTGAGAAAGCCTGGACGGAACACGGGGCGGCTTATTTGGCCCAACCGGCGCGCGCCACCATGGATCCGCTCCTCGATTTCACGCCAGAAATCCAGGAACCACTCATGAAAGCTTTAGAACAGAGCATCCGCGGCGAATTGACCCAGCCTGATGCCCAGATTAGCATTCTCCTGCTTTTGGCGCGCTGCCTGAACTCCGCTGGTTCTGCAAAATTGATTGCACTTTTGCCGCAACTTTCGCTCGATCAGCAAGCCAAAACCTTACGCACGGTCATCGAGCAGGGCGGCCCACGCACCTTAAGCCAAGCGCGTACTTATCTCGACCACTCTACCCCAGCCCTGCGCCAAGCCGCTCTTGAAGGTCTACTCCTTCACCTAAGCCCGGCTGAGATGCCTGCTCTGATTGCTCGCTTCGACTACGCGCACATGGATTTAGAAGTCTTTGGCGCCATGCTCGACAGCCTTGCCGAACGCGAAATCCCGGCCGAGTTCCAACTCCCCGCCGACACTTTCCAGCAAAGTCAGCGTGCCTTCTTAGCTGGGGCCGTGAACTTTCTGACCCAGCACCCTCAAGATAACGCTGAAGATTTCTTGCTCGATCGCGTGCTTGACCGCCGCAATGCTGGCCTATCCATGGAAGCCAAGACCGAATCTCTTCACGCTTACGAAGCCGGTGCGCAATCCTTCCGCTGGGATACTGGCGTACGCACGCTGGCCCGCGACCTCAAGGAGATGCCGCGCACCCCCTTCAGCATGGAAGTTGCGTGGACCCTGCATCGTCTCGGCGAAAAAGCCGGGCGCAGCTATCTGTTAGAACTGCCGGAAGACATCGCCCGCCGTAATCCAGACGATTGGCGCGCGCAGTTCTCCTTGGCCCAACTCCAGGTCGAAGTGAGTGAGTTTTCTTCTGCCTATCGCCTTTACAAAAAGACCCTCGATTCACTTGAAGGCACCCCTGCGGCCAAGCGGGTGGAGAAATGGGACTACTTTTACGCTGCCCGCGCTGCTGCCGGTTCCAAGCACTCAAAAGAAGCTGGTCAGTGGCTGGAAGCCTCGCGATTGACCCCAGAGAAGCTCGCGCCCTTCCGCGACTTACCCGAATTTGAACCATACCTCAAAAAGGACCCCTTCAAACGGCTTCTAACGGTTGCCGATTAGTCCCGGCGACGGGAGAATGTCCGGTCCTGGGTTATGTGAACCCACCCAAAAGACGTGTCGAAATCCTTCCCCATTGAAGCCGACAAGACCGAACTCGGTGCTTGTCACTACAAAATCTCCGTCAAGGTACCTGCTGAGCGGGTGGCTGAGGAATTTGATCATGCTTATAAATCCGCTTCGCGGGGCATGAAGATTCCTGGTTTCCGTCCTGGCAAAGCACCGGCCTCGGTTCTCCGCCAACTCCTAGGCGAAGGCATTCAGGAACACGCTACGGAGCATCTCTTCGAACACACTTCTGGCGACGCCCTCGGCGTAGTCGGTTTGCGTAACGAAGTTCTGCGCATGTTGGAATTCGATCCAAGCAAGTACAGCGTAGAAGAAGGCGTTGCGTTGGAGTTTGAATTCGAAGTCGAAACCATGCCTAAAGTCGAGCTTCCGGAATGGTCCGAAATCGATGTCAAGCCTGCCGAAACCAAGCCCTCCGAAGAGCAGATTCAAGAAGCTCTGAATGGCCTCGGCCAGAACCACTCCAAGTTCGAGGAAGTCGAAGGCGGCAGTGTTGACGAAGAGCTCCTCGCGGAAATCGATTTGCTCTACACTCTCGATGGTGAATACGGCCCAGAGGCCAAAGAACTCAAATTCGGCCTCGGTTCCCCACTTTACGGTGCAGATCCAGAAAAGTACGACGAAGCCCTACGTGGCGCTCAAGCTGGAAGCGAGTTCGAGTTGGAAGTTGATTTCAACGAAGGCTTCTCCAAGGAAGAGTGGGTTGGTAAGAAAGGTATCGCCAAGATTAAGGTGCTTAAGATTCTGAGTCAGCGTCCGGCAACCAAGGAAGAGCTCTGCGAAAAACTTGGCCTGGAAAGCCCCGAAATTCTTGACGAGCGCCTGGAAGCTCGCATTGCTGCCGACAACGCACAGCGAGAGCGGGAACGTCAGGCGCATGAGATTCTTGCCACCATCGCGGAAATGCGTCCTTTCGAACTACCTGCCCGCATGATCGAAGAGGAAGCTGCCGCGACGACTAAGTCGAATAAGGAGCGCATGATCCAACAAGGAGCAAGCGAAGAGCAGGCTGAGGAAGAAGCTGTCAAACACGAGAATCAAATGCAGGAGGATGCCAAGAAGCGCCTCAAGCACTGGTTCATTCTGCGTAAGATTGGACAAAACCAGAAAGTTCGCGTGACTTCAAAGGATATGGACATGGCATACCGCTCCATTTCCATGCATCAGCAGGTCGACATCAAGATGGTCAAGACCTTCTATAAGGAGCAGAACATGGTCGACAACCTGCGCGGCGAGATTCTGGAATCCAAGGTCCGCTCTGAAATCGTGGACATCGTGGCTAAGCATCGCGAACAAAAGGCCCTAGCGCCGCTGGAATCCTAAAGGAGTCTGGCTTAAAACGCCGAGGGCTTCCTTAGGGGGCTCTCGACGTTTCTTTTTGCACGTTGAAGTTTGATTATGCCCTCACGGAACGCTACTTTCCTGCCATGAACTCACCTGAGCACCAGCCCACACAAGGCTTCTCCATTCCTTACGTCATCGAGAAGACCGGTCGTGGTGAGCGCACATACGACCTCTACTCCCGCCTGCTTGAGGATCGCATCATCTTCCTGGGCACTGGAGTGGACGACATGGTCGCCAACGTCATCGTCGCCCAGCTCTTGTTCCTGTTTAAGCAGAACAAGAACCAGGACATTCAAATGTACATCAACTCCCCTGGGGGTTCGGTGACTGCTGGATTGGCGATTTACGACACCATGCAGTACATCGATTGCGATGTATCTACTTTCTGCATCGGCCAATGCGCCTCCATGGGCGCGGTTCTTTTGGGTGGTGGCGCTCCCAAGAAGCGCTTCATCCTGCCGAACTCGCGGGTCATGATTCACCAGCCTTGGGGTGGGACGCAGGGCACTGCCAGCGACATGGAGATTCAGGTCGCTGAGATTCTTCACTTGAAGAGGCGCCTAAACGCTATTCTTGCCCATCACAGCGGCAAGACCATCAAGCAGGTGGAGAAGGCTACCGACCGCGATAACTTCCTTTCCGCTGAGGAAAGCGTGGAATTCGGTTTGGTTGACCAGATTATCGGCTCTGTCGAGTAAGGAAACTACTTCCTACCGCATTAGAGCGCGGCAAAGCCCTTGTCATCGTGTAGACTGTACCGATGGCAAGGGGCCAAGACCGAAGTGAAGTAGAACGTTGCACTTTCTGTGAGAAGGTGCGCGCTCAGGTGGAATCGTTAATCGCGGGACCTCCCGGGATTTACATTTGCAATGAGTGCGTTGAAATTTGCAACTCGATTCTCCATGAGGAGGACCGCCGCTTGCAGCAAGTCACCGAACCGGTTGCCGAAACCGCGGCCGGCGGCTTCCTCACTCCGCGTGAAATCGTGGAGCGCTTGGACGAATACGTTTACAGCCAGGAAAGCGCGAAACGAGTCTTGGCGGTAGCGGTGCACAACCACTACAAACGCTTGGAAGTTTCCGCCTCCCTAGCGAAGGAAGGTCAAAGCAAGCCAGAATGGGCAAATGTGGAATTGGAGAAATCCAACGTCCTGCTCATCGGCCCCACCGGATCGGGCAAGACTTTGCTTGCCCGCACTTTGGCACGCATCCTGAATGTGCCCTTCGCGATTGCAGATGCTACCACCCTTACCGAAGCTGGTTATGTGGGTGAAGATGTCGAGAACATCTTGCTTAAGCTACTGCAGTCCAGCGACTTTGATTTAGAGAAAGCTCAACGCGGCATTATCTACATCGACGAGATCGACAAAATTGCGCGCACCACTTCCAACGTAAGCATTACGCGTGACGTCAGCGGCGAAGGCGTGCAACAGGCCTTGCTCAAGATTCTGGAAGGATCGGTCGCCAACGTGCCCCCTCAAGGTGGACGCAAACATCCGGAACAGTCCTGCATTCAAATGGACACCTCCGGCATTCTCTTTATCTGTGGGGGAACTTTCTCCGGCATTGAAGAAATCATCGGACGTCGCGTAGGCGAAGGTTCGATTGGCTTCCACCCAGCGGAAGAAGCCCCCGAAGCGATGGCGGTGAAAGACCTCAACGACCGAGATCGCCTGGTGCCTCTTTTGGACACCAAGGATTTAGTCGACTTCGGTTTGATTCCTGAGTTCGTCGGACGCCTCCCGGTCCACGTGCATCTTTCGGGGCTCAGCGCCGAAGACCTCGTCCACGTTTTGGTCGAGCCAAAGAACGCTTTGATTCGTCAGTTCCAGGCTTACTTTGCCATGGAAGGACACGAATTGTCCTTCACCGACGCATCACTGGAAGAGATTGCCAAAAAGGCTTTCGACCGTGAAACTGGTGTTCGTGCGCTACGTTCCATTTTGGAAGGCGTGCTGCATGACCTCATGTTCCACCTTCCGGAATACGGCAAGCCTGGGCGCAGTTTCGTCATCACCGGCGAAATGATTCGCTCCGGAAAGGCCAACGTGCTCTTGGAAGGCGGCGAGGGCGGCAAGCGGCGCGAAACCGCTTAAGGCCAGCACACTACAGGTTGTTCATGATTGGTCTCCTAACGGCCTTGGTTCTGGCGTCGGTGCAGCAAACACCGTCCTTGCCATTCCAATTTGATTTACCTCAAGGCTACAGCGCCTTTGAGGAATCCGCGGAAGGTCCAGGCTCTTGGGTCAGCACGCGCAAAGATGAGGGCGCGAGTTTCCGCGTAAGGCACTATGCGGTTACGCCGGGAGCGATTCCAGCGGCAGTAGCCAAGGATATTCGCGACCGCATGTGGGCTCCGCGGCTGCATGGCATCGAACATGGCTTTGAGGCATGGGCGGGCAAGGTCGATGGCATCGAGGCAGCAGGTTGGATTATTTCCTACCAAGCTGACCGCAGCAGCATGACCATCCTGGAACGCATAGCCATTCAGGGCGAGGCCATGACCATGGTGGTCTGGGAAGGTCCCTCTGCTGGCCAGGAAGCCGCCTCAAAAATCCTAGATGACTTCACTGTGCCGGAAGCCTGGCTATCCATGCCCGCACCCGAGTATGACATCTACCGCGGGCTCGGCCCCTCGGCAAATGCACCGATGTTTCCAGGCGGTCTCGAGATCGACGTCTTCCTGCATTCTTTTGCAGTCGACGAGTTCTTCACCGTGCGCATCACTTATATTCCCGGACTAGCGCCAATCACTACGCAAGATCTCTCCTGGGTAATCCCTGAGGGCGCCAGCGTCCAAGAACAAGTCGATGATTTGGGTGGCCGTCGCATTGTGTACCGCATCCCCATGGATCAAGCCTCTGGACTTGGCGGAAGTTATGGGATTACGCGCCTGGAAGGGCAAGAATTTAGTGCGCTAAATCCTCTGTGGCTTGCCCTGCCATCGCCCGCTGCGAGTATGAGGAACGTGCAAGCTCCGGCTTGGAAGATGACCATCACCCACCTTGCCAACCTGGAAGCAATTTCGACTTCGGTTACGCGCAAGGATTTTGACGAAGCGAACAAGGCAACCATCACCGAGTTTGATGGACTTCAGGCTGGTGTTGCCTGGCCTTTCTTTTTGATTGGCGATTACGAGTTGCATCAAACCAGCAATCAAAACTGGCACCTGCGCTTGGACAGCAAGGCAACGCTACCGGAAGACGCCATGCTTGAGGTTATGCGGTTGCGCAAAGTTCTCGACGAGTGGCTTCCCCGAAACCACAGCCATTGGAACCTTGCTTCGTTTGCCTACATTGGAGATCGCGTAATGCCCGGCCTAATCGTCCTGGATGAGCAACGCAATTGGTTCACCTCTCCAGTCGATGGCACTCTAGATGGCCTCAGTCGCCGCACCGCACTTGCGCGCCTGCTTTGCCAAGAACCATTTGGTGCACGCCTTCATGGTCGTGGAAGTGCTGCGTTATTCCTGGAAGCTTCGCTTGCTGAATACGCTACTTGGCGATTGCTCGAAGCCGCCGGAAACCAAGCCGATGCCGATGCCCTCCAGAAACAGTGGAGATCCAGCGAGTCACAAGCGGGCAAACTTCCTCAGCCACTTTCGATGTTAGAAAGCGGCGACCTCTACGGTCCACGGCGCTTGCTAAGCTTTGGTCCCCTGGTATGGCAAGCCATCGAAAAGCAGTGTGGCCGCGAGGCTTTCGATGCCATCCTTCGCGAGAAAATGGCGGAAGGATTTTCCTGGTCGACTCAAGACCTTGAAGTTGCTTTGAAGGCTATCAATCCCAAAATTGATTGGGATGCTTTTTTCCTAAAGCACGTTTACGGGCGTCATTTGCCCGGTGCGGAATAAATCTCCGTCCGCCCACTTCCCCCCAAAAATCATGCGCATCTACTACCACCGCGACTTTGATGGCATGGCTTCCGCCGCCATTCTTGCGGATGCTCTCGAGAAATCTCGCAACGAAACCCAAGTCCGTTGGGCCGGGGTGAACTTTGACCGCACTTTGAACTGGGAAGACTTTGCCATGGGGCAGACCTTTGCCGTCGTGGATTTTCATTTCCATCCACGTGCAAAGTATTGGTTTGATCACCACCCCACCACCTTCCTCACTGAGGAAGACCAGGCCAAGTTCACCCCCGATGAAAACCGCTGCTTCGATCCAGAAGCGCCAAGCTGTCCGCCGATTATCTTGAAGCATGCCATCGAGCATTGGGGTTATGAACCACCAGCGCACTTTGCCGAGTTGTCTAAGTGGTCGGACATTATCGATGCTGCGCGTTTTGGAACTGCCGACCAATCTTTGTTTGGCACCGAAGCCGCGATTCGAGTGAGCCGCGCTTTGACTTGTTCACCGGATTTAAGCTTTCATGACAAGGTGGTTGGCATGATGCGCGACAAGCCGCTGCTGCAGGTGGCCAACGATCCAACCATGGATAAGTGCTATCAGCGTTCTTGCCGTAACCGCGACAATGCTTTGGAGAACTTCAGCGCCAACGTCCAAATGCGTTCTGCTACCGCACTGTTGGCCGATTTACGTTCGCGCAAGATTCGCCGTGAACGCTTTGCGCCGTTCTACCTGAATCCAGAAATCAATTACGCCGTCACTTTGTTGCCGACCCGTGCTGGAGTCCACATCACAGTGGCTTCGAACCCATGGAACCGGCCAAAGAGTGATTTCCATCTTGGCAATGAGATGAAAAAATATGGCGGTGGCGGACATCAAGGCGTCGGTGGGTGCAATCCTCCCGATGAAACTACAGGACTTGCGTGGGCACATGAGATTTACCACGCTGTCGAAGGTCTCAGTTAAATCATGGAATCCCTGCTTGAATCCCATCCATCCGCTTGGCCGGAGATCTTTAAGGAACTAGGTGTCCCCTCGTTCCATGGGAAGATTGCCGCGCGTTGGGTGTTTCAGCGGGGCGCGACCTCGTGGCAAGAGATGACCGATCTCCCGGCAAGTTTGCGCGAAATGCTGGAAGCCCAAACGCCTCTGCAGCGTGCACGCCTGGTCGACAAATCCGAAGCCCGCGATGGTGCCGTCAAAGTCCTTCTTGCAATGGAAGACGACGCCACTGTGGAAGCTGTCGGCATGCCCGGCACCGATGGCCGCACCTTGTGCTTGAGTACCCAAGTCGGATGCGCAGTCAAATGCGGTTTTTGCGCAAGTGGCATGGAGGGTTTAAGCCGCAACTTGACTCAGGGTGAAATCCTGGAACAAGTGCTGTGGCTGCGACGCGCTCAGGGAGCCTTCCAGCGTATTGTGGTTATGGGCATGGGAGAAGCCGGCCACAACCTCGACGCCGTCCTGGGAGCCTTAGACGTACTCCTCGATGACACTGGCTTTGGCCTTTCCGCGCGACGCATCACTCTGAGCACGGTTGGGCCTAAAAATGCCCTGCCACGGATTGCTGCGTGGGGACGGCCGGTCAATATGGCGCTTTCGTTGCACGCGCCAGACGACCTCCTGCGCCAACAGCTGGTTCCTGGAGTGGCCAATCGTACTATTGCCGAAACCTTGGCCGAGGCCGATGAACTCTTTGTTGCTCATGGCCGCGAGTACACCGTGGAATATGTGCTCTTGGCGGGCGTCAATGACTCGCCAGAACAGGCTGAAGCCCTGGCATCTCTTTTGTTTCGACGTCGCTGCCACGTGAATCTGATTCCCTTTAACCCTGTTCCGGAACTGGATTACGCGCGACCGGAGTCCATGGTTCAGGAAGATTTCGCGAAACGCCTGCGAGAACGCGGCCTATCCGTTACCTTAAGAAGGAGTCTCGGGCGAGAATCTGATGCTGCTTGCGGCCAATTGCGCCGACGCAGCTTGCCCACCGACGACCTCCGAACGGAAGTTTAATCCAACACCATGCGTTTTCTTCTACTGCTTGCTTGCCTGACCCTTCTTCCCGCTAGCGGCGGTGGTGAGAACCCATTCCTTGAGAAACAACTCGCAACGGCCACGCGCTTATTGGAAGCCGGCAAAACTGCGGAAGCTCGTGGGTATATCGAGCGAGCACTGGAGCGCGATGACCAGCACTTAGGTGCCCTGCGTTTATGGGCACAAGTTTGCGCTAAAGGGGGTGACAATGACACTGCGGCTTATGCGCTGCACTCTTGGCTAGAAGTAGTGCGGGCGGCAGAGAAACCGACCGTTAAGAAGGTGATCATCAAAGAAGTTGAGGCGGAACTTGACCTGATCGATGTTGAGGCTAGGAGCTTCCGCAAACTCACAGACCTTTACATCAAGGAGTTGTTGAAGCTCGAAGAGGATCACGTCAAGAAAGGACGGTTTCACTCGGCGCTTGCGATCCTCGATGAAGTGCTGCACATTGATCCACGGAATCCGGAAGGACTGCGTTTATACAAAGAGATTCAACGCGAAGGCGGAGCCGATATCGCCACCGAAGATCTTTACGCCGGAACCGATCCAGGCGCGGGCGTCGACCCAGAGTGGATTGCAGAAGAAAATGCTAAACACGTGGAATGGGAAAATGCGTGGCGCAAAGAAACCGAGCATTACCGTATTCGCACCAATGCTGGCTATATGGTTTTGCAAACGGCTGGCATTGCCATGGATCAAATGAACTTGGCCTACCGTCGCTTCTTTCACTACAAGGAAGATGGCGGAGCCGTGCCCAAGATCGATGTCCACGTTTTCAAAAACCGCGAGGAATACTTAGAACTCGGCAAAGACCCAGTGGACTGGTCTGCGGGCCACTTTACCGGCGATTCGGTGGAAACTTATATTGGCGGAGCCGAAGGGGAAGATGGCATCCGCGGAATGTACAGCGTGTTGTTCCACGAAGCCGCGCACCAGTTTGTTTCGTTAACCGGTAAAGGCGGTGTGCCTGGATGGTTAAATGAAGCTTACGCATCGTTTTTTGAAGGCACTACGATTTTGTCGAACGGAACTGTGCGCTGGAACCGAGTTAACAATGGGCGTTTGTTTGCACTAGCTCCACGCCTGGAGTCCGGTTGGATGACCGACCACAACGATGGCATCCGTGATGCTAGCGGCGAATGGGGTGCTCCAACCAAAGCACCGAGCTTGCGCATTCTGATTGAGAACCGGTATGAATGGGGCCCACCTTGGTATGCACCCACCTGGGGCGTGGTTTACTTTTTGTATAACTACCGCGATCCAGAAACCGGCATTCCAGTTCTGCGCGCACCACTGCATGAGTACTACTTGTCCGGTGCCGGCAGCGTGGGCCCGAGCCGCCGCATTGAGCATTTTGAAGAAATCGTTTTGGTTGGCGAAAACTCCCCCGCCAAAACCGTCGATGAGCTCACTGAAATTTGGGCTGAGTGGTTGTTGGAATTGCGCGATCGTCAACTGGGTCAAGGCAATGCGGAAGCCGATCTACTGCACTATGCCGATCTTGCCCTAGCACGAGGAGACAGCGAGTTGGCCCTTTCTATGCTGGAAGAAGCCCTGCTTTACGCCCCGGACAATCCGGAGACCCAATGGGAGTTAGCCAAGGTTTTGGAAGAACTCGGCAAAGATGACCGTGCGAGTTCTATGTACAGCACCTTCGCTGCCGAACTGGAAATGCGCGGCCTTGCGGACAAGGATGATCGTTATGGTCAGGCACGCAAACTCATGGAAGAGCTAGACCCTCTCTTCCAAAAGCATAAGAAGTTGAAAATCAAGCTCGGCACCGATGGCCTGACCTTGGCCAAGACTTATCGAGCACGCGAAATGCCACGCATGGCCATGGAGATTGCGCGGCGTATGTCGGCGAGTTGGTCCATGCCAGAAGCCCTTGCCTTTTACACCGATGTTGCGCGCGAAAGCGGCATCAGCTTGGCGCGCTGGAAGATTGCCTACAACGAGCTCACCCTCGATGGCTGGCAGCCCAATAAGTACTATCGCGCTTACGGCAAGATTGTCGATGTGCTGGTCGTCGATGATCCACTCATTAAAACTCCACCCGGCTCCTTTCAGACGCAAGAGCTCTCCGCCGACGTTTCTTTCGATGCCGATTACTCCATTGAATCGGAGTTTCGTTTCGGCAAGGAACCAAACTTTATGGGTTTGTGCTTCGGACGTAAAGACGGCAACAACACCCATGCTGTAGGTCTATACCCCAAAGGCGCTCTCGACGTCGCGACCAAGGCTGGTGGCAGCTGGACCACACGTGACCATCAACAGCTTTCCATCGCGCCTGGTTGGCACAAAATCAAGATTGACGTGGTCACTCAAACTGGTGCTTATGCCGCCGTCGACATTTACTTCGACGACTTGTATTTGCGTAGCATCGAAATGCCACGTGACAGTGTGCGAGGAGGTTTTGGCCTTATCACAGGTACTGGCGATGGGCACTTCCGCAACATTCGGATTCTGGAACGAGACCCACATGATCCAGCCGCCCGCATTGAACGAGAGTTGGCTCTCAAGGAGCGTCTAGAGGATCCAAGCAGTCGTGCACCAGGTGTTTTTCAAGGTGTCGCCCCTCCTGACTTCAGCACCTTGCACGGCAAGTGGTTGCAAGGTGAACCGATGACCTTGCTCGACAATTACGGTCACCCCACGGTGATTGCGTTTTGGACTCCTCACCAAGACGGCCTCATCCCAACCGCTGATTATTACGATTGGCTCGTTGGAGAGTGGAAGGAGTTTGGGCTGGAAGTGATTGTGGTTGTCACCAACTCGCACACTGAAAAAGTGGTGCTCGATTGGATGAAGGAGCACCCCATGGAGCGGGTGCGAGTACTTTACGACGAACGCTTCCTCATCTACCCGGCTTACAACGTAGGTCAAGGCGGCTGGGATATTCCGCGTCTACTATTGATTGACGTCGACGGCACCACCGTCTGGGAAGGAGATCCAAACTTACGTTTGGATGTCGGCTGGGACTTGATGGAACCAGAGAACACGCCTTTGGATCAATCGATTGAGGCTTTGGTTAAAAAACGTCAGCTCCGTGAGCTTGCAGAGTTAGCTCCCGCCTATGAAACCGCGCTCAACCTGTTTGAACGGGGTGAGCTCAAACTTGCACTCGAAATGCTAACGCCCCTCGCTGCACTGAATGCAGATTTTGACATTCGTGTCCAAGACGCCCGCGCACTTCGCGATGCGATCGAAGGCATTGCTGCCGAACTTCCACTTGCAGCAGAAGCCGCAGAAGCAGAGGGCCGTCCGCTGTACGCACATGCACTGCTTTCGCGTGCCGTCGATCAGTTCCCAGGAACTGGTGTGGCAGACCTCTCGGCATCGCGTCGACGCAAGTTGGAGCGCACCAATGATTACCGCAATGCCGTCAAAGCATGGAAGTCTCTAACCGATGCTGCCAAAGATGCCGCAAATGGTGGTGACCAGGAGAAGATTATGGCGAACATCGCGAAAGCTCAAGCTGCCAGTGATTGCGCGGAAGTGCAAGACGCTGGCACAGAAATGCGCGACACCTTGCTGAAGAGTGGCGCTTCTGCGATAGAAGATAAATGGCAAAAAGCCCAGCCCCAAAACTTGGGACTGGACTTTTAGAAGTCGTACGGGTGCGACTGAAACAGCCGCACCCGTTTAAAGACTACAGCGACTTCAAAGACTTCTCGGTGATCTCGAGAACCTTATCGACATCGGTGCTGGTAATGGCAAGGTGCGGACGGAAACGCACGGTGCGATTGCCACTGCCAAGACCAAGTAGGCCGTTGTTGTACATTTCGCCCAACATTTTGTCGCGCATATCGCCGTTTGGCAGGTCGAAAGCCATGAGCAGACCAACACCACGGGGGTTGCCTACCTGATCAAAAGAGCCAGCCATCTGACCCATGTTCTCTAACCAGTAAGAACCCTGGTTAGCAGCGTTTTCACACAAGTTCTCGTCACGAACGACTTCTAGAATCTTGGTGGCGCGCACCATGTCCACCAAGTTTCCACCCCAAGTGGAGTTGATGCGACTCGACTTCTCGAAACAGTTGTCTGGGACTTCATCGACTTTGGGACCAGCAATGATGCCGCACTGCTGCGCCTTCTTGCCGAAACAGAAGATGTCAGGCGTGATGCCATAGTGCTGGAACATCCAAGGCTTGCCGCTACCGAAGTAACCGGTTTGCACTTCATCAAGGATGAACAGGCAATCGTACTTCTCGCAACGCGCTTGCAGGCCTTGCAAGAACTCCGGGCGGAAGTGACGGTCGCCACCTTCGCATTGCATGGTTTCAATCAGAATTGCTGCAATGTCATCGCCATGCTGATCGAATGATGCATCGATGGCTTGGAAGCAAGTTTCTTCTGCCGCAAGGTGCTTACGGAGAGCATCGCCCTCAAGTGGGAACTCCGCAACAGCTGGTGCCGAGATGCGTGGCCAATCTTCAAACTTAGGGAAGTATTTCACTTTGTCCGGCAAGGTGTTGGTCAAGCTCATGGTGTAACCCGAACGACCGTGGAACGCCTTTTCGAAGTGAAGAATCTTGGTGCCGACATCTGCGTCGACTCCCTTGGAACGGTTGCGGCGCACTTTCCAGTCAAAAGCAACCTTGAGCGCGTTCTCGACTGCGAGCGCGCCACCATCAATAAAGAACAAGTGCTTAAATCCTTCCGGCACAGCGATTTCACCCATGCGGGTGACGTAATCGGCCATTTCGGTGGTGTACAAATCTGAGTTTGCTGGACGGTTCGCAATTACGTAATCCAAACTACGTAGCCAAGCCTGATCCATAAGGGCTGGATGGTTCCAACCAAGTGGCGTGGAGCCAAAACAACCGAAGAAGTCGACGAAAGTTTTGCCACTACGGGCATCGTGTAAATCAGCGCCAAGAGATTTCTCAAAGTCAAGCACGAGGTTGTAGCCGTCGGCCAAAATCCAGCGGCCGAGAGTCTCGTGCACTTGCTGGGGATCGGTGTGGTTCTGTGTGGATTTAGTCATTTCTTAGCAGTTAGGAAAGTTTTTTTCTTCGCGATTTCCAAGGAGGTTGCAACAAAAATCGCGGAGTAATTCTTGGCTGGCGACGTTTTCTTCATGCGTGCCAACCATCACCAACGGAACCGCTTGCCCAAGGCTTGCGAGGAGTCGGTGATTGAGTATGAGATTGGTAGCCAGTGCAGGTCGTAAATCCTGTCCCCCAACAATCAAAGTTGCTCCAGCATCAGAGATGCATTGAATGGCGGCGGCGAGTTCTTGCTTGAAGCTATTCTCCGCAGCAGGAAGTTTGGCAATACGTGGTCGCAGTGCGGCGAGGAATGCCGCGTGCTGCGATTCCGGCACCAGAATCATGCTGATGACTGGACGCGCAAGCCAGGCGTCAAGGAAAGCTTCTGCGGCTTCCGCTACAGGCGTTTCTGGGTCGAGGTAAAACACCTTTTCGCCAGATGCCGACAAAGGGGATTCCGGTGCGGCATGGTCGGGAGTAAAGTGAAGGGTATTCATGTCAGAGGAGACCTCTCAAGCAGCGCAATCAGGAGCTTCCAATGCCGAAAACGCATTGGACGGCCGCCTTAGTTTGCCACGCGTCAGCAGCCTTAGAAAGAAGCGAGACTACGCCAGAGTCTATGCGGAGGGCAAACGCGCCCGCGGGAGGCTCATTCTAGTCGTTGCGGCCCCAGGTTTGAACCCCCAGTGTCCACGGATGGGATTGTCAGTTGGACGTAAGTTCAATACATCGGCTGTTTTACGAAATCGTGCACGGCGAGTGATGCGCGATGCTTTTCGGCTCCAAAGGCGCCATTTGCCCCATTTGGACATGATTCTCATCCCCGTGGCGCGTGGCGCGGATTATCGAACCGGAGAGGTTGAGGCAGAGCTGCGCCGCCTTGCAAGCAAAATTGCCCGTCATTTCGAGGAATCTAGCGAGGGAGCCTAAGCTTGCGATACCTATTCATTTGGCTAATCAAGGCCTATCGATTTCTTCTCAGCCCAATCCTAGGAGTTGATAAATGCCGCTTCACTCCGAGCTGCTCCGTGTATGGGGTGGAAGCTCTAAAAATGCACGGGAGTTTTAAGGGACTCGGCCTTACAATCTGGCGCGTTCTCCGCTGCCAACCTCTGTGTCGTGGCGGCTTCGACCCAGTGCCCCTGCGAAAACCGAAGAAATGATTCTCGGACTTACACTTTCAATTTTTCTTCAGAATCCTCACGCCCAACAGGGCCCTGAGATTCAAACCCTACCCGCACAGCAAGATGTTGCCGTGCCTTTGCGCGAAGACTTGCGTTACGACGGCGAGGTTCACTTTGGCGCTATGCGTCGGTTGACCACGTCGGGTGAAAACGCAGAAGGTTACTTCAGCAACGGTGGTCGTCACATTACTTACCAAGCTACTTTTGGTGGACGTGATTGTGATCAGATTTTCGAGCTGGATTTGCTCAGTGGCGCACGTCGCTTAGTAAGCACTGGCAGTGGCCGCACCACTTGTAGTTTCTACATGCCTGGTGACCGTCAGATTTTATTTGCAAGCACCCACGCATCCTCCGATGACTGCTTGCCACCGGCAGATTTCTCACGCGGTTACGTGTGGAAGATTTACCCGCAGTACGAGTTGTACGTGCGCGACCTGGACACTTGGGAGTTGAAGCCCTTGTCCCCTGCTCCTGGCTATGACGCGGAAGCAGTCGTGAGTCCGGACGGTGAGAAGATTGTGTTTACCTCGCGCCGCAACGGTGATCTTGATATCTACATCATGAACATCGATGGCTCGGGTTTGACCCAACTTACCGATCGCCTTGGATACGACGGCGGCCCGTTCTTCTCCCCAGACTCGAAGCGTTTGGTTTATCGCTCTTTCTATCCGGAAAGCGAAGAAGATAAAGCCAAGTATCAAGCTTTGTTGGACGATGACTCGATTGAGCCGATGGCCCTACAGATTTGGGTCATGGACATCGATGGCAGCAACAAGCATCAGGTGACCGATAATGGCGCGGCAAACTTCGGTCCATACTGGCACCCGGATAATAAGCACATCATCTACGCCTCGAACCAGGCCTCCGAAAGTGGTCGCGATTTCGATCTCTTCTTGACCGATGATGAAGGTAAAACCAATGAACGCGTTACCTACGGCCCATCCTTCGACGGCTTCCCGATGTTCTCAGAGGATGGGCGCCAGCTGATTTTCGCGAGTAACCGCGCCAATGCAGAAGAAGGTGACACCAACTTGTTCCTGGTGGAGTGGCTTCCAGACGCACGTCCGGTAGCGGAATAAGGATTCGCTTTTAGCGGTCCTTGCAAAGGTCAGGCGCTTCGGAGCCTGACCTTTATTTCTTTGGGCAAAGGCGAGTTGCCGGCACTCAGCGTAAGCCGCAAGCCAGCAAGGCACGATCGCGCACTCTCTGTGCACACTCGCGCGCTTTTGCTGCGCCAGCTTGGAGCACGGCCTCGACCTTTTCAGGATGGGCAAGGTATTCCTCGCGGCGAGCGCGGGCATCGGCAAAGTAGTCCTCCATAGCGTCTTTGAGACGCATTTTTAGGTGCCCATAACCTGGAGCACTTTCACCACCCTCGCGTACTTTGTTCTGCCAATCCACCAACTCGTCGGCGGGCAGGAACAAGGCGAGGAGGTCGAAGACGAACAACTCAGCTGGATCCTTAGGCTCTTCTGGCGGACGGGAATCAGTCACAATTTTTCCGCATTGCGTTTTGAGTCTTTTGCCTTGCTCAAAAATCCAAATGTCATTGCCATAGCTTTTCGACATCTTCTGGCCATCAAGCCCTGGCACCTTTTGCATGGCTTCAGATTTTTCGAGACGCATTTCAGGACGCTGGAAAACGTCACCGTAGGCCCCGTTGAAATAGCCAGCCATATCTTGGGCCATCTCCACGTGCTGCACTTGGTCTTTCCCGACTGGAACTAAAGTGGAATCGTAAGCGAGAATGTCTGCTGCCATCAAGATGGGATAGGTAAACAATCCCACACTAGGCTTGATGTTGTTGTTGACCTTGTCCTTATAAGAATGCGCGCGCTCGAGCAATCCCATGCCAGTTACGGTGGCCAGCAACCATGCAATCTCGGTGACTTCGGGCACATCGCTTTGGCGGAAAAGAACCGCTTTCTCAGGGTCTAAACCGCAAGCCAAGTAAGTGACGGCAGTTTCCCAAACCAACTCGCGCATCTTCGCTGGATCACGTTGCGAAGTAAGCGCATGGTAGTCCGCAATGAAGTAAAAGTGCGCGCCTGCTTCTTCTTGCAAAGCCACGTGCTGACGAATCGCGCCAAAATAGTTGCCGATGTGCAGCAAACCACTTGGTTGAATCCCACTAAGAATGGTGCTCATGAATCGCGCCTACTTCCAAACAAAGGTAATGGGCTTTGCAATCTCAGGGTGCAAACTTTGATGCACCGGGCAAGTCGCCGCTGCATTTTCCAAAAGGGATTTATGCTTTTCCTCAACCGCACAGGACATATTCACCACAACCGGTAGCGAACCAATCCGTCGCACCGGATCGGCAACCATGTGCTTCTCCACTTTGATGGTGGTCCCCTCCAGCGCAATGCCGTGACGTTCCGAAACAATGCCGAGGATGGTCAAAATGCAACCGCCAAGCGCGGTGGCCACAAGATCTGTCGGCGAAAAGGACTCTCCCTTGCCACAGTTATCCACCGGTGCATCGGTCACAACCTGCACACCACTCGGTCCATGAGTTGCCTGACAGCGCAACTCACCTTGGTAAACGACATCGATTTCAACGGTCATGCTGCCATTTTAGGGCCGAGTACGCTTGCAGCAAAATCAAGTAGGATGAATTCATGTCATGCCTTGCTTTACTACTTCTCGCACTTCCACAGGCCCCGGCAGAAAAGCCCTCCGGCCGCCTGATAATACTAGAGAAATCTGCAGCGACCGCCCGCCTGGTGGACACCGTTTCAGGGAATGTCTTGGGAACCGTAGCGGTTGGTGATGGCCCGCATGAAGTGGCCATCATGCCAGACTGGCGCGGCGCGGTAGTGGCGAACTATGGTGGCCGTGAAGCTGGAAGCAGCCTGACGATGATTGTCCTCAATGAAATGGGCAAGCCTCGATCTAAAACCATGGAGCTTGGCCAGGCGATTGGGCCTCACGGTTTGGCCTTTGGGAAAACGCCCTATTTACTTTGGGTCACCGCCGAGGTCAGCGGCGAGTTATGGCTAGTCAACATCAAGGATGAAAAGGTCGTGGCCAAAATTGATGTCGGCATGGATGCGGGACACATGGTGGCGGTGATGGACGAGGAACATGTCTTCGTCAGCCATATCAGCGCGGGTTGCATTACGCCGGTCACCAAACAGGAAGATGGCAGCTGGAAGGCTGGACCGCGGATTGAAACTGGCGCCGGTGCAGAAGGCATTTGGGTACAGCCAGGAACCGATCTGGTTTGGGTGACTAATCGTGCGGACGATACGGTCAGCATCGTGGATGCGAGTGAAGGCAAAGAAATCGCGGAACTCCCCTGCCCGGGATTCCCGATTCGCGTCATGTTTTCCAACGATGGCGCGGTGGCTGCCGTCAGTTGTGCCAATGCAAATGAAGTGGCTCTTTTTGACACCACTACGCGGGAACTTCTCAACCGTATTCCGATTGGCATGACCAGCAAGGATGATACGGACTCGCGTTTGTTCAAAGACCAGTTCGGGGAGAGTGCCGTTCCCATCGGCATGATTTTCGCGCCCGATGGCAACCTGCTTTATATCTCCTGTGCTGGTGCAGACCGGATTGCCGTGATTGACATTCGTCTACGCCGGGTAGTGCAAGTCTTTGAAACAGGTAAGGAACCAGACGGCATTGGTTGGTATCCTGCTCCTCAACCGCAGACTATGGAAGTCTTGCGCTAAGTGCATTCATGATAATCACCAATACGGAAACGGTACCAGGCAAACGCCTGACCGAACACTATGGCCTGGTTCAGGGGAGCACGATTCGTGCCAAGCACCTCGGCCGCGACCTTATGGCAGGCATGAAGAACCTAGTCGGGGGAGAACTGAAGGGATACACCGAACTGTTGCAAGAATCACGCGATGAAGCTTTGCGGCGCATGGTCAAGCAAGCAGAAGAACTAGGCGCAAATGCAGTGGTCAATGTGCGCTTCTCTACCTCGTCGGTAGCCGCTGGGGCTGCTGAAATTTTGTGTTATGGAACAGCAGTCCGTTTGGAAGAAGGTGCGGAATCCAGCACCCCTCCACCGCTACCGAAACACGAGGAATACTAAGTGCTGCAGCTTTACTTCGGACTTGCGCTTCTCCTCTTGGGCCTCACCGTGGGCACTTTGCTGGAGCGGCTGCATTACCGCAGCATTCGTAAACGGGAGCACGCCTTTATTACTCTTCCAACCACCTCGCTTAAGCATGCGCCTGATACAGAGCAGGTGGTGCGCACAGAGCTAGCCATCGGTTCGGTGGTCATCTCGGTCGACTATTTCAAACGTTTTGCAGCGAGTATGAAGAAAATGTTTGGTGGGGAGATTCGTTCCTACTCGAGCCTTCTAGATCGTGCACGTCGCGAGTCCATGCTGCGTATGAAAGAAGCATGCGCGGATTGCGACCTAATAATAAACGTTCGAGTGGAGACCAGCACAATTTCGAATGGTGGAGACTCAAGCATTGGCTCCGTTGAGGTCATGACTTATGCCACCGCCTTGTGGTACGGCAACCGCTCTCAGCACAGCCACCCCGTGGATTTGGAAGAATGAGGTTTCGCCCTCGTCGTCTTCATACGACTGCAGACATTTCTCGGGGTGGCAAAGAACCGATTTTAGGACGGATCAAAGGCATTGTTTCTGCGGTCGTCCTTCTTGGCGCCCTTTATTTGGGGTTAGGGATTTGTGCAGACCTTGCGGTGAATCTAGTGCCGCCGCGTACCGAGGCCCAATGGTTTGCTTGGGCTGAAGACATGGTCGAGCCGACCTTGCCGGTGCCTGATGATTTGCAGCTGGTGTTCAACAAGCTGATTTTGGATTCCCAGCTAGATGACTTCCCCTACCACCTGGTCTATCTGCCCTCCGAGGACATCAACGCCTTCGCCTTGCCGGGCGGCATGATTGCAGTCACCCAAGGGCTTTATGAGAACGTGCGTACGGCCGAGGGGCGCGCTCTAGTCCTTGGGCATGAAATTGGGCATGTACAGCACCGTCATGGCTTACAACGCATAGGACGGTCTATCTTGTTAGCCGGAGCCTTGAGTCTGTGCGGGGTAGATACCGCAACGGTGCTCAAGCGCAGTCAATTCTTGGCCGACCTGCAGTTTTCACGCAGCCAGGAGTCTGAATCGGATGATTTCGGATTGCGCTTGGTGCATCGCACTTTCGGCACCACCCTTGGCAGTCTGGAGTTCTTCGAAAACCTAGAAAGCCTTCAGGTGGACAGCAACGACACCCTGCAGGGACAGCTCGGCACCTTCTTGCGCACGCACCCTCGAACCAGTGACCGGCTTGAGGATTTGCGCGCGCTTGCAGAAGAACTGGACGGGGCTTAAACCTCGACCTTCTCGGCGTAAATTTCGCCGCCCATTGCGTTGAACTCTACGGACTTATCCTCCATGGCTTTACGGACATCATCGGTAATGCGCATGGAGCAGAACTTAGGGCCGCACATGCTGCAGAAGTGCGCCGTCTTGGCTGCCTCCGCTGGAAGCGTTTCGTCGTGGTAGGACTTTGCGGTGACCGGATCTAAGGACAAGTTGAACTGATCTTCCCAACGGAACTCAAAGCGAGCTTTGCTGAGCGCGTCGTCACGATCACGGGCGCCGGGAACACCCTTGGCGATGTCCGCCGCATGGGCAGCAATCATGTAGGTGATCACGCCTTGCTTTACGTCGTCGCGGTTGGGCAGGCCGAGGTGCTCTTTCGGCGTGACGTAACACAACATCGCGGTTCCATACCAACCGATTTGGGCGGCACCGATTCCAGAAGTGATGTGGTCATAACCTGGAGCGATATCGGTCACCAAGGGTCCCAAGGTATAGAAAGGTGCATCCATGCACTCTTTCAATTCCATATCCATGTTCTCGCGAATCATGTCCATGGAAACGTGCCCAGGACCTTCAATCATGACCTGTACATCATGCTCCCAAGCGATCTTGGTGAGCTCTCCGAGGGTCCGCAGTTCACCGAACTGAGCTTCATCGTTGGCGTCTGCCAGGCAACCTGGACGCAAGCCATCTCCAAGACTGAAGGTGACGTCGTACTTCTTCATCACCTCGCAAATGCGTTCAAAACCGGTATAGAGGAAGTTTTCCTTGTGGTGCGCCAAGCACCAAGCCGCCATGATGGCACCCCCGCGCGAAACAATGCCGGTAATGCGATCCACCGTCAATGGGATGTACTGCATACGCACCCCCGCATGAATGGTGAAGTAATCCACTCCTTGCTCAGCCTGCTCGACCAGCGTTTCGATGTAAGTCTCTAGCGATAACTTGGCAGGATCACCGCCAACTTTCTCGAGTGCTTGATAAAGCGGCACGGTTCCAATTGGCACCGGGCTATTGCGCATAATCCACTCACGCGTTTCGTGAATGTTATGCCCCGTGGAGAGATCCATGACGGTGTCTGCGCCCCACATGATGGCCCACTGCAATTTCTCCACTTCCTCCGAAATCGAAGAGTGGGTTGCCGAGTTTCCAATGTTGGCGTTGATCTTGGTGCGGAAGTTACGCCCAATGATGACCGGCTCCAATTCCAAGTGACGACGGTTGGCTGGGATGACCGCGCGGCCAGCAGCAATCTCATCGCGGACGAATTCGACGGTGCGACCTTCCCGTTGGGCAACGAATGCCATCTCCTCGGTGATTAAACCACGACGCGCATAATGCATTTGCGAATAGTTTTCATCGCCGCGGGCTTCGCGCTTGCTCACCCAATTGTGACGTGGACGTGGCACTCCAGAACGCGGATTAAAGCCCTGCGGTCCACTAGTGTCATAAACGTCAAAATGGGTGCCGTCGGTCAGGTTAATACGACGGTATGGGACATCTAAAGTGGTGTCCTCAAAGTCGATTGAGGTCACGCGCTTCTCCGACGAGGGGAAACACTCCTCGAAGGTCGGAATGTTGCGTGGTTCCAACTCACCGCTCTCGCGCTGGTTGCTGCTTAGGGGATGTGCGGATTCCTTCATGGGCTTACCGTTCTAAACGGTGCCCTACTATGCGTCACCTTTCCATCTGACTCAAGCGGAATCCGAGTTTGCCGCCGCCAAGTTATGATTGGAGCATGGGCGCAGGAAAAAATGTAGCAATCGGCTGTGGTGGACTCTTGGTCCTTATGGTTTTGGCGTTGTATCTTGGATTCCAATGGGCAAATAAGAATTTTGGTTTCTCTCAGGATCCAGAGCTCGCTTTGTCGCGAGCGTCAGAGGTCATGAACGTGCAAATACCGGACGGATTTGAACCTATTTTCAGCACCTATACGCGCAAAGGCAAGCAAGACCCCATGGCGATTTTCATTGCGCAGGCCAGCCGCACCCACGAGACCGCGCTAATTCTTTACCAACGCACCGGCGCCTATACCGAAGAGGAAATGTTCGCCGAGATCGCCAACGAAGGCTCCGGCATGAATGTTTCCGTCGGCCTAGAGGGCGTGGGTAAAGACGAGCGCTTTCCCGTCCAGTACCTTGGCAAGGAATACCAAGCAATGCTCAAGGAAGGGCTAGACGAAGATCAACAAATGGTACGGATTCTGCTCACCGTCATTCCTGAAGAGGAACACACTTTGCTGATTTTGTTTTCCGGTGACCCGGAAATCATCCGCCGTGACCTGCTCCAAACGGTTCTGGATTCAGGCCTAAAGGCGGACACGATTCTGACTACTCCCCGGACGGACGAGGGAAAAATGTTAGAGACAGATCAGTAGGCTTGCCGTCGCGCAGGACCACGACCGTAATGGTTTGACCATTCTTGAAATCGGCCAAGCTATCCATGAAGTCGTAAATGTCGCCAATGTCGCTTGGCCCAACCTTCACGATGATGTCACCAGCAAGCAGCCCTGCCTTTTCTGCCGGGGAACCTGCCGAGGTACCGTTGATCAACATGCCGCGCTCGACCATGGCGCCGTAGTCAGGCATGGAGCCAAACCAAATGCCATCGGCCATGCCGCGACGCCCCTTGCCAGCATCTTTTGACGCTGCGGGCTTGAGGTAAGCAAAGTCGCTGCGTGGGGCGGTTTCAAGATGCTCTAAAAAGGCGATGAGACCCACTGCAAGGTTAGCCATACCCGCGTAAGTCACCTTGTCTGCGGTATCGCTTGGCTTGTGGTAATCCGAGTGAATGCCCGAGAAGAAAAAGATCGCCGGGATGTCCATCTTGTGGAAGCTCATGTGGTCGGATCCACCTCCACCAGCCATTTCCCCCGCCATCACGTTCCAGCGCATGGCCACGTTTCCGGAATCCATAATGGCTTGTGAATAGTCTAGGGCTGGAGCGAATGCAGCTGCAGTGCCGGCACTACCCACGGTGATCGTGCCCGCTTCCAAGCGTCCTACCATGTCAAGGTTTAGGTTCCCCACCACGTTGCGTAAATCCAGTGTCGGTTGGTCTACCCAATGCGCGGAACCAAGCAAGCCCATTTCTTCTCCACTCCAAAAGCAAAACAGCATGCCGCGTTGCCCGGCGTTCTCATCCATAAGCTTGACCCCCCAGGTTTCTGCAAGCTCTAGAGTCATGGCAGTGCCCGATGCGTTGTCATCCGCACCGTTGTGAATTTCATGACTGCCAGGTGCAAGTGAACCTTCGCCACCGAACCCAA
Source organism: Planctomycetota bacterium (assembly GCA_027623295.1). GTDB lineage: Bacteria > Planctomycetota > UBA1135 > UBA1135 > UBA1135. The sequence continues at coordinate 79,354 of JAQBXR010000013.1, forward strand.
GGTGATCATAGTGTGCACCGACCACAACCCATTCATCCGTCGTGCCAGGTGCCGCCGCAATCACGTTTCGCGCGATGCGAGTTTCTTGCACGACTTCAGGCGCCAGCAGGACTTCGGCATCTTTACCGCATTGCGCCTCAAGAGAGACAAAGGTTTCCGAATTGACTGTAATCACTGGGATCGGCATGGCGCCTTGCACTGCCTTAAAGCTAGTCATCTCTTCTCCACCACGGGCGATGTCATCTGGGTGCGTTCCCAGAATAATGCCAACTGCACCTGCCGCCGAAGCGTTACGGATTTTCTTGCGTAAGTTGCCGAGGCTTTTCAGTTCCTCACTTGCCTCGAGACCGTACTCGGTATAGCGACGCACTAAAACCACCTTGCCGGAAACATCGAGCGCTGCGAAGTCATCCAAATCTTCCGCCGGGTTCACCACACCATAGGCGGCAGAGACCAAAACGCCCGCAGCTTCTTCATTAGGAGAAGCAGCAACCGTGCTTACGCCCTTCACCGATTTGCCGTTGACCGTCAACTTGGAGTTTCCAGCCGCAGGGGGCATTTGCACTTCAAACTCCTGGAACCAGCTGCCATCGGTGCCGCCTGGTTGAAGACCAGCAAGTAGCAAACGGTCCTTCAGATATTCGGCACTGCGGTAAGCCCCGGGGGAGCCGGTCATGCGGCCTTCTTGAGCGTCATCAGCCAACCACTCGACGTGGCCTTCGAGTTCCGGTGCAGTCACTGCCAAACTTGGGCCTGTACAGGCGGCCAAAGGAAGCAGGATGAGAAACAGGTTGCGGGTAGCTTTCATGATGCCAACGGCGGCATTCTACCCCTGTTTCGCACTAGAAACCGGCGACCTTTTGGTCTCCCTTGCGCAATACACGTAGATAGGAAACCAGCTCGGATTCAGCGCATATTTGTCCATTTTCATCAATGGCTTGTACTTTGTGCGTACGCACGGATTTACCGCGATCACGCAGCTGCGCCTCGGCATCCACTAAATCAACTTCGGTAATCCGGAAATCAAAAAGCAAGTCGGTTGCGGCTGGAATCTTGAACCGAGTATCGGTTGCCATCAGCCAGGTCTGTAAATCCAAGCCCCGGCGCGCAAGGGCCTGCCAGTACATGAGAGGGAAAATCGGATCGGCGGCGGCGTAAATGGTGCCACCAAACATGGTCCCGTTTAGATTACGATTTAGGATGGACCTTTTCGCACGCATGCGGATGTGACAAAAGTCATCGGAGATGTGCTCTACACGAATGCGCTGCAACATGAGCGGCGGATACCAGTTGAGCATCCAACGCAATTGCCACGGCTTTAAAATCCGAGTTCTTGCCATCGATCGGCGACCTTCTTTTTCACCGCAGGGTCCATGACGATGGCATCGGGCCATTCACGGGTGAAACCTTCTTCAGGCCATTTGCGCGTTGCATCGATGCCTACTTTAGAACCATAACAGGCGGCACGGCTCGCGTGGTCGAGCACCTCCATGGGTCCCATGGTGAACTCAAGGTCACGTTGCGGGTCGATGTGATTCAAAGTAGCCCATGCCACTTCCGAATCGCTGTGAATGTTCACATCTTCGTCGACCACCACAATTACTTTGGTGAACATGGCTTGGCCAAGTCCCCAAATCGCATTCATGATTTTGCGCGCGTGACCTGGATACGACTTTTTGATTTGCAAGTACATGAGGTTATGCGCGACGCCTTCGAAAGGCATGCGGTAATCCAGCACTTCCGGGAACTGTTTTTTCAGAACCGGCAGCAGCAGACGCTCAATGCCTTCGGTCATCCAACAATCTTCTTGCGGTGGACGTCCGACCAAAGTCGTGTGATACACCGGGTTCTTGCGATGCGTAATGCATTCGACATGGAAGATGGGGTACTTGTCGGCCAAACTGTAAAAGCCGGTATGGTCGCCAAATGGACCTTCTATACGTAAATCGGTGGGATCCACATAACCTTCCAAAACGATTTCCGCAGTGGCAGGCACTTCCAAAGGTACCGTTTTGCACGGCACTAAAGGCACACCTTTTTGCCGCAAGAATCCGGCGATGAGCAGTTCATCGACATCGGGAGGTGCAGGAATCACGCTTGCAAAACAGGTTGCAGGGTCAGCACCAATCACTACCGCTACAGGAATGCGCTCGCCGCGTTCTTCCGCTTTCTTTAGATGACGACGTGCATCCTTGTGCAGGTGCGAATGGAAACCGGTTTCTTTGGGGCCCATAACCTGCAAACGGTAAGTGCCAAGATTGCGCCGTCCGGTTTCAGGATCTTGGGTGACACACAACGGGAAAGTAATGAAAGGACCAGCATCGTCTGGCCAAGTGGTGAGCACTGGAAGGATGGAGAGGTCGACAGCGTCCCCCTTCAACACCACTTCCTGACACGGCGCCTTGGATACTTTCTTGGGCATCCAAGATCCAATGCTCAACAAGGTCGGCAACATGCGCAACTTGTCGCCCAAGCTTTCTGGCGGTGCTTGTTCAAGCAACTCATGCAAACGCGTAGCATGCTCCTCAATGTCTTCCACACCAAGGGAAAGTGCGCAACGCTTACGCGAACCGAAGGCATTGATCAGGACTGGCATGTCACTGCCCTTCACATTCTCGAACAGCAGCGCCTTATTCTCCGCACCCTGTTCCTTGCTCACCCGGTCGGTGATTTCCGAGAGTTCCAGATAAGGGTCCACCTCGGCGGTGATGCGCTTCAGCTCGCCAGCCGCGTCCAGCATCTTAATCCAGTCCTGCAGGTTCTCCATGGCGGCATTCTAGAGGTGCCTGAGCTGAAATTCATGCCGGGAATCGGGTTCCGCCTCACCAAAATGAGCGATACTTGATAACCCCTGGTCCTTTCTAGAAAACCCTGTTCCTCATGAACCCAAAAGTATTCCTTCTCGGGCTGCTCACGCTTGCCCCTATTTCTTGCTTTAGCCAGCCGGCTGCGCAACGCGCTCCGCTTCCCGCGGGAAATGTGATTGCGGTGCAAGGCAACGTCTTTACATCGAGTAGCCAGAGCAACGCTGCTTTGGCCACAGCATCGGACGGGCGCTCAGCTTTGGTCTGGGAGAGTAAGCGTCAAGAACGCGGCACTTTTGGCATTTATGCCCGCCTCTTTGATACTGCCGGCCAACCGCTCAGCCATGAGTTGCATGTGAACACACATCTTCCGCGTGCGCAGTGGCATCCGGCGGCACAGTTTTCTAACGATGACACCCTATGGGTAGCTTGGGAATCTTATTCACAAGATGGCAGCGGCTCAGGAATCGTGGCCCGCGCTTTCGACGCTCAAGGCACGGCCTTGGGTCAAGAAGTCCCAGTCAACCAATACCGCGATGGCGATCAAACTGAAGTGGTGCTGGCCGCTGGCAATAACTCCAGTGTTCTTGCCGCTTGGGCTTCACGCGATGAAGCCAGTACTGCAGGACTTGGCATTCGGGTACGTAGCTTAGACGTAGAAGCCCAAGGGGAAGAAATCGTAGTGAGTTCTCCTGAGGGCGCCATGGATATGCGCCCTTCGGTGACCGCCACGGCTAATGGCTATCTTGTGGTGTGGACGCGGAACTTACTCGCAGAATCACAGTCCATCGTCATGGGACGTTTGTTAGACGTTTCCGGAACGCCTACCGCCGATGCCTTTATCGTTGCGAACCAAGTTGGCGTGGATCAGATTGAAGCGGTAGTCGCATCGAACCTAAATGGACAAGTGGCACTGGCATGGCTGCGCAGTGCTGAAGGCGGTTATGAAGTCATGGCGCAAACGCTCGACGCCCAAGCTCATGCTCTCATGGCTCCACGCGTGCTCGCGACTCCACAAGATGGATGGAAGTCTGGCGTAAGTGTTGCCGTCGCCCCGAACGGCGATGTTGCGGTCGCGTACAACCACGACGTAGCGGCCATCCTTCGCGATGACGAAAAGCCACAAGCAAATCGCTCAGTTTTATGTCAACGCTTCACCCGGGCAGGTCTTCCGCTCGATGCAACGCCCCTAGTCCTGACCAACACCGGTTCGATGGCGCTTCCAACCGCAGCATCGCGCTTGGCTTGGAGTGCAGATTCCCGTCTGATGGGTTCCTTTGATGGTGCTGGTTCAGCTGGAGATCGTTCCGCAGCAAACCTTGCCGTGTGGATGCCATCTGGCTTCCAAACTCCGGTCGCGTTAGATCTCGGACCTGCCGTCTCAGCGACCGAAACTACCGATGCCGACATGCTCGCCGCCAACCCACCGATCTGGGATCCGAACTTTGTAGCGCGCGGCCGCTTACTTGGCGTGCAGGCCTCTGGCGCCGACTTTGGTTTTGAAGGCGTTCCTGGAACCGGCTGGACTCCGCCCGACCCAGAAATGGCCGTCGGCCCTTCCGACATCTTGGTCATGACCAACGGTGAAATCACTTCGCTTTCGAAAACCGGCACGGTGCGCTGGAGCGATCTGATTGAAGGTGCAGCAGGCCTCTGGGGCTCGCTCGGAACCGGCGGTTTCGTGTTTGACCCGGAATGTACCTGGGATCCACACTCCAACCGCTTCCTGGCCATGGCCAACGAACGCACTTCCGGACGTAGTTACTTCCTACTTGCAGTCTCAAAAGACGACTCTCCGGACGATGAGAACGATTGGTGGAAATATCGCTTCGATGTCACAACCATTGCAGGCGACGATATTGATTCTCCGAACATGTCGGTTGGCCCAGACACCATTCTGTTAACCGCTGACTTCTTTAGCCCAACCGATAAGTACCTTCTTTACTTGGTGGATAAAGCTTCGGTGCTTTCTGGTGGCGTTGCCACCACGACCTTCGAGCTGATTACCGGTAGCCGCCAGCAATCCATGGGTGTACCTGTGGTTTACGACGCGAACAATGCTCTGTACATTTTGCAGTCCACGGAATTTGGATCCAACAACACGGTGATTTTGCACGCGATTGAGAATCCTTTTACCAGCTACACGCGCACGACCTTCACTCTTTCGGTGCCGACTTACACCTTCCCAAACCAACCGCCGCAAAAGGGAAGTAGTTCGCGTCCATTCTTGTTCGAACCACGTTTTTGGAGTGTTGCCTTACGCAATGATTCCATGTGGGCGGTACACCATGTCAACAACCTACGTGCACGTGTCCGCTGGTATGAAATCAACCTAAATGGCTGGCCAAACGGTGGAAACCCTAGTTTGGCGCAAGATGGCGAAATTGATCTTGGATCAGGCATTCACACCTTCTTCCCCAGCATTCACGTCGACGCCGACGACAACGTTGCGGTAAGTTTTGCGCGTTCCGCTGCAAATGAGTACATCTCCATGAGTCGCTCTACCCGGTCCGCAACCGATCCGGTCGACACCATGCGTCCGGCACAGGTAGTGCGCACTTCCGGTGCTGCCCACAACTCAGGCCGCTGGGGTGACTACAGCGCCACTCAAGCAGAGCCGAACATTCCTGGGACCTTCTGGGGTCACCATGAGTTCACCGATAACGGAAACTGGAGAACTTGGGTCGCGCAATACATCATGCGCCCGGCTCCATTCCTACTTTCGGTACCAAGCTTAACTGGCGGCAGCAATAACACGTTCTCGGTTTCGGGAGCGACTGCTGGGGTAACGGTACGTTTTGCCTACAGCTTGGTGGGTACAGCCATCTTTGAAGCTCCTGGTATCGCAACCATCTTAAGCCTCGAATCTCCTGCACTAGCAGGTAGTGCCACCGCCGATGGCAGCGGCAACGCCAGCATCAACCGTTTCATCCCGGGTAGCTTCACGGGCACCACGGTTTGGTTGCAAGCAGTAGAAAACAGCCACGCCTCCAACTGGCTTGAGTTGACGATTCTGTAAGGCTTTCGGCTGCTTGAAACTCGTGGTGGTTTAGAAAACCTAAGCCACCACGAAGTTCACCATGCGGCCGGGCACCACAATCACCTTGCGGATCTCGCCTTCCAGGTGCTCAGCTACCGCTTCCCGTGCCGCGGCTTCCATGACCGTTTTGTTGGCATTTGCAGAAACCACCGCGCGTGCACGCAGCTTGCCGTTGATCTGGACCGGAATTTCTACCGTATCCGAGGTCAACTTAGACTTGTCGTAGGTCGGCCAAGTGGCATAAGCCAAAATTTCGGTCATACCAATGTCGGACCAAATTTGTTCCGCGATATGCGGCGCAAACGGCTCCAACAGAATGCAAAAGGCCGATGCCTGCGCATGAGTCAATGCCCCTTTCGCTTTGGTGCCCACGTTGACGAACTCCATCATTGCGGCAATCGCAGTGTTGTAACCCATTTGCTCAAGGTCATCACCACACTTGCGCATGCACTGGTGCAAAGCACGTTCCGTTTCTTCCGGTCCGCTCTCTGCAATACCGCGATCCAACAAACGCCAAGTACGTTGCAAAAAGCGATGCACTCCAGGTAAATCCCGTGGATTCCACGGCGCACTAGCGGTCACTGGGCCCATGAATGCTTCATACAGACGCATGGTGTCTGCGCCGTACTCCTTGATGACATCGTCTGGGTTGACCACGTTCTTCAACGACTTCGACATCTTGGCGCTTTGACGTTCGACGGTTTCTCCAGTTTTGGAATAGACGTAAACGCCCTCTTCCTTTTCTTCGACTTCGTCAACCGGCACCAAAACGCCATCGGAGTTGCGGAAGGCATAGCTCTGCACCATGCCTTGATTGACTAGTTTGTGGAAAGGTTCGTCGGCAGATACTAAACCGCAGTCGAACAACACCTTGTGCCAGAAACGCGCGTAAAGCAGGTGTAGCACCGCATGCTCGGCACCTCCGACGTAAAGGTCCACCGGCATCCAGTAGTTTTCCTTTTCGGAATCCCAGGCGGCTTCGGAGTTATGCGGGTCGAGGAAGCGTAAGTAGTACCAACAACTTCCTGCCCATTGCGGCATGGAGTTGGTTTCGCGTTTCCAAACTTTGCCGTCGGCGTCGACCACGTTCACCCAATCGGTGGCGCGAGCCAAAGGAGGTTCCCCAGAAGAGGATGGAGTGAAGTCCTCCAGCACCGGCAAGGTAACTGGCAAATCGCCTTCGTCCACCAACTTGGAAACTCCAGTTAGCCGGCCAGAGGCATTCATTTCGTGCAGTAACGGGAAGGGCTCCCCCCAGTACCGTTGACGGCTAAACAACCAATCACGTAAACGATAGTTGATCTTGCGTTGCCCAACCATGCGCTTTTCCAACCACGCAATCATGCGTGGGATGGCGAATTTTCGTGCGAAGCCATTCAAGAAGCCAGAGTTTTCTAACTTACCGTTTTCGCGCAAGATGCGACGGACCTCCAAGCCATACTTCTCTGCAAACTCGCGGTCGCGGGCATCGCCATCGGGCACGCACATAATGGCGCCAGTGCCATAACTCATGAGTACATAGTCTGCAGTCCAAACGGGCATGAGTCGGCGTGAGTCTCCTTCTGGATAAACCGGGTTCAAAGCGTAAACGCCCGTGAACACGCCAGACTTATCCTTTTGCAGCTCAGCGCGCTCCAATTCGGATTTAGTGGCAGCTTGCGCCACATAAGCATCGACCTGCTTGCGCTCAGAATTCACCACGACCTCGGCAATCAACGGATGCTCTGGCGACAACACCGCAAAGGTGGCACCAAACAAGGTGTCCGGACGAGTGGTGAAAACTTCAAAAGACTTGTTAAGCAAGTTGCCCTTCGCATCGGCCAACTGAAACTTCAACTCGGCCCCTTCAGAGCGACCGATCCATTCACGCTGCATGGCTTTGACCGACTCCGGCCAATCCACCTTCTCCAAGTCCGCCAACAAACGGTCGGCGTACTCGGTGATCTTCAACATCCACTGGCGCAATGGGCGCTTCACACATCGGTGTCCCCCACGTTCGGAAAATGCATTGATGACTTCCTCATTCGCTAACACGGTGCCTAATTCTTCACACCACCAAACCGGGATCTCGGCCTGATAAGCCAAACCCTTTTCATATAGTTTGGTGAAGATCCACTGGGTCCACTTGTAGTACTCCGGCGAGGTCGTGTTGATTTCGCGATTCCAGTCATAGCTAAAACCCAACTCCTGCAATTGGCGGCGGAACCGATTGACGTTCTTCTCAGTGGTTACCGCCGGATGGGTGCCCGTCTGAATCGCATATTGCTCGGCGGGCAAGCCGAAAGCATCCCAGCCCATGGGGTGCAGCACATTGAAACCCTTATGGCGCTTGTAGCGTGCCGTAATGTCGGTGGCGGTGTAGCCCTTCGGATGCCCTACATGCAGCCCAGCACCAGACGGATATGGGAACATATCCAGCACGTAATACTTGGGTTTGGTGGCATCGAAACCTTCCTCGCCTGGGCCGGCGGTACGGAAGGTATCTTGCTCCCGCCAGGCGTTTTGCCAGCGAGCTTCAATGGTCGTGAAATCGTAGTCAGACATAGAATTCTGATGGACCGGGGCACTTGGCCGACAATCTGGCTGGGATTCTACTGAAACCGCACTCTACGTGCTTTTCCCAGGACAAATTGGGGTGGATGTAAGCGGAAAGCGCCGCTACACTTTCCCGCCTTGGGTTAGTGAGCTTCGGTTCAAACGCCCATTCATGATGTAATGGGGCTTTAGCTCAGTTGGGAGAGCGCCACACTGGCAGTGTGGAGGTCAGGGGTTCAAGTCCCCTAAGCTCCACCATTCATCCTCCCCGCGCTGACTTCTTGGCGTAGGTAACTCTCCAATCTGACGATGGCTGACCTCTTCCATCCCGACCGGCTTCAGAAACTGGAGGATTTGAAAGCCTCCGGAGCCGACCCCTATCCGGCCCAAGCGAATTTTCCTGTGGAAGAGGGCGCTGCTGCTGGTCCCGTCCGCGAGTTCGCTGCCGACATTTTGGCTGAAGCCGAGAAACGTGTTGGCGAAACCATGACTGTGTTTGGGCGGGTGCTCGGCCGGCGTGGTTACGGCAAGCTGGCTTTCTTAGATCTTCATGATCAAACCGGCCGCATTCAAATCTGCTTGCAAAAAGACCTTGTGAGCGCAGAAGATTTCGCGCTGCTCAAGCAAATGAACCTTGGCGATTTTATCGCCGTACAAGGTGAATTGAGGCCGACCAAGGTTGGTGAGCAGACGGTGTTTGGAGAGCGTTTCCGCATCCTCACCAAAGCCCTCGAGAATCCGCCGGAGAAGTTTCACGGCTTGGCCGACTCGGAATTGCGTGCGCGTATGCGTTACGTAGATTTGTTTGCCAATCAGGAAGTGCGCGAAACCTTCTTGAAGCGGTCTGCAATCTTGCAGGCTATGCGTCAGGTATTTTTAGATTGCCGTTATTCGGAAGTCGACACTCCAGTGTTGCACCAGATTTACGGCGGCGCCAATGCGCGCCCATTTACCACCCATCACAATGCCCTGGACATGGATTTGTTCTTACGCATTGCACCCGAGCTTTACTTGAAGCGATTGGTGGTCGGTGGCATGGAACGCGTCTTTGAAGTCGCACGAGTTTTCCGCAATGAAGGCCTTTCCATGCGACACAACCCAGAATTCACCATGATTGAATTCTACGAGGCTTACTCCGATGTCTATGGAATGATGGACATGACCGAGAAGCTTGTCGTTGCTGCTGCCAAAGCCGCCGGCTGCACGCAGGAGGATGGCACCCTCAAGGCAACCTTCCGTGAAGAAGAGTTTGTCTTAGATGCCCCTTTCCAGCGCTTGCGTTATGCCGACAGCTTCCAGGAGTTTGTCGGATGTGACCCCACCGACCGCGAAGCCGTTGCTGAAAAAATGAAGGAGCACCACGTGACTCCCGATGGCGACAGCGAATACGCTTGGTGGAAAGCTGTGAATGCGTTATTCGAAGATTTGGTAGAACCAAAACTGCGCGGTCCGGTTTTCGTTTACGACTACCCCGCTGCGATTTGCCCTTTGGCTAAGCCGCTTGCCGATGATCCAACCTGGGCCGGACGCTTTGAGTTCTTCTTAGGTGGCATGGAGTTAGCCAATGCTTTCTCCGAGCTGAATGACCCGCAAATGCAACTCAAGAAGTTTGAGGAGCAAGTGGAAGACAAGGATCCGGAAAGCGTGAATCAAGTGGACATGGATTACGTCCGGGCTTTGTCCTACGGTCTACCTCCAACCGGTGGCTGTGGCATTGGGCTTGATCGTTTGATTATGGTGCTGTTAAATCGCAACTCCATCCGCGATGTACTTCTCTTCCCCCAGTTGCGCGCTGAAACCGGCATGCAGGTGGAAGCAAAAGTCGAAACCGATGTTTAAAGCCGTTGTGCGCGGGCCGGAGTAGGCAACTCCTCTAGCCCGAAGCCATCGAAGTCAGACACGTATTCCACCGAACCGTTCCAGCCATTTTTATGGATGGTGCCGTCTCCGGTAAAACGGAAGTACGACAATTCACCCCACTCAATGATGGGTAAATGGTTTGGGCTAAAAAACCATCGGCGCACCGGTTCACCATAATCTACGAAGTCAATCCACGCACTGGAGAGTGCTATCAGAGCCATGCCGTCGGCGGTAGGTCCGTCCTTATCGGGGAATAGTTCCACTTCAAAGGAATCGAATGCGGGGGGTTGCGCAAGACTGGTGATACGGTAGCGTCCACGATAATCCTTGGCGCTTGACGGTAGGTTTCCATCGGGGAAATCTGGGCCAAAACAGCTGCTTATTAGGAGAGAACTGAAAAGCAACAAAGGGTTACGGGCCATCTTAAATATTGAGTACATCACTGGCTAAGATTCCATTTCGCGAACAATCTCATCCAAGTTCAATCCCAAATGTCCATGCATCCAAATGATTTTGGCGATGCGATCGAACTCGATCAATGCGAAACTCAATCCAGTTTCCGTCTCGATGCAAGTCTGCACCAAGCCAACCCGATGCACCTCCAAGAGCCAAATCGATTCGACCTCAAAGATTTGCCCGACCTCAGAGCAGTGCAGGTAATCTTCACCTTGATACTGAAAGACTTTGGAATTCAAGAGCTCATCTCCTTTAGCAAGCGTTCTTGGTCTACGCTAAGTTCTGACGGAAGGTCCATAACGACCTCCACCATACAGTCACCCACTTCCTCTTTCTTTTGCGAGAGACCTTGACCGCGCAAACGTAAACGTTTTCCAGCCCGCGTCCCTGGTGGAATATTTAAAGCAACCACGCCTTGCCCGGTGGTGACATCAAGCTTGGTCCCAAAGTGCGCTTCCCAGGGCATAAGCGTGATCTTGGTTTCGAGAAGGCCATCTACCAAGCGATATTGCGCGTCCTCGATTAAGTGAAGGCGTAAGTGCAAATCTCCGGACTGCCCACCCGAAGCACCCGGCTCACCCAAACCCTTCAAGCGTAAAGTCATTCCATCGCGCACATGCTTTGGAATATTCAGGTCCACCACTTGCTGCCTTCTGACTTGCCCTACGCCACCACAGGTTGGACAAACATGTTGGCCGGAAGCGCCGGTACCGCCGCAAGTCGGGCACGCCATTCGTGCCGGCACTTCAAAACTACGCTTGCCACCGCGGATGGCCTCCGAGATCGGCAAATGCAACTCCGCACGTACATCGGCACCACGCACTTTGTAGCGCGCATGACTTTGACCTTCTGATGGAGGAGCGCCGCCGAAATCTTGACGGAACTTTCCGCCAAACATCTCTTGGAAGAAGTCTGAGAAACCACCCGATCCGCCAAAGGCCTGTTCAAATTCTTCCGGCGACATCGTGCCTTGACCAGAAGGCGGTTGAAAGTCCTGTCCCTGTTTCCAGTTTTCACCGAAGCGGTCGTATTTCTCTCGCTTCTCTGGATCCGACAAGACTTCATTCGCCTCATTAATCTTCTTGAAGCGAACTTCCGCATCCACCTCTTTTTTATGGTCGCCGCGGTTACGGTCTGGGTGCCACTTTAATGCCAGTTTCCGATAAGCCTTCTTCAAGCCTTGGGGGCTGACATCGCGAGGCACTCCGAGGATTTCGTAGTAGTCCTGAAACTTCATGGCAAACCTGCAGGAGGCTTAGAGAAGCCCAAGAATAACCAGATCGTGCACAGGAGTCACCTTCTGGGCCTCACGATTTCCAAGCGCAGACGCTTTCGCTAGATTCAAGACACAGGAATCGCATTTCTAGTGGGCGCCGACGGAACTCCGCACACGTTAGACTTCCGACTTGTTCCGACTCGCCCTGACCTACCTATTCCGACGTCCGGTCCAGTTGCTGGCCGTGCTTGGAGTGGCGATTGGCTTGATGGCCCTTTTGGCGGTTCTGTCGGTCATGAACGGGCTCATTGGCATGAACCGCGATGCCATCCGCGGGCCACTTGGCGACCTTATGCTGATTCCCGCGGTGACCGCCGAACTCCCTCAATGGCAGAAGTATGAAACGGCCCTGCAGAATGTTCCCGAGATAGAGGCCGTTGCCCCTCATTTAGTGGCCTATGCCATGTTCAACTTCCCCGGCTATGTGGTAGATCTTTCTAATTCGAGGCAATCGGATCACAACGGAATTCAGATTGTAGGCATTGATCCCGATGCCGAGAAGTTAGTCAACAACTTTCAGCTGGAGTTGGAACAGGCGCAGGCTCTCCCAGTGCAAGACACCGCAACGCCTTTTGCGACCAAGCCTGGGCTACGCTCCCGACCAGGCGTCTTGGTCAGCGATGTTTTTGCAGACTATCTACCCACCGGCCAAGACGATGGGGCTACACGCATGGAGCTTGGCTCCTTACCCGCGGTCCTGCCTTCTGCAGGCGAAGAGTTAATCCCGCATAACACCGTGGTTGAAATCAGCGGTACGTATGGTGGCGGCGATTTCCGCAGCGCAATGGATCGCGTGTACATGAATCGCTTGGGTCGCAACGGCTTGCACTACAATTTGCTCGGCACCAATGCCGCGGACTTCACGGAAGCGCTGATTAAACTCAAGCCCAATACGGATCCGATCGATGCCAAAGCTTCCATATTAAGTGCTTTAGCCGCAGCTGGGCTACCAACACCCGGCGATGATGCCGGTGGCTCTTTGGAAACTTGGCAGGAACGTTCCGCTCTGGTTCTAAGCGCAATCGAAAACGAACGCCGTGTAGTGGCTCTGGTCATGTTCTTCATTGTGGTAGTGGCCGCCTTTGGTTTATTCGCAACGCTTTCCACATTGGTGCGCGAAAAAATTCGCGACTTAGGCGTGCTTGCCGCAATTGGCTACAGCCCAATGCGACGCGGCTGCCTCATGCTGATTACCGGAGGAATTGCCTCGGCAATAGGGTGCTTAGTCGGTCTGTACAGTGCGTATTTGCTGGTTCTCCATCGCGCGGTTCTCGAAGACTGGGTGTACAAAGAATTTGGCTACCGCGTTTTCCAGCCGGACCTTTACGTGGTCGATGGCTTGCCTGCACAATGGGATACCGGAGAAGCCATATTCCTCACGTTGTGTACTTTCCTAATTGGATTGTTGTTCACTGCAGCACCTGCCGTACGCGCTGCCCTCTTGTCCCCCGTCAAAGCCTTGCGCTATGAATAATCCAGAAAGCCCTCCCGTCCCGGTCTTGAGTGCCGCAGGCGTATTCAAAAGTTACCGCATGGGCAGTAGCTTGTTGGAAGTGCTGCGTGGCGTTGACATCGAACTACACACCGGCGAAGTGACTGCACTCATGGGATCTTCGGGATCCGGAAAATCCACCTTGCTGCAGTTGCTAGGACTTATGGACCGCTTGGACCAAGGCAAGATTGCTTTACGTGGACGTCCGATTCAGAAGTTGGGGTCGGGTGCATCGGCAAAGATTCGCGCGACTGAATT
>JAQBXR010000026.1 GCA_027623295.1 Planctomycetota bacterium
GCAAATCTTGAATCATGGTCATTCGCGAGCCGTAGGTACGCTGGATGAGTTGCATCGAGTGATGCAACGGGAGGCATCTTTGATTCTAGTCCTAGAAGCAGGATTTCCCGAGGCACAAAGCAAACTTGAAGTCGGCCGCCAGTCGTTTGATTTTGAGTTGGAGAGTCATTCCCCAACACAATTTGAACTTCATTTACGCAAACCCAATATGCGTCCTAAGATTTTTTCTTGGCTAGCTAAGGAAGGGTTTCCGGTTCTCGAATTTCGCGAAAACCGCCCCGACTTGGACCAGCTATTCCGCACTTTGGTGGAGGCAGACAGCGCATGAATGCTTTCCTTGCACTTTGGCGTCGAGAAGCCTTCGGATTACTAGTGTCCCCATTCGTATTTGTATTGCTTGGAGTTTGGTACTTGCTCAATGGAATGCTGTTCAGCATTACCGTTGAATCCCAGGCGGTTCAAAACGATCTAAGTTTGCTGCCACCCTACCTGCTTGGTAGTGGCATGTTGGTTTGGCTCTTACTGCCAGCCTTCCCTGCCCTTTTATGTATTCGGCTCTTTGCTGAAGAACACCGGGTAGGAACCTTGGAGCCTCTGCTGACCGCGCCAATCCGCGACAGTGCCGTGGTGTTAGCCAAGTATCTTGCAGCCTGCATCTTCTTCCTCATTTTCTGGGGCGGGGTCCTGTTGCTATTTCTGGTGCTTTATTGGCATGACGCCTCCATGGATTGGGCGCGTATTTGGGGAGGATTCCTTGGCGCCATCCTGGTGAGTTTCCTTTTCCTAGCGACTGGTCTTTGGGCTAGCTCCTGGGGAAGCAATCTAGTCCTGGCAGCGGGGGGCGGCGCGGCTTTGAACTATATATTCCTTTTTGTCCCAGCCCTTTTTGAGCATGAAGAAGGGTTTGTGGGGGACCTCGCTCGCTTGTCTCATTTGCCCAATTTCTTAGACCGCGGTTTCTCCGCTGGCCTCATTGATAGCTATGCCCTGGTCTATCTACTTGGCATGTCGGCACTCTTCCTTTTCTTAACTTGGGTTCGTTTGGTTTCACGCAGGTGGGTTCCATGAGCCGCCGTCTCCGCCTTGGAATGCTGACCGTGTTTGCTGGCCTTTGCGCAGTAGCCTTTACCGTTTTTCTTCTCTACGCATTCTCCCGCCCGGGCCTTCGCGTGCGTTGGGATTTAACCACCGCGGAGGACCAAGGTTTAAGCGACCGAACCACAGTCGCTTTACAGGGCCTTCCAGAAGGCAGCACACTTTCCGCATTCTTGTTCCAAGAAGATCCAGAACTACAAAAATTTGGCTCTACCCTTTACCCACAGTCCTTCATCCTTCTGCGCAGCTTGGTGGACGATGCGGCGGTACGAAGTGGAGGAACCTTAAGCACGCTCATCTTGGATGAAGCCAGCCCCTTGGTCGCCATCGAACGCGAGATGAATCGGTTGGAAAGGCAACCGGGTGAAACTTTGATTCTGGAAGTCAACGGTAACCGTCGTGTTTTAGCATTTGAAGACCTCTTTCAGATCTTGCGCGCCACCCCTGATGGACAACCTGCTCGATTATTGCAAGAGCGCGTAGAAGCGGCACTTGGCGATGCTGCAATCGCATTGACGGCTGGGTCCATACCGCGAGTTGCAGTAGTGGTTGGCTATGGTCAAGGTTCCATGGAGGAGTCTGGAGAGTTGTTCGAATTGGGAGTGCAGTTGCAGCGTGAAAACTGGGAGGTCTTCCCAATTCAAGGCCCTGAAGACGCCGCAGACGCCGACCTGATTGTCATCCCAGGACAACGTCGCCCGTTCTTGCCTTCCGATGCCCAGGCCATGGCTGATTGGATTCTTGCCGACAAACCAGTGTTGCTCGCACTGGGTCCAAACGCTCCACCCGATGTCACCTTTTTCTGGAATGACCTCCTGAAAGATCGAGGCACGGGCTTCGATGACGGCTTGGTTTGCGAGCCCTTGCGAATCCAAGGTGGTTATGTCACCGGGCGCAGTGATTGTGCATTCCTTGAGATTCAAACGGAGCAACTCAGTCCGCAACACTCCATTACCGTGCCTTTGATTGAGGCCTCCCGGCTCTTACTTTTCCGTGGCGCCCGACCGTTAAAGTTTGAAAGCGGAACCAATGATTTTACGCAAGAACGTTTGGTGCGCAGTGGATCCATTGCATGGATTGAAGACCCGCGAAAGAATTTGTTCGAGATGGACCCTGGTGAAATACGTGGGGTGGTTCCACTTGCTGTCGCTGCAGAACGCTGGGCGCCTGGCACCGAAGGCCGCCATGGTCGCGTGGTTCTTCTCGGATCGGCGGAAAGCATTCGTTCTGACATGATTTACAACCGTGAGCTTTTAGCAGGATCTCTGCAATGGTTGTCCGGCCAAGACCCCAAAGAACGCGGCTTAGTTGGATTGGGCGAGCTACCTTTCCGCCCACAACGCGAAGTCATGATTCAAATCCAGAACATTGGCATTTACTGGATCCCTGGGTTGACCTTCCTGATTGGCTTTTTGATTTACTGGAAACGAAAACGATGACACCGAACCGTCTTCTTTTAGTGTGCGTACTTCTCCTTGGGGCTGTTTTCGCCCTATGGAAACTCTCGCAATCTAATCAGGCTGAAATCGTTGTTATGGATCTGCCTACGGCATCTGAGGAAAGCCTTCTTGAAGGCAATCCCAGTGATCTAATAAGCCTTTCGATTGAACAACCTAAGTACGGCCTCACTGTTTCAATGAAACTTGAGGGTCGCACTTGGATGCTCACCAACCCACTCCCAGATGCGGTCGAGCCGTTTGTGCTTTCTTCTGTGTTTCAGACCTTGTTTACGGAAGATTGGCTTGAAGCCCCTCCCGAGTGGCTTGGGCAAAGCGAGGAAGACTTAGGGCTAGTCCCAGCGGCCGCACTTGTGGAAGTGGCTTATAAAAATGGTACGACAGAGCAGTTAGTGATTGGCGCAGAAGAGACCTCTGGGAATTGGAGAGTTGCTAAACGCGGTGAAGATTTGATTCGTTTTCCGATCCCCAGCTTTCGCATGCTTGCCCGGCCGATTAAACAGTGGCGAGACCATCGTCTGCATCCGCATGGAGTTGGAGTCACCGAAATTATCTGGGAACCAATAGATGGGCCGCGTTTTCGTTTTGAAAGAAAAAATAATCATTGGTACCTTAAGGAACCTGTCGAAGCTCCTCTCGAAGAGCGCGCGGAACCTTATTTGCTTGCCCTCATCGGCGGGCGGGTCGATGGCATTGGAGAGCCGGTATTAGACAACTTGCCACTTGATAAAAAACGCGGAAACTTAACTTTCTCGACGGGGGCGGATGAAACCAAGATTCAGGTTTTTGAAGGAATGGTCCAATCTAACCGCCGTGACTATCCATTCTCTTTCGAGCAACGCACTTACCAATTCTTAGATTTTCCGTTAGAAGAACTCATTAGTAACCGTTTACTGGATCTGAATCCAGAGCGCATTGCTTCGCTCAAAATTGAATATGGCAACGAGAGCAAAACCTATCAACGCACTAAAGGCGGTTGGGGCAATCACAATCAAGCTCAAGTGAGCGCGGAGGAATCAGCTTTCGTAGCTGCGCTGCTTCAACATGGGCAACGGATCGAAAGAGGTAGTGCACTGCCGCTGCCCGAAACTCAACCTGCCGGGCGTATCCTTTTTTCGATCTCGCGCGCACCGAAAGAAAATGGATCTCAAGTATTAAAGTGGTGGGTTGGCGCTGAGGGACAAGTCCTCGTCGCTTCGGACCCCGGAAGTAACGCTTACCTGAGTAGTATTAATTTTGAGCTCGGGGTAAAGAGTTTATTTATGGAGAGCGAATAAGCCCTTCGGGAAAACTCTTTTAGGACCAAGTCACCTCGCCGGCCTGCCAGTGAGCGCGGCCCTCAATAAGCGATTGAATGGCCTCCGGATAGGCTTGGCACTCTTTCTCAAAGACTGCCCTGGCTATGGCACCTGCATCTGCACCGGGTTCAATGCTGACGTATGCTTGCAGGACAATCGGTCCGACATCGTATTGGCTGGTTGCGAAGTGAACCGTGCATCCGGTCAGGGAGATTTGCGCTGCGGAGACGGCTTGATGTACATGCTGTCCATAGAAACCCTTGCCGCCAAAGGCCGGCAATAATGCAGGGTGAATATTAAGCACACGCCCTTCCAGTTCCGGGGGAATGGGCAATAACTGAAGCCATCCAGCAAGCACCACATAATCCGGCCGCGCTTCCAAAATGGACCCTAACAAACGATGTTCTCGTTGGGTCCGATCCGGATAACTTTTCTTGCTAATCACGAGGACCGAAAGCCCAAGTTTTTCAGCCTTCTCCAACGCACCAAGCTTTGCGTCTGAAACAATAACAAGTTCAATACGCGCATTTAGTTTGCCCTCCAGAATGTGATTCTGGAGATTCTCCAAAGTGCGACCGCCACCGGAAGCCAACACCACCAAACGGGCTGCCATCAAGGTTGAAATCCCCAAGTTGCCGAACCGTCAGAACTCCAACAGATGAGTAGAGAGAAGTGCTCTTCCAAAGCTTCCGCATGCAAGAGAGCTGAATAAGCATCATCTTGTGCAAGGCTAGTTGCGAATTCGGTGAGCCCCTGCAGTGCAAATCTTTCCTCTTGCAAAGCTCCTTCTGTAACCACACCAGATGCGTTTAGCAATCCTGCCCAGTCGCGGCACTCTTGTGCAAAAGTATCTGCCACACTTGAAATGGGCGTTTGCTGCCAAGTGTTTAATTGACGCGCCAGGGCAAAGGAACTCACTGCGGTCATGAAGTTTCGACGTGCAACCGGAGCTTGCTCCGTGCCTAAAATCGAATTCAAGAGCTCTGCCAGCACTCCAGGTCGCTCGTAAAGACTCCATGGGTCCAAACGTTCTACGCGCTCACCTCTGACTTGTTCCATAATCATGAGTCCCATGGGTCCAGCAGCGGTAGCAAAAGCACGTTTACCTTCCTGGGGTTCAATAATTGGAATCAGGACATCGCCTTCCAGCTTTGCAAACAGGGCTTCTTGGAGAACCGCTGCCTGCTCGAAGATCAAGACCCGGTCGGATAAGGCTTGCTGTAATTCTAAATGGGTGCATGCCGATGCAAGGACTCGCAGCTCTGCAGCGGCGTCTCGGAAACGCCATTCACTTAAAGCTGGCATTACCCGTGTCTGCATAGAAGCCAACACTGCTTTGCGTGCCTCACGATAATTCCGATTTAGGACTTCGGCCTTGGCAGCGGCTGCTTGGGTTTCTAAAACACTTAAGCGCTGACTCCATTTTGCTGGAGTGGCCGAGGCCCCTTGCATAGATAAACTGAAACTCTGGCGAAGTTTATCCGCAGCACTCCAATCTTCAGCCGCCAAGGCCAAGACGTGTTGTCCCTCCCATTCAAGAAATACAGAAGAAGTGGCTACTTCCAAACGAGTCCAAAGCGGGGCGAGCCATTCCAAAGGAACGGTCGCTAACGCAAGGGCTTCCTGTGCATTACCAAACTGCTGGAGATCTAAGGAAACCTGAAATCCCATTTCCAAGCGGTTTAAGGCTAGTTTCTCCCCAGCAAGTGGATCTCCGGCTTCAGAGTTTTGTGGACCGTTCTCCGGCAAGGTTGCCAGTCGATCCAACTCGGTTTCAGCCCGTACCGAATACTCTGATTCCGGGTATTCCAAAAGGAAGGCTTCCAATTTTTCAGCACGCAAAGGCCCCTCTTTCGTAACCATTGCATTGGTGAAGGCCAATTCTAAGGCCAAGGCATCGGCACGCTCTTTTGCTTCTTGAGCAACACCGGAATCGGTTTCGACATAAACCGTTTCTTGTTCCGGTTCCGGAGTTTCCTTGAACGCAAAGAACAAAGAAACACCTACCGCAAGAGCCGCGACGACCGCCATACCCACGACCAAGCCACGCGACCGTTTCCCGTCGAGCAAATCGTGAATATATTCCAGGATGCCTTGTGCATCTTGCGGACGATCTTCTGGATCCTTGGCCATCAGCCAATCCAGAAGTTCTTGAACACCGCTGGGCGCATCTACTCCGGCATCCTTTAAGCGTGGAACATCTTGATCTCGATGCGCGCGCAAAATGTCGCGGACTGAATCACCTTGAAAAGGGGTCTGGAGGGTAAGCAAGCGATAAAGCGTGCATCCTAAACTGTAAAAATCCGAGCGGTGATCCACGGTCCCGGAAACGCATTCCGGTGCCATGAAGTGAGGGGTGCCACCACTGCCTTCTTGCTCCACAATGCCCCGGGTTGCAGCCATGCCGAGGTCAGCAAGTTTGCAACGACCATCGATAGTGAGCATGAGGTTTTCTGGTTTGACATCGCGGTGCACCAAATGGTGTTCCCGTGCAAACAAAAGTGCATCGGTTGCATCGAGGAGGTTCCCTAAAGCTTCCCGCCATGGGAGCGGACCCACTTCTTTCATACGCGCTTCCAAGTCACCGGAAGGCACCAACTCCATGGAGAAGAAATGCAATCCGCGATCATGCCCAACATCGTAAACCTGAACTAGGTTTGGATGGGAAAGGCGCCCAGCAGCAATCGCTTCGCGTTTAAAGCAGGCTACCGCAAGGGGTGACTTCTTGGCCGCTTGCGGAGACAAGACCTTTAAGGCCACTTCTCGCTCAAGGTTGATTTGGATGGCACGATAAACCACACCCATAGAACCATTGCCTAAACGATTAATGATTTTGTGGCCACCAAGTACGGTGCCAACTAGGGGGTCATCCACTGCCACTTTGCCTTCGGCTGAAAGACTCCATTCAAAATCTATCGAAGTGGCAACCACGGAGGCCCCATAAGCAAGCGCAACGCACTGAGTGAAACCACTCCCATCCTTAAAGTGACATTCTCCCCGTGTTTCTAGCTGAAGAACACCAGGCTTCAATTCCGAGATGACAAAGCCGTCGCGTTCCCCAGGATCATGACCTAACTGATCGAGACTGCCCTCTGGCGAAATCACCAAAAATAACGGTGCGCCGCGAAGCGTAAAAGCCCCACCAGTTTTCTGATCGGGTGAGTTCCATTTGAGTCGTGTAGTCACGGATTAAAGGACGGGAGGGAAGATCGCACGCCCGACGCGCACCAGATTAGCCCCTTCTTCGATCGCTATCTCGAAGTCCTGGCTCATTCCCATAGATAGCTTGGCACTAGGGGAAAGTTGCCCAAGCTTTTGCAGGCGTTTGAAATGTTCATAAAGTAGAGCGAAATCGGCGCGCAGCTTAGATTCTGAGGCTTCTGCGAGAGCCAGAGTCATGAGCCCAGCACAATCAAGGTGGGGGCTCGCGATTACAGCGGCTACCAGTGCATCCATTTCTTCTAGGGGGCAGCCATAACGTTCATCCTCCGGGTTGAGGTTGATCTGTAGAAGAACTGGATAACCGAGAACATCGGCCTCGGTCAAAGACTTCTCGCAGCGCTCCAAGGTCTTGGTCTCGCCCAAAGCCTGATAACACGAGGCGGCCATCAGTCCCTTTTTCACCTTGCGCCCCTGTAACGGCCCTAAAAGATGCCACTCCGCCGCCGGCAGCACCTTGCGATGTTCTTCCAAGGCTTGCACCCGGTTGTGCCCAAAAAGGCGTTGCCCGGCTTCCCAAGCTTCTTCCAAAGTTTTAGCCGTGGCGGTTTTGGCGACAGCGCACAAGTCCACCTCGGGCACACCATGCCCACTACGAGCGGCGGCATCGCCCATGCGGCCTCGAATTTCGGTCAATCGTTCAGCGGTATCAGACATCATGAGGTTCCTTGTAGGAAGAGTTGGCCCGCCACACTAGAATCCTGGGCTACCTTCATCAAGAAGACCCCATGATTCTAGGCATCCCAAAAGAAATTAAAATTCTGGAAGCGCGTGTTGCACTGACGCCAGCCGGAACCCTTGCGCTAGTCGAAGCTGGCCATCAGGTCCTCGTAGAAACTGCGGCCGGTGACGGTTCTGGTTTCCTTGACGCAGAGTATGTTGATGCTGGCGCAACCGTAATGGAAAACGTCGATGATCTTTGGGCACAAGCTGAAATGATCGTCAAGGTCAAGGAACCTCAGGCGGTAGAAATTGCCCGGGCACGTCCTGGGCAAACCATTTTCACTTATTTCCACTTTGCCGCCGACCGCGCTCTCACCGAAGGCCTGCTGGCTTCTGGAGCGCATTGTTTCGCTTATGAAACTCTCGAAGTGGGACGCACCTTGCCATTGCTGACGCCCATGTCGGAGGTTGCTGGACGCATGGCCGTGCAGGAGGGTGCAAAAGCTCTGCAAGCACCACAAGGCGGGCGTGGAGTCTTACTTGGCGGGCTTCCAGGTGTAGCACCGGCCAACGTCATGATTCTGGGCGGTGGCATTGTGGGAACCCATGCTGCATGGATGGCATCGGGTTTAGGCGCCCAAGTCACCATTTTGGACGTGGATCTCGAGCGTATGCGTTATCTCGAAGAAATCATGCCGGCGAACGTGACTACCGTGTTTTCCACTCGCCAGGCCATTCGTTTTCGGCTGCCGCAGGTGGACTTGTTGATTGGCGCAGTGCTTATTCCTGGAGCTCGTGCGCCCAAATTGGTGTTGGAAGAAGACCTTAGTTTAATGCCCGATCGCTCTGTGATTGTGGACGTTGCCGTCGACCAAGGTGGATGCATTGAGACTTGCCGGCCAACCACGCACGACAACCCGACTTACGTAATCAATGGCGTAGTGCATTACTGCGTGGCAAACATGCCTGGCGCAGTGCCTCGCACCAGCACTTTTGGCCTGACCAATGCAACCTTACCCTACGTACTAAAGCTTGCTTCCATGGGGCCGAAAGCGGCAGTCTTAGAAAATCCGCAACTCGCTACCGCAGCCAATATTTTGGCCGGGCGCCTGACCAACCGGCCGGTTGCGCAGGCCTTCGACATGACTTGGGAAACTCCTGAGTCGGTGGCTGCAAGCCTCTAGAAAGAAGTTTGGGACCACTACTGCTTGTCCTGGTTCTGGCCGTCCTACAGGGCCTAACGGAATACCTACCAGTTTCCTCTTCGGGGCACCTGGTTATGGGTAAAGAGTTCCTTCCGGGCGGTGATCAACTTTCCGCTGACGCTAGTTTGGAAGTTCTGCTGCACGTCGGCACTTTGCTTGCCGTGCTTCTGTTCTACCGCAAACGGATCGGCCGCTTGGTGGCAGGTTTTTTGGGGAAAGGGGACGATGTCACCCATCAACGCCGTTTGGCCGGCTTCATCGTTTTGGCAACGATGCCAGCTGTGATTGTTGGCTTTCCCATCCGCAATCGCCTCGATGGTTTGTTTGGCTCACCTTATCCGGCAGCAGTAGCCCTCATCGTGACCGGTTGTATCCTTTGGTATTCCAAACGCATTCCAATTCAGGGCAACTCCTTGAGAGAGCTCACCTGGAAGAGCGCGTTGATCATTGGCCTTTCTCAAGCCTTCGCTATCCTTCCTGGCATTTCGCGCAGTGGCACCACCATCGTGGTGGGATTACGCCTGGGCTTGTCTGCCGAAGCCGCCGCCGCCTTTAGTTTTCTGTTGTCGATCCCTGCCATCCTTGGCGCCGCAGTACTCAAGTTGCCAGAACTCGATACCACAGAGGGATTGGACATAACCGCTCTAGGAATTGCCGTTGGAGCGAGTTTCCTAGTGGGATGGGCCGCTTTAGGACTCTTGGTTTGGATCACCAAACGAGGCAAATTGCACGTCTTCGCGCCTTATTGCTGGGTGGTTGGGCTAGTCGTGCTGGCAAGCAGCCTGTTTTAAAACAAGTTACTTGGAACGGTAACGCGTAGCCCAAGTAGCTAAGTGAGGCCCTGGGCATTCCGTGGCCTTCAGATGCTGGTGTCCCCAAACCTGACTAGGGTCAATCGAGTATTCCGCACGAAGCTCAGAGACGAGACGCTCTAGGGCTTCCATCTGCTTCACCGTCGGTGCTTGCACTTTTGTATAGGCCAAACCGCGATCGGGTTGCGCGACAAAGTTACCCAAAAGACAAATCCCAATGTTGCCAATATTATTGTCGCCATAGGCATGAGCGCCTTGCGCATACAAAGGACGTCCTTGGAAAATTCGTCCGTCGTGGCCAAGCAAAAAGTGATAACCGATGTCAGCCATGCCCTCGCCATTCATGTGTTGTTTTTGGACATCGCGCACTTCCGCAATATTGGAAGACAAAGAAGTGCCCGAAAACGGTTCCGCCGTATGGTGCACCGTAATGCGGTAAGGCGTAGTCATGCGATCCCAATTGGAATGCATGCTGGTCGCGCCCCATTGCCGACGGCTGACATCGAATGGAATGCCATTGGTTGGGGTGGCCGCATCAGCCTCTCCAGGAGCACCTAAATGCGCTGCACTTAAATACACACCCATGCGTTCACTCACAGCATTGCTTGGACCTGCAAAACTAGCTCCCTTTGCCGCCGCAAGCAAGTATTCCGTTTCGTCCACTGCCGGACCTTCCAGATTCGGTAGCGCTCGCTCCAAGTGAGTGACTCCAGCCGTGGGTTTCCCTTGCAAGAAATAGCTCAGACCAATACCGCGTTCTGCGCGACCGAGCTCGGTGGCCGAGAGGTTGCCGCCCTTGGCTTCATAGAAAGCCAAGCGTGCTGAATCTGGTTGTCCTGCTTCCAGATGCAGTTCGCCCATGAGAAGGCGTGCCTCCACTCGATCACTTGGGGCAAGGCGAGGGAGTTGCTCTTCCCACCAACGCACCCGCTCAGTCACCGAGAGGTCTCCAGGAGGGGATTGCACCGGTGGATCCAGGCCAAGTGGTACCTGCCGTGGAGGGGCAGGCATGGCGCAGGAAGCTAGGAGCAAAAGCCCACAGCCCAAGAGTGCAAGGAGTCGACGCGGCATGCTCAGAGACTAACCGCAAGGAGGCATCGATTTCCACTCCGGCGACACTACGATAAGACCATGGCTGCGGGATTTTGGGTGCTTGAAGGCATGGATGGCTCTGGGAAGTCCACCCAGGCCGAATTGTTGGTTGCCGAACTTGAAAAGGCCGGGCGTCGTCCTTTGCATTTGCGCGAGCCAGGCAGCACCGGACTTGGAGAGGGGCTGCGCAAAATGTTGCTCGACCGAGATCGAGAGAGCTGGGACGCACGCACCGAAGCTTTGCTTTTCTTTGCCGCCCGCAACGAGCTCTTGCGCTCCCAGGTGGCACCAGCATTGGTGGAAGGCCGTGATGTCGTGTGTGAGCGGTTCACGCCATCCTCAGTGGCCTACCAAGGTCAAGATGGTCTAGCTGACTGGGTATTGGCCTTGGACCGCTTAGTGGTCGATCAGGACTTGCAGCCGCATGGCGTACTAATCTTGGATTTGGAGCCCGCTGTGAGCTTTGCCAGAGTGGGCGGCGATGAAGGGCACGATGGCTTCGAGAGTCGTGGCCTTGTGTTTCAGGAAAAAGTGCGCGAGGGATATCTCGCTTATGCCACTGCGAACCCACAACGCACGGCTTTGATTTCTGCTGACGGATTGACCATTGCAGAAATTGCGGTGCAAGTTTTACAAGCAGTGGAGGAGCGTCGACAGTGAAGGCTCGTTTCAAAAAAGAACGCGCGGCAGGCTCGCTCGCCGATGCCTATCTCTTAGTGGGCGCATCCAGGACTCGCCTACGAGAAGAAGCTCTTGCCTGCGCTGGAGCTTTACTGGAATCGCGTGGCCCAGTCCATGAACATGCAGACTTCGCCTTGTTTGATCCGGTCGAATTTGGTGCTCCTGGATTAAAGGTCGAACACATTGCATTCCGCAAGGAGGGGGTTCCCTGTGTGGAAACAGCCCTGCGTTATCGCCCTAAAATAGGTAAGCATCGCGCCATCGTTCTGCTCGATGCGGACCGCATGACTACAGATGCTCAAGGGGCCTTATTGAAGACCACCGAAGAACCCCCCGATGGAACGGTCCTGTTCTTTACCGCTGCAGAGCTCTACAACCTGAGCCCTGCGCTTCGGTCCCGATGTCGGATTTGGCGGATTCCTCGCCTGCCTGAGGAAGAGCTGTCACGACAAGCTGCTGCGGCAGGAATTGGCATAGAAGATTGGAATATTCTTATTCGGGCATGTGGCTCGGGCGAGGCCATTCTTGAGCTCCCCTTAACGGAGCGGAAGATGCTTCTAGAGACCTACCCTCAGGTAGCAGCCTGGCTTCAGGGCAGCGATGGCCCGGAATTTTGGTGCCAAACCCCAGTGGCTAGTAAATTGGCCGAGAAACGACAGCTCGGCTTGCTTCTTTTAGCTGCCACAAGGGCATGGCTTGTAACTGCTCAATTGCCTCCCAATTCGGCCTATTTGGGCTTTCAAGGTCAATGGTGTCGTCGCCTTGATTTAGCCTTGGCGCGTCTTTCCGGCCAGGTTACTCCGGACCTAGTTTTCCAAGAGTTAGTCCGATTTCCTTGATTCCCGGAAACCTCTAACCAATGGGGAATATCCTTTTGCACCTTCCTATTTTAGAGGCAGGTCTAAAATCCTATTCAAGATGCTGGAAAACATCTCTTATGCGGTCCGATATCTAGCTCGGGGATAAACATGGACGACCGCAAACTCCAACCACTCATTCGTGAGATTCGCATCCAGAATGAGCGCAAAT
Organism: Planctomycetota bacterium; assembly: GCA_027623295.1. Lineage (GTDB taxonomy): Bacteria > Planctomycetota > UBA1135 > UBA1135 > UBA1135. The sequence continues at coordinate 12,552 of JAQBXR010000026.1, forward strand.
ACGCAGAAGCTGCGTATTTCTTCGTGCTTGAGGCTTTAGATTTCACAATCTTCCTCGAGGGTCGTGGGCAAAAGCCGTGTGAGGGCCGCCATATCTCGCCGCAGGAGCTGCTCTCGGGCCTGCGACGCTACGCCCAGGAAGAGTTTGGGCCCTTGGCGCCCTATGCTTTCCGCTCTTGGGGGGTTCAAACCACCCGAGATTTCGGTAGCCTGGTATTCCAGATGTGTGAAGCCGGATTGCTGAATAAAACGGAGCGTGACAAGCCCCAAGATTTCGCCAACGGCTTCGATTTCGAAGTGGCCTTCCAAGAAGGCGAATCCGTTAGCGGAACATGAATCTCCATACTGCTGTTCGCCTCGCAATTGTCCTTGGGCTGTGCTGGTTGATCTGGCTTATTAAGTCAGTCACCGCTCCTTTGCTTGGTGCATACCTGCTCATGCTGGTGTTCTACCCGCTGCACCGACGCTGGCGTATACGTTTGGGATCTTCGGTGTCGGCTCTGGCCTGTGTGGCCTTGTTTGCCTTGGTGCCGCCACTGCTCATGTTGCCGGCCATGTTTGACTTCCAAGGATTGCTCGCAAAAGTCCCGGTCGATGACCTCGGTGGATTGAGTGCGCAGATTCAAGCTCAACTATTGGAGTTGCGTGATGGACTCCCAGTATGGGCGCAAGAAAAACTGGGGCCGGAACAGTTGAACCCAGAGAATGCAGTGGGGATTGCATCGGAACAACTCAGCCGTGCAGGGCAAGGATCAGTGGGTTTCTTCGGCGGTATGTTCGGCATTCTCAGTGGCATTTTTTTGCTGCCTATCTTCCTTTACTTCTTGTTGGAAGGAGGACCATGGCTAACCCGAATTCGCCAAGAGTTACCAATCGCCTGGCAGCCAAGTTTTGACCGCATTTTGCCCCAGATTGAAAAGATTCTAAGCCTTTACTTGGTTTCGAGAACCAAGGTGGCCACGGTGAAGGGATTGCTGACTTGGGGTGTACTTATGTTGCTTGGTTTCCCTGGTGCCTACTCGCTCGGTTTAGCCCTCGGAGTTTTGTCCCTGTTGCCCGTGCTTGGTCCCTTGATTGGTTTCTTCCTTCTGGCCTTAGTGGGCTTTGCCGACGGCGGAATCACTGGTGGTGGCATTGTGGGTCTAGTCACAGCATCGGTGATCTACACCGCACTGGAAGTTTTGGAGGGATACGTTTTGATTCCCCGCATGGTGGGCCGCGGTCTTGGCTTGTCTGACTTTGTGGTCATCCTCACCGTCTTAGGCGGTGGTGCACTTATGGGAATCTTCGGCCTCGTGATTGCCGTTCCTTTGGTCGCAGTCGGACGCGTGCTCTATGCAGAGTTCTTGCGCCCAGTGATGCAAAAAGGAGAAACCGAGACACCTCCCGACGAGCAGCTCCCAGCTTCCACAAACTGATGCAATCCTGTTCCTCAGGAGCTTACCGCGGCTATCAATTCGCAGAGTTTCAAAAGGTCAGTGGCCTCGCCCATGTTTTTGGCGGCCGTAGTGAGTCGGACCTTGGCAACCTTGCCTATAGCGGGGGACGGGATCTGCTTGCTGCACAAGAAACGAGAAGAGCGTGGTCAAGGTTCCTCCAAGTCCCTGCCGAGGATTGGGTGGTCGGAGGACAAGTTCATACCCACAACGTCGCCTTGGTCGATGCCTCACATCGGGGCCAGGGAGCCTTAAGCCCTGAGCATGTTTTGCCGGAGTGCGATGGCCTCATGACCACCACTCGCAATCTTCCGCTTTACGTCGCAGTCGCCGATTGCAGTGCCGTGTTATTGCATGCACCTGGAGTTCTCGCCGTCGTTCACGGTGGGTGGCGTGGACTCGCCAAGGGCATCCTTGGCGTGGCGGTAAAACGTTTTGCCAGCCTCGGTGTGAAGCCATCGGAAATCCGCGCCGGCATTGCCCCGTGCATTGCCGCAGCGTCTTATGAAGTAGGCCCCGAGGTCGGAGAAGCCTGTCCGGAGAGTGCCCGTTATTCGGGGAAAGGGGACCGATGGCAAGTTGACATTGCTTTATGGGCGCAAGCATCGCTCGTTCAAAACGGAGTCGAGCCCGCATCGATCATCCTTTCGGGAATCGATACGGGCTCGAATGAGTCCTGCTTCAGTCATCGTCGCCAAGGCCAAGGGGCCGGGCGCAATGGCCTGATTGCAGTTTTGACTTAATACTTTGCAATGAAGTCGGCGTACTCAGGGATGCCTTCGTAAGTCAAAGTCGTGTTCTCCAAGACCGCACGAATCGCTTCGCGCAGTTGTGGATCCTCGACATAGTCTCCCGCGAATCCATTGCCTGGGAAAACTTTGCCTCGCGCATCGGAGACCACGCCGCGTAACTGACGGCGAACCCAACGACGCACTTCTTGCTCATCTAACTCAGTTTCGAGGTTCTGATAGAAAACATCCCAATCTGGGTAGAGAGCAGTGTCGTGGTTATCGTTAACGGCAAGCTTCACCGCTAACTCCTTATCCTCTGCGAACAACTTATCCGCATAAGGCTTGAATGGATTGTCTTCAAGAATGCGGTTCAACTCACGTGCTACCACAAAGGAGATCTCTGGGAACTCAATCGCGCGATCAGGCTCCACACCTCCCAATTCAACAATGCGGCCATCGTGGTCCCGTTGCGTGTGAATGGTCGAACCATCTGGCAAGTAGTAGTACGCGATGGTGAGCTTAATCCGACTGCCGTAGTCGTAGGTACCATTGTCGTTGAGGTCTTCAAACTCTTCCCACTCATCATGAATGCGGTTGCGGGAATGGCTGGACTCATTAAAACGCTCGTCCTGCTGCATGGAAAGGGGGAATACGTTTTGTACGGACCCTTTGCCATAGGTTCGCCCTCCAACCGTGGTCGCGCGTCCATGAATGGAGAGTGCGCCTGAAACGATTTCCGATGCAGAAGCCGAATACTCATTGATCAAGATGGAAAGGGGAATGTCTGCCGGGACGAAGGCTTTGGAACTGGTCCGATAAATCTCATCGGCGCCGGTGCGTGAGCGCGTGGTCACGACCACTTTGTCAGCAGGGAGGAATACATCGCAAATCGCGACGGCTTCGCGGAGATAACCACCACCGTTGTTGCGCAAATCAAGCACCACTCCATTGAGCGCACCGGCTTCTTGAGCTTGTGCAATTTCTTCCACAATGCGACTGGCAACATCTTCCGAGAAATCGAGCAGCTCCAGGTAAAGGATGCCTCCGGGAAGCATTTCTGGTTGCAAGGTAGGCAACTTAATCGTGGCACGCCCAACCACAAATTCACGCGGCTCCGACCAACCTACACGATAAACCTCTAGCTTGACCTCCGTGCCAGGCTTGCCCTTGAGGCGCTTGATGATGTCATCATTAGGCTGGTTTGCAGTAGACCAACCGTCAACCGCAAGAATGCTATCGCCGGTCAATAAACCCGCTGCGTAAGCCGGGCCGGAGTAAATCGGGCGCTGAATGGTGAACACACCATCGACCGTGTTGACATACGCACCAATCCCGCCATATGCCTGAGTCATGTCGAACATGAACTCACCGTATTCCTGTCCACTAAAGAAAGTGGAGTGAGGATCGAGCAAACGTAACATGCCACCGGCCGCTGCATCGAGCAATTCTTCATCGGTGTACTTCTCACCTTCCATGTGCTGGCTGCGAATACGCAACAACACTTCTTCGAGCACGGCCAGTTGGTCGCTTTCAACTACGATTTTGGTCGTGTTCGGCTTTTCCGACGCATTCAGTTTTTGCAAGGCCTCAATCTTGCTGCGGAAGCGCAACTCCTGTTCCACTTGATCAAGCAAAGTTTGAGCAAGGATGGCATCGGCGCCAATCCCCTCGGACAAAGCCTCCAGCACTTCGATCTCATCAGCCCCTAAGGTGCTTCCCGTACGGCCCAACGCTAAAACTGATTTATTGCGCAGTTCTAGGTTCTCACTCCAAAACACGCTTCTCAAAGTGCGCAATGCGGCCCGACGTTGCGCGCCTCCACCGGTGCGGAACAGAGTGTACTGAGCATCGCTCCATAAGCTTGGTGAATCCTCGGCAATCTGATCGGAAAGCCAAACTGCCAAAGAGGATTGAATTTCTTCGATCCCGTGGAAGGCGGGCAAACGCAAGGTTTGCAAAACCGCTGCGCTGAGCTCTTCTTGCTCAAAATCCAGAAGTTCCACCAAACGTTCCATACCCACGGGCTCTTCTGCCCAAGCTTGCAGGCGTCCAAGCAAGAGCAATTGATTGCCCTTAGCTATCAACATTTGGTCACCAAGCAGTGCCAAATCGGTTTCAGATAAATCTGATGCAGAGCCATCGGCGAGTTGCAAAATAGCCGCTGGATTTCGGTCCTGGGCTTGATCGAGCAGCGCATCGAGGGATGGGGACGGTTCCTGAGGAAACGTGAGCAGTAAAAGGGCGATAATTTTCATGCGGTAGAGCAGTGACTCCTAGGTTACCGTATAGGACGCTTCCAGCGCCACACTACGAACAACCCTAACTTTTATGAGTGATTCGCCGCCGCTTTCCCATCTCGAGGAAGATGGGGGCTCCCGCATGGTGAATGTGGGCGCAAAGCCCATTACCTTCCGCACCGCTGAGGCGGAGGCCATTGTCCGGTACCCAGTAGAAGCCTTTCACAAGGTTCTGGCGGGAGAAATACCCAAGGGGGGCATTGTTGAGCCGGCTCGGGTTGCCGGGATTTTGGCTGCCAAGAGGACTGCCGAGTTGATTCCGATGTGCCATGGATTGTCGCTAGATTGGGTTCAAATCATCATTGAACCTCTTCCAAACCACGAACCCGGCCTGTCTGTGCGCTGCACTGCATCGCTAGAAGGGCGAACTGGCGTTGAAATGGAGGCCATGATGGGGGCAACAATGGCTGCCTTGACCCTTTACGACATGACGAAAGCCCTAGATAAGAGGATTCAGATTGAGAAAGTTCGTTTGCTTAAGAAAACGGGCGGTAAATCGGGCACGTGGAAGGCACAATAGGGCCCCCAGGACGGGTGACCCCCCCGGCCTAATCCTAATAGGAAACTGCAGTGGATCTGAAGATTGTCAAAGACCTGCTCGCTCTGATGCAAGAAGGGGAGCTCACTGAGCTTCACGTTGTGCAGGGTGAAACAGAAATCCGCCTCTCGCGCCAGCCCGAAGTTGGGCCAGCGCCAGTGGTTTATGCTGCAGCTCCCAACGCTGTTGCTCCCTTAGCACCTGCAGCTCCGATTACAAAAGAGCCACAGGGTGAACTTTTCCGTTCGCCTATGGTCGGCACTTACTACAGCAAACCAGACCCTGATTCTCCCAGTTATGTCGCTGTAGGCGATTCTGTTGGCGGCGAAACTGTGTTGTGCATTATTGAAGCCATGAAGGTCTTCAATGAGATTCAGGCAGAGTTTTCGGGCACCATTCTGGCAATCCTAGTGAAGGATGGCGAGGCGGTCGAATACGACCAACCGCTGTTCCGCATTCAAACCTCTTAGGGCAGAATCATGTTCCAGCGAATCCTGGTGGCCAACCGCGGGGAGATTGCTTTGCGTGTAATTCGCGCAGCACACGACCTCGGCATTGAAGTGGTTGCTGTTTACAGCGAAGCGGACCGTGGTGCCCCTTATCTACAGTTTGCAGATGAAACGGTATGCATTGGTCCTGCACCAAGTGCGCAGTCCTATCTCAACATTCCCGCAATCATTGCAGCAGCAGAGATTACCAATGTGGAGGCCATCCACCCTGGTTATGGTTTCCTTGCAGAGAATGCACACTTCGCGGAAGTTTGCAGCTCCTGTGGTTTGAAATTTATCGGACCGTCGCCGGAAGTGATCGACTCCTGCGGCGACAAGTCCAAGGCAAAGACCACTGCGAGGAATGCTGGGGTACCTGTAGTTCCGGGCTCCGATGGCGCAGTCAAGGATGCAGACGAAGGTGCACAAGTTGCAGATGAAATTGGCTATCCAGTCATGATTAAGGCTGCTGCTGGTGGCGGGGGCCGAGGTATGCGCCGCGCCGATTCCCCCGAGGTTTTTCATGCTTGCTTCAGCCAGGCTCAGCAAGAAGCCATGGGAGCTTTCAACGATGACAAGGTCTACATCGAAAAGTTTATTGTAAATCCACGTCACGTGGAAGTGCAAATCCTTGCCGGTGCCGATGGCCAGGTAGTCGCACTCGGAGAGCGCGATTGCTCGATTCAACGGCGTCACCAAAAGCTGATTGAAGAATCTCCATGTCCGGTGACTACGCCGGAAATTTCAAAGCGCATGGGGGAGGCTGCTATCGCCTTTGCTAAAGCGGCTGGTTACGTCAATGCTGGAACCGTCGAGTTCCTGCTCGATGCTCATGGAGATTTCTACTTCATCGAATTGAATGCACGAATTCAAGTGGAGCATTGTGTCACGGAAGCCGTTACTGGCATCGACCTTGTTCAATGGCAGATTCGTATTGCTGCCGGGGAAAATCTCAATTTCACCCAAGACGATGTCAAGATTAACGGCCACGCGATTGAGTTCCGCATTAACGCAGAGAATCCAGAACGCAATTTCGCACCCTGTCCGGGGCGAATTGAAGAGCTCTTCTTGCCCGGTGGACCTGGCGTTCGTGTCGACTCTCATATTGCAGCTGGATACACCATCCCACGCTACTATGATTCCATGGTTGCCAAGTTGATTATCCATGGACGTGATCGCCCTGAGGCTTTGCGCATGGCAAAGCGTGCACTCCGCGAAACTCGGGTCAACGGACCTGGTCTTGCCACCACCATTCCCCTGCACCTCCGAATCCTCGAACAGCCTGACTTCATTGCAGGTTTGACGGACACTGGATTCCTGGAAAGATTTTTGGACGCATGATATGCCTAAAGCACTCGTAACCGGAGGCGCTGGCTTCCTTGGATCTCATCTCTGCGACAAACTTCTGGCACGTGGATTTGAGGTGGTCGCCATGGACAACATGGTCACTGGCAACCCCAAAAACCTGGCACACCTTGAAGGCAATAGTGCTTTTACGTTTGTCCAGCACGATATCACCGAGGAAATCCCTTGGAGTGGTCCACTAGATCGTTTGTTCAACATGGCGTCGCCCGCTTCGCCAATTGATTACTTGCAGATTCCGTTGGAAACTCTGGCAGTCGGAAGCATAGGCACACGCAACTGCCTTGAATTAGCCAAGAACACCGGCGCACGCTTCTTGATGGCATCGACCTCCGAATGCTACGGAGATCCTCTAGTCCACCCTCAAGTGGAAGATTACTGGGGCAACGTGAACCCGATTGGCCCGCGTTCTTGTTACGACGAAGCGAAACGCTTTAGTGAAGCCATCACCATGGCTTATTTTCGGACTCATGGAGTGAAGACGCGGATTGTTCGCATTTTCAACACCTATGGTCCCCGCATGCGCCTGAATGATGGTCGCGTGGTGCCTTCTCTTATGCGATCCGCTTTACGGGGTGAGGCATTGTCTATCTTCGGCGATGGCTCGCAAACCCGCAGCTTTTGTTATGTCGATGACTTGCTCGAAGGCATTCAACGCCTCATGGAAAGCGAGGAACATCTTCCAACCAACATTGGTAATCCGGTGGAAATGAGCATCCTTGAGTTCGCAGAAGCTGTCAATCAAGTGGTGGGATCCACCTTCCCAATTGAGTTTGGGCCACTCCCCGAGAACGATCCGAAAGTGCGACGCCCAGATATCACCAAGGCAAAAGCTTTGCTGGATTGGGAGCCAAGTATTGCCCTAAAGGAAGGATTGGAGAAATCTTTAGATTACTTTAAGCAATGCGTGGCCGAGGAGGGGCAGGCTTAAATGTGCGGCATCGTTGCAGCAGTCGCCAAGGAGGGAGACGTGCGCGCCTCGGTCTTGAAAGGATTGAAGACTCTTGAATACCGCGGCTATGACTCGGCGGGCATGGCCGTGCTCGCGGAAAGCGGTTTAGAGGTTCGGCGCAAGATGGGCAAGATTGCCAACCTTGAAGCGGAACTTGACCGGAATGAACTTCCGGCTTCCAATGTAGCGATTGCGCATACGCGTTGGGCTACCCACGGCGTTCCTGCTGACCGAAACGCACACCCGCATTGCGATGATCAACAGAAGATTGTAGTGGTTCACAACGGGATCATCGAGAACTACCTCGAGTTGCGCGCTTTCCTTGCGCAGCACGGGCATGAGTTCCACTCTGATACCGACACCGAGGTTCTAGCGAACCTCATTGCTTACTATCGGGCGCAAGATTTAGATTTACATCAGGCGGTCCGCAAAGCGCTCTCCAAGGTGGAGGGAGCCTATGGCTTAGTGGTCATGTCGGCCGATGACCCGGGCACCTTGATTGTTGCACGTCTGGATTCTCCATTGGTTGTCGGTGTTTCAGACACGGGAAGTTATGCCGCAAGTGATATGCCGGCCTTACTTCACCTAACGCGGGATTTTTTAATCCTTGAGAACCGTGACACTGCAGTGCTCACAGCCCAAGGTCAGCAGATTTTCGATGTCGATGGCAACCCCATTGAACGTGAAATCTTGCACTGTGATTGGACTCCTGAACAAGCGGAACGCGGCGGATACCCACACTTCATGCTCAAGGAAATCTATGAGCAACCCGATGTTCTCGCACGCACCGCCTTTGACCGTTTTCATGACACCGAAGGCGATGTCGAATTTGAAAAAGAGTTCACCCTCACCGATGAAGAATTATGCCAGTTTGAGCGCCTGCGTTTCATGGCCATGGGAACTTCTCTTCACGCGGCGCAGTTGGGGCAAAAAATGCTCGGGCAACTTGCCAAGATTCCTGGTGAGACCCTCAACGCTAGTGAGTTCCTTTACAGTCCCGAACTAGAAGAGGGCCATGCCTTAACCGTCGTGGTTTCTCAGTCTGGCGAAACCGCCGACACTTTGCGCGCCATGCGTGAGGTGCAAAAACGCGGTGGTCGCGTCCTAGGCATCTGCAACGTGCAAGGCAGCACTCTCGCACGTGAAGCCGATGACATCATTCTCACTCACTGTGGGCCAGAGGTTGGAGTGGCATCGACCAAGGCCTTCTTTGGGCAGGTCACGGCGCTGTATCTATTAGCAATTCGTTTTGGGCGTGCACGGAAAGTCCTCGATACAGACGCTGGGCGCGGGTACTTGAAAGACTTGCGCGCACTACGTCACCACCTAGATGCATCCTTCCGCCCAGAGGCGATTGCGGCGGTAAAGGAGGCCGCCAAATACCTTGCCACTATTCGCTCCTGTCTATTCCTTGGACGCAGCATGCAGCACCCAGTGGCCCTAGAAGGGGCGCTGAAGCTGAAGGAGGTCTCCTATATCCACGCCGAAGGCTACCCCGCTGGAGAAATGAAGCACGGCCCGATTGCCTTGATTGATAAAGATTTTCCAATCATCGCCATAGCTACCCCTGGCATCACTTACGAGAAAATGCTTTCCACCTTGCAAGAGGTGCGCGCACGATCCGGAAAGATTATTGCTGTAGCCGCAATTGGCGACACAAAAGTGGCCGCCTCTGCCGATTACGTACTTCCGGTTCCGGAGGTCCCAGAACTTTTGGCGCCACTGGTCACGATTGTTCCTCTACAACTACTGTCCTATGAAGTGGCATTAGCGCTTGGACGGGACATTGACCAACCTCGTAACCTTGCTAAATCAGTGACCGTCGAATGAGTTTGGAAATGATCCAACCACAACCTTTTCAAAAGGTACTCGTCACTGGAGCTGCGGGTTTTATTGGCAGCACCTTAGTGGATTGTTTATTGGCTCAAGGCAAAGAGGTTGTCGGACTAGACAACTTTGACCCTTACTATGATCCTCAACAAAAACGGGATAACTTAGAGGCCGCTCTGCAACACGAGAATTTCCAAATGTATGAGGCTGACATTTTAGATGTTCCTCTTCTAGAGAGAGTTTTCGCGCAGCACTCTTTTGATGTCGTAGTACACCTTGCGGCTAAGGCGGGAGTACGCCCTTCCATTGAAAATCCTGCGGCTTATTTCCAGGTCAACGTCGAAGGCACTCTCAATGTTCTGAACCAACTTCGGGTTAACCCGAAAACTCGCTTGGTCATGGCCTCTTCCTCCAGCGTTTATGGGAATAATCTAAGCGCACCATTCGTAGAAACTACGGAGACCAGTCAACCGGTTTCGCCCTATGCCGCAAGCAAAAAGGCTGGAGAAGTTTTGGCCTATTCCTACGCCAAACTCTATGGCATCCCCATGAGCTTGCTGCGTTTCTTTACCGTTTACGGACCACGGCAACGTCCTGAAATGGCCATCGCAATGTTCTTCAAGCTAATCCAAAAAGGCGAGCAGGTGCCCATGTTTGGAGATGGAAGTACTGCCCGGGATTACACCTACGTGGGTGATATTGTCGACGGCATTCTGCGCAGCATGAAGCGGACCGAAGGTTTTGAAATCTATAATCTTGGCAACTCGTCGCCGGTCAGCTTGCTTGAAATGATCCAGGCGGTTGGAGTTAGCGTAGGGAAATCTGCCAAAATCCAAGAACTGCCGGAACAAGCGGGCGATGTCACTCTTACCTGTGCCAATATTCAAAAGGCCGAGCGTCAATTAGGTTTTCATCCCAACACCTCTTTGGAACAAGGCCTTTCCCTTTACAGCCAATGGCTTTCTAGAGCTGGCCAAACTTTCAAGACGCTAGAACAACGGTCGTGAGTGAACTTCATTTAGTGGCTGGAGGTAGTGGATTCATTGGCTCTCATATTGTGGAAGGATTGCTTGCCGCAGGCCACCAAGTCCGCGTTTTAGACAATCTCGCGACTGGCTATCTCAAAAACCTTGCCGGCCTTGATTGTGAAATCATCCAAGCCGATGCTGCGGATAAGGAAGCCGCAGCGGATGCGTGCAAAGGGGTTTCGAATATTTTCCATTTGGCTGCACGCCCCAGCGTCCCGTGGAGTTTTGAAGAACCTAGACTTGCTCGGCATGCCAACTTGGGGACCACCGAGGCCCTGATTTATGCTGCCGAAAAGCAAGGTGTGAAACGCATTCTGTTTTCTAGTAGCTCAGCTATTTACGGCGATTCTCCGGAACTCCCTAAAACGGAAGACATGGAGCCGGCCCCGAAATCGCCTTACGCAGAACACAAGTTGTTTGGCGAATACGCTTTAGCAGAAGCGGCTGAACGTTTCGGACTGGAATCGGTCTCTTTGCGCTACTTCAACGTTTTTGGTCCACGACAAGATCCAAGTTCACCCTATAGCGGTGTGATTTCGCTTTTCGCACGGTGGTTGAAAGAGGGGACTCCTCCCACTTTCTTCGGCGATGGCAAGCAAACCCGTGATTTCATCTATGTTAAAGATGTAGTTAAGGCAAATCTTGCTGCCGGTCAAGTCCAGCTTTCGCAATCTGCCCGCATCATAAATGTTGCATGTGGGAAACGCGTCGACCTGTTGGAACTTTGGGACACCATGTGCCGCGTGGGTGGCTTCACCGGAGGCGAGCCCATTTTCCAAAAGGAACGTAAGGGAGATGTGCGCCATTCCTTGGCCGATATACAACGCGCCCAAGAAGAGTTAGGTTTTCAAGCAGACTTTGCTTTGGAAGAAGGTTTGCGACGCACGATTTGTTCGCTTTAACCTCTAGCAATACGGGTCACGATATCTGGGTCATCAAAACTCAAGCGACCCTTTTTTGATTTCCCCTCTGCCGTCACCCACCAGATATTTTGCTCAAGGAAGTCAAAGTCAGGGCCATGAATAAGGTTCAAGAACTGCTTCTGACTGGAGACTGGTATCCAGCCATCGCCTTCTCCCTGATTTAATAAATGGACCGCAATGATGCTATCTTGAGCCTTTAATCCTAAACGGTCTGCTCCGGTGTTTTCAAACACCCCGGTGAGCTTCAACACTGGGTATCGGGTTGGATATCCATACGCGTCGTTGATCATGATGATGTTCGGATTTGGATCGGACAAAAAGCCAAGGATTCCAAAGGCATCTCGTTGAATGCCAGACTGCAACTTCAAGTTGGCTACCCGACGACGATCATCGCGTTCATAATCAATGGAAATGGTTTCACCTGGCTGCATGAGGACTAACTCATTGCCAA
>JAQBXR010000014.1 GCA_027623295.1 Planctomycetota bacterium
TCCACCAGCATGATGAGAGGTTGGACGGTCCACTCTGGGTGCGTGTTCGAAAGCACATAGTTTTGGAAAGCCACGTCTTCGAGGAAAGGCTTCCATTCTGCGCGCACAGTTCCCTTTTTCTTCAAGAACTGCGCTTCCCCGGGTCCGCTGCATGACTTCGCTTTGACTTCGATCAGGTCAATGGAGTCACCCTTCTTAACTAAAACGTCGACGCGAATGAACAGGCTTTCAAACCGGAACGCTGCTTCGTAAAGGATGACGTTTTCTTGTTGAAGCAGTTCCGCCGTTTTCTGCAAGGAAGTCTCGTAGTCGAGTTCCTTAATGTCATGACCACCCGGATAAAGGGCTTTGGCGAGTTCTCCGACTTGAATGCCCCCTTCTGCGAGTGCTTTCAGAAACTCGTCTTCGAAGCTGGCGTCGGGGTACTCACTTTTCTTCCCCGTGTAGAACAGCTTGGTTTGGCAGTCGTTGGCGAGAGTGAACCTAGACTTGGTTAAGTAGCGGGGTTTGGGAGTGGTCATGATTCTGTTCGCTAATCCGATAAGCCAACTAGAAAGTAAAACTGTCTAGTTGGGGAATGCGCCTGATTGAGTTCCAAGATGTCGTCGGAGCTGAGCAGCTAAGCGGATTCCAACAGTGCGCTCCTCATCCACAATCACGGTTGCCCCTCCCCGCTGCAGATCCGCTAAGAACCGGTGGTAACGAGCTCGTGCAATGATATGGACATCTGGAGAGATCGAGCGGATGAGCTCGACCATACCGCGGGCCGCATCCGGAGCAGGAACGGTCACGATGACGGCGGATGCGGTTGCCACTCCAACATGCTCAAGCACCTCGGATTGCATGGCATCGCCAATGTATCCACTTAAACCTAGCTGATTGACACGAGTAATCAAACCAGGGTTAAGGTCGATCACGGTGACCCGGATTGGGAGGCGTCGAACCGATTCCGCAACAGCTTCTCCAGCGGGCCCGAAACCAATCACAATGAAATGAGGCTCGGGCGAGGCATCGTCCCTTGGCAACGGAATGGCCGGTTTGGAAATAAGGTGAGTCCTGCTCAATAGCGTGATTCCAGCGTTTGAGAGTCGCGGCGCCAGTGCAATCAAATAGGGAGTAATGAAAAGGGTGCAAATCGTTGCGGAGATAATCAGGGCGAAGAGTTGCTCATCGATGCCTGCGCCACGCCCGACTTCAGCCAACACAAAAGAGAACTCGCCGACTTGACCAAGACAAATGCCAGTTGCAAGCGCGCTGGTATGAGACAGCCCGAAGCGGCGCAGCACGAACCAGATGATCACGGCTTTCCCGACCACGATGGCCATCACGAGTGCAAACACACTACCCATGTTTTGCACAAACCAAGCAGGGTCTCCAAGCATTCCAATGGAACTGAAGAACAAGGTAACTAATAGAATTCTTAAGGAAGCGACATCGGCGCGAATCTGTGTGGCAAAGGGAGATTCTGCGAGCAGCATTCCAGCGACAAAGGCTCCTAACGCTGGCGAAAGCCCAAGGTAGTGGGCACCGCTTGCCGATCCCATTCCGGCAACGATGGCAAGCAGAATCGGAAGGTCCCGATTGCGCTGCAACGATGGCATATGCAAGATTTTCGGGACGACCCGATTAAGCAAGAGATACAGCACCACAATAAGAGCTGCAGCCCAAGCCAATGTTTTTACCATGTCGACACCAACCTGCGCTAGCGTTCCGTCTCCCCCTACCAGCGTGACGATGAGGACCAAGGGCACCAGGGCGATGTCCTGCATGAGGAGAATTCCCAATGCGTGACGACCATGAGTGCTCTCGATTTCCGCGCGGGAGACCAAGACCCGCAGGACGCAGGCTGTGCTGCTTAAGGTGATGATTGCCCCAAGAATCAGGGAGGTTCGCCAAGTCAATCCGAAAACCATAGAGACCACCATTCCCACTGCAATCGTGGCGAAAATCTGAACGGCGCCACCTCCCAAAGCAGCGGATCCTAGGCTCTTCAGTCTGCTCCAGGAGAACTCCAGGCCGATGGTGAACAACAATAGGGCAACACCCAGTTCGGCTAATGCGGTCACTTCCGTAGCATTGGAAACAATCTGCAAGGCATTGGGGCCCAACAGGGTGCCCGCGGCCAAATATCCGATAATGGAACTCTGACGGAAACGTTCGCAAACAACCCCGAACACCATAGCGGTGAACAGGAGAATCAAGATGTCGAACAGTACATTCCATAGTTCCATGGCAACTATTCTGGCAAAGGAGCTTCTTAAGTCCTAGCACTCCTTCCACATTCGACCTAAGGGTTAGGTAGGTCGGTAGACTGTATCTGGGTAAATACCCGTGTGGCGGAAAAAATAAGCCGAAACATCATGCCATACGGCCACTGCCTCCAAAAACCATGAGCTTCATCCTTGCCGTCGCTTGCTTTACCCTCGTCGCCTCCTTTGTCTGCTCGTTATTTGAGGCTGCCCTCTACGCAATCACGCCGTCTCAAGTGGAGCTGCTTAAGCAACGCGGCGGACGTGGCGCGCGAAGGCTCGAGCGACTGCGCGCAGACATCGAGGAGCCCATCGCCGCAATCCTCACCATCAATACGATTGCCCACACCGTTGGTGCAGCCTGGTGCGGGGCACTGGTGGCGCGGGAACTCGGGGAACAGGCGGTCGGGTGGTTTGCAGCGATTTTCACCGTCGCCGTGCTGGTTCTTACCGAGATCATCCCCAAGAGCCTCGGAGTGCGACACGCCGCGACTCTCGCACCACGTATTTCCTTTGCACTCCAGTGGATGACATGGGTTTCCTGGCCGATTGCCCGTCCAGCCCGTGCGATGATGCGTCGATTCACTGGCACCACTGGGAGCAAAGGCCCAAGCGAAGAGGAGGTCCTCGTGTTAGCGCAGCTTGCCCATCGTCACGGACATGTGCGTGGCGAAGAAGGCACCTGGGTTGAGAACGCGTTAACTCTCGATCGCGTACGCGCGCGCCAACTCATGACCCCGCGGCCGGTCATCGAGAAGCTTCCTGCCGACATGACCGTCGGCGCAGCGATTGCCCGTACTGACCGTTGGATCCACAGCCGTGTTCCTGTGTTTGACCCGAAAGCACCAGAGGAAATTATCGGCGTGGTTTATCGTCGCGAGGTCTTTGACGCAGGCGTCTCCGGGCATGGAGATAAAAGTATCGGTTCGCTAAGCCACAACTTAGAGTCGGTAACTGGGAGTATGCGGGCGCACGAACTACTGGGTCTGTTTTTACGTCGACGTCGCCATATGGTTGCGGTAGTCGACGAATACGGCAGCACCCAGGGCATCGTCACCCTGGAGGACGTTTTGGAATCACTTCTCGGCACGGAAATCGTGGACGAGCACGACGAAATCATCGACATGCAGGCTCACGCACGCGCATCCAATCGGCACGCGGAAGAAGCTGAATAACTCAACCGAAGGCCACTGGATTCGTTCATTGACCTTGACGTAAACCAGCCCCTTGCGGATTCAGATTGCCTTATCGCCACGCATGACTTAGTTGCACAATCCTTCATCCCAACGGCTTCCACAAGTTCGGGGGCCGGAGTCCTGGTGACTAACAACCCTTTTTGGGCGGGATCGGCAACTCTCACCATTTCGTTGTTCGACGTCGACCCTTACTCTATCGGCGCTACCGCGCTAGCCAGCGGCACAGTTCTCGCAACCAACGGTTCGGGAGCCTGGGTGGATGCTTATTGGCCTGCCGTGGCGGTCACTCCAGGGCAAACCTATTGGATTGAATACGCGGAGCCAGGCGTGAATAGCATTTGTTTTCAAGGAAACTTTGGTTTTGATGCCTACACTGGCGGAGAATTTTATTACCAAGGGGCACCGTACTGCTTGGCTACTCTCTTACCGGCGCTGGCCCAACCGTAACTCCGTTCGGTTCGGTCAACATGTCCGCTCCGATTAACACCTTGGCCAGCTTGACTGCCGATGGTGCTGGCAATGCGACCTTCCCACCCGAGGAGGCATGAGGGGCGTCAATCAGGATGTCTTCCACCCCATCTCCATCGACATCGTCGGCACGACAAACCACGCTACCCGAAATCAGAAATGCGGAGCCTTGCGCCCCGACAAGGTAGTCACCGAGACCGTCTCCATCGTGGTCTGAAAAGGGAGCAAGGTCTGCGCCCATTTCAGGAGCCTGCTGTACGGCTTGAAGATGGTGCAGCGTGTTGCTCTCACCGTCCAGCCTCCACCAAATGAGATTCCCCCTTCAACAAATCTTTTAAATTCTACTTTGAGACCTCTGCAGCAACGACCAACGGCGTAGACAGTGGGATGCCCACCGCCAACTCCAACGCAGCAAAGGAAGTGGCAGATTCCAATCTCAGGGTGACCAGACCGCGGCGCACTTCCAACAGTTGCCGCTGCACTTCCACCAAGGCGGTCAAGTCGATGCGCCCGGCCGAATAGGATTCACTGGCTAGCTCCAAAGAATGCTCTGCCTGAGGCAGCACTCGTTCGTGGTAGAAGGCCAGGTCCTGCGTTGAGGATTGCACACGATCGAGTTGCGAACGCACTTCTTGAGCTACCGCAACGCGCGCCGATTCCTGCAGCTTTTGCATTTGTTCCCACTGAGATTGTGCGCGTGCAACTTGCGCTTGGTTTTGATCGAAAATGGGGAGCTCCAAGTTCAGAGCCGGTCCTAAAAGCGCACCGTCTTCCCCATCGGTGGATTCATAACTGGCGCCGAGCTCAACACTCCCCCACGCCTTCTTTTGCTCCACCCGCACTTGCGCGGCGAGGGCATTTAAAGTCTTGTCGATGGCACGCAAATCGAGGCGTTGTTCCCAGGCTTGTGCAACTAGCTCATCCGCGGAATCGTTTAAGACCGTTGGCGATGGCAAGGCACTGCTTAGTTCCAGGTTTTCCACCGACCGCGTGAGCGATAAGGCCTGTGCTAAAGCTCTTTTCGATTCTGCAGCATCAATCCGTGCGGTACGCACAGCTAACTCTGCGGAAAGCAGTGGGCCTTGCGCCAAACTTAGAGCCAAGGCATCCGCGGCTCCAGCAGTGTGAAGCGTGTTCACGGCGTTGGCCAAATCACGGGCAAGAGTAACGTTTTCCTGAGCGACACGAAACAACTCCTGCGCCGCAACCGCTTCGAAATACGCTTGGCGTGCGCTGGTTAAGTGTTCGCCGGCCAAACGTGCAATCTGCAGAATGGTGGCGTCGAGATTTGAGCTTGCTGATTCAGTGCGTGCGGAAAGTTGCCACAGTTGCATGAGTTCCAAACCGGCGGTGGCCTCCAGGACATCGCCTCCTCCGCCCCCACTGGCAAAACGAAATAGCATGCCCAGCGATGGATTGGTGAGCAGTTGGGACTGCACCCAATCCGCATGCGCAATCCCAATCGCATGGAAGTTCGCTTGCAAATCGCGTTGGTTGATTAGAGCAAGGTTTAAAGCTTCTTCAAGAGTTAAACCTTGGGCAAGGATTGCATCGATTTCCGCTTCGGTGAGAGCAGGCCGCAAGGGATTGAAGACTTGTGCTTCGCCGGTGCTTGCCGCAATCATGCGTTGGGCGGATTCAAAATCTGGAGCGGGATCCACCTGAGTACAAGCACTCAAGGTTAAGCCCAGCAAACCTGCTGTGGCGATTGATTTCATTTCCTTGCGATTTTTCATTGCACGCCTCCTACTACATCGAATTGTTGAGTTGACTCGGGGGAATCAGAAACTGCTTGAACCGGGCGGCCGAAACGTACAAATAGTGCGGGTACGACCAACATGTTGAGCAATGTGGAAGAAAGTAATCCGCAAAGGATTACCACCGCCATCGGTGCGAGAATTTCGGTGCCGGGTTCCTCAGACTTCAAGGCGAGTGGAATCAAAGCCAATCCTGCTGCGAGCGCCGTCATGAGAATTGGAGATAACCGTTCCATCGAGCCGCGACGCACGGCTTCCACGAAATCGCTTACCCCTTCGTGCAGCTGCAGGTGTCGGATGTGCGAAACCAGCATGATGCCATTACGCGCAGCAATGCCAAACACCGAGATGAGCCCGATAATGGATGCTATCGAAAGCACACCTCCGGTCAAGTAGACCCCCACCACGCCACCAATAAGCGCAAATGGTAAGTTTGCCATAATGAAGAGCGTGTCTCGGAGGGAGTGGAACATCAAGTGGAGCATGAAACCAATTCCAAGAATGACCAGGATGCTAAGCAGGGCAAGCCGTTGATTCGTGGCTGCAGCGCTTTCGAACTGCCCCCCATACTCCACAAAGTAACCGTTTGGCATGGACACTTCCTTTGCGATGGCACTCTGAATGTCTTCCACCACGCTGGTCATATCGCGCTCTGCAACGTTGCACATGACCACAATCTTGCGTTGCACATTTTCGCGCGAGATGAGGTTCGCTCCGCGATCTTCCACGATGTGAGCTAACACTCGCAATGGAACCATCGGTCCTGAAGGAGTATCGACGAGCACATTGCCCACCGCTTGGAGGGATGCATTCCCTCCTTGTTCAAGACGAACCGTTAGGTCATAAGCGTTTGACCCTTCAATGATTTGGCCCATCACATTGCCCAAAAATGCTGCGGTCAGCGCCTCGGAAGTTTGCTTAATCGACACTCCGTAGCGTGCCATGGCATCACGATTAAACTCAACACGCACCTGAGAGACCTCAACTTGTTGTTCGGTAGACAAGTCCACCACGCCAGGGATCTCTTGCATGGCGCCCTCCACCTGACGCGCGACATCACGCAAAGTGCCGAGGTCATCGCCAAAAATCTTGACTGCAATGTTGGCGCGCGTGCCCGACAACATGTGATCGATGCGGTGCCCAATCGGCTGGCCGAAGGTGGCTTGCACTCCTGGAATGGATGCTAATTCTTTGCGCAAGGCTTCTAGCAACTCCGCTTTGCTTCGTGTTGCCAGCCCTAATCGCTCCGGTGCTTCCATGTCCAAAGTGACTTCAAACTCACTCGCCTCAACCCCCTGCACATGTTCATCTTCTTCGGCGCGCCCAGTGCGTCGCCCGATGGCTGCCACTTCAGGATGCGTCATAAGTGCGGTTTCCACCATGTGCGCTAGGCGATCACTCTCTTCCAAAGAAGTCCCTGGGAGAGTCACCACACCAATCACCAGGGCACCTTCATGGAACTCCGGAAGAAAGTTCTTACCCATCTGCGAAACGCCTACTAACGCAGCCGCCAACAGCAAAACCGCTGGCACCGTAATGGCCATAGGGAAACGCATGGCCCATTGCAGTGGACCGGCGTAAAGGCGCTTCAGTTTTTTCACCACCCAAGGCTCACCCCCGCGCGTCACAGTAGGACTATTCGGCAGAAGGAAGTAACAGAGCGCTGGAGTTAAGGTGAGGGCGGTGACTAGAGAAGCGGCCAAAGCCACACAAAAGGCAATACCCAGTGGCTGCAAAAGGCGTCCCTCGACGCCGGACAAGAAAAATAGCGGCGAGAATACGAGCAAGATGATGAACGTTGCAAAAACGATGGAAGTACGTACTTCCACACTCGCTTCGAAAATCGTTTGCAAAATGCCATGCCGTTTTTCTTTAGGTAATGCGCGGTTGAGCCGCAGCCTGCGCACGACGTTTTCGACATCAATGATGGCATCGTCCACCAAGGCGCCAATGGCAATCGCCATGCCGCCAAGCGTCATTGTGTTAATGCTTGCTCCAGAAAAACGAAGAACCAAAATCGCACTGAGTAGCGAAACAGGGATGGCGAGTAAAGTGATTAAGCTGGCACGCAAACTGGCCAAGAACAAAAGGACAATCAATAAGACCATGGCCCCGCCCTCTAGCAGCGACGAAGTAGTATTGTGAATCGAATGTTCAATGAAGTCAGCCTGCCGGAACAGCTGCTTGTTGATAAGCATTCCTGCGGGCAAGGTAGCCTGAATATCTTCCAGCACACCATCGAGCACTTTGGTCAGTTCCAAAGTATTTGCTGAAGGTTGTTTTTGGATTGCTAGGATCACCCCCTCTTGGATGATGGCTTCCCAATTAGGCCCACGCCTGGAAGCTGCACCCGTACCCCGTTTCAATCCAGCACCAATCTGGACCACTCCTAAATCGCCTACGGTAATCGAACGGTCTCCACGCTCCGTGACCACTGTTTTGGTCAGGTCCTCAATCGTCTGAATTCGCCCGATGCCGCGCACAACAGATTCAGTACCTCCTTCGACTAAAAATCCCGCCGAAACGTTTTCGTTTCCTTTGCGCAAGGCCTCTGCGACTTGGCCCATGCTGACTTGGTAAGCACGGAGGCGTTGTGGAGACAACACCACTTGATATTGTTGTTCATCGCCACCAATCGGTGTGACCTGGGAAACGCCGGCCACCGACATCAAACGCCGACGTATCTGCGACTTGGCCATCGTCCGCAACTCCATGCCGCTGTGCTGGTCCGAGGTCAACGAAACAAACAGGACCTCCCCCATGATGGAGGAGACCGGTGCCAAGGTTGGCGGCTCCACTTGGTCTGGCAGCTGAGAAGCCACAATCGACAAGCGTTCATTCACCGTTTGCCGCGCGCGGTAAATATCGGTTCCCCATTCAAACTCCACCCACACCACACTGATGCCGACCGCCGTTGCAGAGCGCACACGGCGGACATCGGCGGCACCGTTGACTGCGGTTTCAATCGGGAAGGTCACCAGGGTTTCCATTTCCTCAGGTGCCATGCCGTGGCCTTCCACCAGAATGGTGACCGTCGGTGCGGTGAGGTCAGGGAAGACATCGACCGGCATGCGCATAGTGGTGAATGCACCCACCGCAATGAGGATGGCTGAGATCAGCAGGACAGCTACGCGGTTGCGCAGCGACCACAGAATCATTTTGTTAATCATGATGATGTCCTCGGTTAGTGCGCGTGACCTTCACCGAAGGAGGCTGGAGATGCCATGGCAAGTCGAACGAGGAAAGCACCCTGCGTGACCACGCGCTCGCCTTCTTCCACTCCGGACAAAACCTCCACCCTGTCACCATCGCGGATGCCAAGATTTAGGTCTCTTTTTTGAAAGGTCTCACCATCCATCAGCACAAAAGCCACGGGCCGTCCATTCTCTAACACCACCGCTTGCTGCGGAATCGCAATCGCTTGTTTTGCCGATTGCGTTTCGAGGAAGACGTCGGCGAACATGCCTACACGGAGCAAGCCCTCTGGGTTGGGCACTTGATAGTGCAACGCCATGGTGCGCGAAACCGGATCAATCATGCGACCCACTGAAATCACTTTTCCACCCATTGCGCCTAAGACATCAAAGGTGCGGTCCGGGAAAGAGGCAAACTCAAGCAAGGCGCCGGGAGTTTCGCCGAGGCCATCAAGATCGAATTCGGAAATGTGCGCCGAAATCCAAAGCTGACTGGAGTCCAGCACCTCAAAAATTGCCCCAAGACTTTCGACTTGCTCACCTACGACATGATTCACAGCAATGACCTCGCCACTCATGGGAGCCAAAAGTGCAACCCGCAGGCTACCTGGTTCCGCGTCGCCCGCGTCGCCCGCGTCGCTTGCATCCAGCTGCTTGCGCATCGCCAACAGACTTTTCTGCGCCAACTCCAAGGACTTCTGCAAACGTTCTGCCCCCTGCTTCTCCTGACGGGCAAGTTCTAAATCACGACTCATCGCTTCCACTTCGGCTTTGGTACCAAGTCCACTTTCACGCAATTCTTGCATTCGATCCATCGCCAGTTGCGCGAAGTCAAGCCGTGCAAACGATTGCTGTAAACTTTGCTCCACTTCGACTGACTTGGTTTGCAAATCTAACTCGCGCGCTAGGACCTCCATAGCCAGACTGCTTTGGCTCATTTCATTGGCGGACAACTGCATGAGATCCCCCGTGGTGAGGGGTGGCTCCAGATATGCAAGAACTTGCCCCTTGGCAACGAGGTCTCCAATTTGCGGCAACCGCTTTCCCTCCACCGGCAACAACCGGCCCGCCAGCGGAGCGCTCACCATGGCCATGCCACCTTGCGCAGCTTTCACCTCACCGGGAACCAATAGGCGCTCGGTCAAGGATTGCCGCTTCACTTGCTGCATTAACAAACCGACTTTCCATTGTTGTTCAAGCAAGAAAGGAACCGCATTGGGCAACTCACCTTCCTCTTCCGCCATCGAAGCGGCCAGTGCATCGGCTCGGCCAGCATAAACCGTAATTGGGGGAAGTGTAATGGTGGCATGCACCTGCTCACTCACCACTGTGATCTGCGCAGAATATTGGCCGACGGTTGACAGGGCACCAACTGGAATAAAGAGGCCGTCTCTTTCAGGTGCCGAAGCAGTGAAAACGACTGCGTCTCCGTTAGCAGCACGTAAATCCAAACGAAGTTCACCACTGCGTACCGGCGCGCCATCGGCCAGCACCGTAACGTGG
Source organism: Planctomycetota bacterium (assembly GCA_027623295.1). GTDB lineage: Bacteria > Planctomycetota > UBA1135 > UBA1135 > UBA1135. The sequence goes on from JAQBXR010000014.1 coordinate 10,368, forward strand.
GCTAAGAACCGTGCCTCGGCTCCAGGCAGCAAGCGCGGATACTCCATGAACAGCTCCACCTCCTCGGTGAAAACCGTAACCGCGATCGGGCTCGGATCCGTTTCCGTGGAGTCAGGGGCAGCGTGAGTATGCCCGGAATCGGAAAGACATCCGGTCGTGCAAACGACCAGGCTAAGAAAAATGACAATGGGTCCAACGAAGCGTCGGGCGATGAAATGGAACATCTGGTAATCCTCTCTTACGCAAACAGCGTATCTGAATGGGTTGGTTTGTTCCCCCTGACTCATGAGTCATCGAAGAAACGAACCATGCTCCGGTCTCATGAAAGACAGAGCGTAAAAAATCAGATCAAACTACTGCGGGAGGACCGCGGGCATAGCCGCCATGTCCTGCAAAGCTGAACCAAGCCTCCACTTCTGGAGTCCTGCACCAGCCCATGACCCTTAAAGAAGGTAGGGACCAAGCTTCCTCGGACAAAAGCACATAGGACGCAAACGTCTTATAGCCAGAGGACCCTGAAGGCACCATGAGTTCACCACCATGATCCTGGACCGCATGGCAGGGATGGTTGTCTCGGGGCTGTTCGTGGTCGTGCCCATGCTCGCAAGGCGCCACGAAGGCATCGCCTCCACTCTCACCAGCAACGGCGCCAGAGACTCCATCGTGATCATCAAAGGCCAAATGGAACGGCACGAAAGCCATCTGGATCACCATAGCGAACAGCAGGCTCATCAAAAAGAGCCTGTGATTCCGCATGCGCCGGTGGTGGTTATTCCTCATGGCAGCTCTAAGGATAGCCTGAACACTGTGCTGCAGGCAAATAGGGCTTAAGGCGACCCATAACTCACTTTCCCTGATCTTGTAATAATTCCACGGAATAGAACTCCGTTCAAACAGGTCTTATACAATGGAATGCCGTCATAAAGGGCGGAAACCTCAATCATGAAACACCTACTTACCATCGGCCTGCTTCTCGCGGGCTTTTCTAGCGCAGCCGCACAGGAACATGGTTCCGGATGGGTTGCCGACTTCGACCAGGCGGTCGAGATTGCCAAGGCCCAAGATAAGGACCTTTTCGTCGATTTTAGTGGCTCCGATTGGTGACACTACTGCAAGCTCCTCCGTGCTGAGGTGTATGAAAAAGACGCGTTTTCCGCAAAGGTTACTGAGGACTATGTCCTTGTAGTTTTGGATTTCCCGAGTGGAGATGAAGCCAAAGCTTTAGTGCCAAACCCTGAGCGCAACGAAGAACTTAAAAACAAATACGGCATTACCGGTTTCCCAACCGTGTTGCTCATGACGCCGGAAGGCGAAGTCTTTGGACGCTCGGGTTACACCGGCGCAACTCCAGAGGATTACTTGGCTGACGTCGTCACCAAGCGCGCCGAAGGAAAAGCCGCTCTTGCAAAGATCAAGCAGATCAATGCGGAGTTTGAAGCCGCTGAAGACAAAATGGCTGTGGTTAAAAAAGTTGCGGGCCTACTCGCAAACCTCGATGGCGCACCAGGTGCTGAAACCCTGTCTGCGATCCTTCGCAAGGGCTTTGAGCTCGACCCAGAGAACAAGAGCGGCTTCAAGTTAGACGCCCTTAAAGCTCTACTCAAGTCTGGTCAAAGCAACGATGCTGACCTAGCTATGGCTGTTGAAATGGACCCTGCCAATGAGCACGGCCTCATGGAAGCCGTGGTTGCAAACGCAATGGATGGACTCGCTAGCCTCGACGACCTCGAAGGTTTCTTGACCTCCGCCGACGCATTGTTTGCTACTGGCAAGGTGCACAACAAGGAATTGGTCAGCACTTTCTGGCTCAACTCTGCTTTCTTCTGCCACAAGTACTTGGAGAAGCCAGCTGAAGCTAAGGTCTGGGCGCAACGCGCAAAGGACCTTGGTGTAGATGAAGAGGGCATGGAGATCATTAACGAAATTCTCGGATCCGCGGATCCTGCCTAGGTTTTTCTAGGTTTTTCCGCCGGCCGGATTCGTCCAGCCGGCGGTTTTTCTTTTCAACTGCCCGTTTATTCATCTACGATAAACGGACCCCTATGAATGCTCACCTCGAACCCCGTGATGTAGCCATCCCCCGCCTATTTGGAGGAACATGGCTCGATGATTTACAGCCTGGGCAGACGCCTCTGTGGCAGCTCCGAGGAGGCCGACGACATCGTCCAGGAAACCTTCCTGGCGGCTTACAAGCATTGGGAACAGTTCGAGGGGCGCTCCAGCCCTAAGACTTGGCTGTACACCATTGCCGCACGCGCTTGTAGCCGGATGCACCGGCTGCGCGCAGGACAACCGAAACGCATGGCTTCGCTGGAAGAAATGCTGCCCTTTGGCGAGCCAAGCCTGGGCTATGTAGACCATAAGAGCAAAACTCCCCTCGATGAACAGATTCAGGCGGAGGCTAAAGAACAAATCGAGGAGGCCATCGTCGGGCTTCCGATTGAATTTCGGCTTCCCCTACTCCTCAAGGACATCCTCGGCTTTTCCGGAAAGGATGTTGCTGAGATTTTGGATATGAAGGAGGCCACGGTCAAAACGCGTGTGCACCGCGCTCGTTTGCGGCTCAGGCAGGCCTTAGATACGGTTCTACCCAAGAAGGAGGTTCCCCCAGCAGAATATTCGGTCCAAGTATGCATGGATCTACTGCGTTTAAAACAGGAAACCCTCGATCAAGGCAAACAAACCACTCCAGAGCTCGATGCCATGGTTTGTATGCGCTGTGAAACAATCTTTGATACGATGGACACAACTTTGAACGTTTGTCAAGAAATCGGAGCCGGAAGGATGCCGAAAGAGCTCGGCGAGCGTATCCTTCTGCACCTCCGGGATTCTAAATAGCCTTCAATTCTAGGTTTTGGAAAAGTTTTTGAAACTAATTGCACCAATCGTGTACTAAGTAACTGTGGGCCTGACTTCGGTTGGGCTGGAAATGTTAGACAGAAACTTTTTCCCGGTTCGTCGGGGAGAATGAAACTGGATCGCCGACACCGTGGGGGTTGACGTCGGTTCAGCAAACTTCTCACCGGCGGCCTTTTTTTTTGTTCCCAAGATGGTTGTAGACTCAGTCCATGCTGAGATTCTCCCGCAGGAACTTTTTAACCCAACTCACATGCTTGGCTGGACTTGGCATGGCGCGTCCCTTGACCGCCACACGGCTGCTCTTCCCACAGCCCGCCACGACCGATTTGTTTCCTCTATCCCTGGCAGAGTGGTCTTTGCATCGAACCCTGCAAAGCGGCAAGTTAAGCAACCTAGATTTCCCCGACGAAGCACGACGCCTTGGCTTCGCTGGCGTGGAATACGTCAATGCGTTCTTTAAACAACATGCCAAGGACCGCGGTTACTTAGGTGAGTTACGCCGTCGCTGCGATCAAGCGGGCGTGCAAAGTTTGCTCATTATGTGCGATGGCGAGGGTTATCTAGGCGACCCCGACCCCGCCAAGCGCACGCAGGCGATTGAGAATCATCGCAAGTGGATTGATGCGGCTAGTTTTTTGGGTTGTCACTCGATTCGCGTCAATGCACACAGTGACGGTGAACGGGAAGAACAGCAACACCTAGCGGCTGATGGTCTGCGTCGACTAACCGAACTCGGCGCTGCAGAAGGCATTCAGGTGATTGTCGAAAACCACGGCGGTTGGTCTTCTGATGGACAGTGGTTAGCCAACGTCATGCGCGAGGTCGACCACCCTATGTGCGGCACGCTTCCTGATTTTGGAAACTTCTACGTCGGCGAGGTACTTTATGACCGCTATGAAGGCGTTGAACAAATGATGCCCTTTGCCAAAGCGGTCAGTGCCAAGTCGCATGATTTCTCGGAAAATGGCGAGGAAAAGCACACCGATTACCTACGCATGTTAAAGATTGTTTTTGCTGCTGGATACCGAGGTTGGATTGGTGTGGAGTACGAAGGAGAATCCATGAGCGAAGTCGATGGCATCTTGGCAACCAGGCGATTGGTTGAGAAGGTGCGCACAAAAATCCAGTTAGGACAAGAATGAGCTGGCTCGGTTTAGTTCTTAGCCTTGCCTGTTTTGCGCAAGAAGAGGCGGCTCCTCCACCTCCTGACCCAAGGGTTCTATTGCATGAAGCGGTTTCTGCCTTGAAACCAAAGGAACGGGAAGCAGCGGTCAAACGGCTTACCCAATTACGCTCGGTGAATACCGACCAGTGGCTGGAAATCATGCACGCCTTCGGCGACTTTGATGACGCAAGTCCAGGCGCGCACCAGTTAGAAATCGAAGCATGGGTTGATGAACAGCGCGTTCCCCTGCTGATCGATTTTTACGTGCCACCTTCTTATGACAGCACCATGGAGAGCCCACTCCTTGTTTTACTACATGGCTCCGGCGGCAAAGGTGGTGGTATGTTGCGCAGTTGGACACAGCTTGCCGATCAACATGGCTACCTATTACTTGCCCCTACCGATCCGGAGTCCGTTCAAGGTTATGCTTTCACCCAACGCGAACGCGATGAGGTCTTGCAGGCTTTGCGCTGGATGCGTTTACATTACAACGTCGATGAAAACCGCGTGCACTTACATGGTGTGAGTCGCGGTGGGCACCTGGCTTGGGATTTAGGTACGCGCCACAGCGATCATTTTGCAAGTTTGGTACCTGCCATTGGTGGCCCTACTTGGGTGGTCAGTCAGGGGCGCAACAATTTGCGTTTGGTCGAAAACTTAGCGGGCACCCCCATTCGTCAACTCCAAGGTTCACAAGACGACCCACGCCTTTTACGCAACTTGCGCTTAAGTTTTGACCGCATTCGCGCTGCAGGCAATGACGATGCCATGCTGATTGAGTTCCCGGAACTCGGTCATTCCTACCGCACCGACACCATCGATTGGCCAAAGTTCTTTGGCAGTCATCCACGCAACCCTTGGCCTGGCTCCATCACTTACCGCACGGCGCGGAAAGAGAATCTGCGGCGTTCTTGGCTACACGTTTCGGGGCTGACGAAAGCGATGGATGAATCCTTTGGCATCACCGTTGATCCAAAAGAATGGCAACGCATGAACGAGGAGCAGCGCGCGGCCTACATTCAAAACATGGCGGAGGAGCGGACCTCTAAATCCCACGTAACACGGAAGCAAGATGGAAGCTTTGTCGTGCAAACCCAGGGTGTCAGTCGATGCTCTCTATTTTTGCAACAAGAGTGGCTTGGCGAAAAGGGCAAGATCACGGTGGTGGTCAACGGGAAATCTATGCAGCTCAAGGCCAAGACTTCCAAAAATGTGCTCCTCCAGGACTTTGTAGAACGTTTTGACCGTACTTTCCTACCCGTCGCTGAGGTGCAGATAAAGAAGTTCTGAGGGCCGAAAAGATCCGGGTTTGATTTACAATCGAACTAACCCGCCATGCTTTACCCCCTCACCCTATTTTGCGCCGCTCTCTGTGCAGCCTCCCCTCTCAGCGCACAACTAGATTTCGAAGAAGTCAGTCAATCGGTGCATATTCGATGATAGCTTTCAAAAAGTCAATCCCATCATCCATAACGGGACTAGCTTACACCGCGGTGTAGGTTCAACGGTTGGCGACTACGATGGCGACGGGTGGCCGGACATTTTCGTAACTAGTTTTGGTGACATCGGCGACATTCCCGGACCTGGCGCCAACCGCCTTTATCACAACAACGGCGATGGCAGTTTTACCGAAGTTGCGGAATACGCTGGAGTGGCCTTTGATGCACAATCAAGTCCAGATGGCTTCGGCGCATGCTTCGGAGATTATGATTTGGATGGCGACCTAGATTTGTTGGTGATTAACAACAACGGCCCGGTGCATTTGTATCGCAATAATGTGCACCGCAACAAGCATTGGCTACGCATCGATGTCGACACTTCCGCCAACCCAGCTCTGGCACCTGGTGGCTCGGGTACACGCGTGACGATCAAAGCGAGCGGTAAGAAAAGTGTGCAAGTCATGGATGGCGGCGCCAGCTACTTAGGCTGCAGCCAGATGACTACCCTGTTCGGATTAGGTTCTGTGCGTACTGTGGACACGGTTACCCTTGAATGGGCCGATGGCTTCCGCACCGTGCTCCACGATGTCGATGACAATCAAACCCTCAAAATCACGGCCGTTCTCCCGTTGATCCAAGATGAAAATATGCATCGCGGTCAAAATTTTGACACCACGGTGCGAGGGTTAAATTCTGGAGAAGTCGCTTGGTTCCTGGCATCGATTGCAGGCACGACGCCTCTAGGCGACCACTTTCCTGGGTTTGGCGATCTCGCCGTAAATCTGCGGCAACCCGTCCTTCAGTTAGGCTCTGCAATTACCGACGCCAATGGTGAAGCCACTTTGACTGCGTTCATGCCGCCGTGGGTTCCGTTGACTCAACTGGCCACTCAGGTCGTTATAAGTCGTGGTGAAAACGGAGTGGGCAGTATTAAGACCAACGTGGTGCTGGGTCAAATCCAGAACTAAAGGGCATCCAAGGCATAGCAGCCCCATACGCGTGACTGCTATCCTTGTGTAATGTCCATGAAGCGCCCCTACGCTAAATTCACCTTCAGCCTTCTGACCCTCCTGATTCTGACTCCATTCACGGTGAGTGCCATGAGTCAGCCAACCTCGATCGCTCAAGAGCCAGAGGAGCATGAGCACGAAGAGGAAGGTCCTTTGGCGGAAGCTATGGAGCAGATCAAGGACAACATGCGTGCCCTGCGTAAAACTCTCAGCGACCCGGAGAAAGCTGCAGAGGGCATGAAGTATGCAGAAGGCATGCGCAACTCCGCACTAGAAGCCATGCCTTACTGCCCTGAGGCGCCTGCAGGTTTGTCCGAGCTTGAACAAGTGAAGTGGCGCGTGGATTTCCAGCGCAAGCTACTCGCCGTTGCCGATGGAACCCTACGCCTTGAGTTAGCTCTTGCGGAAGGCAAACAGGAAGATGCGAAGGAAATCTATAAAACGCTGGGTGGCATCAAAAAGGAAGGCCACGACACTTACGATCCCGACCAAGAGTAAAGCTTTTGTTCGCGACGATTCTTCTGCTTGCCAGCCCCCTGCTCCCACAGCAGGAGCAGGATTTGGGTGGGCAAGTGCGTCAGTTGTTCGCGGATAAATGTGTGCATTGCCATCACCCGGAAGCGGAATCGCGCAAAGCAAAGCGCGAGTTCGATCAAGCTTGGGATTTACGTGCCGTTGCCAAAAAGTGGGGCGATGACCTCGATCCCGAATCCGCCCTACTCATTGAAATTGCTGAAGACCGTAGTATGCCACCCAAGGACAGTGACTATGCTCCGATCACCGAAGCCGAAGCCGAGTTATTAATGGAATGGACCTTGGCGCGCACCCCCATGCCCGCCGATGGCAACCCATTTGTAGATCTAGAAATGGCTGCGCTTTATCTTCCGCAAGAGGCCAAGGGGGTTTCGGCTCCGGTCGAGAAGAGTCTGTGGCAGCGCATATTGATTTTGCTGGGGCATTTCCACGCCCCCATCATTCACTTCCCGGTCGCCTTCTTACTCATGGCACCGCTACTGCGTTTAGGTTACTTACGGAGTGGCAAAGAGGCCTGCCTAAATCTAGAACGCTTTTGCTTTTGGATGGGAGCGCCATCGGCAGTGGTCGCTGCAGGGCTTGGCTGGCTGAATGCGTCCAATAGTGGAGCCGGCGGACACGACCTCTTCCTGCACCGATGGATTGGCGTAGGTGTTGCAACCACTGCGGTCTTGCTGCTTCTGCTCCATGCACGTTGTGGCCATACCAAGTGGTACACCCTGTTAACGCTAGCGCTCGGCCTGGCGATTGCCTGGGGCGCGCACATGGGTGGCGAAATGGTGTTCGGCGACAGTTACATGCATTTGTAACGGTCACCAAAGAACGCTACATAACCAAGCGAATCATGCCCACGGAAACGGCGGCAAGCAAAACCCATTGCAAGAATCCGGCTAGGACTGGACGCATTCCAGCATGGACTAAATCCTTCACGCTAGTTTGTAACCCTACACCCGCCATTCCAATGGTCATCAACCAGGAACCGCCACTCTTTAGGTTGGAGACGGAAAAAGTGCCTTCGGTCGGCAACCATTCCAGGGAGTTGAGGGCTGCGAAGATCACAAACATGACCAAGAACCACGGTACCAGTGAGACCTTAGCTTGCCCAGCTGCAGCGTGTTGATGACGCAAAGACCAGCCGAGGTAGAACACGATGGGCGCTAACCAACAAATGCGCACCAGTTTCACGACAGTGGCGACCTCCTTAGCTTCTACGCTAATGCTGTCACCGGCAGCGACCACTTGTGCGGTTTCATGCAAACTTGCGCCTGCCCAAACCCCGTAATCAAAATCGCTCATGCCAAAAAATTGGCCGAGTTCTGGGTATATCAAAATGCCAATGGTGCCCAGCAAGGTGATCACGCTAATCGCAAGCGCCGAATCCTTCTTCTCGGCCTGAACCACGGTGTCGGCAGCAACAATGGCCGATGCTCCACAGACTGCGCCGCCGACTCCAAGAAGTAAGCCCATGCGTTCTGGTATTCCGAGCCATTTACAAATCCACCATCCGCCAAAGACTGCCACAATCGTGGAAACCGAAACCACCCACAAGGCCGGTCCGCCAATCTCGAGGATTTCATTCAGGCTTAAGCGCAAACCCAAGGCAGCAACTGCCCAACGCAAAATCGGTTTCTTGGCCATATCGATGCCAGGAATGGCCCATCTGGGAAGCGGCAAGACCATGCGCCACAACATGCCAAGCAAAATAACCAAAAGCAGGTCGCCGAAATGCAGCGTGTCATGGAAGAACTCCAGAGCAGCTAACTCGCGTGCGGCAAATGCGAAGGCCGTGGCGACCAGGACGCCTGGAATCCAAGCACTACGAGAAACGGTTTCACTCATGCTCAAATCGAATTAAGGCGTGTAAGCGAGTTCGCGCTTGTGCAGTTTGTATCCACCACCCTCGGCTTCTTCGAAGGTGTTGCAGCGCAAGATTTCCCCACCGTAAACATGAAGCGTGACCGCCGTTTCAGTTCCTGGATTCTCCAGAATGTGGTATTCGAAGGGAGGGATCAGCTTTCCAGCCTCTCCGACACCGGCCATTTGTGATTGCTGCTCAGAGAAATCCAAAATGCCTGCTTCGGAATCCCGGTTGGCGTCGCGACGGAAGTTGGTGACCTTAATGCTTCCTTGGCAGACGCATTCCACACACCAAGTACCCGCGTGATCGTGTAGCGGCGTGCCTTGCCCGGCACCCCAAACCATGACCACTACCGAATACGCACCGTGCGGATGACGGTAAAGCAGACGACGTGCGTACCCCTCTTCTGAAGTGGCGCACATGGCTTCACTGAGAATGTCATTCTCCTCCGAGAAAGCGTGGATCAAAGTCTCCATGACCTGCTTACAGCGCGCCGAATCATCCGACGCGGCGACTGCGGCATCGAGACTGGCAATGAGGTCATCCACATTGCGGATGGGCTGAGTGGGATCGGTCTTGGTCACAAGGCTAGTTTATCATGGCCCCAGCATGACTGGCTCAGCCAAACCTCGACGCGGATGGAAGTTGCCGATGGCACCACGGATTGCCGTAGTGGGCGCCCGTGGTTTAGTGGGTGAAACTCTCATTCAAGTGTTGAAGCAACGCGCTTTCCCCCATGCGGGGATTCAAGCAGTGCGCGTACGAGATTTCACTCCGGAACAAGTCACCGATGCAGATCTCATTTTCCTTGCCGCACCCGCCGCGCTTTCGAAGCAATGGGCAAAGGAGTTAGTCGCAGAGAGGCGTGTGGTGATTGACCTGTCGGATGCTTGGCGCCAGGATCCTTCGGTGCCGTTGTTGCTTTCGGGTTTGAATTTGGAATGCGTGGACCAACATCAAGGCATCCTCGCCAGCCCCAATTGCACCAATGGTGGTCTCGTCCGAGTCCTCGATGTTTTGCGTCGCACCTCGACCATCCGCAAAGTCGTGGTGACCACCTTCCAAGCGGCCAGCGGCGGCGGAAGGCAACTCCTGCAGTCCATCCAGACACCCGATACCCCGCTCCACGCCAATGTGCTTCCTCAGTGCGACCGTTTCACGGAAGATGGCGCAACCCTGGAGGAACACCGGGTCGTGCAGGAGAGTTTGCGGTTACTCGGAGACCCGGGTTTTGAAATCAGCGCGACCTGCGTTCGCGTTCCCGTCGAAGTTGGACATGGGCTATCAGTTTGGATCGAAGCCGAGCAAGCCTTTAATTTGCACCAAGTACAGCAAAAGCTTCAGGCGCAATCCAACATGGAGGTCGCGGTAAATGCCGCGGAAGCGCCCACTCCAAAGAGCGTGTGCGGCCAAGAAGGCGTATTTGTTGGACGGTTACGTCTCGGTGCTAGCACCAAGCAATTACAATTGTGGATTGTGACCGACAACCTGCTTACCGGTGCAGCGAGTAATGCAGTGGACATTGCCACGGCTTTACTTCCGCAATAAGGACCAGACTTAACTGGCAACCGAAGGGGTGGTGTCGCCCGCTTCATTTCCTTTATCCGGTGGCGGTCCACTTCCCAAAAGAACCGCAACTGGTTTGGTGCGCTCATTGGAGAGCAGAATAACCTGGATGGCCGAAGTCAATGGAACGGCAAGGAATGCACCGACGACCCCCCAAATTCCAGCCCAGACCACCACTGAAACAATGATGACCAGCGGTGAAAGGTTGAGCTCTCGACCGAGCACCTTTGGCTCCAAATAGCTGCCTAGAGTCAGGTTAATGCTTAGGTAGGCCACAAGCACAAACAGCGCTTTATTCCAAGAAGACTCCACCGCCAACGCAGTCACCGTTGGGAAAATCGCCGCGATGATGGAGCCGAAAGTCGGAATGAAGTTCAGCAGGAAGGTCAGTAATCCAAACAACAATGCGTATGGAATCTGCAACATGACCAGCATGAAGTAGCACATGGAACCGGTCATTAGGGAGACCGCGGTTTTTACGCTGAGGTACTTCTGAATACCACGACCAATGCTGTCGAGAACACGCGCAGCATCGTCTTGACGATCGCCGGCAATGGCCAGAATCTTGCGACGGAAAATCTTTTGCTCCGCAAAAATGAAGATCATATAAATCATGACCAAAATCAAAGCGCGGGTAAATCCAAGGCCGCCATCGAAAATGCCGCGGGCGACACCGGCGAGATCCAATTCGTGCAAGGATTCCACCAATAAACGGCGCATGGCTTCTGGCATAGAAGAGTTCTCCATACGCGCACCAAGCCCTTCGACCACCGAGGGCCAATCAAAATCCTGCGACAGCTCTTCCTGGTCTTGATTTACCGGATCGATACCCTCTTGGAAGGTCGTCTGGGAGGTATCGCCCAGAAACTGGACGATGTTCGCCTGCAACAAACTACCCGCTTGAATCAGCCCCGAAAACAACGTGGCGACCAGGGCAATCACGGTAAGGGCTGGCGGGATTTTCCACCGCGCCAAGCGCACCACCACCGGCTGCAACATGCTTGCGAGTAAAAGCGCGATGACCAGAGGCTGCAGAATGCTCGCACCCACATGCAGCACCCATCCCACCATAATAGTGGTCAGGATGATCAGCAGAATCAGCACGGAGCGGTTGGGGGGCAGCACAGCATAATGTTATCCGCGCTCTGAACCGCTCGTGCTGCCTAGATGACTTCCTTTTCAGGTTAAGCCACCGGCTGATTGGCCCGCAGTTGTGGCGCCAAACGTTGCCGCGCTTCCTCCACTGGAATCCCGCGACGGTTTGCATAATCCTCGACCTGATCTTCACCGATGGTTCCAATGCCAAAGTAGCAGGCCTCAGGGTGCGCAAAGTAAAAGCCACTCACGCTTGCCGCCGGCCACATGGCGCGGGTTTCAGTGAGCTGGACGCCAATTTGGTTCTCAGCATCAAGCAGTTCGAACAAGTCATCCTTCAGACTGTGGTCCGGGCAAGCTGGGTAGCCAGGCGCAGGGCGAATGCCTTGGTAGCCTTCCTCAATGAGGGCAGCGGAACCGAGGTCCTCCTCGCTCGCATAACCCCAGTCCTCACGGCGGATTCGCAAGTGCAAGTATTCCGCAAAAGCTTCGGCCAGGCGATCGGCGAGTGCCTTAACCAAAATGGCTCGGTAATCATCGTGCTCCGCTTCGAATCGTTCCAACCATGCTTCGATACCAAAGCCTGTACTCACTACAAATGCGCCGACATGATCGGTGCGCCCACTAGATTGCGGAGCGACAAAGTCTGAGAGGCATCGGTTGACGCGGCCGGGCTTCGGGTCGCGTTGTTGCCGCAACATCGGGAGACGGTGGATGCCTTGCGGGCCGTCAATAAGAAGGTCGTCGCCTTCTGAATTCGCTTCGAAGATCCCGAAAATAGCACGTCCAGTAAGGCCACCAGGCGCGCAGATTTCATCGAGCATACTTTCGGCATCGGCATGCAGTTCTCGTGCATGAGAGCCGACAATGGGGTCGTCGAGAATGGCTGGGAAACGTCCTTGTAGCTCCCATGTGCTGAAGAACGGTGTCCAATCGATGAAGGAGCGCAACTCAGAGAGCGGAAAGTTATCAAGCAACTGAATTCCAAGACGATTCGGTGTCGGAAGGTCAGCGCGAGCCCAATCCGAAAATGGAGCTGCTTTGCGAGCGGCATCTAGCTTGGCGATCGGGCGCGTGGTGTTGCGCGATTGATGGCGAGTGCGCGCTTGCTCGAGCCGTTGCTGGTTCAGCTCAAGGAAGTCTTCGCAGCGATCCGCGGTCAACAAGTTTTGCACTTGGTTCACCGCTTGCGAGGCATCGCGCCCATGGATTACAGGACCGTGGTATTCATGGTCGATGCGAACCGCAGTGTGCGCCACGGAAGTGGTGGCACCACCCACCATTAAGGGCAGCTTGCATCCAGTGCGCTCCATTTCCTTGGCTACGTGAACCATTTCATCGAGAGAGGGCGTAATCAAACCACTCAGTCCGATGATGTCGACGTCTTCTTCTAGCGCGCGCTTCAGGATTGTTTCCACCGGCACCATGACACCTAGGTCAATGATGTGGAAACCATTACACGCGAGGATTACGCCCACAATGTTCTTACCGATGTCATGCACATCTCCCTTCACGGTGGCGAGCAACACTCTTCCGCGGCTGGCGCTTTGGCCATCTTCTTTTGCGGCCTCGAGATAAGGCTCCAACCAAGCCACCGCACGCTTCATCACGCGAGCGCTTTTCACGACCTGCGGAAGGAACATGCGGCCACTGCCGAAGCGTTCTCCCACCACGTCCATTCCTGCCATTAGAGGACCTTCAATGACCTTTAGCGGTTCGACATGCTTCTCCAAGGCCGCTGGCAAGTCCTCCTCAATGAAATCGGTTATACCGTGAATCAGGGCATGGGCCAAGCGTGCATCGACTTCCTCAGCACGCCAGGCCGCGGTGGTTTTTTCTTTAATTCCAGCAGCCTCGTTGGCGTGGGCTTCCGCGTAGGCCAGAAGGTCTTCCGCAGATTCTGGGCGGCGATCGAGGATGAGGTCCTCGCACCATCGCTTCAAATCTTTCGGGAGATCATCGTAAAGCGGAAGGTTACCTGCGTGCACAATGCCCATGGTCAGGCCAGCTTGCACCGCGTGGAAGAGAAACACAGCGTGCATCGCCTGACGTACCTCTTCTGCACCGCGGAAGCTGAAGGAAAGATTGCTAATCCCGCCACTGAAAGAGCATTGCGGATACCGATGCTTAAGCGCGCGCAGAGCATCTAAAAAGTCCACTGCGTAGGAGTTGTGCTCTTCGATACCGGTTGCAATCGCAAGCACGTTGAGGTCTAAGACGACATCGTGATCATGGAATCCGATCTCATGCAGGATGCGCATGGCGCGATCCACAATCTCAATGCGACGATCCACATCTACGGCTTGCCCTGCTTCATCAAAAGCCATAATGACCACTGCAGCGCCCATGCGCCTGACATGGGTCGCGCGACGCCGGAACTCTTCCTCGCCATCTTTCAGGCTAAGGGAGTTCACTAATGAGCGGCCCTGCACATTTTTTAAGCCGACCTCCAGCACCTCCCAGCGAGAAGAATCCAGAACGATCGGAACGCGTGCAATCTCCGGTTCTGATGCAACTAAGCGCAGAAAGCGCTGCATGGCAGCTTCAGAATCAAGCAAGCCTTCGTCCATGTTGATGTCGATAGCCTGGGCGCCATCCTCCACTTGAACACGCGCTACGGCGAGCGCGGCATCGTAATCTTCGGAGAGAATTAGGCGGGAAAAACGGCGCGATCCGGTCACGTTAGTGCGCTCTCCGATATTCAAAAAGAGCGAATCGGGGCGCACCTCGAGTGCCTCTAATCCAGAGAAATGCGGCAAGCCTCGCAACTCAGGAATGGTGCGTGGGGGGACATCTCTCACCGCCTCAACCATGGCGCGAATGTGTTCCGGAGTGGTTCCGCAACACCCGCCAACCAGGTTCAGCAAGCCTTCTTGTGCCCACGAGCGCACATGCTCGGCCATTGCTTCAGGGCCAAGGTCGTATTCGCCAAACGCATTCGGTAAGCCCGCATTGGGGTAGCACATGACCGGGCAATCGGCGATGGCCGCAACACTTTCCAAGTGCGGGCGCATTTCTTTTGGCCCGAGTGCACAGTTAAATCCAATCGCACCTAGGTCTCCGTGCGCAACCGAATACCAAAAGGCTTCTACAGTCTGCCCCGACAAGGTGCGCCCAGAAGCATCGGTGATGGTGCCGGAAACGAACACCGGAATCCGCACGCCACAAGCTTCGAAGGCTTCTTCCGCGGCGAACAAGGCCGCCTTACAGTTCAGGGTATCGAAGACCGTTTCAATGAGAAGGCAATCAGCACCGCCGTCCACCAAACCACGCATTTGCACTAGATAGGCGTCTTTCAGCGTATCGAAGTCGATGGCGCGCGCCCCTGGATCTTCAACAATAGCGCTCATCGAGCACATACGGTTGGTCGGCCCAATCGATCCAGCTACAAAACGCGACTGAGCAGGGTTTTCTGCGGTAAACCGATCCGCAACCTCGCGCGCAACTTGAGCAGCCGCGCGGTTGATGTCATAGCAGGCATGCTCCAACTGATAATCTGCCTGAGAAATCGCGTTTGCACTGAAAGTATCGGTTTCAATAATGTCCGCACCCACTTCTAGATAAGCGGCATGCACCCCTGCGATGACTTCCGGCTTGGTGAGGACAAGGACATCGTGGTTACCGAGCAACGGCACCGCATGTTCCTGAAAACGACTACCGCGATAATCCTCTTCCGATAAACCACAGGCTTGCACCATGGTTCCCATGGCACCGTCCAATACGAGAATGCGTTGCTGCAACGCGGCAGCGATTGAGGGGCGAGCGATTGCGGATTGCGGCTTCATGTCCTTAGGTACTTGAGCAAACAAGCGGAGGGACAGGCTCGCGCATTAATCCGGAATCCGGAGGGTATTGCCACCGTGCTCGCAAGCCGGTTGGCCGAGTTTCGCAGGGCCTGTCCCTCCACTCGTCTGAATGCGCTGGCATCCTAGCAGGAAGCACCGAACAGCACAATCCTAGGCATCGATCGACGCTTCCAAGTAGGTGTAGCCATTCAAGCCATCGACGTAAAACTTCATCAGGGTGCGGCTCTCGCTTGCGGTAATGGCACCTGCTACCGTGGCTCTCTCGCAATCCTTGCGCAGCTCTGCTTCCATGCGGTCTGGCTCGTATTGCACGTATTGCAGAACTTCCCGGGCGGTGTCGCCGGGCACAACTTCCTCTACTAACCATCCACCTTCCCCATCGATGCGGATGTGCGCGACGTGGGTGTCGCCGAAGAGATTGTGCAAATCGCCTAAAGTCTCCTGGTAAGCGCCCACCAGAAAAACTCCCAAAAAGTAGGGCTCTCCATCCTTCAAGGGGTGAACATCCAGGGCAGGTTGCGGACCATACTCCGAGATGAAGCGGTTGATCTTGCCATCGGAATCACAGGTGACATCGCCCAGCACTACGCGTGCCGTGGGTTCCTCATCAAGCCTGTGAATGGGCATGACTGGGAAAAGCTGCCCGATGGCCCAGGCGTCGGGCACCGATTGGAAAACTGAGAAATTGCAGAAGTAGGTTTCGCGCAGCAAGTTCTCAAGTTCTTCCAACTCAAGCGGATGATCTCCCGAAGCGCGCATGAGCTCCCGCAAACGCAAGCTGGTAGACCAGTAAAGCTTCTCGGCAAGCGCCCGTCCTTCTAAGTCTAAATATCCGAGCGCAAACAAGTTCATGGCCTCATCGCGCGATTGGCTGATGTCATGCAAGCGCTCCACTAGGCGATCTCCATCTAGGCTGTCGGCTGCATCTTGCAAATCCTGCAACGGCAGAGGCACATCTTTCCCCTCGCCCCACTGCTCAAGCGTTCCCGGGCTTTCGGCAACCGTATCCACACTATTGCGGCCGAGGACATCGAACACTAAAACACTGTGTTGCGCCACCATGGCACGCCCGCTTTCACTCACAATGCGTGGATGAGCCACCTCTGCGTTATCGCAAATTTTTCCAATGCGGTACACCACATCGTTCGCGTATTCCTCCAAAGAGTAGTTCATGGAGGACTCGGTTGCAGTTGCGGAGCCATCGTAATCAATACCTAAACCGCCTCCAATATCCAAATACTGCATGCCAGCGCCCAATCGAACCAATTCAACGTAAACGTGTCCGATTTCGTTAATCACATTCTTAATCAAGCCAATGTTGTGAACCTGACTACCCATATGGCAATGCAGGAGTTGCAGACAATCCAACATGTCATGCTCCTTCAGCAACCTGGTCATTTGCAAAACTTCCGACAGAAACAAACCGAACTTGGAACGATGTCCAGAACTTTCGCGCCAGCGCCCAACTCCTTCGCTGGCTAGCTTTACCCGCACGCCGATCTTTGGCCGCACGCCGTACTTCTCGGCATAGAAAATGATGCGCTCCAACTCGCGGAAACCTTCCACCACAGGAACAATATTTCGCCCAATCTTGGTTGCCAAAATGACCGCCTCAATAAAACGGTCATCCTTAAAGCCATTGCAAATAATCAATCGCTCTGGATGGTTCGCAGTCATCGGCATGACCGCCAACAACTCTGGCTTACTCCCCACTTCCAAACCAAAGCGAAACTCTTGCCCAAACTCCACCAACTGTTCCACAAGGTGGCGCTGCTGATTCACCTTGATCGGGTAAACCGCGTGATAGCTATTTTGATAACCATTTTCTTTAATCGCAACCTCAAAAGCAGAAGCCAAATGCGCCAAACGATTCTGCAAGATATCTGGAAAGCGCAAGACTAAGGGCGTGGTATAGCCACGGTCCGCTAAACCTTTCACGATTTCCTCTAGCGCCACCCCATGAGTGTTCTTTCGAGTTGGGTCTACTAAAAGCGCACCATTCTCATGTACGCGGAAATATCCCTGAGACCACCCTTCCACTTGGTACAAGCTTGAGGATTGTGAAGGTTTCCAAACTTCCTGGAGTAGCTCTAACGATGACATCGGGCCCATTCTCCATACTGCCGACCAAAGAAGATAGTCCACTTGCCTTTTTTTCGCTCCGTGGCTAAATTGATTTGATGAGTGCTATCCAGGCCAATATCGATGGAGTTACTATTACCGCCGAGGTTGAGAAGCACGCCAACGGAACAGCCACCGTCTTGTTTATCGCACCGCCGGGCACAGAATCTGTAAACCCCATTATAGTTGGCCTCACGCTAACCACTCCTATTGTTTCAGGCGCAACCGAAGCTGGGTGTAAATATCGTTTTACCCCTAACGGCACCTGGCAAGAAGCTGCGAATGGCGCTGGCGTAACAGTTATTGCCATTTGCACTGAATAGTTCCCTTATTCTCAATCCTATGACGGCCCCCCACATTTCGCCCGAACAACTCCTGGAGCACCAGGACTGGCTGTTTCGCCTTGTCCGAAATTTAGCCAAGGATGACTTTTCCGCCGATGACATGGTGCAAGCCACCATGGCCGAGGCGCTTGCCGATGAGAATGCAGGACAGACCAACCTCCGCGCATGGCTCGGCTCTACCGCTCGGCGTCTCACCGCGCAAAACTGGCGCTCTGAATATCGGCGTCAGCAACGCCAAGGAAAAGTCGCTCTTTCAGACGAAACCGTTCTTCAACAAAGCTCCGACATCACCGAACTCTTTCATGTGGCCAACCAAGCCCTAAGGGATCTCCCTGAAAACGAACGCGTGGTCATCATGCTTCGCCACATGCAGGGCTGGAAATCGCAACGCGTTGCCGACGAACTAAAAATCCCCCTGGACAAAGTTTACCGAGACAGTGAACGCGGCTTAAAAAAACTGCGGGACCGGTTTCAGGCAAAGTATGGCAAGGAATGGAATGCCAGCTGCCTTGCCATATTAGGCATTCCCCTTGGCCGCGGTACCGCAGCCACTTTGGGCACTGTGGCGGCAATTGCCGCGAGTTTGGCAGTTCTTTTAGGTGGCGCATGGCTAGGTGGATTGTTCGACGGGTCTGAAGTAAGAAAGAACGAATCCCAAACCGCAAACCGAGCGCTGGTTGCCCAAACCTCTTCCCATATTGACGCCTTACCTCTCCACCAAAATGGCGTGCGAAGGGAAACGCTTCCGCCTCCATCCAATAGTCAAGCTGCCTATTCCATGCATGCGGTTGATGAATTGGGCAACTCCCTTTCCGGCGTAGAAGTTAGTTTCTCATTTCATGATCTTTCCACGTACATGTTCTCTGCCAAAAAAGTCGAGTTTACCGACTCTGCTGGCATGGCCTACTTCCAGCTAGAGCCTGGCCAGGAGCCAGAAGGCGTCATGGCAACGGCGAATGGCCTCTTTCATCAACTCTTAATTCGACCGAATGTCTCCCTCGGGACTCCCACGACTCTGCGATTCTGGAAAGGCACGATCCCGGTTTCCTTTCAGCTCATCAATGGACCTCCGAACGCCAAGCTTTTGGTTCGTGGAGAGACAGGTGCGCGCGCCTTCTGTGTCACCGACCAAAACGGATTTGGCACTCTTCTCCTTCCCCATCCAGGCAAATACCAAGTCATGCCTGCGAAAGCATTGCCTCGCATGGAAATAGTGAACTTCCAAGCACTCGCTGGAGGCAGCGAAAGCCCTATCCAAGTTTCCTACCCAAGTCCCAAGGAGTTCACTCTAACGGCCGTGCAAGCCGGGAGTGGCGAAGTCATCACAACAGCAGAGTTCACTCTAGTCTGGCCAACTATGGATGAAAACAGTCATACCGCGGAAAGCAAATCTCTTCCGCTGCAAGGAGAGCAGGGAGTCTTGTGGCATCGCGTCCAAGAAATGGAAAGTCCCTACGCTAGGGTGCGTGTACACGCTGACGGATATAGCGGCATACAAGTGGCTGTTGTGGAAGCCCTTGAGGCTCCATTTGTGGTGGAACTACAACCCCTGACTCAGGTTCGCGCAAGTTTCCAACTCTCAGACCCACGACGACATTTAGTCTCAGCCAAGGCCACCTACGCCAACGCAAAATTCGATCTGACCAAGGAAGGTCCAGAATCGACACTTTTGCTTTGGGAAAATGCTCCAGTAGAGGACTTGTTTTTCACCAACCGCAATCAGGTGCTGATCTCCAAGACGGAGGCGGGTGACTCCTTAGGTCTCTACTGCACAGCCGTCGACGACCTTGGCCAAGCTTGGCATTCTGCAATATTGGGCGCCAGCGACCTTCACGGCCATGAACCGCAGATTCTTCTTACGCATCTGCCACAGGAGAGTACGACTTTAAAGTTCTTGCACGCGCCCTCACCGGATTCCAGCTATACCTACTCGGTCGCCCTGCCATTCTTCCCTGGCCGCGCCTCGGGTCTCCTTGCACTATCAGAGGAAAGGGAAGCTGAAATCGCAACCAACCCAGGAGAACGCCTTACGGCCTCTTTTCGAGATGCGCGATTCTTCTGTGACCTTGCTCTAACCCTTCCGACCACGCCGGGAGCGCCCACCTACTCCATTCAATTCCCGGAACGAACGGCCACACTGCATGGGCGAATCACTGATGCCTTAGGCCAACCGCTCATGGATTGCTCGGTGACTGCCATTCCCAAGCAACAAACCATGGCAACCGGCTCTAGCCCAGTAGAGATTGTCAAGACTGGCTTCAATCTCAAAATCCATAACGGCTTGCTGCACGAGGAGTTACTTTTTGAAGGTGAATACGAGCTGAAATTCTGGTATCCCGGCCACACTTTCTACCGCACCGTATCGACCGAGAATGACTTTGCTCTCGTGGCTCCAACCTTGGTCCAATACCAGTTCCGAGTTATGGATCGCGACTCCCAAGCCCCTCTTGCAGGTGTCCTGAACCGTCGACGCGACCTCGGGCTTTCTTTGCCCATGATTGTTGAGCGAGGAGACCCCACCACAGGTCACCTGGTCACCTCGGTGGATACCGCGGAGGCCACGGATGGTTTATTTATCGTGGCCAAAGGCTACCAGCCAGATTTGCTTTCCAACTACATTCACGGATCGCCCCAAGTGGTTGAGCTGACTCCTGGCAGAAACGGATCCATTGTGTTTTCGGAAAACACCTTGGATTGCAACCCACAAGCTCATTGGACTTTAGATGCCTGGGGTGAGGATTCCGATCCTCGGCATTCTCTATTACGCAATTTTCTTGAGCGCGTCAGCTTCGAAGGAGCTCCCTTAGAGGACTTTATTCTCATCGAGAGAGAGGCCGATGGCACCCAAACCGGACGCACGATTGAAGTTTTGGCAGACGGTTCCATTTTAGTCCACATCTCCTAATTCGATCAGCGTCGGTATCCTCTGCTTTGCATGATGCGCGCCTCCTACTGGATTCTTGCTTTCTGCCTGGCTATCTCGCTAAGCAGTTGTGGTGGAAAAGAGAAAGTCCTGGCCTCTTCTGCCAATTTAGACCACCCGTCCTTTCTCTGGAAGGTCACCAAGGGTGACACGCAGGCGTGGCTATTCGGCACCATGCACTTCACCGACCCGGAGGTCACCCATCTGGGTTTGGAAGTGCACCAAGCGCTCGATGCTGCCGATGCCGTCTTCACCGAGGTCGAGGAGACTCCAACTTCTGGAGCTCGGGTTTCTCAAGCGGGCACCATGCCTAAAGGCGAGTCCTTAACATCGGTGGTTTCGCCGGAACTTCTTGCGCGTTTGCATGGCTACTTGGAATCACGCAACCTTCCGGCAACATCGCTAGATCACCTACGGCCCTGGATGGTCGGCCTGCAAATCGGCCAGCTCGATGCCATTCCATATATGTCGCATGGGGTGAAGTTAGATGTGCAGCTCATGCATCGGGCCAAGCAAGATGGCAAGGAGTTTGGCGCGATTGAAACGATTGATGAGCAGTTACGCGCGCTTTCTTTTGGCAGCATGGAAGAGCAGGTGCACATGCTTTCGATTAGCCTAGACAAGCTCATCCAAGAACAAGCTGAGGAACTAACCAGCGTTGCCAAGTTGCGCAAACTTTACCTCGCTGGCGATGGGGAAGCTTTGTGGGCTTTCGCCATGTCGGAAACCGATTTAGATGATCCGATCCAAAATGCATGGCTAAATGCCATCTTGCAGGAGCGCAACACTCGTATGGCGCAACGCATTCATGCACGCCTGCTCGAGCATCCCGACAAGGCGACGGTCTTCGCCTTCGGCACGCTTCACTTTGTCGGCCCGAACAGTGTCGGGGAGCACCTGAAATCCCTGGGTTACAGCGTGACCCGTGTCGAACACATCGCCCCGAAAGAACTTTAAACCAGACTTTCGATCGCTTCCGCTAGGCGATGGTATTCCGATTCGGTGTTGTAAATGTGGACCGAAAAGCGCACTACGGTGCCTAAGTCATCGGGCAAGGGAATGGCTGGGATCTGAATCCCCCATTGATTCTGCAACTCGGTGTAAATACTGGTGCCGCGTTTCTCTACCGTCTTCATCGCGGCACTAGGAATGAATAGGGAGGCCATGGTTCCAATCATCGAATCCGGCGCCGGCAATCCTGTACCAAAACGTTCAGCAAGCATGGTACGCATCGAAAGAGTAAGTTCATGATTACGTTTCATGATGGCATTCCAGCCGCCATCCACGAGGTCTTCCATGAAGTCCAAAACATGCGCCACGCTCCCCCACGCCGTGGGATCGAAAGTTCCGGTCCAATCAAACTCTTGCAGAAAGCGCGAGCGATTTTCGGTCCCTGCGTTGTAGCCATGACTAATTGTCACCGGATGGATTTCTTCCTGCAACTCCGGACGCACATATAGGAAGGCCGATCCCTTGGGCGCACAAACCCACTTATGCAGGTTACCGGTGTAGTAATCCGCACCAAGCTCCTCAAGATTCAAGGGGAGCTGACCGGGAGCATGAGCGCCATCAACCAAGGTGCGAATACCTTTATTGCGCATGGCTTGAATGATTTCTGCCACCGGCAAAACCAAGGCAGTCGGGCTCGTAATGTGATCCACCAAACAAAACACCGTGCGCTTAGTCACCTTGGCCATCATGGCCTCGACAACTTGCTGTGGATCGGTCAAAGGGAAAGGCAATTTGACCACCACTACGATGGCACCCGATCGCTCCGCAGAAAAATCTAAAGCATTCCGACAAGCGTTGTATTCATGATCCGTGACCAAGACTTCATCGCCTGGTTGCCAGCGTTGGGCTCCAATCGCGGCGTTGACTCCGTGCGTGGCGTTGGGAACGAAGGCCAAATCCGTCATTGGGGCGCCAAGGAACTCCGCAAGCCGTGCGCGGGAATGGTCCAGCAGGGAGGTGCGATGCCCCATAAAGCGCACCGGCTCCCGTTCCATTTCTTGCCGCAACTCCTGCTGCTTAAGCTGGATACGTGCTGGACAAGCGCCATAAGACCCATGGTTCAGGAAGGTCACCTCTGGGTCCAAGGTCCAATGCCGACGGTAAGGATTCTTCATAAAAACTAGTGTAGAAGATCCCTTCCTTAACCTAGAATGACTGTATGAACAGACAATCCTTGATTGGCCTGTTACCTCTCTTTGCTCTCGGCGCATGTGCGCAGCCGCAAAATGGTACACAGGATAAGTCTATGGCTGAAGAAGTCGTAGTAACCCAAGCTGAGGAGGCGATGGTGCAAACCGTCCACCTCAGCGTGACCGGAATGACTTGAGGCGTCGCCTGAGTGGGCAAAGTCAACTCGGCACTCGCCGCTCTACCGTGGGTAGAGGAAAGTTCTGTAGATTTCAAAAACAAAATGTGCACCGTGGTCGTCAAAACTGACAGTTACGATGAAGCCGCCACCGTCGATGCCATCAGGGCACTCAACTTTGGAGTGACCGTTCTCTAAACAGAACGGATCTAAAGAGGCCACAGCAGAAATGCTGTGGCCTTTTTTAATGCACTACAGGGAAAAGGGTTAGGTAGTTGAGATATAACCGAAAACCGTGGATGGTGACCTAAAAACAAGCGCGACGAACCCTTGGTGGTGGCTCTCAAACCGACACCCAATCCAGAGCCCACGACCCAGGACGTGCTCACCGAGGTGCTCCGAAAAGGAGCCCAACTCGGCATCGGAATCATGCTTTCGACAAGGAGCACGGCGTCTTATGGACGATCCTCTTCGGGTGGTCCGGCATCGCGGCGACGTTCTGTCCGACGATGGTCCTCAGCCTCTATTAGTCCGGCCTCGAAGGTTGGGTCGAACGGCTCCCGGACCTCGATGTCCTCCTGCCCTCCTTCGTGGTCGGGTTCGTGGTGCTTGTCGCGGGAGAGGGGAACGACGTATTTCGCGTGACGGAATTGGAAAGCCAGCCAAACGCCCTCCCAGATCCGGACATTGGGTTTACATGGCTGCGTTCAGCGTTGGGCTTGATGCATCCCATGGTGGACCTCCCGGACAAAGGCCTGATGCATCACGTACGCTCGAAGGTTTCTCTTACCTGGGAAAAACGGAAACCCATTTCTTGGTATGCCCTCACCTCACTTGGACGCGATACCCTCATCCGCCACGTAGCAGTTCTGCACACGCTTACCGCAAATCTTGATCTGCCAAGCGCCTAGATAATCGTCGCAACAAGTATCATCCGACATGCTCTCCATCCTCGCTCTCAGCCTGTCGGCCCCACTGTTTGGGTTTTGCCCTGCACAGACCCAAGAGCCCCTGCCCGCCGGTAATGCCGCCCGCATCGAGGCTGACATTCGACGTCTTGCCGATTTTGGTACCCGCAACACCCTTTCCGACACCAAAAGCAAGACCCGTGGGATTGGCGCTGCGCGTAGTTGGTTAAGAGATGAGCTCGAAAGTATTTCTGAGGAATATCACGATGGCCGTTTAGAAGTAAGGCTTCAACATTTCGAAATCAAACCGGGACGTCGGATTCCGAAAGCGATCGACCTTGCGAATGTGGTTGCAGTCCTGCCCGGCACCGACCCCGATCGCTTAGTGGTTCTTTCCGGACACTATGACTCCATGCCAAGCTCTCCCACCGATGGCGAAAGCGATGCACCTGGAGCCAATGATGACGCAAGTGGAACTGCTGCAGTTTTAGAAGCGGCAAGAATGTTAGGCGGACTAAAGCCTCGCGCCACCATTGTGTTCCTTGCGGTCGCAGGTGAAGAGCAAGGACTTTATGGAAGTACAAGACAAGCTGAGTGGTGGAAAGAGGAAGGCAAACACGTGGAGGCCATGTTCACTATGGACATCGTCGGAGGTGTGGTTGGATCCAGCGGCAAACAAGAACCATATCGTTTACGAGTTTTCAGTGAAGGCGTGCCTACTGCCGGCCAGAAAATCATCGGCAGCGACAACGATGCTCCTTCCAGGCAACTTGCGCGTTACATCAAACGCACCGCAGCCATGTCCCTTCCAGAATTTGAACTCACGCTCATTTTCCGCCAAGACCGATTTTTGCGGGGCGGAGACCATCGTCCGTTTAATGATTTAGGTTGGGCCGCCATCCGCCTTACCGAGCCGCATGAAAACTATCATTGGCAACACCAAGATGTTCGCGAGGAAGATGGCATTGCATACGGCGATGTTCCAGATAACGTTGATTTTGCCTACACCGGACGCGTAGCAACCAGTGTGGCTAGCGCAGTGAGGGAACTCAGCTTGGCTCCGGCAGCGCCCCAAAATGTGCAGGTCGACATTTCTGAGCTCACCCCACACACCACCCTCCGCTGGCAACCCAACACGGAAAAGGACTTAGCCGGATATGCCATCCTCTTGCGCCGCACCGATGAGGCTCTTTGGACTGACCGCATCGAGGTTCCAGAGGGCCATGAGATCACCCTAGAAGGCTTCAGCAAGGACAACTTCCTCTTTGCTGTCGAGGCCGTCGACAAAAATGGAAACCGCAGCCTTGCGGTCTATCCTTACCCTAGTCGCTGAGCCTAAAATCGCATCATGCATCGCCTGCTAGCCTTTGCACTGCTGCTTCCCTTTGCTTCTTGCGTTTCGCCTGCCCTCCCACCAGAAGCGCCGCAAGACCCGGTCAAGGTCTACCTATTGCTAGAAGGTGAACACGCTGGGGTGCTACTCCCTGACGGCGCCGATGCATGGCTGGAATACAGCTATGGTGACTACGGATGGGTCGTGATGGGCCGTGATACTCCTTGCTATGCAAGCTTTGCCCTCTTCACCAAGACGGAAGGCGCCCTAGGCCGCCGCACCTTCCACGGACACCCAGCTGCCGATTCCTTCAGTCTTTCACGCGGCACCCGCTTTCAGCCTTTTCTGGTGGAACGGCAAAAGGTAGATGCACTGCGCAGTCAACTCGATGCGGAATTTGTCAGGAATCAAGAAGAACCCTTCTTCAACCCGGGTTTTGGTCTGAACTATGTGCGCGCAAGCCATAGCTACGACCTCTTCCATCATTGCGCTCACGCCACAATTGAATGGCTGCAAGCTCTAGGCTGCGATGTTTCTTCCTCAGGCATCATCCGCAGCGTAGAAATGCGCGGAATTGAGCCTGAGTACGCACCTTAAGCGCCGGCGTCTAACTCCAGTCCTCGGTAGACCGTCATAAAGTCTTCCCCCGCCGCGACGCGATCCAACAAGGTGAGCACTCCCTCTCGTCCTACCAGGCGTATCCAACGACGGACTTCCCGCTTGGCAAAGACGAGGTGGTCCTCGCCATCGACCCCCTGAAACCACTCGGGCTCGGCCATGATTGAGTAGCTCGGGATGGGAATAGCCTTGGCCTCTTGCTCCTCGAGCACCGCGGCGGACAAAAACTCTCGATGATCGAGTTGGGTACATACCCCCTCATCGAACCAGGCCGGAAGCTGCTCAAAAACCTTTTCCCCTAAGCGATGCTTCACTTCTGCGTGCGCAAGCGCATGAGCCATGACGTCGGGGTTATTCCCCCGCGGTGCAATCACTACCAAAATGGAGGCGTTGTGAAAGTAACTCGAGGCGAATGGATTGCCCACAGCAAAGCGCTCCTTCAAAATCGTTTGGTCAGCAAAAGCCACAATGGGATCAGCTTCTAGGGTGCCAAAAAACTCCCTAGCCAAAGCCTGGCCCAAAGCAAGGTCGCTCAAGAAGGCATCGCCCTTCTGGGAATCTAAATCAGAACGGAGAAAGACCCCTGGCCTGCTTTCGTCCATTTGCGTCTGCATGACAAAACTGCGGCGAAAAGCCACTGGGTCGCGCAAGGCAAAAATCGCAAAGCTCGCTAAAGCTATGGCTGCTATGAGGAGAATCAGTTTGCGCATAACGCCTGCGCCGATGCTGACTTAGGAAACCAGTAAGGTTTCGACCGAGTCCACAAGTTCTTCTCGAGTAAATGGCTTAAGCAAAGATGCACCCGCACCAAGCATACGTGCCGCACGCAAGTAAAACTCTGCTCCCACGACACCGGACATGGCAATGATGCCCACATCAGGGTAAAGCTTGCGTATTTCCATGACCGTTTCAGCACCTTCCTTTTCAGGCATAACCAAATCGGTTAGGACTAAATCACACGAAGTCTTAGCGAGAACCTCCAATGCCTCGAAACCGTTACCTGCTTCCGCAGTTTCGTATCCAGCATCTTCCAGAAAAGCGCACGCAACACGACGCACATCTTCTTCGTCATCCACAACAAGAATTCTTTTCATGAAAGGCCGGAGGGGAGGGGGCCACGCAAGGAGGACAAAAAGCCCTGATTAGCATTCCTTTGATTATCCACCAAGCGATACCGAGATGTCAAACCCCGATTGCAGGACTTTTGAAGGAACCCCTGGCTGGAACAAAGTAGCTGAGCCATGCTTCAAATGCACTTTCCCATTTTCGTTGCGTAAGAACGCACCCTCTTCGAGGCCAATCACCGGAGTCGGGTTCCTTTCATGGTATTCCCGGATGCGATCTTCCCGCGTTTCACCAAAGTGTTCGACAAACTCTTCGCCATGCTTCGCCCAAATCTGACCGCCATAAAAGTGCGCATTCACCTGATAAGAAACTAAACCAAAGCTCTCGAAGGAGCTTGGATAAACAATCGGCATGTCATTGGTGGTCATCATGGTGGGACAAGCCACGTTGGTCCCCGCACTCACACCCATATAAGGACAACCTTCTCGCACCAAAGCGCGCATGGGCTCGATTAAGCCTTCCTTGTGAATGCTATCGATTAGGCGGAAGGAGTTTCCACCACCGACATAAACCGCCTCCGCCTGTTCCAGCGCTTTGCGCGCATCGGGAAACTCATGAATGCCGACTAGGTTGTACCCCCCATCAAAGCCATGTTGCTTCATGGCAACGACATAAGCATCGTGGTCCTGCACGGCGTACGGAATAAACAGAATCGTAGAAACGGAAGGGCCAAAAAAGTCCTTCATTTCGTCGCGCAGGTTTTCGCGTCGCTCATCGGAACGAAACCCGCCACTTCCAAGGAGTACACGCATTCGCAAAGGATACGCCCGAATTGTTAGACTGCAACGATGAAAGACTGGCTGCTGCTATTGCTGAGAATCGCTACGGGTGTTGGCCTGGCGTACTGGGCTGGTCACGACAAAGTTTTCGACCCCGATGCGCGTCAAGCCTATACAAGCTTACTGCATGACGCCGGCGTACCCGCTGCTGGAATTCTGACCATCCTATTCGGAGTCATTGAGTTCTTTGGATCGCTTTTCTTAGCCGCAGGGTTTTTCTTTCGGCAAGCTGCAGGCCTATTGCTGGTCGCCGTTGGCGGAAGTGCTGCCATCCAACTATTCGCCTTTGAGAAATCGGCTTCGGTGTTGTTCACCTACCACGATTTACAGGGCATAGGCACCGGTTATTACCTGGTGGCTTGTGTAGTTTTACTCATCCTGGGTGCCGGGCGCATTTCCTTTGATGCTGGGCGCCGCACCATGCAGGCGGAGTAAGCGCCTGCATGACAATCCGAAAGGCCTAGTGCCTACGCTTACTCGACGACTTCCATGGTGACATTGGAAACCTTGCCGTTCTGAACGGCTTCCAGCCAAACCGTGCGGCCAAACAAGGAGCCTGGAGGGACGATTGGGAAGGAAGCCTTGCCCGCTGCGTTTGCAGTCGTGGTTGCCGCAAGCGCCGGGCTATCCAGCATGACGGTGACGCCAAGCTGCCCCACAGGGAACATGCCTACACCAGAAAGACTGAATGCCAAGAACACCGTTTGGCTCGCGGTACAACGCGCCACCTCAATGGTGTCCGCAACCCCGGTGAATAAGTGAGGAACCTTCAGGTACATACCTTCTGGAACCACGCGCAACAAAGTGCTGCCCCTGCAGATGTAAAGTTCGCCATCCATGTCGGTTCCGAGGGAGGAACCGGAGCCAACGATACCACTTTGGTTGGTGTGGTCAGTA
The DNA here is from genome assembly GCA_027623295.1 of Planctomycetota bacterium. Classification (GTDB taxonomy): domain Bacteria; phylum Planctomycetota; class UBA1135; order UBA1135; family UBA1135. Next base: position 39,065 of record JAQBXR010000014.1, read on the forward strand.
AAGTTCGTCACGCCGCCCGCTTGGTTATAGCGGAAGGACCAGAGTTCGATGCTACAAGAATCGGTGAAGAAGTAGCGGCCTTGCATGGTGGACATGCTGCGCCCGCGGTAAGTCTCGGAGCCAATGATGGCGCATCGGAATGGATTGAAGCTGTGGCCGTACTCGTAAATAGGCAATTCCAATCCAGCCATGTTGCAGCCAGAGCTTGGGTTAAAGCAATGGTTACCTTCAATGATGCGCCATCCGTAGTTCTCGCCACCGGGACTGCTTGCGGCCTGGAAGTGAACATACTCCCAAGCGTTTTGACCGACATCGGCAATGTAAAGGTCACCGGTTTCGCGGTCAAAGTTAAAGCGCCATGGGTTACGCAAACCTAATGCCCAAACTTCATCGGCAACACTACCGTTTCCAACGAATGGATTGGAGGCAGGAATGCTGTAGGGAAGACCGTTGTCGACATCGAGACGCAGCATTTTGCCAAGCAAGTTCAAACCGTTCTGTGCACGGTTGCCTGGGTCACCAGCACTTCCTCCATCTCCGGTACCAACATAAAGGTACCCATCTGGACCGAAACGAATGCAGCCACCATTATGATTTGAGAATGGTTGAGAAATCCCGAGGACGTTGGCTTGAGAACTAACATTGGCCAAGTCCGGGTTCGCCGAAACGGTATAGCGATCCACGCGAGTGTCTCCAGCGTTGTTGGTGTAGTTGACATAGAACCAGCCATTGGTCGCATAGTCCGGGTGAAACGCCAAGCCGAGCAAGCCGCGTTCTCCGCTACCGTTGGTTAGGCCGGTGATATCCAAGTACGGGGTCGCCAACTTGACACCATTCTTGACGATGTAAATCCGACCGTTTTGGTCCACCACAAACAAGCGATCACGATCGCCAGGTGCGTAAGTCACCAGCAAAGAAGAGCCCAGTCCTGTGGCAACAACCTCAGTGTCCAGAGGCACCTGAGCTTCGGCGTTATTGGTGAACGAAAATAAGCCCATGCAAATTGCAAGGCTGCGAAGTACGAATTGAGGTGTAATTTTCATGGCTGAGAGAAGGAAGCAAATGCCCGATTCCTGGAAGTTCGGGAGTAGGACGGCTGGAACCACTGCAGGTTCCTCGAACTGGCAAAGGCATAAGGTAAATTACCCGATTTTTAAGGCATTTGCGGCAAAAAAGTAGTGGTACAAGGCATATTGGCCTAAGGACTGCTCCCGGCCCCCTTTCCGATGAAAACCACTCCCCTACTTTTTCTCCTTACAAGCCTTACCATTTGCTCTTGCGCTACCGAACAAAACACGAGCGGGGAAACTCAAGCGGCCATGGAGCCCACCGTTTCCGGCCCCCCTGCCGTAGATGAGGATGGCTTTGTCCAGCTTTCGGAGGACGAATGGCGTCAGCGCCTGACTCCAGAACAGTTCAAGGTCACCCGCCAAGCCGGCACCGAGCGCGCCTTCAGCGGAATCTACTGGGATGAACTCGCCACTGGCACCTATGAATGTGTGGGATGCGCTCTACCCTTGTTCGATTCAGCAACGAAGTACAAGTCCGGCACCGGTTGGCCGAGCTTCTGGCAGCCCGTGGCCTCCAATGCGGTTAAGGAAGTCGACGACAGCAGCCTTTTCACCACGCGCACCGAAATAGTTTGCAGCCGCTGCGAAGCACACCTCGGGCACGTTTTCGACGACGGTCCGCGCCCAACGGGCTTACGTTATTGCATGAATTCCGCAGCGCTGAACCTGATCGAGAAGTAGCCCGCGTGAGTGGGCCATTTTCACACAGGCCTATGAAAAAAACCAGCGACCTTTACGATCACTGGTTTCCTTTCCCCTTGCTACTTAATCGGGAGCCGCCATCCCCTGCGGCTGTCCGAACTAGGATTAACCCATACGCAGCATATTTTCCATCGGCGCATGAATGGCTTTCCTTAAGGAAAAATTGAAATATTTTTGCTCGTTTCTGAATACTTACGTAAGTCAATATATGGAAAAGGCTTATGGCTTGAACCAAATTCCGGCCCGCCACCGTCCACGCTCTAGTTTCTGTTCCAGCTGCAAACCTTTACTCGCGAAGGCGTCGCAAGTTGCTTGCCAATGCACGTCCAAAATCCCGCCGGCAAAGAGCTTTCCTTGAGGAGCCACTAACTGGGCCAGATCCCGAGCACCATCTTGCAGGAGGTCGGCGACAAGATTCGCCATGACTGCTGGCCAGGTGCCGCGCGCGGTTTCATACCCGCCACGCCAGAACTGACATTGTGTGCCAACTCCATTGGCACGCGCGGTCTTGGCGGCCTGTGGGGCACTTTGCGGATCCGGATCCATGCCCACGACTTCCTTCACCCCGCGCAAAGCTGCTGCAACTGCCAAGATTCCAGAACCTGAACCAACATCTAGCAAGCGGATTGGTGGATTGTCTTTACACCACTCGGTGAGGACCTTGAGCGCCAAACGAGTGCTGGCGTGTCCACCGGTACCAAAAGCAGAGCCCGCGAAGAGCGTCAGGGGGATATCCGCGGGCCGCAGGGTGAGGCCTTCGCGAGGGTGGAAGTCGGCATGGATGACGTAGCCCGCACATCGGAAGGGGCGCCAGCTGGCTTGCCACAGGGCTTCGGAGTCGGTTTCGGTGGCATCATGCTCCTCCTGGTCAATACACCACTGATCTGCGTTCAATCCCCAAGCTTCGAACCAACTTTGCACGATGGCGACGACCTCTTTACTGCCTTCTGTACTTGTAAGCAGCCGGACTTCGCATGCTCGGCTCGGATCCTCAGCGTCGGAGGCCAAAGCGCCTGGTGCATAGGTACTTTCCGCCACCGCACGACCTAGCCCTTGTGCTTCGAGCAGGGCAACCAGAGTTTCATCCCAGGTATTCGGAATCTGAAACCGCAGTAGGGTTTGGTTGGAGTCGGATTTGGAGCGCGCAGATTTGGTCACGTAGGTCTACCATAGCCGCCGATGGCGACGCCCACCCGACCCCGGAAGCAGAATCCGGATTTCCCCACGCGCGAAAGTTTGGCCTCGATGCGCGCGCGTGCCGAACGGGTACTCGAGCGATTACACGAAGGTTATCCCAACTCAAAAACCGCGCTCGATTGGGAAACTCCGTTCCAGCTGCTCATTGCAACGATGCTGTCCGCGCAATGCACCGATGTCCTGGTAAACAAGGTCACGCCAAGTCTGTTTGCCGCATATCCCACGCCCGAAAGGATGGCGGATGCTGCGCAAGAGCATTTGCAGGATCTTGTGAAGCGGACAAACTTCTTCCGCAACAAGTCTAAGAACATGTTGTTGACCGCAATTCGTATTCGCGATGTCTTTGGTGGGGAGGTGCCGTGCAAAATGGAAGACTTGATCAGCCTGCCCGGTGTCGCGCGCAAAACCGCGAACTGCGTATTAGGAACCGCCTTTGGCATCAAGGTCGGCGTTGTGGTGGACACTCACGTCGGCCGGATTGCCCGACGTATGGGATTCACCAAACAAATGGACCCGGTGGCGGTGGAGAAGGATCTGGTCAAGGTCTTTCCGCAGGAAGATTGGGTGTACCTCAGCCACTCCTGGATTGACCATGGGCGCGCTATTTGCACCGCGCGCAGGGCCAAGTGCAGTGAGTGCCATATGGCCCAAATCTGCCCGCGGCGCGTGGAAGGCGTCTCCAGCTAGGCCTCAGTGCCCCCAAGGCGGCTAACCAGTTGACGTTAGCTGGCAATAAAGGGTAAGCTACAGCCCATGGTGCCCGAGCCTACTACCTACGACATCGCCGAACTCGCCAGCATTGCCGGCGTAAGTTCACGGACGATTCGTTACTACGGGGAGCTTGATTTACTCAAAGCCTCCTCCCGTGGGCCCGGTGGACGTCGTCGTTTTGGCACCGATGCCGCGGAACGCCTGCGGTTTATTTCGCGCCTGAAAACCTTGGGCATGAGCCTGGAAGAAATCGGCGAGCTCAATCGCAGTTTCGACCTCGGCGCCACGCCAGCCATGTTGAAGCACCTCGACTCCTTGCTCGAGGTGCGCTTGCAAGAAGTCACCGACCGGATTCGTGATATGCGCGATCTGGAATTTGACCTGCAAACCTACCGTAATCGCATCCGCGGAAAATCGAACCCGGAATCGGGAGACCTAGCCTCATGAATCCTTCGACCAAAAAAGAATCCACCACCGAAGCTCCGTTTGAGTTGAAGAACAAATTGCGTTTCGTCACCGCAGCCTCGCTGTTCGACGGACACGATGCTGCCATCAACATCATGCGTCGCATCTTGCAGCAAGAAGGTGGCGAGATTATTCACCTTGGGCATAACCGCAGCGTGGAAGAGATTGTGGAAGCGGCCATCGAGGAAGATGTTCAAGGTATTGCAATCTCTTCTTACCAAGGTGGGCATGTTGAGTTCTTCGAGTACATGGTCGACCTGTTGAAGGAGCGCGGCTGTGGACACATTAAAGTGTTTGGCGGCGGTGGTGGCACCATAACCGATGCCGAGATCAAGCACTTGCAGTCCTATGGTGTGGAACGTCTTTACTCGGTTGAGGACGGCCGCATGATGGGCTTGGTCGGCATGATCCGCGACATGATGCAACGCGCCGACTTCTCCACGGTGGAAGCCACCGACCATTTCCCAGAAGGCCTGGTTGGACGTCAGTCCCCCGCCTTAGCCAAAGCCATCACTTGGATTGAAAAGCTGCACGGAGAAGATGCGCCGGCAGATTCGGAAGCGCGCTTGACCGACACACGTAAGAAGTTGGCAGAAATGACGCCCACTCCAAAGCCGCTGGTGATTGGCATTACAGGAACCGGTGGCGCAGGCAAGTCTTCGCTTACCGATGAATTGATACGACGTTATTTAGACCGTTTCCCGGACCGATCAATTGGAATTTTGTCGGTCGACCCAAGCCGCCGTCGCACCGGTGGTGCTTTGCTTGGCGACCGCATTCGCATGAACGCCGCCAAAGGTCCACGCGTATTTATGCGCTCCATGGCCACCCGCCAGGCGAACTCCGCGACTTCCGCATCGGTACGCGACGCCCTGCAAGCGATGGCTGCGGCAGGCCATGACATGCTTCTTTTAGAAACCGCCGGCATTGGCCAGAGCGATTCTGCAGTCACCGACCTATGTGATCTTTCGCTTTATGTCATGACGCCTGAGTTTGGCGCGCCAACCCAACTCGAGAAAATCGACATGCTCGATTTTGCCGATGGTGTGGTACTCAATAAGGCTGACAAGCGCGGTGCCAAAGATGCACAACGCGAAGTTGCGAAAACCTACCAACGCAACCGTAACTTGTTCGACCAACCGATTGAAGACATGCCAGTCTTCCTCACTTCGGCAAGTCGCTTCGGCGATGTCGGTGTGGACACTTTGTTCCAATGGTTGATGACCAAGGTCGATGCAAAGTCCGAGCGCTCTTGGGATCCGGGAGTACAGGTTTTGCGTGACCAAAAAATTCCGACCGTGGTTCCTACCGATCGCATTCGGTACTTATCGGAAATCGCAGCCGCAGTCCGCAAGCACAAGCAGGGCACCCAATCCCACGCCGACATGGCCGGTCGCGCCGATGCCCTCGCTCGCAGTTTGCGTGAATTCGGCGACACGGTCCCTCCACTGAACGAAGACTACTCCTCCGATGCCTTGGTAGATTCCAATGCTGACCCGGTGGTTCTGGTTCTGCGCCAACGCTATCACGAAGTGGTACGCGAGATGGACTCCACTCTGCGCAACCGGTTAGCAAACTGGCACAAGACCCGCGAACAATACGCAGCTGATTACTTCGTCTATCAAGTGCGTGGACGCGATATCAAAGTTTCGGCGCAACACAAAACCTTGTCCGGTTCTCGCGTGCCAAAGGTTTCTCTTCCGGTCACGAAGAGTTGGGAAGACCTCGCAAGATGGTTTGGTTTAGAAAACTTGCCGGGTGAGTACCCCTACACCGCTGGCGTATTCCCATTCAAGCGCACCGGAGAAGATCCAACCCGCATGTTTGCCGGGGAAGGTCCAGCCGAACGCACCAACCAACGTTTCCATTACGTCAGCCAAGGGCAACCAGCTGCACGTCTCTCCACCGCCTTCGACTCGGTCACCCTTTACGGGGAAGACCCAGCCATGCGCCCAGACATCTACGGCAAAGTCGGTAACTCCGGCGTTTCCATCTGTTCACTTGACGACGTCAAACGCCTCTACTCCGGCTTTGACCTTTGCTCGCCCACCACTTCGGTCTCGATGACCATCAACGGACCTGCACCGATGGTCCTGGCTTTCTTCCTGAATGCTGCCATCGACCAACAGGTTGAACGGCGCTTAAAGGAAACCGGCCGTTGGGAAGCTGCGGAGCAAACGATCAAGCAACTGTGTAACGGTAAGCCTCCGATTTATCGTGGCGAACTCCCGCCCGGCAACGATGGCTTCGGCCTCGGCACCTTAGGCGTAAGTGGTGACAAGCTACTTCCAGCCGAAGAGTACGCAGCGATTCGCAATGCAGCCCTAACCTCCGTGCGCGGTACTGTGCAGGCCGACATCCTGAAGGAAGATCAAGCGCAGAACACCTGCATCTTCAGCACTGAGTTTGCCTTAAAACTCATGGGCGACACCCAAGAGTTCTTTGTTGAAAATTTGGTGCGTAACTTTTACTCGGTTTCCATCTCTGGGTATCACATTGCAGAAGCCGGGGCGAACCCGATTTCACAGCTCGCCTTCACTCTGGCGAACGGCTTCACGTTCGTGGAGTACTACCGTGCACGTGGCCTAGACGTGGACACCTTCGCACCCAACCTCTCCTTCTTCTTTAGCAATGGCCTAGATGCGGAGTACTCGGTGATCGGACGTGTTGCACGGCGGATTTGGGCGGTTGCCATGAAGGACTTGTATGGCGCAAGTGAACGCTCGCAAAAGCTGAAGTACCACATTCAAACCAGTGGACGTTCCTTGCACGCGCAGGAGATTGACTTCAACGACATTCGCACCACCCTGCAGGCCTTGTATGCGATTTACGACAACTGTCAAAGCTTACACACCAATGCCTACGACGAGGCCATTACTACGCCTACCGAAGAATCGGTACGTCGGGCATTGGCAATCCAGCTCATTATTAACCGTGAACTGGGTGAAGCCAAAAACGAGAATCCACTGCAGGGTAGCTTTATCATCGAAGAGCTCACGGAGTTAGTCGAAGAAGCCGTGCTCCGGGAGTTCGAGCGCCTCACGGATCGTGGTGGTGTGCTTGGCGCTATGGAAACTATGTACCAACGTGGCAAGATTCAGGAAGAGAGCATGCATTATGAAATGCAAAAGCACAGTGGCGAACTTCCGATTGTGGGTGTAAATACTTTCCTCAATCCTGCTGCTGGCGATGGTTCGGTGGTTGAGGTTGATTTGATTCGCTCCACCGAGCAAGAGAAGAACGATCAAGTGCAGCAGGTCGCAGACCTACGCAACCTCCACCGCGCAGATTCTGAGCAAGCACTTGCTCGACTCAGCGAAGCGGCAGAGAGTCATCAGAACGTGTTCTCGGAAATGATGGAAGCGGTCAAGGTTTGTACGCTAGGCCAAATCAGCAACACGCTTTATGAAGTCGGTGGTCAATACCGCCGCAACATGTAAGCGCCTTTGTCTGCCGCTAGGCCATAAAAAAAGCCCCGGTGATTTCTCACCGGGACTTAAGGAAGGAACGAATCCTTCGTGTGGGTTTGCCTACCAGAGGATTGGCACCTTCACGTAATCAATCGCTGGCAAAGGACTGGCTAGGTCAATACCGTTTGCTTGTGCGTCTGCATTAAAGGTGACGCGGTAACGAATAAAGCGTTGGCCATCCAGGAAATCCAGATTGGTATGCCAAACTTCGCCACCAACATCGATTGGATCCCCAGGCTGACCAGAGCCTGCAGGAAGAGCAGGGTCCTCATCGGCACCTTGGAACTCAAAGGTAATCGAAGTGCTAGAAGGAAGGCTGTTCTTAGCACCCACCGTGTCCACGCGAAAGAACTTCTCGCGCACCGACCAAGTAGGGTTACCACCATCTAGAGCGAAGGTCATGGGACCATCTCCCACAGCAGAAGTCAGCACTAGGGTGTCGGTGCCGGCGCTGTATGTGGCGCTCACGATCTCGAAGGTCGAGGTTGCCGTGGCGCTAGGCAACACGTCGTAGCCAATCAACAAGTTAGGAAGGCGGGTGAACTTGGCTTCAAACAAGGTAGATGCCGATGGAATCGTCAAGCTGAACGGCTCGAAGGTCACCAATCCAGTACCACCAGTTGCGATGTCGGCCAAAGGTAGAACAAATTGACCGGACCTTCCAACTTCACCATTCGCTGGATTGATACCGTTAAAGTCGAGCAGTGGGTCACCATATTTTGGATAAGCCGCTGGCTGCTCCAAACGTAATTCTGCAAGACCGGTGTCAATCCATTCGGAAACCACCATTGACTGAGAGGAGAAGAATGGAATCAGAGAGTATGCCGTAGGTGCCGTATAGAGGCTCAGCATTTCTTCTACGGAATCCGTTGGTTCTTCACCGACGCCAGTGTTGACGCTAATGAAGTCCAGAATTCCAGCTTCTGAAGATGGGTGCCAAATGATGTCGGTCAGTGGGTTTGGAACGTGAATCTGAATCACGCCGTTTGCACCAGCACCACCACGACCAACCGCAAAGGTGTCGTTGCCATCTTTGCGTCCGTTACCGGGAGGGGCAAGGTGAGTGGAGTAACTAGGACCAGCCCAGCCCCGACGGCCGCCGAAGGCCTGAATGTTGTTGGCTGGGCTGAGATTCACAATCTGTGCAGCATTTGCAGCCGTTCCTACACTAATCGCGGAAAGGTCCAAGCCAGTGGAAGAGTGCAACACCAAGTGCCCACCTGCTCCAGCACCGGAGCCAGAGATCCCGTTATCGGAGAAAATCAAAGACTCGCCGGAGAAACCAATGCCTCCGTTAACTTTGATCCGCGAAACCGCGCCTAGGCGAATCGTGCCGATTGCCATGATCAAGACCTGGCCACCGCCACCGCCACCGCCTGCTCCCTTGCGATAGCTATCCCAACCTTGCCCGCCTGCAGACTTCTGGAAGGGAACCACAGGGTACAGACTAAGCAGAGGGTCACCGTTATTGACCTCAATCAACATCGAATCACCACTGCCGCCGCCACCGGCACCAGCCCATGGAGTAAGCAGTTCACCGCGGGTCACAGTGCCATCACGCATGAGGCGAGAACCCCAAAAGTCGTTAAGGGTGTTCAACCCGGTAAGGTCATTATTGAACGGAGTTGGACCTGCAAGCCCTGGGTCTGGACCTGCAGTTGGGCTACCAAACAGGAAAGGTGGAGTCGTACCAGTCGTCCAAGCCGGATCGTAATTCGGCTGGTTCGATTGAGCAGCGAAGGTGTCAATGGAGACCTCCATAAGTGCGTCTTCCATGCCAAGAGGGCCAGAATCGACGTCGACACCACTCACGGCAAGGCTGTTCACACCGCGAATCCCGTCTTCCGCACCAAAGATGCCATTGCCGTTTGGATTCTGTGCAGTGATACCAATCTCAGGAACCATTTGCGTGTGGGCGTGATCTCCGGCGTTTTCAAGAACCACCCGGTGGTCAGGGCCATTGTTATCCACGCCACTTGGAACCCAACCGGTTGCGGCAGACCAACCCGTCCACAACACAGCTTCGTTCTCGGTGAGTGCGAAACCGCCTCCACCACCGCCGGCAACCACCGTGTGGTTCAGGCCAAAAATACCACTGGTCGTGGAATCGCCATTGAAGCCGCCTTCGCCACCACCACCACCGCCCCCGACAATGAAGAATGGACCGTCGCCAGGCAACGCACGCGGAGTTTCCGCATTGCCGATTTGGGAAGCATCGCCACCGCGACCACCACCACATTCACCACCCGCACCACCTTCCACGAATTGTGGAGAGTTCAGCGAGGTCGGCCAAGTTGCGTTGTTGCCACTTGCATCCAAAATGCCATTAATGACGACCTCACCAGTTGCGAAAATCACAAGCGGGTTTGCTCCACGCCCACGTAGAGTGGCGGTAGCTTCGATCGTGAAATTGTTGACGTTCATCACACCGCTTTGCACCGGGTGCTGACGGTTATTGGAATCCGTGATTGAGGACTGCGAATCGGTAAAGATTTCACTGCTCACACCAGCGGCCAAAAAGAAGTTGTTATCTGCAGCAACAAAGTTTCCTGGGTAGTCAAAGCTTGCAGCAATGAAGCCGTCGCTCACTTGTGCCAAAGGCACAGGAATCGGCTCATCGAGAGCAAGGTTTTGGCTGGTGTCAAAATCGTCACGGAATTCGTCGACGGTCTCGTCAGTCTCGACCCAAGTTGGATCGTTATAAACCGCAGTCAAGGTAGGAGTGGCATGGGTGCCAACTACCAATTCTGCAGTGTTCACCTGGCCGATTAGGTCGCCAAACTGGTTGCTCATGACCAGGCGCAGGTTGCGATTTACCGGCAACAAACCGGTAATGCGGAACTCGACAAAGGCACCACCTACGGTGCAGTTCTCAATCAGAACTAATTGGCCAGGAACTTTGTTGGTTGCATCGAAAAGATCTTCGTTGCCCGAACCAAGCTCACCATTGGAATAAAGCACGAACAGATTGTCGGTGTTCAGGTTGACTGAGCGCCCGTCAATCGGCTGATTAAAACGAATCTCAATCACGGGATCTGAATCTGCAAAGAAATTCAAGCCCTCCGGGAAATCCACCGAAGTCACCGCAACAGGACCTTGCACCAAATCCAAGAAGGCTGGCTGGGTCAAGGGTGGCGTGTTGAAGGTTCTACGCAGACCGCCAGACAAAGAATGACCAGTGGTGTCGCGCAAAACAGTTAGGCTGTCATCGCGGGTTGGAAGGACTAACTCGTAACCCACTTCTCCCGGAAGGAAGGCGCCATTGGAGTTGAAGTCGTCCGTTGGGCAAGTTGGGCGGAAGATTAATGCACGTCCAAGCGAGCCAGCTTCAATTTCAAAGGTACCCGTAACCGGGTTCCCAGCAGCAGCTGGATCTGTGGAGCGGATCTGAACCGTTCCAAAGTTAATCGAATCCGGGTCAATCGCGTGGTTGAATTCAATGCGGATGGGCCGGTTAATTTGCCAGAACATCCCGTCCAGGATGTTAGACCCTTGGGCAAAGAAGGAACCGCCGGCATTGAACGAATCACCGTTTTGGTCGACCTGAATGTTGCCGCTGGGGCCGCAACTGGAAACCAGCGCAAGAAATGCGCTGGCGAGAAAAAGGCTAAGGGACTTCCGCATGGGATTAGTGGCTTCCGCCAAACCGATTGTAGAGCTTTTCGGTTAGGTTCTGTTGCTTTTTATGGCAAGAGTCGTGCCAACATCTAATTTGGCTTAGACCTTAGAGAATGAGGGCGAGGCCGCGCCGAACGTTCGATATCGCACGGAGTCATTTTGTACCCTATCTCCGAAACCCGTGTACACTCAACAAGCCTCTGTTCCAACGGCTTTCCGCCGTTCCCCACTCGCCCTTTACGAAAAATGCTCCTAACCCTGCTCACGGCGCCACTGTGCGCCTCATTACTTATGCTCCAAGACCCTGTGGTCACGGTCAAACCAGCGGAGCCACAGAGCCCCATTACTGGTTTCGATCACTTGGAAATCCAAGCCAATACCTTCACCAGCAACCGACAGCAGGACGCGTCCGTTGCCGCTGATGCCCATGGTAACCTTATGGTGGCCTGGGGAAGCCGGCGCCAAGAGCAAGGGACATTCGGCATTTTTGCCCAATTCCTAGACCCACGTGGACGTGCTCTGAGCACCGAAATCCACGTCAACCAGTTCGTGCCTAGCGAGCAAGCTAAGCCCTCGGTGACCTTCGCCGCAGATGGTACCGCCTGGATTTTATGGCATTCGGTAGGCCAAGATGGTGATGGCGTAGGCCTATACGCGCGTCGCTTTGGCATGACGAAGGATGGCCTAAAGCCTTTGGGAGACGAGTTTTCGGTGAACACTCTCAGCGAAAATGACCAACTAGATGGCGTCATCAGTGCGGCCCCAGATGGTGGCGTGTTGTGCGCCTGGACTGGTGTCGAGGAGCAGCGCGAAGTAATTCACGCCCGCCACTTCCAGGCCGATGGCACCCCATCTGGCAAGGAGTTCCGGATTTCCTCCGATAGCGAGAACAACGAACACCTGGTGTCCCTGGCAACCTCTCCGAATGGAGTTCTTGCTGTTTGGGGGCGCCGCAACAGTGCCCACTCTCCTGAAGGCATTGCCGGTAGCTTGGTAAACATGGTGGAAGGAAAAGCTGTGATCCAAGAGTTCGTAGTGGTTTCCGGCGAAGAGGCCCTCGAAGTGGAGCCTTCCCTTGATGCGGCTGCAGATGGCAGCTTTGTGGTCGCCTGGATGAGCACCCTTAGTGGTGACAAATACCACACCATGGTGCAGCGCTACAACGCAGACCTCAGCCCGCGCGGCGAGGCTTTGGAAGTCGATGCAGGTGGCACACAAGAGCGTTCCGGCGCCCAAGTTGCTGTAGCTCCAGATGGACGTTACCTCGTTGCCTACAATACTTTATGGGCAAAGGAGTTTTCCGCCCCAGCGCACCGTCCGACCCGCCCGACCTCGATTCAGGCACGTCGCTTCGCGGCCGATGGCACCCCTATCGGGGAGGGCTTTCGCCTCAATCAGTTCGACGAAGGTGAGCAAACGCTCATGGTTGGCATCAACGCCAAGCACCTTTTGTGGACTGCCCAGGACCAGTTGGTGGCTGCATGGCACGGAAACTTGCCTACCGACTCGCGCGCCGTTGGCTTGACCATGCTTGTGCCTGAGTCCTTCCAGCCTATAGCTCCAGCTCACCTCGAGCCGAAAGCTGCTGGCAGTGACGTCACCGAAGACATGGTGCACGGCCTAACCGCCTACCCGGACTACGACCCGAACTTCCGCCGTCGTGCTTCCAGTCCGCCACCTTTGGCATCCGGCGGTTCCGGCGGCTTTGAAGCCATCTCCAACACTGGTTGGACTCCACCAGACCCAGATCTTGCAGTAGGCCCTAACCACATTGTGACCGTGGCCAACGGTGAGATTTCTTTCCATACCAAGGGCGGCACCCGCACTTTCGTCGACACCATTGCAGGTAGCGGAGGATTCTGGGGCTCCGTAGGCGCTGGCGGATTCGTGTTTGACCCGGTTGCACTCTTTGATCCACATACCAACCGGTACATCGTGGCGGCAGCAGACGGTGCCGGCTCGAACGATGCCATCGTGATTGCGATGTCTGACGACGATGACCCGAACGGCACCTGGCACAAGTACCGCTTCTTGATTTCGGGCACCTGTACTTTCTACGATTTCCCGAACCTTGGAGTTAACGAAGATGCCATCTTTATGGCTGGCGATTGTTTCTCAGGTGGCGGCAACCGCGTATTCATGTGGGACAAGAGCTTGGTCATGAACGGCCTACCGGTCACCATGAACCAAGTGCAAACGGCTGGCAACCCCATTTCTTTAGGTGCCACCAAAAACTACGACACCAACTCACCGGCTTATTTTGCAACGACCTACTCGTCAAGTAGTAGCCGCATCATGCTGAAGTCGATTACCGATCCAAATGGAACTCCCGTACTCACTCAGTTCGAGATTACCGTGCCTAGTTTCAGCTTTCCTCCTGGAGCCACCCAACTTGGAACCTCCAACCTCGCGGCCACGATTGACTGGCGGATCAAGAATGGCGTGGTGCGCAATGACCACCTTTGGCTGTCGCACAACACAGGTCCAAGTACCGCGCGCGTAGCTTGGTACGAGATTGACCTCAACGGATGGCCAGTCAGTGGCAGCAATCCAACTTTGGTGCAGTCTGGAAATCTGGACTTTGGAAGTGGAGAGCACAACTGGTTTGGCGACATTAACGTGACCGATTCCGGCGACGCCGTCCTTGCTTTCAACCGCTCCTCTTCGAGCCAATTCATTTCAGTGGAGTTCGCGACGCGTAAGGCTGGCGATCCCGCGGGAACCTTTAGCCTTCCGAAGCAGCTGCAAATTAGTACTTCCCCAGAAACCGGCACACGCTGGGGTGATTATGCAGGCGTGGAGCAGGATCCGAACGAGCCTGGTACTTTCTGGAGCCATCACGAATACCGCACTTCGGGCTGGCGTACGTGGGTTGGCGAGTTCAGCGTTGCGCAGGACTTGACGCTCAACGCACCGATTTTGATTCCTGGGGTCAGTTCCAGTTGGTCGGTGGATAACGCTGCTGCCGGCGAAACCGTGCACTACTTGGTCAGCCTGAATGCTGGCTCTTGGGCGCCACCACAACTTGGTGGTTTGGTCCTCGACCTTGGAACGCCTGCCACTTACATTGGCAATGCCGTTGCTAACGGTTCCGGTACCGCAAGCTTGCTAGTTCCGGTTCCTGCCGGTGCTCCAAGTGGGGCAACCGCATACCTTCAAGTTGCCGCAATCCGCGGTGTTGGAGGTGCAGATTCGGTCAAGTCGAACTTGGTCACCACGGTGATTCAGTAAACGGTTTTACCGAACTTTTCCCGTCGCTTCCTGAAAAGGGAGCGGCGGTTTTTCATGGCCGATGCCGGCTATTCCGTTTCCGTTTGTAACGACATATGGCGGTCGGAATCTTCCACTACTTCAGCACCGGAAATGCCTGCCGCACGAGCGATATCGACAAATTCATCGGGCGTGAAGGCGGCGCACAGGCTTGCGTGGAAGAGTTCCCGTGCGTATTCCGCCTCATTGGCTGCGTGCAGATCGACCAGGGCGGTAGCAGCAGCGACGTCATCGGGGCGGAACAGGTCGCGGATAAGAAAAACACCACCTGGTTTCAGAACGCGCCAGGCTTCGCGCAGAAACGGAACCGGATCTGGGATGTGATGCAGAATGCTGTTCGAGCATACCGTGTCAAAGCTATCGTCCGGGAAATCGAGGCCCTTGGCGTCTGCAATCAAAAACTCCACGCGATCACCTTGTGCACAAACCGCTTTATGCTCCTCGGCAATCTTCAGCATGTTTTCAGAGAGGTCCACGCCCACCACTTCTAGCTCAGGCTTTTGCGTGACCAGTTGCAGCGCAATATGCCCTGGTCCACAGCCGATATCTAAGACACGGCCGTGTACTCCAAGTTCGAGCAAACGAGCGATAAAGGCATCGTTGGCGCCTGAATGATCCATGGCATCGTAGCCTTCGGCATCTTCCACACTGTCCATGACTTCGGGTTCGAGCACGCGTTCCATGGGCGAAAGGGTACACTCCCGCCCCATGGGGCTGATAGAAGTTGACCGAAAACTCTCCGCTGCGGTGGATTTGCTCTCCTTTCCGGAGCCGGTGACGCATGTTTACAACCCGCTGGACTACGCGCGGCTACCACACGAGAAGTTCCTCAAGAAATATGCGCGCAAGGGCATACCGAACCTCTTGCTCGGCATGAACCCTGGCCCGTGGGGCATGGCGCAAACCGGAATCCCATTTGGCGAGGTGGCGATGGCTCGGGACTGGCTCAAAGTCGCGGCCAAAGTTAACGCACCCGCAGTGCAGCACCCTAAGCGTCCGATTGAAGGCTTTGATTGCCAGCGCTCGGAAGTCAGCGGCAAACGCATGTGGAGCTGGGCGCAAGAGTACTTTGGTACCCCAGAAGCCTTCTTTAAGCAGTTCTTCGTCTTCAACTATTGCCCGCTCGTATTCATGGAAGAGACCGGCAAAAACTTTACTCCCGACAAACTCCCCGCGTCTGCACGTGATCCCTTGTTTGAAGTTTGCGATGCTTCCCTCCGCGAAGCCGTGAAGTGGTTGAAACCAAAACGAGTGATTGGTGTGGGCAAGTTCGCCGAAAAATGTGCCCAACGCGTGCTCGGTGATTTAGATCTAGAAATTGGATTCGTCCTGCACCCTAGCCCTGCAAGTCCGATTGCAAACCGCGGATGGGCCCCGCAGGCCGAAGCCAAACTCAAAGAGCTCGGCGCCCTTTAGACATCATGCGCATCGTCTCCCTCAACGTTAATGGAATCCGCTCGGCCGACCGTAAAGGCTTTTTTGATTGGATTCCCGAGCACAATCCCGACATCCTTTGCTTGCAGGAAACTCGGGTTCAAGACCATCAAATGACTGATGTCATGCGCACACCTCCGGGCATGCATGCGATTTATCATCACGCCGAAAAGCCGGGTTATAGCGGCGTTGCAATTTATTCAAAAGTGAAACCGGACAAGGTCACATTAGGCTTGGGTTGGGAAGAGTTCGATCGCGAAGGACGCTTTCTGCAAGCCGATTTTGGACGTCTGAGCGTGGTTAGTTTGTACCTGCCATCGGGATCGGCGAAGGAAGAGCGCCAAGCCTTTAAGTATGTGTGCATGGATCGCTTCGCTGAGTGGCTAGAGGAAAAGCGCGCGTCGAAACGCAACGTTGTCGTCTGCGGCGACTGGAATATTGCGCACACCAATAAGGACATTAAAAACTGGCGGGGTAATCAAAAGCAGTCTGGTTTCTTGCCAGAGGAACGCGCGTGGATGACCAAGGTGTTTGGCGAACTCGGATGGTCCGACGCTTACCGCAATCTCTACCCCGATGCCGAAGGCGAGGGCTATACCTGGTGGTCGAACCGCGGACAAGCCTATGCCAACAACACCGGATGGCGGATTGATTATCAGGTGTGTACTCCGGGCATGGCCAAGAAAGCAACCTCGTCCTCGGTGTACAAAGACCTGCGTTTATCGGACCACGCTCCGCTCACGGTCGACTACGACTTGTAGGGTTAAGGGCCCGGCAGAGAACACGCCGGCTGCTAAGATGTTGTTTGGCCGGATGGACCGGCATTCCCCCTTTACCTCCTCGCACCATGTTCAAATACGCCCTTCCCCTCGCTGCAACCCTCATAGCTGCGCCTCTGCTCGCTCAAACCGAGCAGTTTTCTTCGGTTCTCGACCAGCCGAATAACCTGATTTCTTGGAACGTTTCCACCAGTATTGGCTCGGTGAACGTATCTCCAGCAACCTTCCGTATTGGTGGCAGTGTGGAGCTGTTGTTGGATTCTACGAATGCCCCATATACAAGTGGTGCCCTGAACGGCGCCATCGCTTTCACCAGCCCAACGACTTTAAGCGGTGAAATTCCAAACCCGCTTTGGTTCCTGCCGCCGCTTGCAACCTTCGACATTAAAAACCTGGAATTCCATCTGTCGTCGCCCTCCTTCAGCATTGCGCCAAATGGCGACTTCAGCGCAATGATTGTGCTGACCACCACCGCCGGTACCAACACCATGGGCGGATTGTTTGGCAGTGGCACTGGGCCGATTGCAGGACTGGAATCCACGCCAACAGCTGTCAATGGCAATGTAAGCCAGAGTGGTACCACGATTACTTTTAACTTGGACATGGGGATTGCCGTGACTCTGCTCGACCCGGGCACTGGCGTCAGCAGTGACATTACTTTCAATGGACCCCTTGCCGGATTCTCGGATAGCACCGAGAACGGAAGCTTTCACTTGGAAGCTCCTTTGCCAATGAATCTTGGCGCGAACAACATGCCCTTCACCGGAGCCACCCCTGGCGGTGCCGTCTTCCTCGCAGGAACTGTTGCGGGTCGTGGCTCCGTTTTCATCGGGGCATTGAATGCAACCTTGGGCATTGCCAATCCAGCGCAAGCCGGCGGCACCACTGCTGACGGATCCGGCAACGGCCGCTTTAACGTGAATGTACCAAGCAGCCTTCTAGGGCGTTCGGTTTGGCTGCAAGGCGTCGAAGCGAACAACGCAAGTAACGTCTTCGGTTCCTGGGTTCAGTAAGGATTACGCATGCGAATGGCCTGCACTGTTTTGAGCCTGATTGCGCTGACTTCTTCGGGGTGGGCGCAAGTGGACCCGAACGATGTGGGCCATGGCTGCCAGGTTTGCCACTTAACCGGGGTCAAGGAGTGTAAGGCGCACCCTTCGAGTTTGGCAGAAGCCGAAACCGAAGTCCTTTATTGTTCGGTCGCAAGCTCGTGTAAAGACTGCTCCGGCGCCCTGCTGGTGGACTGCAAAAAGTGCAGCGGCGGTCCTGGCAATATCGAAATGGAAACCCGGCAGCTACGTTCCAAGCGTTTCAAAGACAGCCCGACTCCGGCGGAAGAATTATTTGAGCGCGAGTTAGTTCGGGTTGTGACCGCTCACTTCGACATCATCATTGATTGCGAGGAAATCAAAGATGGCTCGCGAAAAATGAGTGCTCATGAAGTGGCGCATGCCTTAGCTACCGAAGCCGAGAAGGCTGCAGCCCTGCTTGATGAACAGTTTGACGCCAAGCTGCATCATTACTCGCGACGCTCCCGCATTTGGTTCTGGGGTGACCCGAAGGATCATTTACTGGTCAATCAGAAAGTCCTCGGCACCAATGATGGCGGCGCCTTCAAATTATTTGGCCCCGACCCCGCCTATTCGGCATGGACCAAGGAACGTGGCTTAGAAAACGAGGGCATGTTAATTGTGTCGAATGGGGTACACATTGGCGTGCATCTCCTACTGAGCAACTTGTTCCAAAACCAGTGGATTGGCAACTTCAAAGCCGGTTGGTTTGATGTCGGCGCCGCCCACTACTACGAGAACCAGCGCTTCCAGCAAGTGACGACTTATTGCATCGACGAAGCCGATGCCAACCTTGATTATGAAGACGGACGTTGGCACGTTCCGGTACGCAAGTATCTGACCAAGAATAAGGAAAGCCTGCTTCCAAACTTGCTGTCGAAGATTTCCGGCACTATGTGGGATGAAGAACATGCGCTGGCATGGAGCCTATACGACTGGGTGGCCACGGTGCACCCAGAAGCCTTGAAGCCTCTCCTTCTTGGCTACAAGGAGCGCAAGGAAACGCGTGATTTGTTCAAACAGCATCTTGGCATGACGATTCAGCAAGTAGAAGAAGCGTGGCGCACATGGGTTTTTGACACCTATCCGGTGAAGAATCCAAAGCCGCGCAAGAAGCTCTAAGCAATCATCCCGCCGAGCCAGGGTTTCTGGGACAATGATGCACGATGTTGCTGCCCCTACTGCTTCTTTACACACAAAGTCCGGCTCCGGCGCCCACGCCTACCCGCACCGCTCCGCCTTTTGATCACGTCATCCTGATTAGTGTAGATGGCCTGCGCAGCGATGCCCTGCTCATCAACGGAAGCGAAGGTCTTCCCCATTTCCAACGTTTGATGTACGGCGCGCACACTCTGAACGCCCGATGTGATCCACATTATTCGGTGACCCTCCCCAACCACACGGACATGCTTACCGGGCGCTTGGTCAAAGGTGAAGGTGGACACGGTTGGACTTCGAATGCAACCCCACCTCCGGAAGGGATTCTGGTGAATAAAGAAGGCGGCATCTTTCAAGGCATCTACCATCAGACTTCCGCCGCCGGCATCGACGATGCTTTCCTTGCTTCAAAACCGAAATTCTTACTCTTCACGCAAAGTTGGAATCCGACTTTTGACCTCCGCGTCATGGACGTAGTTCTGGTCAAAGACGATGTCGAAGCCCAAATGGATTTAGTTTTCCAAATGCTCGATGAGGAGCAACACCAACGTTCCTTCACCTTTCTGCATTTACGTGGCCCCGATGATGCTGGCCATGCCGAAGGCTGGGATATGACCCCTGGATCTCATTACTTGAAGGCCGTTCAAGATGCCGACCGACAAATTGGACGCATTTTGACCTTCCTGGATGAGCACCAGGCCTTACGCAAATCTACCGCTTTAGTGGTGACGGCAGATCATGGTGGCGGCGTTCCGCATAAGAATCATCATGGGCATGGCATGATGTTGGTGAACACCATGATTCCTTTCTTTATTGACCTTCCGGAATCCGAGCGCATAGACCTCTATCAACTTTGCGCCACCACCCGACGCGATCCAGGCATCGATCCGGTTGCAAATGATGCAGACAAACTCCCGCCGATTCGCAATGGAGACGCCGCCAACCTTTGCCTGGCGCTCTTAGGTTTAGAGTCCATCCCTGGCTCCACGGTGAACGTAGCGCAAGATTTCGTTGGCGCCCTATATCAGTGAACGAATCTCCGTTGTTGCTCGCCATCGATCAAGCCACCACCTCGAGTCGTGCCGTCTTATTCCGTGTCGACCAGCAACCCATCCGTAGTGCACAATGGGAACTCGCACAATCCTTCCCCCAGCCAGCCGCGATCAGCGATAGGCACTCTGGGGCAACGCTGTTTCGCGTACACTAAGTAGTTCATGAGCGAAATCCGCCTGCGCAACGCCATCCTCACGTCGATTAAACGCACGTGGTGGCTGGTTGCGGTCTTGCTCATCCTGATGAGTGGATTCCGTCTGCTTTTCACCGTGCAATTCGCGCACCCTGAAATTTGGAGCGAGTTCCTCAACTCCCTCCCGATGGCCTTTACATTTGGCGCCCTCCATGACTTGCGCATTCTCCTTATCTTCGCGCTACCACCTACCTTCTCTTTGCTGTGGATGCGCGACCGCACCCTCGACCGCTGGAAGAGTTGGCTGCACCGAACTTCCATTTATTGGTTTCTTGGCATCTCGGCCATCGTCATTGTGCTGGCCGGGGAGCAAATCTATTACTCCTACTTCCGCACACGCTTTAACATTCTCGCTTTCGGCGCGATCGAAGATGATGTGGGAGCTGTCCTTGCAAGTGCCTGGCAAACCTATCCGCTACTGCTCTATTTGAGCGTCGGGTTAGTGCTGGAGTATTTCGTGCTGCGCATCATCCGCCGCGCGTTTCATTTCACGAGTTTTCTGCACGCCGCCAAGGCTCCTCAAGCCCATGAAGTCGAACGCGCGCTGAACTGGCATCTCGCAACCCACACTGGGCTCACCGTTCTACTTTGTTTACTGCCGCTGACTCCCATCTTTGTGAGCCTAGACGACGAGTATTCTCAAACTGCTTTTGTACGCAGCATTCCTGAAAACGGAGTAGAGAAACTCGCGGAAACCATGTGGACGCGCTTCAATGAGGAGCCGTTGTCTACTGCAAAGCAATATGGCTTTGAAGCGGACGCGCAATCCGCGATTGAGGCCTTTACCAACCAGCAAAGCGCCACCGATCAGGGGCCATTCTTCCAACGCCTGCCGCTGCAAGCCATGCAGCCGACTCCAAAGATCGACCAGCCCCCTCACGTGGTACTCGTCGTTTTGGAGAGTTTCGCCACGCACCTGCTGCAGTACCAATCGCCCGAGTTTGACATTCTCGGACCGGCAAAGACCTATTTTGAAAAAGGCATTTTGTATGAGAGATTCCTGCCTTGCGACAACATTTCCATCGGCACCATTTTGGGCATCACGCTCAACCTTCCGTATCGACCGAATACCAAGCACCTATCGCAATCCGACCAAAAGTCGCGCAGCTATCCGAGCAGCATGGCGAAATTGTTTGGTGACCGCGGCTATGACACGGCTTTCTATTACGGTGGCCCCTCCGACTGGCGTGAGTTAGATCAGTTTTTGCCAAACCAAGGATTCGAAGAGATCTTAGGCATGGAAGACCTCATCGAGCGTTATCAATTGGATCTTGAAATCGATGGCGGCCCTTGGGGTGTGTGGGATGAATACCTTTTCCGCGCAGTGACGGAACGCTTAAGCAAGGCGGACAAACCGGTCTTCATGGTCATCTTTTCCACCACCAATCATTCGCCGCATCGTCTTCCCGCAGACTGGCGTGCCAAAAAGTTAACCCCGCCGGGACGATTGCTAGCGCGTACCGGTCCGCTCAATGAAGTGCAGAACGCACAGGTCGAAACTTATCGCTATGCCACCTATCAACTTGGCCTTTGGCTCGATGGACTAAAGGACGCTAGCCTCGATCAACGAACCATTATTGGCGTCACCGGCGACCACACTGCTGGCATGGGAATCCCGTTTTCACGTCGGGAATTGCTCCTGCAACGCGCCGTCCCATTCCTCCTCCTAATGCCCGACCTTATCGCCAATCAGTTTCAAGCCGATCCACTCACTCCTGGATCGCACAAAGATATTGCGCCAACTTTATTCCACGCAGCAGGCTTGGGGCCTTATGGCTACCGCGGTTTAGGCACTAGCTTGCTCGCGCCAAATGCACGCCACCTCGGCTTCAATTCCTCTGGATTAATCCTCACTCCACAAGGTGCCGTGCGCATTCACCAAGATGGCTTTGACGCCATGCGTTGGAAAAAGGACTCCCTTGAGCTTGAACCCAGTCAAAGCAATCTTGAAGATGAGTCCGCTCTAAGAACCTATCAGGCCGCCTTAGCTCTCACCGATTGGCTCATCTATGGGGATTCGCCAAATCCGAGCGAAAGCGGAAACTAAACAAATTCCCCCGTTTTTTTGCTTTTACCCGGCATACGCCATTAAAAGTGAAAGCAACTCTTTGTCTTCATGCGGCCCCACTTTCTGTCATGAAAAAATTCCTACTCTTTTTAACCTCTCTGGCGGGAGTCCTTCTCTTAGCCAGCGCAGCCTCTGCAGCCGGGTTCCCTGCAGATCAATGCGGCGGGTACGGCGGTCCGCCACCACCACCGCCTCCTGGCCCTTCTTACCCTATTGGCCGCGGCACCACCATTGCGACTCCAAGCACGCCATCCACTCCGTCGGCTCCTAGTCGGCCTTCGACACCCTCGACACCGACAAGCCCAACCGGTCCTGCTAGCCCAGCAAGTCCTATGACACCGGGAGGCCCTGCAACTCCTGGCGCTGCGCAAGTTAATTCCAAACGTGCCGCGTAAGGTCAAGGTTTACGACCCTTGGCTGCGCATGCACCTTACTGCTTTACGCGCGGAGCAACTCTATGCGCAAATGGAGGAGCTGCTGCAAATCACACCGAACGATTTCCCTGACCCCACCGTCCCCCTTGCAGAACGCGAATCGGAGTTGGGGCCTTACCTCGGTTTGCAAAACAAATTCACCATTTTGCTCTCAGGTAAAAAGAGCACTCTGGAACGCTATCAAGCCACCTTCTGCGCTTATCAAGTGGAAGGCATCGTCATGTATTACTTTCTGGACTCGGAAGTATTAATGCTCGGCTTGGCATCAGAGCAAGATGGAATGGCATCCGACACCGCCCTGCATTGCATGTTGCACTATGGCTTGTCCGTAAATCTATTAAACGGCTTCCTCACATTCCGCCACAGTATGCCTGCCTGGTTGAGTGTTGGCATCGCTCATGGTAATGCACGCCTGATTGACCACAAACGCAACTACTTCGGTCAGCAACGCGCCTTCGGGGCCGACGACAAGAAGATTTGGGATTGGGAAGTGCGGGTGCGTTGACGGGTTCAAAACGAGGCCGACCCAACCTTTGAGGAAATAATCGCATGGGAGAATCACGCCGCACTCTCCTTCACCGACAGCATGATTGCCTGGGCGCGTGTGGATTTCCTAAAAAAGGAGTACCCCCATGAACTCGCGGAATTCCTTCGCGTAGTCAAGGCTCCCTTCCCTTCCGGAGTCGAAGTGACCCCAGAACTGCTCTAAACCCATCAAATTGAGGCTTTTCGCGCTACGCTTGGCATGAAACCAGAGGAATTCGACACGATTTGGCGTTACTTGGGTCCTCAAAAACTACCGGAAAAAGTAGCGAAACCTAGCATTTTCCTTCCTTTTCAGGTTATCTGTCGCCCACGCCTGGTAAAGTCAACCAACCCCTGTCCCTCACGTTAGGACACCACACACATGAGTAAAATCTTTGCAGTCATTCTTTCTGTTGCAGCAGTAGCCGCTTTCACGGCTCCGCTTGCAGCTTCACCTCAATGATGAGGTGGTGGCGGCCCCCGTGGCGGGGCCGGCTATGGAGGACCTAGTGATACCACAGGTCCTGGAGGTGCTGGTCCAGCAACTCCGTCAACACCCTCCTCTCCAGCAACTCCAGCTGGACCGACCACTCCTGGTGCAGGCGCAGGCCCAGCATCTGGTGGCGGAGCAGCGCTTCCAACCGAGCACGGCAAAACGGCAAAGACCTTGCTGAAGATGAAGTGGGACTACCCAGTCCACAACTTGATCGACGTCAATGCAGACCACTCCTCGGGCACCGTGGCAAAAGCCATGCGTGTTGCCTTGGACGCGCAGGTTGCTTTCTACACGCTTGCAGGTGATTCGCGCAAACCACTTTTGGTTCTACGCGAATGCCGTCTCTGTAACGGCACCGACGATGCCCTCCTGTCTCGCGCAGGCAGCAATGAGCGTACGCTCATTATGGCTCGCTGGTTCCATTGCGTGAAGATGCCTATCGAAGTACTGGAAGAGGATCATCCTTTCACCAAGGTGTTCGAGGAAGAGCATCCTCCTCACTTATTCCTAGCTCGCTGGGACGGTAGCAATCCAATGCCTCTACGTGGCGATTTGTCGCGTACGGAACTTTGGGGCAACATGTACACCATGTTGGAGTCCGAGTACAAGAAGGATGCGGAAAAGGCAGTCAAAGAGATTGAGAAGATTCTTGCTCAGTACGACATGATTGACGAGAAAATCGCACGCCTTGAAATTGCGATTGACGATGAGATCGAACGTCGTGGACCTGAATCCAAAGGCCTAAAGAAGATGCGTCAGCAACTGGAAGAAGCTCAGGCGGACATGGTCAACTTGAAGGAGAAGGAAGCCAAGCTTTCCATGTTGGACCTTAAGCCCCTCAAGGAAGAGCCTGCTTTTGACATCTCTCAGCCTCACGTCGGCAAGTAGCCGACCATAAAGAAACGTCGTCGGGCCTAGGCTCGGCGGCGTTTTTTTTGGTATTCCCGTATACCAACCTTACGAAACCCTTATAAAGAAAGTCTCTGCGCCCCCAACTCGCTGATGATCCACCGCTTCACACTCCTCCTCCTCGCCTTCAGCCTCGCACTCGCTCCCCTTTCTGCCCAAAAAGACAAGGACAAGGACAAGGAAGAGGACAAAGAGTGGTTAGAAGATCCCTATTCTGAAAACGACGCAGCGGTTCTGGCCGCCGCCGGCATTGTCGACATGGGACGCTTTCATTGGGCGGACAACCACAGCACCGCCGACATTGATGAAGCCATTGGCGGCGCACGCATCCGTTGGATTGAAACCGCGCACTTCCGGATTGGTAGTAGCCTCGGCACTTACACCATTGATAATGGAAATAAGACTGAGAAAGAGAAGATCAAAAAGGAGATTTTGCGCCTTCGCGAGCGCTTGCCCAATGTGCCTAAGAAAGTAAGGGAATTGGACCCTTGGTTACGGCTTCATTTGTATGCCATGCGTGCGGAAGATCTATACGCCGAGGTTTCTGATTTGCTCGGTGTTACCGATGAGAGTTTTCCTATTTCGCCCGGCCTAAGCGTAAATGGAGAGTACATGGGCGAAGGGGCTTACCTCGGCATGAAGAGCAAGTACACCTTGCTCTTCATGCAGCAAGAAAGCAGCCTGGGGCGCTACCGCAAATCATTCATGAACGCCGAGGGCGATAAGCCAATCCGTTACATGTTCCCACGGGATGGCACCTTGTTGTTTGGGGTTGCCGCCGAGAACGATGGCATGGCATCGGACACCACGATGCATTGCTTGTTCGTGTACTCGCTAAGCATGAACCTTCTGAATGGCTATCGCTATTACCGGCATGCTTTGCCGGAGTGGGTCAACACCGGACTTGGACATTGGTATGCGCGACAGATTGATCCGGAGAAGAACTACTTCACCCAAGATCGATTGTTCTCTGGCGATGACAAGAACATTTGGAATTGGGAGCCGAAAGTTCGTGCGCGTATTGGGCATGATTACTTCCCCGGCTTCGTCGAGCTCATGGGCTTTCCGCAGCCGGAAGAAATGAAGTACAACGAGCACATGATGGCCTGGTCCCGCGTAGATTTTCTCATGCAAACCAAGCGCGAGGGTTTTGCCAAATGGTTCAAGATGCTTAAAAACCCCTTCCCTCCAGGCGAAACTCCATCTGCCGAAGACATGGTGAACATGCAAAACGAGGCTCTGATGGAAGCTTTTGGTTTAGACGCCACCAGTTATGACACGGAGTGGGCCGAGTGGTGCGAGAATAACTACCCGAAGAAGTAGTCTTAGGGGCATGGCCTCTGCCCTGCTCATCCCTTGCCTCACTCTTCTAGCCGCCGTAGCTTGCGGTAACCCCACCGATGCCTGGCAAGAGCCAGAGGCCCAAGCGGTTGCTGACGGCGCCCCTCGCCTGGCCCTGGAGGTCGTGCACACCGAACTGCGCTCGCCGACCTTCCTCTGTTCGGATCCAGACGACGCCTCCCGCCTCTTCATCTTGGAGCAAGGCGGCCGCCTGCGCATGTTGGTCAATGGCGAGTTTGCCGACCACGACCTGATTGATTTGACGGAGAAGACCAATACGGTCTCCGAACGTGGCCTCCTGGGTATGGCCTGGCACCCGAAGTTTCCAGAGCAGCCTTATGTGTTCTTGCATTATTCCAGCACTGAGGGCAACACTCAGATTTCACGCTTTACCGTCGATGTCGAAAAGTGGATTGCCGATCCAGCAAGCGAAAAACTATTGCTCGATGTCGCGCAACCATGGCCGAACCACAACGGCGGCATGATTGCCTTTGGCCCCAACGATGGATTTCTTTACATCGGCTTGGGTGATGGTGGCGCAGCCAATGACAGCAAAGATGCCGCGCAAAATGGCATGAACTTACTCGGCAAAATCTTGCGCATTGACGTCGATGCAGAAGGCGACAAGCCATACGCTATCCCAGCAAGCAATCCCTTTGTGGACAACGAGGATTTCCGCGACGAGATTTGGGCCTACGGCATTCGCAACCCATGGCGCTTCTGCTTTGATCCCGTCAACGGAGATCTTTACATCGGAGATGTAGGGCAAAACAAATGGGAGGAACTGGATTGGCAGGCAGGCTCCAGCAAGGGTGGTGAAAATTATGGGTGGCGCATCAAAGAAGGCACCCATGATTTCGATGACTCCGGCCGCAGCGCCGCGAGTCCACCCGTCGCACCGATTCACGAGTACAGTCATAGCGGCAAACACTGCTCCGTTACCGGTGGCTACGTCTACCGCGGCGAGCAAATCCCTTGGCTGCAAGGACAATACTTTTACGCTGACATCTGCAGCGGCTCGGTAGGCACGCTCTTGGTCAAAGATGGCGAGCTCCTTGAACGCTCCAACCGCACCGCGGAACTCACCTCCGAACGCAGCCTTGCCATCATTTCCTTTGGGGTCGATGCCGACCAAGAGATGTACATCGTCTGCCAGGACGGTCGCGTTTTCCGGATTGTTGCGGAAGCCTAAAAAGGGTTAGGGTGCTAGGCATGCAAATTGTCATGCGCACCCTACTGGTCTTCCTGCTCTTTCCGGCCGTCGCCTTTACGGCTCAGGAAACCGAGCAGGATGTAAAGCAAGAAGCCGGCTTCCTCGTCGACGCTCTTCCTGGCGAAAAAGGAGGATGGCACCTGGGGAGAAACGGTTTAAGACAGGGCGTCGACGTTGTGCTCATCGCGACAGGCTTCCGCTTCCGCATAACCGGCATCGACGTGACGCACCACACCCATTGCCGGGTCGTTGGTGAGCACAGCTTCGAGGCGGACATCCATTTCTACGGTGCCATCGCATACGCAGACTTGACCGGAGTGTTGCGAGTATCCAATGCCAACGCCACCGCCGTGGTGCATGCTGACCCAACTCGCTCCCGATGCCACGGCCACCATGCCATTGAGTAACGGCCAATCGGCCACCGCATCGCTGCCATCTTTCATCGCTTCGGTTTCGCGGTTTGGGCTCGCTACCGAACCACAATCGAGGTGATCGCGACCGAGCACGATCGGCGCGCTTAACTCGCCATCGCGCACCATGCGGTTGAACTCCAGTCCAGCGAGATGACGTTCGCCATAACCCAACCAACAAATCCGGCTTGGCAAACCTTGGAAGGCCACGCGTTCTTGCGCCATCTTGATCCAGCGCACCAAGCTTTCCTTATGTGGGAAGAGGCGCAGAATCGCTTCATCGGTTTTGCGGATGTCTTCTGGATCACCGCTCAAAGCAGCCCATCGGAATGGACCCATGCCTTCGCAGAACAACGGTCGAATGTAAGCCGGCACAAAACCTGGGAAGTCGAAAGCGTTTTCCACCCCAGCTTCTTCCTGTGCAAAGGCGCGTAGGTTGTTGCCGTAATCAAAAGTTTCGGAGCCACGCTTTTGCAACTCGAGCATCCTTTCGACATGACGCCCCATGGTTGCAAAACTGTGCTTTTGATATTCCACCGGATCCGATTCACGCAAGGCATTCGCCTCGGCAAGAGTCATACCATCCGGCACATAACCACCTAAAGGATCGTGCGCGCTGGTTTGGTCGGTCAGAACCTCCGGGGTGATGTTCCGCTCAATCAAACGCGCGAGAAGTTCGGTGGCATTGCACGCCACTCCAATTGATACCGCTTCGCTCGCTGCCCTTGCCTCAAGCGCACGGTCAATCGCCGCGTCGATGCCATCCACCACTTCATCTACAAAATTAGTGCGCACACGAAACTGAATGCGCGCCGGATCGACATCGGCAATCAGGCAAGTGCCTTCGTTCATGGTTACGGCAAGCGGTTGTGCGCCGCCCATGCCGCCGCAGCCTGCAGTTACCGATAGGGTGCCTTTCAAAGTACCGCCAAAGCGCTTCTTCGCCGCCGCCGCAAAAGTTTCATAAGTACCCTGCAAAATGCCCTGCGCGCCAATGTAAATCCAAGAGCCCGCGGTCATTTGCCCGTACATCATGAGGCCCTTCTGCTCCAACTCGCGGAAGTGATCCCAGTTGGCCCACTTGCCCACAAGATTCGAGTTCGCGATTAAAACCTTAGCCGCATTCTTATGCGTTTTGAAAACCGCAACCGGTTTACCGGACTGCACCAACATAGTTTCATCGAGCTCAAGCCGCTGCAGAGTGTCGACAATTTTTTGCGCCGCTTCCCAGTTACGTGCGGCTTTACCGGTGCCGCCATACACCACCAAATCTTCAGGCCGTTCCGCAACATCGGCATGCAAGTTATTCAAAAACATACGCAAGGCACCCTCTGCCTGCCAGTCTTTACAATTCAACTTATTACCCGTAAGGCTAGGCTGCGCGCCAGGGATAAGAACAATGCGAGAAGGGGATGGGGTGGCCTCGGACATGAATCAAGATTCTACCCACTAACCTCCCCCGTATGTCCCCGGCTGTGCACCAGCGAAGTCCTGTTCGATCCTGGCGAGTAGCCAAGGATGCCAACAGAATCGAGCAGGGCAGGGCCCGAAATGGTCGGGGCGAGAAGACTTGAACTTCCGACCTCTGCACCCCCAGTGCAACGCGCTACCAGACTGCGCTACGCCCCGACCTATTTCGAGATGCGGATTCTAACCCTCTCTCAATCCGCATATTTGCCCATTTTCTCCACATTTCACCTTAAGGCCCTCCCCGCAGCATCCGTCATTGCCCTTGTAGGCGGCATTCAATTAGAAGGATTGCTTAACTGCCATGATGGGTACCGGTGACCGGCAACGGTCGCCGGTTTCTTCTTATGGAAACTATGGTTTAAGCGGTGAAGGTCCAGCAGCCTTGCTGCCCAGACGTTTCTTCCACGCACATTTTCAGACTCTCCACCGGCATCTCCGGGAAGTCTGTACGAATGCGTTCCAGCAACGCGCGGCCAAGGAAAGACGCGAGTTTTTCCGCAGAGATATTGCGCAGCGGAAGGATGACGACATCGGATTTTGGCGCGGCGTAATAGAGCTCGCGGTAGCGAATTTCAATGACCTCGTCATCGCGTTCATTCCACTTGAGCACCGGGTGCTCGCCAGGGATTAACCAGTACTCATCCAGCGCATCGACCAGTTCGCGAATGATTGGCTTGACGCGTTTGAAGTCCAGTACCAATCCGAACTCGGAAAGCGCGCCGCTAATCGCACACGACACCTGATAGTTATGCCCGTGCAAACGCTCTGAACTTCCATCTGGGAAAATCAGGAAATGCGCGGCAGAGAACTTCAGGTATTCCTTATTGATTTCAATCGACCAACTTTCCATGACAATGCCGGGTTAAAACTGAATCGAGGACAACGGGAAAATCGGACCTTCCGTGCAGGTGCGCGCATAAGGCCACGCGCCTAGAGGGCCCTCTGGATTAGTCGGCACCGGACAGGCATTGCAGACTCCAAAGCCGCATCCCATGTAGGTTTCTAAGCTGAGCATGGCATCTAGCTTGCGGTCGCGCGCGAAATCGGCGAAGCCGTGGAGCAAACCAGCGGGGCCACATGCGAGGAACAGGGCGTCGGTAGGTAGCTTGCCAGCATCGAGTAAATCAGCCAGGCAAGCAACCACGTTGCCGTGGAAACCAAGGGTGCCATCGTCGGTGGCTAAATGAAGGTCAACATCAACCGCTTCGAAAGCTTGGCGATCGTAGAGCCGCTCTTCCGAGCGCGCTCCAAACAGCATGTGGGTATTTTCACTTGCACCCAGGTCGGCACGTTCTTTGGCGTAGAGCAAAAATGGAGCACTGCCCACACCGCCAGCTACCATGACCACCGTGCGCGTAGCCGGAGCCACTTCAAAACCGTTACCCAGAGGCATGGTGATGCGCATTTCTCCGCCAACCGCCACTTTCTCAATCGCTTTGGTGCCGCGGCCGAGAGTCTGGATCAGAAAGGTAAAACGCGTGGCCGACAAACGATCGTAGATGCTGAAGGGGCGCGGGATTTCAGGGCCGCTGCCGTCTTCCGGCGACAACATGGCAAATGCGCCGGGTGGCATGGCCTCTGGCATGTTTGGGATTTCAAGCTCCAATACGAAGCCATCGGGGCCAACCGAGTGCCGTTCCACAACGCTGCCCACCACACACAAACCGGCCTGTACCGCGGCATTCATACGCAGATTGTAACGCCTTCCCTAACTCTTTCACCGGTTAGAATCGTGTTGTGAACGATGCCTCTCCCACCCTTCCAGCCATCGGCACTGCGGAAAACCCCGTTCTGGCCGCAGGCGTGGTGCTGTGGACCGGCACCCCAACCGAACCACGCTTCTTGCTGCTGCAGAATGCACGGCATGGCACCTGGAGTTTCGCCAAGGGCCACCTGGAGGCGGGCGAAAGTGTGCTCGCTGGAGCACTTCGTGAGGTGGAAGAAGAAACCGGCCTTTGCCTGACGCACGATGCCCTGGATTCTGTTTTTGCAGACACCTCGATTTATCAGCCAAATGACCAGGATTGGAAGCGCGTGGTTTATTACCTTGCACGGATTCCGGTGGCAGAAGGCGCGCTGCAAGTTTCTAAGGAACATCAGGCGGTGACTTGGCTAGATAAGGAACGTGCTGTGGAGCAGCTAGGTTTTTCCGATTTACGCCGTACTCTTTTGCGCGCCGCCACCCGCCTGTGCGTTTTAGCCGAGGCCTAGGCATGACCGACTCCCGATTAAGTTTGCACGAGGCACGCTGCTTGTTGCTCGACCGCGCTTCCCCCACCGAAGCTTGGGTGGAACATTGTCATCAGGTGGCGAAAGTGGCGCATCATGTAGGTGCCGCGCTCCAGCAAACCGGTGCTGAGTTTGATTTGGAGCTGCTCGAGGTACGTGCTTTATTGCATGACATTGGACGCTCGAAAACCCATGGTGCCCTCCACGGATGGAGCGGTTACTGCTTGCTCAAGGGTGAAGGATTTGCGGCGGAAGGTCGCGGATGCCTCACTCACTGGCTGAAAGGCCGTAGCCATACCGAGGTCGCGGAAAGTGATCTTTGGGAGCCGTCCTTGGCGGATCGCGCCTTCGAAGCCCTTGGCCCACACTGGGATTTGGCCGACAGTGTGCTCAGTGTGGCCGACTCCAGCGTGCAACACACCACCATTGTCCCCATGGCTGCGCGTCATTTGGATTTGGATCAGCGCTATGGCAAATCGCCATGGCTGACCCGTGCTGCGGAACTTGCCGAATCTCAGGCCGCGGAAATCAGCGATGCCTTAGGATTCCCGCTCGACGACTTGCTTGCCCCCCTATACCGGGCTTCTTGAAATGCCAAAGCCACTTGCTACCGCACAGCCCAATGGGCTCGACTTTTTTGCCGCTCCCATTCGAGCGGCACTAGCAGCTTCTTTAGATGTGGACGAATCTCTGCTGCAGTTAGAGCGCCCACGCCAGGAAGCGCTAGGGCAATTCGCATTGCCGTGTTTTCGTTTTGCAAAAGCAGCAGGCAAGAACCCTGCGGAGTTGGCGGCGAATTGGGCCGAGGCCTTCTCAGTCGAACACATTACCGCGACTGCTGCCGGGCCCTTCTTGAACTTCTCGATTGATGAAGATCGCTTGGCCGCTGTGGTTTTGGAAAGCGCATTGCGGGAAGACTTTGCCACTGGGAATGAGGACTGCACCACAGTCGTGGAGTTTTCTTCTCCAAACATTGCCAAGCCGATGCACGTGGGGCATATGCGCACCACCGTGATTGGCGCGGCACTGGCTCGTTTTTACACGCGCCTTGGACACCATGTCATCAAGATCAACCACATTGGCGATTGGGGCTCGCAGTTTGGAAAATTAGTAGCTGCATGGCAACGCTGGGGTTCCAACGAGGAGCTTGAAAAGGCCCCTATTGCACACTTACTGGCCCTTTACGTGCGTTATCACGAGGCCGAAAAGCAAGACGAGAGCCTCCCTGCAGAAGCTAAAAAGGCATTCCAAGAATTGGAGTCCGGCGATGACAATCAAACCCGTGCAACCTGGAAAAAGTTCACCGAACTTTCCCTGCGCGAGTTCGAGCAGGTCTATGCACGCTTTGGCATTGAGTTTGATTTTGTCCGCGGAGAATCCTGGTACGAAGACAAACTCACCGACATCTTAACTTGGCTAGATAGCTCTGGTGTTTTGAAAGAAGACGCTGGCGCGCAAATCATCGACCTCACCGCGGAGGGAATTAAGACTCCATGCTTGGTCAAAACCGCGCATGGCACCACCTTGTATGCCACGCGTGACATTGCAGCTGCAAAGTCGCGTTGGGAAGAATTCAAGTTCGACCAAATGCTCTACGTCGTGGGTGCAGAGCAAACTCTGCACTTCCAGCAATTCAAGGCTGCATTGAAGCTTTGCGGTGCAGAATGGCAAGAGAAGATGGAGCACATTCCGTTCGGCCTAATTCGCATGGCAGAGGGCAAGTTGTCGACCCGTGCTGGACGCGTGATTTCCTTATCGGAAGTCCTCGACCGGGCGGTGGAGTTGGCGCGCGAAGCCGTCGACAAGAAAAACCCGGAGCTTGCCACCAAAGCGGAGGTCGCCGAAATGGTTGGCGTTGGCGCGGTGGTCTTCCACGATTTGAAGCATCAACGTCAAAAAGATGTGGTCTTCGATTGGAAGGAGGTGCTCTCCTTTGAAGGCGATACCGGTCCCTATCTCCAATACACCCACGCTAGGTGCTGCTCCATTCTGCGCAAAGCCGAGCGCAGTGAGCCGGTCTTGGAGGAAATCGACCCCAAGCTACTGAGAGGTGGCAAGGACTTGTTTGTGGCCGTCGGACGCCTGCCTCAGGCCCTGCGTGAAGCTGCGCAAAAGCGCGAACCGAACACCGTGGCTCAAGCTCTCTTGAAAATCGCCGCCGCCGGCAACAGCTATTACCGCGAGAACCGCGTGCTTGGCCTGGACGATGACGCCCTCACCGATGCGCGTCTGGCGGTCATCGACATGCTGCGTCGCACCATGAAGCTGGGCATGGATCTACTTGGCGTGCCTGCACCGGAGGAAATGTGAACACCGATTTTCAGCCGCGGCTCCAATACACCGACTTCCTGCGCGATATCCCCGACTATCCCAAGCCAGGAATTGTGTTCAAGGACATTACCCCCTTGCTCCAAGATGCCGAGGCTTTCGCCACCTGCATTGACGATCTCGCCGATCTAGCCCACGGTTTCAAGGCCACCCATATTGCGGGCATGGAATCGCGCGGTTTCCTTTTTGGCGCCCCTCTAGCCATCAAAATGGGCCTCGGCTTCCTGCCCATCCGTAAGCCGGGCAAGCTTCCGTGGAAGACCTTCGCGGAGTCTTACGACCTTGAGTACGGTCAGGACACCCTCGAAATCCACACCGATGCCAGCGCTGCCGGGGAACGGGTGCTTTTGGTTGATGATTTGCTCGCCACTGGAGGCACTGCCGGCGCCTCGGTCAAACTGGTCCGCCGCACCGGAGCCGAAGTCGTCGGCTGCTTGTTTGTAGTGGAACTCGGCTTCCTCGGTGGTCGTAAAATGCTCCACGGTTTGGATTCGCGCAGCTTGGTCAACCTCGCTGACTAAAACCGAACGGCCTGTGCCCGCGGAGTTCTCCGCTCACAGGTGGCGAAAGCGGCTTAAGCGGACACTAGAATCTGTGCATGGTCGATAAATCGCCCCCTGCCTCCCAAGAAGTACTAGAGGATACCGCGCCCGTCGTGGAACCAGTCCCTACTGAGGAGCTATGGCGTCTCTATAAGCAGAACGCGAACCTAGAGATTCGCCAGGAACTGGTGAATCGCTATCAACCGCTGGTTCGCTTTTTAGCCGAGCACATGTCGATCAAGCTTCCACGCTCGGTCGACGTCGATGACCTCATGCAAGAAGGCATGTTCGGTTTAATGGATGCCATCGAAAAGTTTGAGCCAGAGCGTGGCTTCAAGTTCAAAACTTATTGCAGTACGCGCGTGCGTGGTGCGATTTTGGATTCACTACGCCATCAGGATTGGGTGCCACGTTTGGCCCGTCAGCGCGCCAACAAAATCATCAAAATGCGCGAGGCGTTCCAGAACAAGGAACATCGCGACCCGACTGATGAAGAGATTTCCGCCGAGCTTGGTGTGCCGTTAATAGACGTAGCTAAGTTGGCCCCGCGCGCCATGCATAACTTGAGTGACCGCCGCGCCTCTCCCACCATGGAAGGTGAGAGCCCAATGGATTCACTCGGTGAGTCCGGTGAGGAAAACCCGCTTGATTTCGCGCATAGAGGCGATTTGGTGGCGGTATTGACCTCTACGCTGAGCGAAAAGGAACGCAGTATCCTGCACATGTATTACTTGGAAGGACTCACCCTTGCGGAAGTCGGTGCCAAGTTGTCGATTACGGAATCGCGTGTGTGCCAGATTCGGTCCAACGTCATCAAGCGTTTACGTCAACGCTTAGAAAAGGATCAGGATCAGTTCCCGTCCTAGTTCAGCTTGACCACCTTCGACCTCAACCGCTTCGAGCGACAGCTTGTCGCGAAGCGTTGGTTGGCCAGGCAGGTGCACTTTTTCGAGTCGTGCAAGAGCAGTAACGAAGCCGCAAAACAGTTGCTCGAAGGCGGCGGTGACCGCACGAGTTTGCTGTGCATTGCTTGGGAACAAACTGGCGGCCGCGGACGCAAAGCGCGCGACTGGTGGTCAGGTCCGGCGGGCGCGAATCTTGCCGTCACTCTGACTTTTAAAGATGACCGCGTGCGCCCGGAACTCCTCGGACTTTTAGGAGCGGTTGCCCTGAGCCAGAGTGTGGCTTGGTGGACCCCGCAACCCGAGGCCGTCGCGATCAAGTGGCCTAATGACATTCTCCTCCACGGCGCAAAGCTGTGCGGCTTCCTTGGCGAGCAACCGGCGGCGGGCGATGGCACCCTCCTGCTCGGCTTTGGCTGCAATCTTGCCGTCGCCCCGCCCGCCGATCTTGCCCCCTATCCCACCACTTGCCTTGCCGACCACATGCCCGCCGGCCAAAGTTGCCCCAGCGTGGAGGTCTTCCTGGCACGTTGGCTATGGAATTTTGAGTCGGGCTTGCGCCGTTTTGTCCTCCGAGGCCCCTCTGATTTCGAGAAGGCCTTCCTCGAAAACCTGCAGCGATGGGCTCCATACGGAGTTCAGGATCCGCGCGACGAACGGGCCGGGCCGCTGTTAGAATTCTCCGCTTCCAGAGGCCTACGCTGGGGATTGGATTCCACTTCGGAGTTCCACCCACTAGGTTGGATCCCAACTCTGGACCCCTTGCAGCCATGACTCGCACCGACGGACGTACTCCTAATCAACTCCGCCCGCTGGCATTCCATCGCGGCTTTCATTCCAACGCCGAAGGCTCGGTGCTGGTGTGCGCCGGCAGCACCAAGGTCCTGTGCACCGTTTCGATTACCGATTCCGTGCCTGCTTGGCGTAAAGGTTCTGGCGAAGGCTGGCTGACCGCCGAGTACGCCATGCTGCCAGGATCGGTTGTCGGGCGTAAACGTCGCGAGTTTCAACAGCGCGATGGCCGCAGCATTGAAATCCAGCGCTTGATTGGCCGTGCACTCCGCTCTGCCCTAGACATGCGTGGCTTTCCAAACAGCACCCTGAACATTGACTGCGATGTGCTTCAGGCAGATGGCGGCACCCGTTGCGCTTCGATCTGCGGCGCGATGGTTGCGATTCACGATGCTCTCAAGGTCTTAGATACTCGTGGCAAACTTCAGTCCTGGCCTTTGCGTCGTTGGGTTGGCGCAGTTTCGGTGGGTCACGTGAGCGGCAAAGTGTTGCTCGATTTGGATTACTCCGAAGACTTCGCCGCCGATGTCGATATGAATGTCATCGCCACCGCAGATAGCCAGTTGGTCGAAGTGCAAGGCACTGCAGAAGGCGAACCCTTTGCTCGCGCGGTTCACGACAAACTGCTCGATATGGCGCTATCCGGCACCGATCAAATCATTGCACAGATGCAGGCCTTAGTGGCGCAACCGGTCAACGCATGAATTTGGGGCGTCGCTGGAGTTGGCGCGGGAAGATCTTTCTCGTGCTTGGGCTAAGCCTCGGAGGTTTCCTTGGACTAGGTTGGTTCTCCTTTGGCTTGCGCTTGCCACCGCTGCAATGGGAACCGGCAGACCGCCCCACCCAGCTCGAATCAGCGACGCAAAACTTCTTCGTCGAAGCGCAAGGTGCCTATTTTGTGCGCCAAGACAAGGACACCATGGTGTTCCGTGCTTTTGTGCCGGAACCCACTTTGGTGGTGACGGCAAAAGAGGAACTCCGCGCAAAGATCATTGTACAAAACCTGTCCCCAAAGCTACTCGCGGGACCGATTGCGGCTTCCTCTATCCTTGGATTGACGCGCCAGTATGACATTCCGGTAACCCCGGGTAAGGGTTTCCTCATTATGCCTCGCTTCCCCTCTGACAAGGAAAGCTTTCGCTTTGCAGCGATTGGCGATACCGGTGGGGAAGCAGAACTTCAAGCGGCCGTCGACCGCGCCAAATCCTTCGATGTCGATTTCCTTCTGCACCTTGGCGACATTGAATATAAAGAAGGCGGCCTAGAGCGCGCTGCTTTGATTCTGAATCAGGCAATTGTGCCCACCTTTGCTGCCATCGGCAATCATGATTTCCACGACGGTTTGCGCTTGGTGCACCGAGACTTTGCTGAGTTGATTGGCCCTCGCAATTCCGAATTCGTCTTTGGCGGGGTGCAGTTTTTGAACTTAGATACCGCTGCCGACACCTATCCAGCAGGTGCAGGAAGCCGCGGTGCTTTGCTTGCTCGCCTAACCGAAAAGGCCGATGAGGAATCCAAAACGCGTGAATTGGTGGTGTTCACTCATCGACCGCTGGATGATCCTCGTCCGGGGAAAGCCGAAGACGGCCATGCGCTGGGTTCGAAAACCGAACGTGATTGGCTGGCCTCCTCCTTTGCCACGCTAGATGTTGACCTTTTGTTGCATGGTCACATTCATCAGAGCATTCAATTTGAGGTAGAAGGCATTACCGCCTATATCGTGGGCAATGGCCTGCAACTAAAAGAAGTGGATAGCAGCCAAGAGCAAGCTTCCCTCTTGATTGGCGAATGGTCAACCTTGTTCCCCGGCATCACTTGCCGTTGGGAAACCTTGCAATAGGCCCAAAGCTTTCGGCAAGCCCATATGGAGCAATACCCAAGCGCCCGGCTGAAACGCTGGCTCTAAATCACGCCAGGGTGCATAAGGTGAATGCCGGGAACTAAAACACCCAATGGTCACGATCCGGGTGTCATCGCCCTCTAAGGCGTTCATGGAGGCCGGGCCATAGGCCATCGCCAGCCGCACTCCAGCCGTGTCGAAAAATAAACTCTTGCTCTTTGGCCGGTACACGCTAAATATACTGCATGTCAGACTACATCCAGGCCTTCCTAATTGGCGTTGAAGACCGTAACGGTCACGAAGCTGAGTTTTTGCAGGCCGTTCGCGAGGTCACCCACTCGCTAGCGCCGGTCCTAAATCGGTACCCGGAATACCAAAAAGCCGCCTTGCTGGAGCGCATTGTGGAACCTGAACGCGTGATTATGTTCCGCGTTCCCTGGATGACGGATGATGGCGAAGTGTGCGTGCAACGGGGCTTCCGAGTGGAGTTCAACAGCGCAATTGGTCCCTATAAAGGTGGCTTGCGTTTTCACCCAAGCGTTAACCTCTCTATTCTGAAGTTTCTCGGCTTTGAGCAGGTGTTTAAGAACAGCTTGACCACCCTACCTATGGGCGGCGGCAAAGGCGGTTCTGATTTTGACCCGAAGGGCAAGTCCGATCACGAGGTCATGCGCTTTTGTCAGAGTTTCATGACCGAACTGCAACGCCACATTGGACCGAACACCGATGTACCTGCGGGTGACATTGGGGTTGGTGGTCGTGAGATTGGCTACATGTTTGGGCAGTACAAGCGACTGCGCAATGAGTTCACAGGCGTCCTCACCGGCAAGGGACTCGGCTGGGGTGGTAGCTTGATTCGTCCAGAGGCCACTGGATATGGTTCGGTTTACTTTGCCGCAGAAATGGCAAAGAAAGCCGGCAGCAGTTTAGATGGGAAAACTTGCTTGGTTTCTGGATCCGGCAACGTCGCCCAGTTCACTGTGGAGAAGATTACCGAACTCGGTGGCAAAGTCATTACCATGAGTGATTCCGGCGGGTTTATTCATGACCCGCATGGCATCGATGCAGAAAGAATCGCTTGGATTATGGAGCTTAAGAATGGGCGCCGCGGACGCATTAGCGAATACACGGCGCAATTCCCAGGCAGCTCTTACCAAGTCGTGGATCGCACCTTAGGGCATAACCCACTCTGGTCTATCCCAGCAGATTGCGCATTCCCCTCTGCCACGCAAAACGAAATCAACGCTACCGATGCACGAAACCTTTTACAGGGTGGCATCAAACTTGTGTGCGAAGGCGCAAACATGCCAACCACGGCAGCTGGCGTGGACATCTTTTTGGAAGGCGGCGCGATTTTCGGTCCAGGAAAAGCTGCGAACGCCGGTGGAGTTGCAGTTTCCGGCTTAGAGATGGCGCAAAACAGCGCGCGTTTATTGTGGACCCGTGAAGAGGTCGATGGACGCTTGCAAGCCATCATGAAGAGCATTCATAGCTCATGTTCCCAGGCTGCCGAGGAGTTCAACACGCCTGGAAACTATGTGAATGGCGCCAACATTGCGGGCTTCCGCAAAATCGCAGACGCGATGTTGGACCAAGGCTTAGTGTAAGAATCCTTACTCGCGACCTTCTTCATCTTCATCGTAGTAGTCGAGCTGATCGACCGGCACTACGAGAGAAGTGATCATGTTCAGAGCGTGCGCATCACAGTGTTGCGCCAAGGCATCGGCCTTTTCGGCGCGATCCGCAATGACCTTGCGCATTAACTTAGTGATGGTGGTCAGCGAAGCAGAAATGAGCGCCAGTCCGATAACCAGAAGGAAGATGGATAACCAACCGCCGGAGAGGCCCATGGCTTCAAACAGGCCTTGCACCCAACCAGAGACCGCTTTAACCGAGCTCTTAATGGGACTATTGAACTTACCACCAGCATCACCAACTGGGAGTTTATGCGCAATCCATCCGGCCGAAGTGGAAAGGAAGCCGGTCATGATTTGCAGCGGCAAGAAAATCAGCACGTCGTCCAATGCTACCTAGCGACACCAAAGTGTTGGTAATCGTAGTCCCAATATTCGCACCCATAATCATGGGGACCGCAAGCTCCACAGACCATGTGCCGGAACCAACCAAAGCCACAATCGTGGAAGTTGTCACCGAAGAAGATTGCACCAACACCGTGGCCAAAATTCCTGCAGTAAGTCCAGCGAGTGGATTCGAAACTCCCTGAAATAGATTATCGGTGTAATCCGCGCCTAATATTTTTGATGCCCGATTCCTGGGAAGACGGCGCTTGCGACAACGGGGTTTTAAAAGATGTCATGAGGTTCTAAAGGGCTTCGGGGCAGTTTGTTAACTAAGCCCAGGCCATTCGCGCTTGAGTAGGCCCAGGAAAACAGTGTCTTGGACCTCGCCATGAACCCGCCAGCGCTCCCGTAAGAGGCCTTCGCGCTGAAAACCCTGTTTTTCGAAGAGTGCTAAGGAGCGTGGATTATTGGGATCGATATCCGCCTCTACCCGCATCAGGCCGAGTTCTTCAAAACCCCATTGCAAGAGGGTTTCCAGGGCATCGGTTGCCAGTCCCTTGCCCCAAGCCGCGCGACCAAGAATGATTCCGGCCTCAGCCCGTTTCTGATCGAAGTCCATCTCGCAAAAAGTACAAGTCCCTATGATGGTATTGTCCTCTTTTAGGCGAATACCGAACTGAAATAAGTCCTTGGTTGCGAAATGGCTTTGGATAGAGGCAATGTAGCTCGAGGCCTGGGCGGGGTCAGTCCAGGCAGAAGAGCTCCAGTACTTCATGACCTCGGGGTCGCTAAATACCGCAAACATGGCGTCGCGGTCCTGCTCGGTCAGCCAACGCAAATCCAAGCGCGTGCCAGAAAGCGTGGGTAGTTGCTCGCCCCATTCCATGAACTTGTTTTAGTCGTGCGCCGCAGCTTTGTCGCACAACTCTTGGAGCCGAAGATCTTGTTGCCACTCGGTACTTCATTCCGTCGGCTTTGGGCGGAAGCGAGATGGACGAGTACAGACCTGACTTAGCTTAAGAAGTCTTCTTTACAAACTGCGTCAGGATGACAATCTTTTGCCCATTCACGCGGCCTTCAAGGTGCTCCGCGTTGTCTGCCACCAAGGTAATGTTGCGCACAGCGGTCCCTCGCTTGGCAGTAAAACCACCGCCCTTCACCACAAGATCCTTAATCAGCGTAACCGTATCGCCAGCCTCCAAGGTGCTTCCATTGCTGTCGACGTGTTTCACCGAGGCTTCTTCAACCGCTTCGTCAGAGACGGCGGCAGCCCAGACCATGGTGGCCTCGTCTAAGTAAAGCATGTCGCTCAAGTCGCGCGCCCAACTCTCCGCATGCAGACGCTTCAGCAAACGCCAAGCGAGCACTTGTACCGCCGGCACTTCACTCCACATGGAATCATTTAGGCAGCGCCAATGATTTGCGTCCATGGCCTGCTCCCGATGCAACTGCGCGGCGCAAATGGAACACAACATGACGTGGCGCTCGGCGGCACCATGGGCATCAGGCGGCACAGGACATGCACTTAGGTTTTATATTCCAGTACAAAGTTCGCACTGGGAGCCACATCGTTCAAGCAGGATTTGTTCCATGAG
Source organism: Planctomycetota bacterium (assembly GCA_027623295.1). Classification (GTDB taxonomy): domain Bacteria; phylum Planctomycetota; class UBA1135; order UBA1135; family UBA1135. Next base: position 80,370 of record JAQBXR010000014.1, read on the forward strand.
GGAGGATACTCCGCCGGGAATGATACGAGGGCTCCAGCAGCACGTCGAGGGCGGCTAGAACTGAGTACCCAAATAGTCCGATAGTTCTGGGTCCTGGAACTCATAGCCCGCTTGAAGAAGTTTGCTTGGCACAGCGCGTGTGCTTGCCAGAAAAATCTCCTCGGCCATTTCGCCAAAGAGGGCGCGCAGCACCATGGCAGGAAGCGGAAGAAACGTTGGACGATGCAAAGCTTTACCCAACAGTTGAGTCAGCTCCCGATTCTGAACGGGATGAGGAGAAACCAAGTTCACCGGACCGGAAAGCGCAGGGTTATCGATTAAGAAATCCATCATGCCGACGATGTCGCGTAGGCTTAACCAACTCATGTACTGCGTGCCGGGCCCAAGGCGTCCACCGATGCCAAGACGAAAGGGAGTCAACATTTTCTTGAGCGCTCCGCCCTTAGGATCGAGCACCACTCCAATGCGTGAATGGACTACACGGATGTTGGAGTCCTCGGCAAGTGCAGTAGCGGATTCCCACTTGGAACAAACCTCCGCGAGGAATCCTGTGCCAAGGGAGCTTTGCTCATCTAGAGTTTCCTGGTGCCGGTTCCCGTAAAACCCCACCGCCGAGGCAGAAATCAGTGTTTTAGGCGGTGTAGGCAAACTGGTGATTGCTTTGCACAACAGCTCGGTGCCATCGACACGGCTATTCACAATGCGCTCCTTTTGGGCCTTAGTCCAACGCCCCTCCGCAATGCTGTTGCCGGCTAAATGAATGACGGCATCGAGCGCTCCAATAGGTCCTAACTCCACCTTGCCTTCACTCGGGTTCCACCAAGGCGTTTGTGCCTGGGACGAACTCCGCTGCAAAGCCAACACTTCATCGCCGGCATGTTGAAAAGCCGCGACAAGTGCGGTACCGACTAAACCAGAGGCACCACTGATGAGGATTCTTCTTCCCATGATCAAGCTACCTTACGAAGGTTGTGCGAAAGCTGCATAGCCATAATACTTTGGCTGGTTATCCAAGCGAACATGCAGCCAATCCACCCCGCCGCCTGCAGTGCTTAACCAAACGGGCTGCAGGGAGAGACGCTCTTCTAAGACCTCCCCTACCAAATTCCAGAATTCATGCTGTTGCGTTTCTGGAGCAAACCGAGAAAAGGCTGCTAGGTGGGCATAAGCTGGAGGAGCCTGTTGCGGAGTTGGTGCGACCATAATCCCGTCGTGCCCGAGGTTCCAAAAGGAAACCGCACCGGCATTTGGAGCAGCATCGAAGTACTCTTGAAAGTCCCACGCGTTGGCGGGGACATCTAGGTATGGACTATCCAGCAAGACGAACTCAAAGCGACGATTCAAGAGTTCTGTAGTCAGCATTGGAGTTTCCCAACGTAGGGCTGTGAAGGGACAATCGGCCAGAATCTTGATTAGCATGGAACGGAACTCAGGATCCATTTGCAACGCATGGATGGCATCGGCAAAAGTGGCCTCGACGGCATGGAGTTCGAAACGAAACAAAATCACTTTGCCTTCCTGTTTGGATTCCGCCTGCCAGCTCCAGCGTTGCTTTGTCATGCTGCCATGATAAATGCATCGCAGCTGGCAAAACGGTAGGATGGCGCCGTGTCATCGAAGCTGCTCCTATTCGCTTTTTGCGGTCTTCTATTCGCTTCCGGACTCACTCTGATTCCGCTAGATTTTTGGTGGATTGGCCCTCTCACCAGTTTCCATGCGCAATATCTGGCTTGCAGTTTGATCGCAGCAGCAATCCTGGGGTGGAAGCGTCAGAAGTTCGGCTTTGTGTTTCTTCTAACGGCCGTAGCCAAATCTATGCTCCGCGGCGATAAGAGATGATTTGCAAAACGTCCTTCGGGACTTCAGAAAGACAGAGCGAAAGCAGCAATATATGCGCCACCCAGGCAAGCAAAAATGGGTTCATTCCCATGTGATGCAAATTGGCTCAACACTGGGAGTCCAGGGTTCATGCTTTTGCATAATGCTCAAGAACAAGGCCGATGTCGTGAAAGCATCTAACCAAGCAATCAGCTCCTTCCATGGCTGAGCATCGAACCAAATGCGATCCGCAAATGCGAATTGACGCACGAAAGGGGCTACCGCCATATCGGCTAGGCAGGGTGTTTCGCCAAACAGAAAAGGTTGGCTTGCAAGCTGCAACTCCAGTTGTTGAAGAAAAACCGACGCTTGTTCTCGATGCTCCACAGCATCGACGTCTTCATAACGATTCGCGTACTTATAGCGGTCCAAATTGTGTTTGAAATCACCATCGCAGGTTTGGATGAGATCCGCCATGGCTTCCCGCTGGGCTTCGGATGACCCCAACCACGAAGCTGGATCCGCATTGCCAAGCGTCCAATGCATGATTTCAAGGCTTTCCTCTAGGACTCTGCCACTGGTCAGAATCAAAACCGGAACCGTCGCCTTAGGAGAAACCGCATAAAGTTCCTGCGGCCGATTCTTCAACTCCACCTCACGCAAGTTCACCTTTTGACCACTCACCGCCAAAGCCAGGCGTGCGCGCATGGCGTAAGGACAACGTCGAAAGCTGTAGAGGGTGGGCGCCGAATCGGGCATCGAAGGCGATTTTACTGCGCCGGACCAGGTATTGGCACACCATCGCGGATGTGCATTTCTCCGCGCTTTAAGGACAGCTCCATTTGCTTCTGGCGCTCGGCGAACTTTTCCTTCTGTTCGGCAGTGGATTCGGCAATGCACTGATGGCAGCTAACTCCTTCCACATATTCTGCACGCTCCTTATCGGATTTCGCAATCGGGTTGCGGCAAGCGCGACAAAGTTCATATGCGCCGACTTCAAGTCCATGGCCGACGGAGACGCGTTGATCGAATACGAAGCACTGCCCTTCCCATAAGCTCTCCTCCTCTGGAACTTCCTCGAGATACTTCAGAATGCCGCCTTGCAAGTGAAAGACTTCCTTCACGCCCTCTTGTTTTAAGAAGGCCGTGGACTTCTCACAACGAATTCCGCCGGTGCAGAACATGGCCACCTTGGGTTGTTCACGCCCCTTCATTTGCTCCCGCAGCCATGCCGGAAACTCACGGAAAGTCTTAATCAGAGGGTCTTGCGCACCCTTAAAGGTGCCGATCATGACCTCATAATCGTTGCGGGTATCAATCACGATGACCTCGGGATCTTCGATGAGAGCATTCCAATCCTTGGGCGGAACATAGGTCCCCACGATGTCATTCGGATCAATGTTCTCCACCCCCATAGTCACGATTTCTTTTTTCAAACGCACCTTCATTCGATAAAATGGCGGGCCATTGGCAAAAGACTGCTTGGGTTCCAAAGTTGCTAAACGCGGGTCAGAACGCAAATATGCCACTACCGCGCGCACACCTTCGGTAGGTCCAGCAAGAGTTCCATTGATACCTTCTGCTGCCAAAAGCAGAGTGCCTTTGACGTCGTTCTGCTTGCACACCTCCAATAAAGGAGCCTGCATTTCTTCAAAGTCTGGAAGTGCTACAAACTTGTAGAGCGCGGCCACCAAGATGTCGTCCATGAGCCTATCCTACCTTCGTTCTGGTCACTTAACCGCAAGGTCACCAAACATACACCTTCTTAGCCGTGGGAGATCGGTTTATCGGTAAAGAGGAAGTCCTTCTGTTCTGCGTTTTTGCAGGCATCGACGCGTTGGTTGTACCAATCCACCGCTTCGAGTTCTTCCATTAGAGAAGTGATTGCGCGGTGCATGTCGCGGGTCGCATCGCTGAGCTCCCCGACGGGTTCGTGATAACCTTCCTTGGCTATGGCCTAGTTTAGACCCGCGCCAACCAAGCTTCGGCAACTTTACATTTCAAATCGATTACGCAAGCGTTCCGGCAGTAAAGGGCAAATGTCAGCCGGGCGTTTGAACAAGCGATAGCGGATGCGCGCCAGGCCGTTGTAGCCCCAATCGCGCAAGGGTGCAGGAATAATTTGAAGCAGGAAGGCTGCGACTCTCCACAGTCCGCCGAAGCGGTACAAGAGGTAACAAATCGCTTGAGTGCGGAAAATAATATGGCCATCCCAAGTTTTTACCACCAAACTGTCCGGCAAAGTTTGGCTTTGCTCCGGAGTCACTTCTTTCAAAAAGGTTTCTCCGTGGAGAGGTGCAATCCGAATCGGTATTGGGTTGCGCTCCTCGGCGAGCACGGTGCGAATAAATCTATGGCAAAGGCCGCAAGAACCATCGAAGAATAAGATTTCCGCTTTGGCTGCACGGCTAGCTGGAAGCCAATCGGGGTTAAAGGTGAAGAAATGCAGCATGACCATAGCCATGCTCAGATCGGCAAAGTCGATCAGCACAATGAGACTGAAATGCATGAGCAACATGCTTAGCCATACCCATGGACGCAGTTTGCGGAAGCAAACTAATGGTGCGAAAGCTAACTCTAAAACGATGGCGCCATAAGTCGCTGCCTGGAGTAGCCAAGCAGGCAGGGTGAGAGCGAAATCACGCAATGCCGTCGGCCGTGCAAGTGGGTTTTCTAGAAGGCGTTGGAAAGCACTTCCATCTTGCCAAGAAGGGCTGACGAGTTTGGTGTATCCGCTGTAGGAATAGCCCACCGCCATTAGAATCCAAACCACAGCAAACAAAGAGGGCGTCAACTTCCAACCGCCATCCGGATCCACTCTTCCGCGTGCAGGCAGGGATCCATAAGGCGCAGGCGGCAACATCGCGTGGGCGATGAGGAGTAAGCCTATATAAGGCATACATGGATTCAAGATGAGCGGATTGCGTCCGAACAGGCATGCAAGGATGTACCACAACAAAACCGCAGCAAGGCGATCTCGCCATCCGAGTGCGAGAAGGATGCAGAGTGCAGATGCAACAACCAGGACACCAGTGACGAATACCGGGCCATCCCATAACAGGAATAGGTTGGGGAAGAGATGGAGGAATGGGCTTAGGGTGCCATCGGCCAAAACGCCTTGGTTGGAAAACATTTCCGCCCCCCACGGTAAGAGGTGCACGAAATGCACGAAAAGATAAACCGCAAAAGCCACGCGGAAGATGCTGTATTGCCCACCAGTCCAGCCGTTTTTCATGGCAGTGGAATCTCCAGAGAAAGAGGTAAATCTCCCATATTGGTGCCTTCTGCGGGCACATAGCGCAAAGTCAACGGCCAGCTGACGGATTCAACATCTACGCCTAGCTCCTGCAATAAGGGAGCCTCGCCGGTGAGGGCAAAACCCACAACCGATTGGAAGATGGGTTTAAGGAGATCGTCTTCTACGAATACCGGGCCATAAGCGAGTGCGGCTCCGTAGATGTTCCTTCGGTTGTAAGGACCCAAAATCTTGGAGTAGGAATCAGGTGTGAACTCGATGGACTGGGAGACTCCATTGCGATCTGTCCAGTCGAGGAAGGTTTGCGTGGAATAAGTTTCGAACCCCTTCAGCGGTGGAGACGGCAACAAATCTCCGACCATTTGAATAATCCCGAAGGTTAGCAACAAAAGGGCAGAAAGCGGCCAACGGGATTCGCGTTTCATGAAACCTTTTGCCCACGCAGCATGAGCCCTAACTTATGCTCTGGCTCTTCGCCAAAACCGCATGCTGCATCCCAATCCTTCGGGTTGCGGAAAGTGCCAAACAACATATCCCAAAGCGGTAGATCGGCGTAGTTGTAATGGTGCAAGCCCGCTTGATGATGTACGCAATGACTCTCTGGCCGCTGCACGAAGAAGCCTAACCAGTACGGCGTGCGCACATTCCAGTGGTAAAGCAATTCCGCGAGTCCGGTCAGAAGCAACGCATAGCCCGTGGCCAAAGGCCCAAGCCCGACTACGAAATAGAGAATCGCGCTCGATAACAAGCTATTGACCACGATTTCGAGCGGATGCTTATAGAAGGACGTAATGATTTCGATGCGCTGCGGGCTGTGGTGGATTTGGTGAAACCACTTCCAAAGGAAATCTACTTGGTGTCGCAGACGATGCCACCAATAAAACAAAAAGGTAATCACAAAGTAGCCAAAAAAAGCGCCACCCGTGGTTCCAAACATGTCCAGGCTCCAGGGACGGTAGCCGGACATCCATGCATCCCAAGTCAGGGGTGCAATAAAGGCAATCAGGAATTGAAAGCCATTGAGGAAGAAAGCGCGCGGCCACCACCCTCGCACCTTGGGCCATGCGCGGCCATGACCGAAGACTTCCATCAGAATCATGATGGCCGCTACCAGGATGACCACGATTGGAATC
>JAQBXR010000027.1 GCA_027623295.1 Planctomycetota bacterium
TTTCGCCGGGCGCATTCATGACCAAAATACCACGCTCGGTAGCCGCTTCCATGTCGATGTTATCAACCCCCGATCCGGCACGACCAATCACTCTTAGGCTCGGTGCGGCATCCATCATGCGGGCATCGACGGTGGTGGCAGAGCGCACCACAATGCCCACCGCATCGGAGACCGCTTCCATCTTTTCATCGATGGGAAGGCCGGGGCGATTGTCGACACTGAAACCAGCGTCTTCAAAAATTTGACAGCACTCCTGTGCGACGGCGTCGGCGAGAAGGATTTTCATGCTTGAACCTCAGCGTTCAGGGCGGCGTCGAAACGAGTGAAGAGATTGGTGAGGTCATTCATATTGTGCTCGCCCATGTGGCCAATGCGGAAGGTTTTGTTCTTGAGGTCGCCATAACCGTTGGAGACCAGAATGCCTTGTTCTTTAAGTGCAGCTAAGGCACCGACGAACTCCGGGCCTTCTCCACGCGCAATGCAACTCACGGTGTCAGAACGGTTGCCCTCTGCAGGGAAGGGAACCCATCCGTGGCTGGTGGCCCAAGCGCGGGTGGCTTTTGCCATGTCGGCATGGCGTTGCCAGCGGTTCTCCAATCCCTCCTCCTCGATACGCTTTAGTTGCGCGACCAAGGCGTAAAGGTGTGCGGTCGATGGCGTGGTTGGCGATTGCTCCTTTACATTCCCTTTCGCCAACTGGAGGTAATCCAATAACCACCCGCGGTTGGGAACTTCTGCTGCACGCTCCATCGCTCGTGCGCTGACTGAAGCCATGGCCATACCTGCAGGCAAGGCCAAGCACTTTTGCAATCCGAACAAGCAAACGTCAATGCCCCAATCATCGACTAAAACGGGTGAGCCCGCCATGGAACTGACGGTATCCACACACAACAGCGTGCAAGGGAAGTCTTGCATGACTGCCTTCAGTGGCTCAAGCGGAGTCACGGTTCCGGTCGACGTTTCGTTATGCACAATGGTCACTACGTCGTAAACGCGTTCTTCCAAAGCTGCGCGTAAACCCGCCGCGCTGACGCCTTCCCCCCATGGAATGTCCAAAGTGTGTGCATCTTTGCCATTCGCTAATGCAATGTCGCGCCAGCGTTTGCTGAAGGCGCCATTCACCACGTGCAAGCTCGGTCCAGAAACCAAATTCCGAATGGCAGCTTCCATCATGGCCGATGCAGGTGCGGTGAGCATGAGCACTTCGTTTTCAGTGTGCATCAGCTTGCGTAAACCGGCACGTGCGGCGCCCCAAAGTGCGGCGCATTCCGGAGTACGATGTCCGATGGCCGGTCGCGCCATCTGTTGCAGGATGTCAGGGTGGACTTGAGTTGGTCCGGGAATGAAGAGTTTCATTTGACGAGGTCGAGTTGCTGCTGTGCGGCAGCGAAGAGGTCTGGGTGAAGGGCTTCCAGTTTGGAAGCGCCTTCGGAGCCGGCAGCGAGTAATGCTACGCCGGCAAGTTCGGGTCCAGGTAGAAAGATGGGGGCTTCGTCGCGCACGCGATCGCGCGTGACCACGCCGCCAAATCCAACAAACAAACCCAGCATGGAGGCGGCTTCTAAATCGGAAGCGCCATCGCCAATTAACATGGCTTCTTTGGGATCAAGGCCGAGAGCGGCACAAACCTGAGTGATGACTTCTGGCTTACCGCCGTCGCGCGCTAAGGGGTGGGCGCAAGCGGTATCAATGGCCTCGGCCAGGTTGTTTTCAGCGAGCGGAAAAGGGACTGCGTGAATTGCATTTTTTGCAATACCCAAATGCTCAGCGAACGGCGCAACCGCGGGCAAGAGTCCGCCAGAAATAACGTGCACCGGGATCCCCAAATCTTGCAGGCTGTGAATCACAGTCTTGGCACTGGCGAGTTCGGTGGCTTTGTAGCGGTCGACCACCCAATCCACATCTTCCTTGCTGGGCGAAATGAGCTCGAGGCGTTTTCGGAAGACCTCGTCCAGCGGGATCTCGCCGGACATGGCGGCGCGGGTGAGAGCGGACACGTCGACCTTGCAGCGAGCGGCTAACTCGTCGATGCCCTCAATCCCTGCGAGTGTGGAATCGCAGTCGAAGAAGACAATTTTGGCTCCTGGCCAGCCCTTAGATAGGCTCACGAGGCAAATGCTAACAGCCTCGCAGGGCAGTTATGAAGTGTATGGCGAGCTTTCGCGTTTTAAGATGACACCCCGGGCTGCGCGTCCATCAAGAAGCACTTCCAGCGGTTGCTCAAGCTGAATGTGTTGCACGCCATGCGGAAATAGTTCGCGCTGAGGTTGCTCTCGAAGCCACGCCAAATCCAAACTTCCCTCACCGGTGTGTGGATTCACCGTGAAGTACCCAATGCGGAAGGAGGTGATGTTGTGAAAAAAGTGCGAACCCTCAGACGGCGTGACCCGCACACCCTCAAATCCGGTCTCCACCAAGACCTTTGCATGGCTAATGTCATTCCACTCGACTCCAATCCCAAGCCAAGGGTCTTGCGAGCCCCACCGCCCAGGACCAACCAGAAGATAGGGGCGCTGCTGGGCTTTCAATTGCGCATTGAGCTGTGAGATTTGCTGCGCCGTGGAGTGACTGCTGCTGCGATCGAAATCACTTGGATCAATGAACAAGATATCTTGAATGTCACTCATGCGGCCGTTCCCAAGAGCGCGGTTACTCTGACAAAGAGCCAGTGCTGGGTCAAAGTTGCCTAAATCAAGATGGATTTCAGCCTCAGAAAGGGCCATCGGACGAATCTGCAAAAGGCCTAGGCGCTGCGGCTTCTGAAGATCATCCTCTAAATCAACCGCGAACTCCACCTCGACCGGGCACCCCATGGCTTCTTGCCCGATGCGCAATATTTGTTGCACCAGTGGCGCGAGAGGGAAGGATCCGTGCTTAAGAATGTTGGAGAAGGTGACCAGGCGTTGTCCCCTGCGCGAAACCCCATCGGTGATGCGATGGTCCGCGCTGAGGTAAGTGGAAGCAAGGTGATGCAGCGCCCCATCGGAGTCAGCCTCCCCAATTGGGTACTGGCATGGCTGGCACGGGTCGAAGCAAGTCGCACCGTCGGCCACATGCTGCTTAACCTTTTGCTCATCTAAAGGCAAGGCATAGAAATAGCGCTGTGCGTTTTGGAGGATGTCATCCACCGCCGAAAATTCCGGCAAGCTCTGCGGACGTTGTGGACAAAAGCGTATGCCTCCTTCTCCTGCGACCAGGAACCGGCCGAGCCCAAGCGCCACCATGCACACGCCATCTTCCGGCCCGCAACCGCCATAAGGGTAGTAGTTGTGGGAGCGCGCCACGCCGGAGAAGGTTGGGTAAATGCGGCCGTTTCGAATGCGCCCATAAACAGGCTGAATGATGACCGCCATTTTCTCTTCATCATGGCGATAAGCCGTGGCGTTGCGATAGGCACGGGCTTGGTCGGAATAGGTGGACGCAAAAACTTCCTTCACCGCACCGATGGGGCGGACAAGGTTGCGGTCAGTCGAGGTGCGCGCCACCGCAAGCAGCGAGCAGCGTGGGGGCCAGCAGGGCAACTGAGAGCGAAAAGCGGCGCATGAAAGACCTACGACGAAGCACCTTAATCCTTGGTGCTAGTTCCGCAAAATCGGCAAATCCGAACTGCCAAGGAAGAAGTCGTTGCCCTTGTCATCGGTAATTAGGAAGGCGGGGAATTTTTCGACTTCGATCTTCCAAATGGCTTCCATGCCGAGCTCTTCGTATTCGAGGACTTCAACTTTGCGAATGCAATCTTGCGCTAAACGCGCGGCTGCACCGCCTACCGAACCGAGATAAAAGCCGCCATGTTTGCGGCAAGCATCGACCACCTGTTGGGAGCGGTTTCCTTTGGCCACCATGACCATGGATGCACCGTGCTGTTGAAAGAGATCGACAAAGTTGTCCATGCGGCCAGCCGTGGTCGGGCCGAAGGCTCCCGAAACATATCCTTCTGGAGTTTTTGCGGGTCCTGCGTAATAGATGGGACAATCCTTCATGTACTCCGGAAGCTCGCCGGTTTGCTCCAAGCGCTCACGCAATTTTGAATGCGCAAGGTCACGCGCCACCACCATGGTGCCGCTCAAACTCAGGCGCGTACGCACTGGGTATTGGCTCAAAGTCTTGCGAATGTCATCCATCGACTGGTTGAGGTCTAGCTCGACCACCTCGCCACCTAAGTCCGATGCCTTAGTGTCAGGCAAGAAGCGCGCTGGGTCTTTCTCGAGTTGCTCCAAGAAAACCCCATCCTTGGAAATGCGACCGAGTGCCTGGCGATCGGCCGAACAGCTGACCCCAATACCAAGCGGCAAGGATGCACCGTGACGTGGAAGTCGAATCACGCGTACATCGTGGCAGAAGTACTTGCCTCCAAACTGAGCACCTAATCCAATGTCGCGGGTCAAGGCATGCACCTTTTCCTCAAAATCTAAATCGCGATAAGCATGGCCCAGCGCATTGCCTTTGGTGGGCAAGGTGTCCAAGTAACGCGCCGATGCGAGCTTGACCGTCTTCAAGTTCTGCTCGGCGGATGTACCGCCAATGACCACTGCAAGGTGATAGGGTGGACATGCAGCAGTGCCGATCTCTTTGATTTTCTCGCGCAAGGCCCCAAGCAACAAGTCTTCGCGTAACATCGAAGGCGTCGACTGAATCAGGTAAGTCTTGTTCGCGGAACCACCACCTTTTGCCAGGAACAGGAAGTCATAGGTGCTCCCCTCCTTGCTATATAAATCGATCTGCGCGGGCAGATTGGTTTTGGTGTTGACCTCTTCAAACATGCCAAGCGGGGCAAGCTGGCTGTAACGTAGGTTGCCATCGGCATAGGTCCTGAAGACACCGCGTGAAAGAGCCTCGCCATCGGATCCCGAGGTCCAAACGAATTGCCCCTTCTCGCCGATGATGATGGCGGTGCCGGTGTCTTGACACATGGGCAAGACAGCACCAGAAGCAATGTTTGCGTTTTGGAGTAAATCCAAGGCCACAAAGCGATCATTATCGGAGGCTTCGGGATCCTCCAAAATGTTGCGCAACTGCTGCAGGTGTCCAGGGCGCAAGAAATGCGCAATGTCGTGCATTGCCTCCTTGGCCAAGAGTTCTAGGGCTTCGGGCTCCACGCGCAGGACTTCCTCGCCATCGGCCTCAACCACACGCACAAAATCAGAGCTCAGTTTGCGCCACGGCGTCTCCCGTGGGCCTAGAGGGAACATGGACTGAAATTGGAAGGAGGAATCCGGCATCTTGGGCACCATCATAGGGCTTCCAACACAAGTGGCTTTGCCACGTACAATCGCATCATGCGCCGTTTCTTCTCCCTACTCACGCTTGCTATAGGCCTGGCGTCTTTTTCCACTTCCTGCACCATGCCGGAAAGTGAATCCACGCGCTCCAGCAAGACCTCCTATCCAAAGATCGTCGAAACCCAGCAGGGCGCGAGCATGCTTGGTGGCGAGGAAGGTAATTCTGGGTGGGATAACGCAATTCGTGGCATAAAGTCTGGCGATTAATGCGTTCGCTTGCGGGATGCCATAAAATCGCGCATGGCTTTTTCTTCGCAACGCATTCTTTTCCTGGCCGTCGCCCTTCCCTTATGTGGGCTGGTCGCCTGTCAGGCACCCGAGCAATCGGTTAAGCCTGGGATTAATGACCCCTTCCTGGGGGCCACAGCGGAAGATGTTGAGACTTTCGTAGGCATGTTTGAAGCAGAGTCGCGTGAGATTGCTGCCTCCAGTGACGGGATTATGGCTGCCCTAAATATTCAGCCGGGTATGGAAATTGGCGACATTGGCGCCGGCACTGGTTTGTATGAGCCCATGTTCAATGCCGCGGTGGGCGAGCATGGCACGGTTTACGCGATTGATCTTTCGCCAGCCATGATTGATCACTTGGAGCAACGCGTGCTCGACGAAAAACTGGAGCAGGTCAAGGTGGTGCAATGTTCCGCAACCAGCAGCGGTTTAGCCCCGAATTCCGTCGACCTGATTTATGTCTGCGATACCTATCACCATTTCGAATACCCGATGACCACTTTGCGTTCGATTCGTAGCGCCTTACGTTCGGGCGGTACTTTGGCGATTGTGGACTTTGAACGGATTGAAGGAGAGAGTCGTCCTTGGATCATGAAGCACATGCGTGCAGGGAAAGAGGTCTTTCGTGCGGAAATCGAAGAAGCTGGTTTTGAATTTATGGAAGAGCCGGAAGTTGACGGGTTGAGCGAAAACTACTTGATGCTCTTCCGTCGCCCATGAGCGAAGAGTCTTCGCCGCGGCGATTACTTGGACCTTGGAGTGCCTCAGCTGTGGTGGTCGCCAGCATGATTGGGGTGGGGCTATTCACCACCTCCGGTTATGCCCTCGCGGATTTAGGAACCCGACCGCGCGTGCTTATGGCGTGGGCAGTTGGTGGTGTGGTCGCTTGCTTTGGCGCCTTGTCCTATGCCGCGATTGCAAAACGCTTTCCTGAGTCGGGTGGTGAATACCACTATCTGGCCAAGATGCTGCACCCCCTTGCCGGTTTTTTGGCGGGATGGATTTCTTTACTTGCTGGGTTTACGGCTCCAATGGCCGCGGCTGCGCTTGGTCTCCAAGCCTATCTAGCACCCATCTTTGGATGGTCTTCGGAAGGGCGAGGATTAGCAACGGCAGCCATCCTGTTGGCTTTCGCTCAGCATGGATTTCAAGTGCGTACGGGCGTCCGTTTACAGAACGCCATTGTTGGCTTGAAGCTGTTGGGGCTGTTTGGGTTTTTAGCTTATGGTGCAAATGCTCTAGAGGTAAATGCCACGGGAATAGCAGTTTCAGAGCCTTCTGGAGCCTTCCCGGTGACTGCATTTGCGGTCAGTTTGGTTTGGATCTCGTTCGCCTACTCTGGGTGGAATGCAACGGTTTATATTGCAGGGGAAGTACGTGATCCGAAGCGAAACTTACAACGTTCGCTTTTAGGTGGATGCATTTTAGTGACGCTGCTTTACCTCGCGTTGAATACGCTTTTCTTGTACGCGGCGCCGATCGATGCCATTGCGGGCCAGGCCGATGTCGCCGCTATTGCAGCAGAACATTTAGGCGGAAGTGTGCTGCAAACCTTGGTGCGCCTGTTAATCGCACTTGCACTCTTAACTTCCATGAGCGCCATGATGATGATTGGTCCGCGCGTCTATGCACGCATGGCAGATGATGGTTTGTTTCCGGCATATTTCCAGGCGCGCAGTGGAAACTTTCGCCACGCCATTTTTCTGCAAACGGTTTTAGCCTTATGCGTTTTGTGGTGGAGCCAACTTGCAAATCTGCTCGGCTACATTGGATTCACGCTTGGCCTTTCTACCGCCACCACTGTAGTAGCCATGCTGCTCCACCGACGTAAGGAAGTCTCTGCCTGGGAAGTCACCGGCTACCCTTGGATTCCCCTGCTTTTCGTTTTCAGTGTGCTTGGCAGCTCGACCTTTTTAGTCCTGCGATCACCGACCGAAGCGATGTGGGGACTCCTAACCGTGGTCTCAGGAATCCCGATCTACTTGCTCATGAAACGCCGCCCTTCCGCTTAACCCTGGGCGACCTTCACCAGGGTCCAGTTACGATCGAAAAACAAACGCACAAATTGCGGTTGGTTTTCAATGTCGGACCAGTTGAACGATGGGCTGTATTTGGTGCCGGTCGGGATGGAAAGGAACAAGCCCCAGGCATCTTGTACATCCCAGGTCCAGGTCAAAACAGTTTGGTCTTCACCGTGGATGCGCTGCACGAAAGCTGGAGCCCCTAGGCGCTCCAAACAAAAAGCTAGGTCGGCCTTGCCGGTTTCCAGATCGGGCAGGTCGGCCAGGGCGGGGGGGACATCGGTGCGCCGGTAGGTTCGGTTGAAGCCGGCGCAACCCCAATGGGGGAGCAGCACCAAGCCAAGCAATGCGAAGAGCGATGCTCTGCAGTGGCCCGTTTTAGGAGCCACTGAGGTGATACTCCGAAGAGGCGGCGTTTAGATTGTCGCCAAAATGGGTCAAGGTGCCGTTTTCATTGAAGAAGACCCAAGCGCGGTCGAATTGAGTGTCTTCGCCATAAGCACCGAAAATTAGCAACCAAAGGCCCATTTGCTTAGTGTTTTGGGATTGGTACAACCATGCAGACTTGTTCCCGAGCTCCACGACCTCGCTAGGGGCTCCCAACAGCTGTAGAACGTCGGCAGAAGTGGATTTCCCGGCCTGCAATTGTGCGATGGCTTGTGGGTCAAGGTCTTGATCGACCGTGGCTTGGCCCATAAAACAGGAGCCTAGGCCCAGTAGAAGCAGGGGAGCGAGAAATTTTGCCATAAGGGAGGATAACGTCGGCCAGAGTGAAAAAGCAGGAACGGATTCCTATAAACGTCGTCCAACGATATGGAATACACTTTGATGTCGATGCGCGCTTTACCTCCTCTCCTGCTCTTAGTCCTGTCCGGCTCCGCTACGGCTGCCTTTTTTGCCCTGACCGTGCCGACGGAGGTGCAGCAGCCAGGCACCCAACCGCTTGAAGTGCTGGCCATCGAAACTTCGGACAACTGTATGGGCTGTCACGGTTACTACGATCTCGAGACCGAGCCCTACCGGATTTGGAACGGCTCCATGATGTCCCAGGCCGGCCGCGACCCACTTTTCTGGGCAGCCATGGCCATCGCTGAGCAAGACTTTGAAGGCTCCGGCGATCTCTGCATTCGTTGTCACTCCCCGTCAGGGTGGTTGGAAGATCGTTCAACTCCAACCGATGGCTCCGGCTTGGACCCAGTACTAGATGGCGATGGCGTCGAGTGCATGTTGTGTCACCGCCTAACCAATCCAGATGGCAGCGAGCACAATGGTGTGCAAAACTCACCCTTCATTGCCAACACCGGTGGTCCAAACCCAGAAGCGCATCTGGGAAGCGGGCAATACGTCTTGGCAGATGGCATCGACCGTTACGGTCCTTATGGAAGTGCTGCCGCGCCGCACCCAACCGTACAGTCGAACTTTCACCGTAGCTCGGACATGTGCGCCACTTGTCACGATGTAAGTAACCCGTTGGTCGGCGACCTTGCGCATAACAACGGCACCGAGAACCCGCTTGCTCCCGGAACGTTCAGTGGTGTGTTAGGAGATCCCGTCACTACCAAAGCTGCGTTCTTGAACAAGCCGCATGGTTATGGAGTGGTCGAACGGACTTCTTCGGAGCACGCTTCGAGTGGCTTGATTGACTTTCCGGTAAGCAACTTCGCTAACTTGCCAATTGAGTTGCAGGCTGGCATCTTGGAAGAGATTTACACGGCTTCGATTGTTGCCCAAACCGGTGGCGATTATGAAGATGGCACCACGCGTAACTACTCTTGCCAAAGTTGTCACATGCGCCCGGTGGAGGGCCTTGGCAGTTCTTATCCAGGAGCTCCCATCCGCCTAGATGTGCCTACTCACGACCTAACCGGTGGAAACACGCGCATTGGAGATTTGATTATCGACATGGATGCGCGCGGTGAGCTGGTCATCGGCGGCGGTCTTGATCGCAAAGATCGCAGCGCGATTGGCTTTGCACAGGATCGTGCACGCCGCATGTTGGAGAGCGCGGCCTCTTTGGAAGTGGTTGGCAATACGGTCAAGGTTTACAACCTAACTGGCCATAAGTTGTTTACCGGATATCCGGAAGGTCGCCGCATGTGGTTGAACATGAAGTGGTATGACGCAAGCGGCAATCTGGTGCGCGAAGATGGTGCGTATGGAGGCATTCCAGTCACCATTGGGAGCCGTTCCGGCGTGGTGGAGACCTTGATTGATCTACACAACCCCAACACCCGGGTTTACGAAGTTGAACCGGGCATCACTCAAGAGTGGGCAACGCAGCTGATTGCAATGGGCGCCGACCCTGCCACGCCGCTCATGTTTGATCGCACCAATGGTGTCGTCATGGAGACCCTTGGAGGTCTTTCCGCCATGGCACCTGGCAGCGTGGAACCGTCCTTCCACTTCTCCTTGAACAACAAGGTCATTTCGGACAACCGGATCCCGCCGTATCGGATGAACTTCGATAGTGCTTCCGAGCGTAACTGCTTGCCGATGCCATCGTCCTTGTACGGAAACCCTGGAACCGGCGGGGAGTATGAGCACTGGGATGAATTTGTCATGAACCCTCCTGCCGGCGCGGTCACCGCGGACATTTCTCTGATGTACCAAACGGTTTCCTGGGAGTACATGCAGTTCTTGTTCCTTGCGAACGATGGCAGCGTGCCATTCCTAGCGGATACTGGACGGAATCTCATCAAGTCCTGGAACCGCACCGGGCAAGCGCCGCCAGAAACCATGGTGACGACAACCTGGTAATCGCTTCAGGTAGTTTCAAACCCCTCTGGCAGCACACCTGTAAACTGTGCCGCGGAGTATCGCGAAACTACCCATGAGTACCCAGGAAAGCCCGACGGATTTCGTCCGTAGCATCATCAAGGAGGATTTAGCCTCCGGTAAACACGCGTCAATTGTCACGCGTTTCCCGCCTGAACCGAATGGTTATCTGCATGTGGGGCACGCCAAAGCCATCTGTTTGGATTTCGGTGTGGCCGAAGAATTTGGTGGCACCTGTCACCTGCGCTTCGATGACACCAACCCTTCGAAAGAAGAGCAGCACTATGCCGATGCCATTCAAGCGGACATCCGCTGGTTAGGTTTTGATTGGGGCGAGCACCTTTACCACGCGTCCGATTACTTTGGCCAGTTGTACGACTGGGCTTGTCATTTGATAAAGGAAGGGAATGCTTATGTCGATGAACAAACCGCAGAAGAAATCCGTGCGAACCGTGGCGATCTAAACCATCCTGGAACCGATAGCCCTTATCGCGATCGCCCAGCGGAGGAGAGCATGGACTTGTTCCAGCGCATGCGTAACGGCGAGTTTGAAGATGGCTCCAAGGTTTTGCGCGCCAAGATTGATATGGCGCATCCAAACATCAACTTGCGCGACGCCGTGCTTTATCGCGTGCAAAAGAAGAGTCATCCGCGTACTGGAGACGCTTGGTGCATCTACCCGATGTACGATTTCGCGCACGGACAGTCCGATGCGATTGAAAAGATCACCCATAGCTTGTGCACTTTGGAGTTCGAAAATCATCGTCCTCTGTATGAGTGGTTCTTGGACCATTTGCCGATTCCAGCCCGTCCACGGCAGTATGAGTTTTCAAGGCTGAACCTCAGTTACACCATTACTAGTAAGCGTAAGCTTAAAACTTTGGTTGATGGTGGTCATGTTGCAAGTTGGGATGACCCGCGTATGCCGACCATCAGCGGCATGCGACGTCGTGGTATTACCGCAACTTCGATTCGTGAGTTGTGCAAGCAGGTCGGCATTACGCGCACCGAGGGCACGGTCGATTTTTCTTTGCTGCAGTCCATTCTGCGCGATGAGTTGAATGACGTGGCGCCACGGCGCATGGCAGTGTTAGACCCAATCAAAGTGGTGGTGGAAAACTACCCAGCAGGCCAAGTGGAAATGGTGCAAGCTAAAAACCACCCTGACAACGAAGCGATGGGAACGCGTGAAGTCCCCTTTGGTCGTGAGTTGTGGATTGAGCGCGAAGATTTCCGTGAAGAAGCACCGCGTAAATACTTCCGTCTGAAGCCGGGAGAGGAAGTGCGTTTCAAGTATGCCTACTACCTGACCTGCACTGGTTTCGATAAGGATGAAGCGGGCAACGTTACTGAGATTCGCTGCACTTATGATCCAGAATCCCGTGGTGGCAACACCGAAGACGGGCGCAAAGTGAAAGGCACGATTCATTGGGTGCACGCGGACACCGCGGTTAAGGCCGAGGTGCGTTTGTACGACCACCTTTTTCAAGAGGAAAAGCCTGAGGCCAGTGGTGAATTCCTCGACAACCTCAATCCAGATTCCTTGACCAAGGTGACTGCGGTTTTGGAGCCTGGGCTGGCCAATCTCCCGCTTGGGGAGTCGGTTCAGTTTGAACGCAGTGGATACTTCTGTAAGGACACCGATTCTTCAGACGAAAAACTGGTGTTTAATCGCAGTGTGGCTTTGCGCGACAGCTGGGCCAAACTCGAGAAAAAACTGCAGGCGCAGAGCCGCTGAATCAACGCCAAAATGTGCCGATAAAGGCGGGCCGACGGTATGATTCTTCCTCCTTGGGGAAGGCAAACCCATTCCCAGAGATACCCATGAAAACCGCTTTCATTACCGGCATTACCGGCCAAGACGGCTCTTACCTTGCGGAGCACCTCCTAGAACAAGGCTACAAAGTTGTAGGCATGATGCGCCGTTCGGCCACGCCTTCCACTGCGCGCTTTGCTGCTGTTGAGGACCGCGTTGAAATCGGGCATGGCGATCTGCTGGATCAGTCCTCCCTGATGCGTTTGCTCGACGAGCATAAGCCAGACGAGATTTACAACCTGGCTGCGCAAAGCTTTGTGCACTCCTCCTTTCACGAGCCAATTCACACCAGCGATGTCACCGGTCTCGGCGTCATGCGCATGTTGGAAGCGGTTCGTTTGGTCTGCCCCAAGGTGCGTTTCTACCAGGCATCTTCCAGTGAGATGTTCGGCGAGGTCCACGAGACCCCGCAGCGCGAAACCACTCCTTTTCACCCACGCTCTCCATACGGCGTGGCCAAGGTTTACGGTCACTGGGCAACTGTGAACTACCGTGAGAGCTACGACATGTTCGCTTGCTCTGGAATTTTGTTTAATCACGAATCGCCACGTCGTGGCAAGGAGTTTGTGACTCGCAAAATTAGTGATCACGTGGCTTCCATTGTGTTCGGCGAAAAGGACCAGCTGGCTTTGGGCAACTTGGACGCGCGTCGCGACTGGGGATTTGCTGGCGATTACATTCGCGCCATGCACCTGATGTTGCTGGCGGACACTCCAGAGGATTACGTCATCTCCACCGGCACCACCGAATCGGTACGTGAGTTCTGCCGCATTGCTTTCGAGCGCGTTGGTTTGAACTACGAGGACTACGTGGTCGTCGACCCTCGCTTCTTCCGTCCTGCTGAAGTGGAGCTTTTGCTCGGCGATGCAGCGAAGGCGAAAGAGAAGCTCGGTTGGGAGCCAGAAGTGGACTTCCGTGGCTTGGTCGAAATGATGGTCGATGCTGATCTTCAAACTCGCCTCGACATGTACAAAGAGCCGACCCGCGGTTTTTTGCCAGATACTTTGAAGGTTTCCTGATGTCCAGCATTTGGCTGACCGGGGCAGACGGATTCGTCGGCGGCTGGTTACGCGGCGCGCTTGAGCAACAAGGAAAGCAGTGGACGGCGCTTGGATTAGTGCCGCCAGGGGAATCGGATTTAGGCTCCTTCTCGGAGTTAGATTTGGCCGCCTGGGCGAAGGCTCCCGTCGAAGAAACCCTTGCGGCTTGGGATCAACTCCCCGAGCCAGAAGGTTTGATTCACTTGGCAGCGCTTTCTTCACCGCCTGCCTGTGAAGCAAATCCGGAGTTGGCGCAAGCGATTAACGTCGATGGCCCGCAGCGGATGTATACGGAATTCCTGCAGCGTTGGCCTGACTGTCCGATTGTGCATGTGTCCTCCGGACATGTGTATCGACCGGCATCGGAACCGCTGTCGGAGGATGAGCAGTTGGAGCCGATCAATGTTTACGGTGCCACCAAGCTGCGGGGTGAGGCCATGGCTATGGAGCTGCGTGAAAAGGGGCATCGGATCACCGTGGTGCGCCCTTTCAATCACACCGGTGCCGGCCAACTGCCGGCCTTTGCACTCCCGAGTTTCGCCATGCGCCTTGCCGGGCTGGAAGCAAAAGGAGGAGGCACGCTTGCGGTGGGACGCTTAGATGCGGTGCGCGATTTCCTGCATGTGCGCGATGTCGTCCGCGCTTACCTAGACCTGCTCGAATATGCCGGCAAAGTGGATTTGCTGAACATCTGTTCCGGACAAGGCGTGGTGATTGGGGAGCTGCTCGATAGTTTGGTGACTCGCTTTGAAGGTGATATTGAAGTTCAGCAGGAAGAGGCGCGCCTTCGCGGTGCCGCCGATGCCAACGTTTTAGTTGGCAGTAATCGTCGCTTGCAGAATCTTCTCGGTTATGCACCCAAGTTAGATGTGAGTGCCCTGCTCGATGAACTAGCCGTCGATGCCCGCGCTCGCGTTGCTGCGGGTGAAAGCTTAGAGCAGGCTTAATCATGAAAGTTGTCATCGCCCACGACTTCCTTCGCCATGGAGGTGCCGACAAAGTGTTGGAGCACCTGCACGCGATGTGGCCCGATGCCAAGATTCACACCTTGCTTGCCGAGGAGTTGCCGCAGTACGAGGGCATGGACATTCAGTCCTCTTGGTTGCAAGGCAAAGTTCCGCCAGCCAAATATCGCTGGCCATTGCCGTTGTTCCAGGGGATCGTGGATCGGCTGCCGCGCAAGATAGATTGGGAGGGCGTCGACCTTCTCATTTCTTCTTCTGTGTCCTTCATGAAAAACTTGAAGGCACCCGAAGGCATTCCGCATCTTTGTTACATCTATCGCCCCGCGATGTTCGCCTACGACCGCGAGGACATTTTCCTTTCCGGTTATCCGCCGATCCTGCGGCCAGCCTTGAAAATGGTGACTTCTAGATTCCGGCGTTGGGATCAGAAGCACAAAGACAATCCGGACCTCTACGTTTCGATTTCAGATTACGTCGCCGACATGGTGCAAAAGGCTTACGGCAAGGATTCGCGCGTGGTCTATCCGCCGGTGGATTTGGAGCCTTACCGCAAGGCCGCAGAAGGCGTTGCGCCAGGGGATTACTACTTCACGGCGTTGCGCTTGGAGGGTTATAAGCGCGTCGATCTCTTGGTCGATGCCTGCAACCGCCTCAAACTCAAGCTAAAGATTGCCGGCCGTGGCCCCATGTTGGATGCCTTGCGCGAACAAGCTGGCCCCACCGTTGAGCTGCTCGGTTTCGTATCCGATGAAGAAATGCTCTCCCTAGTCTCCGGATGCCGCGCTTTCGTTTTCCCCGCTGAGGAAGACTTTGGTATTTCTCCGGTGGAAGCCTTGGCAGCCGGCCGCCCGGTAGTGGCGCTGGGCAAAGGTGGAACCGCAGAAACGGTCATCGATGGGGTGACAGGCGTGCATTTTCATGAGCAAACCGTGGAATCGGTCATGGATGCGATTCAGCGCGTCGAAAAGATTGAGTGGAACGCAGCGGTCATCCAGGAATCGGCGGAGAAGTTCTCCGAAGACGCCTTCCGCAATGGCTTCCGGGCTCTAGCAGAAGAATTAGTCGCGCACGGTTAAGTTATGTCTTGGAGTGTTTGCTTCTCTAGGACATCATGAAAATCTTCCTCGCAGTTGCTGCAGCTCTCGGTCTGGGTGTCATCGTCCAGGATCCCTTCGAAAACGTCAACCGCCGAAACCGAATTGGTGGATGGTTCGGTGCACATGTTGACCGGTTCCGGCGGCAACATTGGTTTTAGCATTGGCGACGATGGCGTGCTCATGATTGATAGTCAGTTTGCACCCCTGGAGCCGAAGATTCGCGCGGCCTTGGCTAAGTTGACCGAGGAAAAGCCTAAGTATTTGGTGAACACGCATTGGCATGGCGATCACACCGGCGGCAATGCAGCCTTCAGTCCCGATGCCCTGATTGTGGCCCATGAAAATGTACGTACGCGCTTAATCAAAGGCGGACGCGGCAATGGCCCCGCGGTGAAGGAAGCGTTGCCAGGAATCACCTTTAACGATTCGGTTTCCTTTTACTTCAACGACGAGCAAGTCGAAGTCCTTCACTTGCCAAACGGTCACACCGATGGCGACAGTATTGTGATTTTCCACGGCTCTAAGGTGGTGCACATGGGCGATCACTTTTTCTCCGGTAGGTTCCCGTTCATCGATCCGCAAAGTGGCGGAAGTGTAGAAGGTTACCTGAAGAACCTAGAGAAGGTGTTGGAGGAGACGCCTAAGGATTGGAAGATTATCCCAGGTCACGGTCCGCTTTCTTTTTATAAGGATCTCAAGAATGCTCTTAACATGATGCAGGTCACTTCGGCGCTCGTGAAGGAGCGTGTGGCAGCTGGAAAGAGTCTGGAAGAAGTTGTCAAAGCCGGCCTTCCCTCCGAATGGGATTCTTGGTCATGGGGTTTCATTCCAACTGAGCGTTGGTTAGAAACTTTGTACAACGCCCACACGAAGAACTAGTTTTCTACTTGTACCCTGCGCTCTAAACTTTTCCCGCTGGGCGCAGGGAACTCGCTGAGTAGGTCAGGGAGAAACATTTTCATCAGACTAGATAGGTCACGGCTACGGTGCACCATGTCAATGGTGCCTTGCCATAAGAGATCTCCGTTTGGAGCGCGAAAGTCTAAGGCTAGACGATGCGAAAAGGCAGGAACGGAGCGTCCTGGTGTGCGTTGCGGCGACGAGTAATAACCGCCATGAGAATACCCACGGGAATATCCAAGGGAGGGGTGAATCTTCCCATCGGCACCACGCACATAGTATGGTCCGGAAGGGCCTCTAAACATGTGCGGTCCCATTTCATAATGCGCCGGATATTCGATGGTGGTTGTGCCTGTCCGCGTTTGCAACGTGATCAAGATTTCTCCGCTGGATGTCTCGCGAAGGCCTCGTTGCTCTAACAAGGCACGTACTTGCTGGTATAAAGCGAGATCACGTAAAGCGTGTGTTTCATCCTCTGAAGCCAGATAGCTAAAGCTCTCCAACTCTTGGAAGGAAATGTCAGGGTTGGCAAAGGCTTCTACGTCCGCGCGCACAGTGGGTACGCCGCAAGCAACGAAAAGTGCCAGAGCTAAAGAGTGCCCGAGCAATTGGAAGCTTAAGGTTCTTAGCGGCATGCTTTGGTAATCCAAGCGGGCATTTTGATCAGCATAATGCTGTTGGGAGAGGGCGAGGGCTTGCTCATATTTGCAGATTAGCACGCCTTCTGAGCCAGAGGGTTTGCAAGATGCCACCGATAGAGAACACCGTGATGGCCGCATAGATCCCGGTAAACGCGCCCCACCAAATGCTGACCTGCAAGCCAGTGAGCGCGACCACTACGTAAAGCGCAACGGCTTGGGTGATGCCGCGGGTTTGTTTCTTGTGTACCAATTGACCTTGGTACAAGCTTTGGAATGCTTGGTAGGCTGGCATAAACATGGTGAAAAGAAGCGCTGTGGCACAAACCGCCATGAGATCTGGTTGCAGTTGGTAAATATCGCCAAGCAGCCAATCGCGCAATGGAGTCGCGGCAATCAGCACCAGCAAGGACGAAGTTGTAATGGCCACAATGAAAGCGAACCTGGTTAATGCACGCTTGGCTCCTGGTTGATCCCATTGCGCAATCACCACTTCATTAAACGCAAAGCCGGTACTGCGCATGAGGAATACAATCGCATGCACCACCTGCCATGCAGGAAGGGAGAGTTCTGCATTTGGCATCCGGCTCATAGCGGCGGCGCCAGCCGGTCCGATGAACAAGGTGAGCAAAGGGGTCATGGCAAGCGGGAGGTAGAAGTGCAGGAAGCTCTTGCGGTTAACTTTTGCTTGCGTTGGATCCGTAGCCGGAAGTTGCTCGCGCAAAATGGGACCTACAGCCCAGCGCGCAAAAATGGCTTCTGCAACAACTCCTGCAGCAATGCCAGTCGTTCCTACCACGATCCCCGATGCCCCAGTGGAGCGCATAATGACGAGCGTTGCCAACAGGGTGGTCAGACGCAACCCGGTCCCAAGCATGACCAAACGTGCTTTCCCAAAACGAATCATGACTCCTTGTAAAAACCTACGGTAGGCAATCGCAGCTGTCCAGGGAGTCAGGATTTGTAAACCTAAGCGACCTGGGGCAAGGAGGTCGTCAGGCACGCCAAGAATCTGCCCAGCAATCACATCATATAGCGGGGTAAACGCAATCAGGATATGCAGCAGAGTGAGTGCCGCAGAGGCTGCATACATAAAGCGCCGTACCTTGCGATACGAATCCCAATCGCGACACAATGCCGTCGACGCGGCCAACAACATAATGATGGGGCCCTCGACCACCATTGCAATGGGGAAGGCCACGCTGCCGAACGCAGCTAGGTTGATTTTCTGTTCAGCCATGGATGCAATGAACCATGTGAACAAAGGCCCCTCGGCACCCATTAGCGCCCAGCTTGCCGCCAATGGGAACCACTGGCGAAAAACCTTAGGTACGGTTAACAACTTCGACTGACGGCGAGTAACTCTGCTTTAAGAGTTTCTACCACGGCACGGATGTCATCGAAGAGACGATCCAAATCTTTATCCTGCACTTCAGGATTGGAAGTGACTATACGAATGACATCTTCTCCGAACACATCGCCGTAGCCAATCCAAGCTAGGCCTTGATCATGAAGTTTCTCACAGACCGTGGGACTATCGATGCCCTTGACCCGGAAACAAACCGTGGTCGATGCCGGCTCAATAGCAAGTTCCAAGTCGTCTTCCTGACGAATGCGCTCGGCCGCTTTCTGCGCTAATTCCAGTTGACGGCCAATGCGCTTCTCCCAACCTTCATCACCCATTTGCTGCCATGCCGCCCAAAGTTTAAAGGTGTCATTGGGACGCCCACATTGCAGATGTCGAGTTCCGGGGTTGAGGCGATTGTCATCGGACTGGAATAAATAGTCCGCGGCCTCATTGAGATTCTTGTCCATGACCTGCGCATCTTTGGTGAGCAACATGGAGCACGTGAGTGGAATGCCCATGGCTTTGTGCGCATCCCACGTTAAAGAATCGGCAAGCTCAATCCCATCGAGCTTTTTGCGGCCTTCCGAGTGCAGCAGCAAGGTGCCACCGAAGGCGCCGTCGACGTGAAGCCAAATATCGAACTCCTTTGCGATCATGGCCAAGGGGCGGATGGGGTCGAACTCACCCATAACCGTGGTGCCGGCGGTGGCGATGATGGCGCAAGGCACTGCGCCTTCTGACAGATCTTTTACGATGGCGGCACGCAGCGCATCGGGGCGCATTTTGCCTTTCTCGTCAACCGCGATTTTGCGCACGTTGTCGCGTCCAGTTCCTAGAACGCCTGCGTTTTTGCGAACGCTGTAATGCCCTTCCACAGAAATGTAGTAGGTCAAGCGTTTGCCATTGCAACCTTTGTTGCGGATCTCCGGCATAGCGTGGTTGCGTCCCATCATCATGGCAATGAGGTTGGCCACGGAGCCACCTGGCATGCTGAGGCCATCGCCGTTGGGGAAGCCAGCGAATTTACACATGCGCTTGGCGACCTCCTGCTCTACCTGGATCATGGGGCCTGCCACTTTGAGCGTGTACATAGACACATTCATCATGCTGGTGAGCCAATCTGCGGAGGTCGCAATCGGTAGGCGCCCCGCAAAGAGCTGGTTGTAGAAGCGTCGACTGCTGGTCTTCGGCGTCGCATGCATAATCTTGCGCATACTTTGGAAGACTTCTTCTTCCGAACGGCCTTGCGGTCGCAGCTGTAAGTCGAGTGTTTCGCAGAGCTTAGACTCCGCAGTGGTACTGAAGCGGTCAGAGGAATCCTCCGCATCGCATAGCTCTTTAGCTAAACGGACTGTGGCTTGAAAAGCAAAATCCATAGTGGAATCTTAACATAAATCTGAAACCGCTTTTTTCATGGCTCGCTCGGCCATGGCGGTGATCCAGTCCCAGGAATCAGGCATGGTTGAAAGTTTATCCACTGCAGGGCTTGGCACCTCATGGGGAGTGCATAATAAAAGAGCTTTTTATCTCCATTAGGGGCTGGAGGAAGCTAATCTTTTGCAGTTCAACCTCCTCAAACCCTTCGCATGGACTGAACTCATGAAGAACTCCCCTAAATCCGCGCTCATAACCACCCTGGCGGCCATAACCATAGCCCTCGCCGGAAGCTCCACCGCACAGGCCCAAGAGCAGGCCCAAGAGCAGGAAGAAAGCCGTTGGTCCTTCTACGGCGACGCTCGCTTCCGCCTTGAATTTAACGATAACGCACCTGGTACCACAGACCGCCATCGTCAGCGTCTTCGTTTCCGCCTCGGCGCAAACTTTGATATTAACGAGGAGCTCGTGGTTGGTGTACGGGCCACTACCGGTGACCCCGATGACCCGAACAGTCCGCATGTCGACATTGGCGATGTTTTTAATAGTTTTGATTTCACCCTGGATCGCTTGTACGTGCAGTATCAGCCCTCGGAAGTGAAAGGCTTGACCATCCTGGGAGGCAAGTTCCAGAACCCGATTTACCGCAACCCGGTTTACGGTGAGCTGGTCTGGGATGCAGATATTCAACCGGAAGGCATCGCTGCTGCTTATGGCTGCAACGACTGCGGCATCCTGGATGCCCTTGGTTTCCAAATTGCGCAAGTCTCCGTGCTGGAACAAGGCGATTCTGAAGAAGCGTGGGCGACTATGCTAGGCGTGAACTTCTCCAAGAGTATTGGCGAAAATCAGCGCCTTGACGGTGGTGTGACTTACAGTTTCTTTGGAGACTTAACCCCGGGTGGTAGTGGTGCCATAGCTGCTGACCTTCGCGGTAATGCTTTAACTGGAACCGAGTTCACTTCCGATTTCGGTATTGTGGATGCGGTCCTTGCGTATTACGTGGGTGACTTCGTGGTGTCGGGCGAGGTGATTAACAACATTCGCGCTGCTGACGCAGTTGGTGATACGGGTCTGGCGATTGGCGCCGCCATGAAAACTGGTGCTGGTAAGTTCTACTATCAGTACTCCACAGTGGAACAAGATGCTGTCCTAACCGCAATCAGTCAAGACGACATGCTTTCCACCACCAACTTCAACAACCACATGTTGGGTTGGCAGAAGACCTTGACCGAGCGCACCGCAGTGCATGTTTGGATCATGGCCTCGGAGCCGAATGAAATGTTGCTAGGGTCCGTGGACGAAACGGTCTACCGCTTACGCATCGACCTTAACTTGGATCTCTAAGTCGAATAAATAATAACCCCGCACTCCGGTCAAAGGAGTGCGGGGTTTTTAATGGAGCGTTTTCGCTTACTTGTCTTTGCTGCTTGCGCCCGTCACCGGGCCGAACAATTTGCAGCTCCTTTCCATGGTGATGACAACATCTTGTCCTTCCGGCGCCGGCTTCATCCCATACGCCGTTGTTGTTTTGGTCAATCAAAGTCACGTTGACGCCGTGAAGCTTGCCACTCATGACTTCGCTGGAGGAGTACTTCCAACCATCGGGAGGAAAGAGGCGGAAAACGTTGGCAAAGTGCTAGATTGGGAAGATGTGGATGCCCCTACTAGTACTTTCCTTAGCTCAGTCTGGAGTGAATCAGGAAAGCTTTGTGGCGGAGGAGTTCGACGCCCATGGGATTGGTGGAATGACCTACCTGTTTGAGGCTCCAGAGCGCTTCCGGTCGGTTGGGTTTTGGTGGAACGGGGACCTGGAGGGTGCTGAGGTTTCCCTGTTCGGCAATAATGGTGAAATTGGGCCGTGGTGGCCTTTGGAGTTGGCCGGAGACCTGAATCTTGAGGTCGAAGGCTTGGCTGGCGATGCACAAGTATCTGCACTTGTTCACGGCCGATTTGCCCAGCAGAAGGGGCTGCTTCTGCGCTTGGGTTCGCAACACCAAGTTGCCCAACTTTCGATTCTTTGGATCGGGGTAACCCTGCAAAGCCGGCCCGGTGGCAGCTTGGCGTCGACCGCGAAACCACCAGTTTTTGACCGTGCGAGTTGGGGCGCGAACCCGGCGGTGTGTAATCCGGCTTATTGCACCACCACTCATGTGGCTATGCACCACACCGCGTCGGCCTCGGAGTACACCAGTCAAAGTTGGTCCGAATGCGCGGCCAATGTAAAGGCCTCGCAGGTTTATCACATGGTGACACGCGGTTGGTGCGACATTGGATACAACTATTTGATTTGTCCGCACGGCGACATTTTTGAAGGGCGCGGCGGGGGCGATGACGTCCGCGGAGCCCACGATGGTTACAACTGTGGTTCGATGGGCGTTTCCATGATGGGTTATTTTCATGCTCCGCATAACCAAACTTTGACTACGGCTATGCAAGATGCCTTTGTTGACCTGGCAGCTTGGAAGTGCGATCAACAAGGCATCGATCCATTGGGAACATCTTGGTATGCCGGTTATGGCGCGAATCAAACCAACCTCTATGGGCACCGCGATGTTTCCTCAACGGCATGTCCTGGGGATTTCGCCTATGCCGAATTGCCGCAACTGCGTCAACGTGTGGAGCAAAGGATTCAAGGCGGAGGTGGAGGCGGAATCATTTTGGATAACTCCCTCGCAAGTTTCACGGGTGGTTGGACCACGGGTACAAGTTCCCCAGACAAGTTTGGCGTGGATTACCGTTGGGCTAGTACTGGAGTTGCAACTGCACGCGCTTTATGGAATCCAAATATTCCGCTCGCAGGCAACTATCAAATCTCTTTGTGGTGGCCTGCAGGAAGCAATCGCAATCCTGCAACGCAAGTGGGCTTATTGTTGAACGGTCAATTGTTCTCGGGGCAAGTGAATCAGCAACTGCAAGGCGGACAATGGAATGTGCTTGGCACCGTAGCTTTACCGGCCGGCGCTAACGCCACGATTGGGCTGACCAACCAAGGCGCACTTGGCTGGGTAGTGGTTGCCGATGCCCTGCGTT
>JAQBXR010000028.1 GCA_027623295.1 Planctomycetota bacterium
GCCACCACAATCCGTGTCTTTGGCCATGCGGTCTTCAGCGCGCGCAATAATGGCGTGGTCATAACCACATCGCCGAGTGGGTTCGGCAGGCGTACGAGGACGACGGAAGGGGAGTTATCGGGAGACACGCTCGGCTAGGATACGCAAGCATGACCGCGCCCGAATCCCAGTTTGCGCAACATCCGGAATCTAGTGGCGAGCCTTTTGCTGCGGGATTGACGGTGGTGGTGATTGGTGCGCGGCGCGTACGCCAAGGCACTGGGCCTTATTTGGCTTTGCAGGCCGCACGTGCAGGAGCCCATGTGGCTGGAGTTTTAGGCACCCGCCCAACTTCCGCTCGCAAGGCAGCCGAGTGGTTGCAGGAGCAAGGTTTATGCACCGCAGCTTATGTCGATCACGAACAAATGCTCGAGGAGCTGTGCCCCGACGTGGTGATTGTGGCTTCACCCTTAGGCACGCACCGGGCTTGGCTTGGCGCATCTTTAGATGTCGGCGCGCATGTGTATTGCGAAAAACCCATGATTGCGGCACCCGCTGGAGTCGCTTTGGATTTGCTTGAGCAATATGCAGCCGCAAATTTGGTGTTGGCGGAGAACTGCCAATGGCCGCAAGTGATGCCGGCTTTTCAAGCTTTGCATCCAAAAGTAGATTTAAACACGGTCAAATCATTCCGCATGTTAATGGCGCCACCTATGCGCGGTTTAACACGATGGCACGAAGTCCTGTCGCATCCCTTGAGCTTGATTCAAGAGGTCATGCCGGGGCCCGCGGACTTGGAAGATGTCGTGTATCAAGAATCCGGACCCGATGCCTTGGATACGCGTTTGCGTTTCACCTATCGCACCATGGACCGCGCTCTTGCTTGCGAAGTCATGTTGGAAGATATGAATGTCTTCCCACGCCCCGCCGAGTTTGCCTTCGATGATGCGCTTTGCCGTCGTGTGGTGGAACCATCCGACTACTCCATTACTTTTGTGGATGGCTCCGATGCCTGCATTCCCGTCGCGATCCCCGATCCGATGGAAGCCAACCTGCGCGCTTTTCTGCATCGCGTGTTGCATGCCAAAGAAGTGCATTCCGCACCCTTGGATGAATCCTTGGTGCGCCGTCAATTCCTTTTAGAACATTTGCTCGAACTCTATAGGGAGTCGGTCCATGGTTGAAAAAGAACTGTCCTCCATGCACGACTTCACTGGGAAGTTGTTGCAACCTTCTACGCGTCCGGTGGTTTTGGAATACCTCACTTGGCGACGCGCTGTGCGTGCAGCTGCCGCGGCGGGGGAAGCTCCGCCGGCGCTTCCAGAGATCGGTCCAATTTCGATTAACTTGGATTTGACCACCGCATGCAATTATGCATGTGATCACTGCATTGATTGGGAAGCGCTCAATATTGCGGTCAGGCATGAAGAAGAAGAGTTGCGAGCTTCAATTGTGGAGTTGAAGAAGCGCGGTTTGCAATCGGTGATTTTGCTCGGCGGTGGAGAGCCAACGCTTTACCCAGGCTTTGGGAATTTCGTGCGCTTCTTGAAGGGTATGGATTTGCAAGTGGCGGTCGTTACCAATGGATCACGCAACGAATTGATTGCCGAAGTTGCAGATTGCTTTACCAAAGGAGACTGGGTGCGCTTGTCTTTGGATTCTGCGGAAGACGAAACCTTTCAAGCCATGCATCATCCGAAAGGGCGCGGCATTCATCTCGATGAGATTTGCGAACGTGCTGGCGCCATTAAAGCGAAGAATGCAGACGTTTCGCTCGGCTACAGTTTTGTAATTACTTGGCAAGGTTCCGAACGTGAAGCGGGAGCCTCGGTGGTGGAGAACTTAGGCGAAATGGCGGCGGCAGCGAAGCGGGCAAAAGATGCAGGCTTTGATTACATCTCGTTTAAGCCGTTCTTGACCCGCGCGGAAGATGGCGCCGAAGTCATGAATCCAAGTCAGGCGCAACGCGAACATGAAAGGTTGGTAAGCGACAT
Organism: Planctomycetota bacterium; assembly: GCA_027623295.1. GTDB lineage: Bacteria > Planctomycetota > UBA1135 > UBA1135 > UBA1135. The sequence goes on from JAQBXR010000028.1 coordinate 1,974, forward strand.
TCGTTCCGGCGTCGATGCCGCCATGGAGTTGGACTGCGACACTTTCCGCGTGGTGGAAAGCATTAACCTGCGCGTCTTCCTCGACGGCAGCTGGGAAAATTACCGACGTCAACCCGGCGTTTGCCACATGCAAGCCCTGCGTCAGGTCTTGAGTCCGCTTGGCGTATTCAACTGCCCGGCACATCGTGGTGTAGCAAAAGCGCGCATCGGCGATAAAGCCAGTTGGTCCGATGCCAGCGCTATGACCGGCACCGCCAAACTCCTAAACACCTTCGATGCATCTCAAGAATGCGCAGAAGTGACCTGCCTGTATCACTCGGTCAATCACTTCCTCGAAGGCATTGTTTCGGCAGGCGGTCCGCTCGAGGTTCTGCTTCCAGAAATGGATCAAAACCTCGACACCTTCCTGTAAGTCAAAGGCATGGGTGATCCGCGGCCAAATGAATTGCGTCAGGAGTACGAGTCCGAGCTTCGTGCCGCTCATTACCGCAACAACCGATGGACACTTTCTCCCCGTGCGCGTCGCACCGATGCCCGGGAGCAAGCGATTGTGGAATCGTTTTTGCAACACGCAGCCGCGCAGATGCCCACCGGACAGCCCATAACGCAGATCCTCGATCTGCCCTGCGGCACCGGACGTTTCCGCACCATGCTGGAACGCAACTGCCAAGAAGTGTGGAGCGGCGATGCTGCGCACGAAATGCTCATGCAGGCACCGCCCACCACTGGGGTGCAAATGTCAGCTCATGCGATTCCGCTAAAGGAAAATGCGGTCAGCGCAATCCTCTGTTCTCGGCTCTTGCATCACTTTGAGCACGCTGCGCAACGCAATGCCGTGCTGCAAGAACTCGCCCGCGTCAGCCAACGCTGGATCATCCTCAGTTACTTCGATGCCGCTAACTTCCAAGCATGGCGTAACCGCATTCGGGGCAAGTTTCGCGGACGCTTCCCCATAACTCTACGCACCTTTCAAAGTGAAATCTGCGCCGCAGGATTGGTAGAGCATAAACGGGTCTACATCGCACGTGGACTGAGTGAGCAGGTTTGGGTGTTGCTGGAAAAGAAACAAAGCGAGTAGGCTGCACGCGATGAACGCCTCAACTGTCCTCGCGCAAAGCCGCACCGTGTTGGTGGAGCGCCTGTCGCTGGAGGATGGACAAGAGGTTGTGCGTAAAACCTACCGCTTCCCAACTTGGAAGGATCAAGTGCGTGGCGCTTTACGCGGTACTTTGCTGGGGCGGAACAAAGCGCATCGCGAATACGCGGGATTGGAGTTCTTAGAACGCGCCAACATCCCGGTAGTGGAAGCCTTGCATTGGAGTTGCAAGCGCAACCGCCTCGGTTTCGTGACTAGCTGTAGTCTCACCACACGAATCTATCCAGGAGATGACCTCGCACAAATCCTGAAGCGCGGAGCGAACCTAAGTCAAGAACACTGGACGACCCTAGGACACAGCGTTCAAAAAATGCACCAAGCAGGATTCTGGCATCGCGGTTTGAGTGCGCGTAATGTCATGATTGCAGCGGAAGGGCTAGGCATCGCATGGCTGGATACCACCAAGAGCAAAACTTATCCGCCGGGTGGCATGGCCGATGAAAAACGCGCCATGGATCTACTCCGCTTTTGGACTCCACTGCAAAACCACACCAGCGCAGAAGATCAAGCTGCATTCGAAGAAGGCTATGGAGAAGACCTCGACCGCGAGCGTTGGTGGAATTTTATACCCAACTGGAGACGGGCTTCTTTCCGCCGCGAGTTGCAGCGAGAAGAAGCCCGTTTTGAAAAACGCAGCGATTCAAGCGTGTAGAAGCCATAAGCCCCGCGCACCCAAGACCGATTTACTGCTCAATCTTAGCCAGCTCTTCCGCGAGTACCGGAAGCACTTCGTTGACATCGCCGACGATGCCATAAGAGGCGTGCTGAAAAATCGGAGCGCTGGCATCTTTGTTGATAGCCACAATCACCTTGGAACTGTTCATGCCTGCAAGATGCTGAATCGCGCCGCTGATCCCAGCAGCAATGTACAACTCAGGAGCTACAGTTTTTCCGGTTTGACCCACTTGCTCACTGTGCGGGCGCCATCCGGCATCCACCACAGCACGCGAAGCGCCGAGCGCAGCACCAGGTAGTGCATCGGCGACAGCTTCAATCAAGGTCCAGTTTTCAGCGGAGCCTAATCCACGCCCACCGGAAACCACGCGGTTTGCTTCGGAAACGTCAGGGCGTCCGCCAGTGGCAGCATTCACTGCCGTGACTTGGCTTTTGCCAGCCTCGCCAGCAACCGAAGAAACGACAGCACTTGCTTCACGACCCGCTGGGGCGAAGAAGTTCGGGCGCAGGCTAACCACAGTTATGGAGCCAGAAACCTTCACTTGCAGCAAAGCTTTGCCGGCGTATACCGGACGGGTGAACACCATGGTGCTTGCATCCATTGCAACACAATCGGCAGCGAAGCCGGTGTCGAGCAGTGCAGCAATCCGTGGCGTGATATCGCGGCCGCGCACGGTGGCGGACAACAAGACCACATTGCAGCCTTTTTCGCCAGCCAACTTCGCGGCTGCAGCTGCAGCACCATCGGCGGAGTGGTTGGCGGCATCGGAAACCAAAACTTCGTCAGCGCCAGCGGCACCAAGAAGCGCGGCATCGATTTCACACTGCTCAGGAGCAAATGCGAAAACCGAAGAACCCCGTGCATCGGCCAAAGTGCGCGCGGCACCTACGGCTTCGAGGCAAGCAGGACGAAGAGCACCCCCACGGGTCTCCAGAACGACAAGAATGTTGCTCATATCTAGTTCCTCCTTACAGGACTTTGGCTTCTTCGCGGAGTGCGCGAATCAATTCGGGAACCGCAGCTGCGCCTTCGCCGACAATGCGACCAGCAGGGCGTGCGGGTGGCATGTCCATCGAAACGATTTCAATGGCGGGGGAGCCAAGGTCAACCTCAACAGTGTCCATGGGCTTTTTCTTTGCTTGCATGATGCCCTTCAGGCTCGCAAAACGTGGCTCGTTTAAGCCTTTGGTGCAAGTGATGGCGCAGGGCAAGGAAGCTTCGATGGTTTCGCGACCACCTTCGACTTCACGCTCTGCAATAACTTTGCCATCGACGATTTCTAGCTTCACCACTTCGGTGATGCATGGAATACCAAGACGGGTTGCAACACCCGGGCCAACACCATGTTGATCGCGGTCGACAGCTTGCTTGCCAAACAACAGGAGGTCAAACTCGCGGCCTTCGGTGGCAGCAGCAAGAACCCGCGCGGTGGTGGCGGCGTCGGCGTTTGGTGCGCCCGCGTTGGTCAGAAGCACTGCGGCATCGGCCCCCATAGCTAGGGCGGTGCGCAACTCCTTCTGTGAATCGGAACTACCTAGAGAGATGACGGTGACGTGGCCATCGCCCGCCTTCTCTTTGAGTTGCAGGGCTTCCTCGACGGCGTACTCGTCGTAAGGGTTGAGGACGAACTCGACACCGGTCGGGTCGAGTTGATTGTCCGCAACAACGACCTTGGCAGTCGTGGCTGGAACGCGTTTTACAAAGCTAATGATGTTCAATTCTGTCTCCTAGACTTGAAATTTGGGCACTATTGTAGCAAGAGAAGCCCAATTGGAGGGGATTCTCGAGAGGTAAGCTTGAAAACGGAAGCATGAGAGGAATTATATTTCCAGCCTGAGAAGCTGCAGGCGAAAAGGTTCAAGGCTGCATTTAGGAAGCCGCTATTGACCTGTCGACCGCACCCAGCGGTTGATTCCACCTCCCAACCACATGAAGAGATTCCTCAAACTCGCCCCGTTACTGGTGGCGACCCCTCTAGCAGCTCAGAGCCCCGCTCAAAACGAATACACGGGTGTCCAAGAGTTTCTAAACGTTACAAGGCTCGATCATTCCGCGTTTCATTTCAAAATGAACCGGGTCTCCAATGCCGGAGATATCAACAATGACGGCGCAAATGATTACCTCATAGGTATTCCAGGCTCGAACTCCAATGCGGGTTCGGCCTTTATTATTTCTGGGAAGGTCGCTCTGAAGGGCGCTCCCGAAGCTCTGGAACTCTTCCGCGTTGAGGGTAACCCCGGCGATGGAATTGGTTCCGGCCTTTGCACCCTCGGTGATCTCAATGGAGATGGCCACGCAGACTTTGCGGTGAGTGCAAGTGCAGGTCAATACGTGAACCTCTACTCCGGCCTGGATGGCAGCGTGCTCGGCACCATCATCCCGGATTCCGCAGAAGTGGGGGTGGATTACGGTAAATCGCTGACCACTGTCGACTTGAATGGCGACGGCATCCTCGAACTTGCTGTGGGTGACCCGTCGTTTACCGACGATGGCTTCATTCACACTGGCTCGGTGCAAATGTATGAGCTGCGCACCATGAATGACTTGGCTGTGCAAATCACCACCCTCGACCGCATGGTAGGTGTAGGTGAAAACTGGTTTGGCGCAGACCTAGATCGCGTTGCCTCGGGCAGCTCCTCCGACTACTTGTTGGTGGGTGCCCCGCGCATGACCGCAACTCCAGCCCAAAACGCAGCTAGTGGAACGGTCCAGTTACTGCGCGATGACCCAGCCACCTCTGCCTATGATTTGCAGTCGGTTTTGGTGATTGAAGACACCACCCTGCAAAACACTGCGGGTCAGTTTGGCGTTTCGGTGGCTACGATTGGTGACATTCGCGGCGGCGACGGCGTTGATGAATTCGTTGTGGGTGCTCCTGCCCTGAACTCCAATGGAGAAGGCGCTGGAACGGTCACGGTTTACGATGTCGATGGCAACGTCATCCTCAGCTTTGTCGGTTCGGCAGCGCAAGATGGACTCGGTTTAGATGTTGCAGCCATGGGCGATGCCGATGGCGACCTCGTACCGGATTTCCTAGCTTCGGCTCCTGGCCTAATCGGTGGTCCCGGTAACGTGTACATCTTCTCTGGCGCCGATGGGACGACCCTCGACACCCTCCCCGGCGGTCGCCTCGACAATCACTTTGGCACTGCTCTCGCTTGCGCAGGTGACGTCGATAGAGACGGTTCGCGCGACGTGATGATTGCTGACTTCGACCCTCGTGTAGGTTGGTCTTCTGTGCGCATTATGCGCCCGTTGCACTCTTTGCCTTACCGCATTGCAGTCAGTGCAACGCCAAACGGCACCAAGTTTGCCCCCGTACACGGCGTCACCCACGGCCCTTTGCACAAAGGAAAATGGTCCAAGCGCTTTGACCTTACGCGTTTCTATCTCACTAACTTTGAGGGTGACTTCACGACCCGTTACAACGATCTGAAGATTCCAAACTCGCGCATTCACACCGAAGGCGTTGGTGACATGAACTATCTTTGGAAGCTAGGCGATGGCAATGCCGATAGTCTGGCTCGTGATTACTCCGCCCCGATTGGGGAAATGGCGAATCTCGATAACTACTCCTTCCATCAAATGGATGAGCGTATGGATGCCGTGGAAACCATGCCTAGTCATGACACCATCTGGCGCATTGGACACGATAAGGCAATCAACCCAGATACTGGGGAATGGATGACCGGATTCTATGAAACGCCAAACGACATCGATGGCTTTAGTGCAGTTGTCGCTGGTGTCATGAAGCACTACAACCAAGGTTGGGGTCGCGCGTTGCCGCAAAACCCGATTAGATTTGTGGAGCTATGGAACGAACCTCACCTAGAGTCCTTTAGTGGAACGGGTGCTGAGTTTGCAGACATGCACATTAAGGTGTTGGCTTCTTTGGACCGCGAGTTGGACCAAAACGGCGACGGCTTGGCAGATGAAATCACCATGCTAACCCCGGTTGCTCCAGGTTTGGTAGGCGGATTCTCGGAGGACTTCCTTAACGCCTTGGATAGCTCTTTCGATGCGGAAAACCCGCAGAAGACTCGCCTTGAGGCCGTTGTCGGTCACTTTTATGGCAACGACCCGGCGGACTTCCTCGAGAAGATGGAGTTCTACGATGACTTGTTTTTAGACATCGAGACCAACCGCGACATCTTCAAAACCGGTCCTGGTTTGCAGGTCGAGTGGCCAAAAATTTGGGTCACCGAGTGGAACCGCACCATTGAAGAGTACGCATTCACTTATGCGTCGATGCCGCACATCATGAATACCTTCTTCTACATGAACCAAGTTTATGCAGGCGAAGCGAAACGTCATGATGGTCGCGACCTGAAAGTGGAAATGGCTGGAGCGCAGTTCTTCGGTCCAAACAACATGTGGCGCGCAGGCATTAATCCGGTCACTGGTGGGCTGGACAGCCTTGCTAATCACGCAGGTTTGGCTTGGGAAATCTACGGACAGACCTTGTACCAAGATGCCACCAACCGCTTGGATGTGGCCGGCACCTTCCACGAAGGTAAAATCGGGGACAACGCGAACCCGATCAAAGACTTCACCGTGATGGCGGGTCGTTCTGAAACGGAAGACCTTGTTGTTCTGGTCGTAAGCTCGGTCTACTTGCAAGAGCGTACCGATCACCCGGACGCACAGAATCAGAGTCTGCGTTTGCCTTACGTAGTCGATGTCGATTCTTTAGGTTTCGTACCGCAAAGCATTGAACGTCGTGTGCAAAAGGCGGAAAAAATTAAGTTCCGTGAGGGCGAAGGCGCAATTTTGGTTTCGATCCCCGAGATCGGTTCCAGTGAGTTCCCTTACTCTGGATGGACCAGCTCTTTCCAGGATGACAAGTTGACCGTATCGGTTGGCGACATGATTGAGAACACCTACGAGGTGATCGTGATTCGTGGCGAGCCAGCTGCACCAGGCCCAGATGGACCTGATGCACCAGGAGATGATTCTGGTGATGACTCCGAAGACAATGTTACCCCACCGTCTGAAGGCCTGACCCTGACCCCAACCGTTCCTGCTGGTGAAGTCACCGTTGACCGCAATCAGATCACTGATCTGAATCGCACCAACAACGTGATCCAGCCGGTTCAAGCTCCGCCAAGCAAAGCCTCAACCCAGAAAAAGTCTACGACCAAGAAGGCGAAGGCGAAGAAGGCTAGCGGCGGCAATAAGTCGAAGGCGAAGAAGTCTCGTAGCAGCCGCAGCAAGAAGGCCCGCCAAGCCAGAGCACGGAACCGGCGTTAGCCCAACTCGAATCGTTGACCCAAGTACACCTTACGTACTTGGGGATCCGAAACTAGGTCCTGCGCCGCACCCTCGGCCAGGACCTTTCCTTGTGCAAGGATGTAAGCCCGGTCGGTAATGTGGAGGGTCTCACGTACGTTGTGGTCGGTGAGCAAAATCGCAATCCCACGTTGCTTAAGTCCGGAGAGGATTTCTTGAATCTCTTCAACTGCAATCGGATCCACTCCGCTGAATGGCTCATCCAAAAGGATCAGCGCTGGGCGCGAAGCCAAAGCGCGGGCAATCTCTAAGCGACGACGCTCTCCGCCCGACAAAACCTCACCGCGTGATTTATATAGCTTACTAAGCCCGAACTCTTCAAGGAGTTCCGCACAGCGCTCGCGACGTGCACTACTGCTTCCGCCTTGCAGTTCAAGAACCGCCAACAGGTTGTCTTCCACGGTGAGTTTGCGGAAGACCGAAGGCTCCTGCGCCAAATAGCCTAATCCAAGCCGTGAGCGCCGGTGAATCGGAAGTTTGGTGACATTGGTGCCGTGGAAATGAATGCTGCCTTCATCGGGCGGAATCATACCCATGCACATGCGGAAGGTCGTGGTTTTGCCGGCACCGTTAGGTCCAAGCAAGCCAACGATTTCGCCTTTGCCAACTTCGAGCGCAACTTGGTCAACGACCTTGCGCCCTTTATAGGACTTGCATAGTCCTTCGGTAGAAAGCAGTGCCGTCACGCTTAGTGCACCAAGCCCATGCGGACGACGGGGGCAAAAGGTGGGACCGGCAAGAAGACGGCAATCGCGCGGCCGAGTACATAGTTGCGCGGCACCAAACCGGCAGCACTGATGAGGTGCTCTGCATTCTTCAGTTCTTCATCGGTGAAGTTATAGAGGCCACCAAACTCATCGCGGAAGGTCATCACGCTGCGGTCCCGATTCCATCGAGGGTTGTTGAACATGGAATCAGAGCCACCGTTCATGCGGTCGCCGCGTAACTTGGTCACTCCTTTTAGAGGCGGATCAAACTCCAAAGTCTCGGATGACCAATCACGGCTGTCCAATGAGTTTTGGGTGTTATCACCCATCATGAAGTAGTTGCCTTCCGGAATCTGAAACAACGGCGCGGTGTTGCCGCGGGGTGGAAGGTAGTGAATGTCGCGCTGCACGGTTGCAGGGCCTAGGTTCCAACCAGCGTCATCGGCATGGAATCTTAAACCATTGCGATTGATCTTCGCGGCATCGAGATTCAGTTCACGGTACAGAACTTCTTCCCCGTTCAGAGCAAGGCGTACGGTGTGGTCCCAGAAAGCAAGGTCGATGTCGACGGTGGAGGAGAAGTCTGCCTTGTCCTCGAAGCGCGTTCCATCGGGTAACTCGAGAGTGTAGGTGCCATCGGCATGGGCAGCGAAGGCAAGATCAAAAACGCCAAGCTCCATCTCACAACGGAAATCACTCTTGGCGTGCTCGCTAGTCAGTGCGAACTGCATGCGCAAGTCGCTAACCTTCTTGCTTGATTGCGTAGCAGGGTTTGGCATGCGGAAATAAATTTCATCGGGGTAACCATGGAGATAGTTATCGCGAATGCTGCCACCGTATTCCAAAGTTGCTTGGCCGAGGAAGGCCATGGTTCCATCTTGGTCATGGCGCACATTTCCGGTTGGGCGCCAGCTTGGCCACTTGGTGAGGTCATCGCCCACGCTCGGCAAAACATGCTTCCAGATATGCTTCTGCACATTCCACGGTTTGCGCAGGATGGTCCAGTCATCGGCGCTGTCGAGCGGGCGGGCGTAAATGTCGCCGGACTCAATCCAAAGCTCCTCACCCGGCATGCCAATCAACCGCTTTACGTAGTTGTTGTGCGCCAAGAGTGGGTAACGGAAGACTACGACTTCCCAACGCACGGGGTCGCGGAACCAATAGCTAATCTTGTCGACCAAAACGCGGTCGTGCAGGCCTCCGTTGGTGGTTTTGGTGACCGGATCCAAAAGCGGCGTGCCCATAAGGGTGGGCTGCATAGATCCCGTTGGAATCTGATACGCCTCTACTGCAAATACCTTCAAACCCATGGCCATCACAATGGCAAAAACCACGACTTCAATATTGTCGCGGAATGGGTGCTTGGACTTCTCTTTCTCTTCCTTTTTGGCGCTGGCCATCGAGCAAGATTCTATCAGCGCGGCACCGCGACTTGGAGCTCATGCACGACATCGCCGGTCTCCAGAGTCCAACGCCGCACTTCCGTAGCCTCAGGCCGTGCCCCGGTGAGCGGGTCGACGCGCTCTGAATGGTGCATTAAGGCGAGGGTGTAGCTGCCCGGAAACAGACCCTTAAGGAGAGTCGGGCGATTTTGATGCAAAACAGCCGCATGGTTAGCGGTTTCACGCCACCAATCGGCGTGGTCCGTTTTGAGCTTAGCGGCCTCGGGATGCCAGTCCAAAAAATGCAGGGATAGGTTTTGCGACGGATGAGGTTTGTGATTCAAATCCAGCACCCGCAGTTGCAGCGATACGGAAGCTTGTAAAACACCCCTAAAGGGAGGCTCCCAATCCTGCTCGTTCAAATCCCATACAGCCGGTAAGAAGGCCTTGGTTAAGGGAAGCGCATAAAGCTGGCAAGGAATATCACGCGCCATGCTCGGCATGGAAAATTCTCCATTGGAGGTGGTGGTGTGATTGGTGAATAGCTGGCGGTGGTTCGCGCGGAGTTGCATTTGCACGCGAGCCACCGGAAGTCCTTCGGCATCGACTAGTTGACCACGCAGGGAAGCCACCGGGTCTTCTAGGGTGATTTGCACAGCGCTCTGTTTGGTCGAAAAAAGTTGGTTCGGCAAAAACGAGTGATGCATTTCAGTCCCGAACAGGCCCCGTAATTGAAGTTCCCAACTTCCCTCGATCAAAGGCATGTTGGCTTGACCATTTTCATCGGTGCGAAAGTAATATCGGGTGTAGGGGAGGAGGATGTCTTCGACCGACTGAAATTCATCTTCCTCCGATGCCTTGATCAAAGGGTCATCAAAATGCTTTGGAATCGCGGTGACGGAATGCCCACTCACCGGCGCTCCATTGCTGCCGACCACGCTTAGCTGCACCACCGACATCGGGACCACTCCTAGCGTTCTAGCATCACTGATGTCACCCTCATCGCCGTAATAGAAAAGCAAACCGTGACCTTCGGATTGCTCTTCCAACCCCGGGGAGTACATCAGCCAACGTGTGGGTTGGACTGCAAAGGTCCAGGCGCCATCGGGCATTTGCTCGAAACGGAAGTTGCCCTTTGCATCGGTAGAGGTGGTGAGTATGCCACCAAACCAGTTGTTTAAGCCAGGATTGTGCTTGCGCGAAAATACGTGCACCGATGCATCTGCAACCGCCTCCCCATGATGGTCCACCACTTTTCCAAACGCTGTTTGCGCTCGGGTGATGTGAAGCAGCACGGCCTCCTCCTGCTGTGGAAGTAAATCAAAGGACGCCTGCTCTACGGCAAAACCAAATCCACTCCCCTGCGGTGGGATGCACGTAATCCGCTCCACATTTACGTAAGCATCGAGCTCAATGCTCACACGCCCGGAAGCATCAACGCATGCGCTTTTCCCTGTGGTCGGACCATTTGCTTCGCTTCGATACTGCACCGTCACTTCCCATCCCTGGCAGTCCGGTGGTGCGTGACCAGTTTTATTTTTGACCGTAGTGATTTCGGCAAAGACTCTAGCCGTGGCATGCGAGGCTAAGGCTTCGACCTTTTCAACTGCAGTTTCTTTAAGCTCGGTTCTTTGGAGTCTAAGCAAACTATCGTCCGTAGAGTCCACCTGCTCCTGGGCAGACGAGCCCGCCCGGCCTTTACCGCTCTCCACTTCCTTAGACCCGTCCTCAGGCGACAGCCACCAAAGCGCGGCAATCAGTGCGAACACCATAAGACCCAGCATGATTCGGAAAATCAAATTTCGATCCATCGTTATTCCCCAATCACAAGAGTGTGGGTGTCCTGCTGAGTCTTTATCGTCCAACGTTGCCGCTCATACATGTCCGGTTTGGTACCCGAACGCGCGTGGTAATCGGGTTGCGGCAAGGTCAGCGAGACTTCATAACTTCCCGGCGCCAATCCCGAAATGCTAAGGGAACGATCCGGAACGATATGCATTTTGAGGCCTTGCTTGGCCTTCCACCAATAAGCTTCCAGGTCGACCGGACCCTTCTCAAGAGGAGTCCACGATTCCAGTTGAATGAAGCCGTAGGGAGCGCTGTTGGGCGCTTCCTTCATATTGGTAAATCGCATGGAAAGAGTGGCGCCAGGCTCTAAAACTAAATCTAGTGGTTCGCGCAAATCCTCCATGGAAAAATCCCACTGCTGAGGTAACCAACCTGGCGTATCGGGCCAGGCTCGCACTTCATAACCACCTTCCGCAAACGTGCCAGTGAACTCAAATTGACCCTTGGCGTCGGTGACCATCTCGAAGTACTCCTCATAATCCTTTCCCTTCCATGCGAAACGAACCTCCGCGAGTGGGAGCGAGCCGTCGGAGCCTGAGACCGTTCCGGAAAGGGTCAAGGTGCGTACTGGAAGACGATAAGTCAAGGCACTCTCTTGTGTATGAAACGGCAGGTTAGGCAATTTCATCTCGTTGGGATCCATGCCTGGAAGTGAATTTGTCCAAGTCATCCAACGGCCAGCAATAAGGCGTAGAGTGACATGTCCTGTTTCATCGGCGACAAAAGATTCGCGATAATCGCCAACATTTATCAACTCCTCCGTGCGCTCGCGTGCTCGATCCTCCATCTTCTCCAAGTCAGGTTCGGTTGGAATCAAATAGCTGGCATCGTAGCTTAAGGGTTCCACAAAAAGGATCGCGCCAGGAATCGGTTTTCCATCGAGGCCGGTCACCAGTACTTCCACCGTGGACAAGGGAACGCATTGCAGAATGCCGGCATCGATCGGCCCTGTTGCATCTTGGTCAAAAATGGCAACACCTTGTGACTCCTGCTGATTGCCATGCAAAGGACTCACCATGAGCCAATCGCTTGGCTGAACTGCAAACACCCAGTTGCCTTCACGAAGCTGTGAAAACTCAAAACGCCCTTGCCCATTGGTCGTGGTTTGCAGGAACCCAAGAGTCCAATTACTCAATTGGTAGGTTTGATCTCGATCATAAGCATGGACGATGGCACCCGAAATCGGCTTTTCATTTTGATCGACCACCGTTCCGAAAGCCGTGCGTGAAGGTTCGAGCATTAAAACGGCTAGGTAGTCATCGCCTGCCTGCAAGTCTTCGTGCTCTTCGATAAAGCTAAGTCCATATCCCGAATTCGCAGGCGGTAGGCAAGAAACCCAATCAATGTGGACATCGCCCGGAAACTCGAATTCGGCAACCCCATTTTCATCTGCAATGCTCTCAAAACGTGGCGTGGTTACGGTTTCCCAAGTTTGCACGACGACCACCCATCCTTCAACGTTCTTAGGCGTAAAGTTAATCTGGTCCTTTTCTATCCGCAGTTCCGCACGCACGCGCACCGGCTTGAGCGCATTTTCAGTTTGCGCCAGAGCACCCTCTCCGAGAACTCCCGACCCTTGGAAATCGGTGCGCTCCACCACCCCAGTCCGACGCCCGGCCAAAGATTCTCGCTCTAATTCTGCTGCCGCGTCGATTTGCGTCGCCTCCTGCTCGGTTCGAAACGGTTCCCAAGGATCTTCGACTTCACCAGTGGCGGAAAAGTACATCCAGGTCACCCCCGCAAGCGCGAGCAGGAGCGCAGGAAGCGCCGAGCGTTTTGATTTTGAAGGGGTCATGCAGAGAAACGGAGGAGCTAACCCAGTTTACCGGGTACTCAAGCGGCGGTTTCCCTGCTTTCTGCCTGCAAAATGGACGAGTTTTACTCCTCCGTCGAAAGCACCGCCAAGAACGCCTTTTGCGGTACTTCTACCGCGCCGATGCTCTTCATGCGCTTTTTGCCTTCTTTCTGCTTGGCCAGCAACTTCTTCTTACGCGTAATGTCACCGCCGTAACACTTCGCAGTCACGTTCTTGCTCAAAGCACGGATGTTCTCACGTGCCATGATCTTGCCGCCAACGGCAGCTTGCAGCGCCACCTCAAACTGATGGCGTGGGATTTCCTTACACAGCACTTTCAACACCGCACGACCGCGACGTTGACAGGCATCGGCGTGGCAGATGACCGAGAGTGCGTCGGCCTCGACCGCGGAAACCAGAATGCGCAACTTAACCAAGTTCGCAGCCATGAAACGCGGCTCATCGAAGTTCATGGTTCCATAACCCTTGGTGCCGGACTTTAGCTTGTCGTAGAAGTCATAAATGATTTCTGCGAGTGGCAAGTCCCAAGTCAGCATGACACGGTTTGCCGACAGGTGCTCCTGACGCAAAAACCTTCCGCGCCGCTCCGAACACAAACCCATGATGGCGCCAATGTTTTCGGTAGGAACCAAAATGTGCGTGGTCACAATCGGTTCCTGAATCTCGGTGAAGTACACCGGATCTGGAAGCGACCCAGGAGAGTGAATATCCTTGAGGGTGCCATCGTTCAGAACAATGCGATAAGGCACCGAAGGAGCGGTTTGCACCACGTCTACGCCCGATTCGCGTTCCAAGCGTTCTTGCACAATTTCCATGTGCAACAAGCCGAGGAATCCACAGCGGAATCCAAAACCGAGCGCGTCGGAGGATTCGGGCTCAAAGATAATTGAACTATCGTTGAGCTTGAGTTGGTTGAGCGCGTCGCGGAGATTCTCAAAATCTCCGGAGCTCACTGGGTAAATACCACACCAAACCATAGGCTTCGGTTCGCGATAGCCGGAAAGTGGTTTCGCCATTTCGCCTTTCGCCACGGTCATGGTGTCACCCACGTTGACATCTTCCAGCTTCTTAATGTTGGAGATGAAATAACCGACCTCGCCCACCGAAAGAGTTGAGTGGGGGACTGGATCCGGCATGAACTTGCCAATCTCAACCGCCTCGTAATTCGCGCCCGCGCCAATCATGCGCGTGACATCGCCCTTACGAAGGGTGCCGTTCACAATACGCAAGTACACCACAATGCCGCGATAATCATCATACTTTGCATCGAAAACCAGAGCTTGCAGCGGAGCGTTAGGGTTGCCTTGCGGGGCGGGAATGTCGGTCACGATATGCCGAATGATGTCTTCCACACCTTGTCCGGTTTTTGCCGAACAACGCAAAGCCGACTCGCGATCCAACAAAAGAGTGTTTTCCAACTCCTCCTCGATTTCCTCGGGCCGCGCGTGCGGAAGGTCGACCTTATTGAACACCGGGATGATGGTCATATCCAGCTCCATCGCGAGCATGGCATTGGCCACGGTCTGCGCCTGGATCCCTTGAGCGGCATCGATCAAGAGCAACGCGCCTTCACAGGCTTGCAGAGATTTTTCAACCTCATAAGCAAAGTCCACGTGACCCGGCGTGTCGATGAGGTTCAGTAAATACTCCTCGCCGTCGACCATGTGGGTGAGCGAAACCGCCGACGCTTTAATCGTAATTCCGCGCTCGCGCTCCAAATCCATGGAATCGAGCTGCTGAGCCTTCCGCTTACGCCCGTCGACAGCTCCCGTAATCTCCAAAAAACGGTCGGCAAGCGTGGATTTACCGTGGTCGATGTGCGCAATGATAGAAAAGTTGCGGATGCGCTCCGGCAGGAAGGATTTGGCCATTTCTGAAGTTTCGGCAGGGGGGGATGAGGCGCCCGCCGGACCGCGCATCATAGTGCCGCGTGGCCCTTTATGAGTGATTTCGCCCCTGCCGCTTCAGCGCATGCCGCAGCTCAAAGGCCGGTGCTGCCGTGCACCTAGCGCATAGTGGGCAACAGATGGCCCACTTCATAAGTGAAACCGAACACGATGAGATAGTCCTCGGCGGTGTCATTGAGCCCAAGCTGGACTGCCGCTTGCAGTTCAATATCCTTGGTGATTTTATAACCGCCGCCGCCGCCACCGTACCAAGCGGTTACCGAGTCGCGCGGTTCGTGGACGATGGAGAGCTCCGCAAAACCGCGGAAGTCCGAATGGAAACGTTTACTCGCTGCGATAACGGCATTGTGTTCCACCAAAAGGGAATCTCTTCCAGCCTCGCCAAGCAAGCCCAGTTCATAAGTGCCGACCAACGAATAACTGCCAAAAGCTTGCCCCAAACTAGAGATTAGGAAGAAATCCGATTCGCCCTTGCTGCCGGCTGACCCCACATCGCTGGTGGGTAGACGCACTTCGGTTTCGAGAATGCCGTAGGGAACTCCGTGAGTGCCGTCGGAAAACTGATATTTGGCGGCGACGGAGACATCGCCGGTGCCTCTTCCCGCGGCGGCACTGCCGTTGGAGTGATAAGGCTCGATTGCCAAACCGAGCTCGAATCCAGGACCTAAACCAAGGTTTGCCTTCAAGATACTTTTGACCCGATCACCCGGATCGCTTTCCATGAGTCCCTCCAATTCAAACACACCTTGATCCACCACGCCCGCACCCGTGGTCCGACTGATGAAAGGCGTGTTCACGAACTCGCCATGCGCGGAAGGTAGGTAAGCGCAAGAAACGCTGCCGAGGAGGAGGAGAGTTAGGAATTTTCGCATCGTAAATGGACCGTGCCCTTGTGGGCGCAGGACCTGGCGCGGTCGATCAGCCAACCGCGCTTCCCCGCAATCCACCCAAGCAATTCCAACGCCAAGTCTACGTGCTTCCGGCGATACATAGAGAGTGGAAAATGAACCACCCCGCGCACCTCCTCCGCACGCAAAGCAGGCGCGAATCCGGCAAAGCGCTAGCCCAGCAAAGCCGAAAGCCGCTCGCGCAATTGCATCACCGCAATTCCCCGATGGCTGACCCGCGCTTTCTCCTCCGCACTTAACTGAGCAAAAGAAGTGCCCGATGGCGCGTGAAAAAACAAGGGGTCATATCCAAATCCATCGGTGCCATCGGCCTCGCGCAAAATCACGCCGTCCACCGAACCTTCCACGGTGAACAGGACTACTCCCTTACGCGCGACGGCAATCACGCAATGAAAGGAAGCCGTACGTTCACCGTCAGCAACGTGCTCCATTTCACTTAACAACTTTGCATTGTTAGCAGCATCTTTGCCGACGCCCTCCGCACCCGCATAACGCGCTGAAAAAACGCCCGGCGCTCCATGCAAAGCGTCCACTGAAAGTCCGGAGTCATCGGCCAAAGTCCAAATCTCCTCGCCGCCCGATTCCGCAGCTCCCCGAGCTCTGCCGCCCAGCTGAAGCGCCACATCGTCCGCCGCGGCCAAGGCCTTTTTCTTCGCGTTCCCCAAGAAGTCCGGCTGATCCTCATCGACCTCCGCCAGCCCACCCGGCAAATCCGACGGCGCCAACCACTTCACGGGCAAATCCGAAACCAAAGCCCGCAACTCCATGAGCTTTTTCGCGTTTCCTGAGGCAAGAAGGATGGTCTGCATGATGGGGGATTGTAAGTCGGCCCCCGCAGCACCCAGTGGCCTGCCCCCGATCTCCGTACAACTAACAAAGTGACAGTCGACTAGGGTTTGTGCCCCTGCGGGGCCTACCTATCAGGGCGGGCCTTTGGGCAAGCCCCATAATGGACCAGACACAACCGATAACGTCCTTTGTCTTT
>JAQBXR010000002.1 GCA_027623295.1 Planctomycetota bacterium
CTCTTCCACTTCAGGCAAAACATGGCTACTAAAAAGAACGGCCTTGCCCGCTGCGGCCAATTCCAGAAGGATCTCGCGAAACTCCTGCCTTTGAATCGGATCCAAGCCAGTAAATGGTTCATCCAAAAGAACCGCTGGTGGATTCGCAAGAAGGACATCGGCAAGCCCGACGCGTTGTCGGAATCCCTTCGAAAGCGAAGCAAAGGTCTGACGCATCCGTGGTTCTAAACCAAGGCGTTTGGATATTTGAGCAACGGAAGACTTTGCTTCTTTGCGGCCCAGTCCCTTCAATCGTGCACGAAATAGGAGGTACTCCTGGACGCGCATTTCGGAAGGAGCGACAAAGTTCTCTGGCAGGTAACCTGTGCATCGGCGGGCGCCCAGGGAATCTAAAGCCAAATCCTTACCATTGATGCTGCAGGTCCCTGAGGTTGGTGGCAGGTAACCACTCAAGATCCGCAAGGCCGTGCTTTTCCCAGCACCGTTTGGCCCTAAAAAGCCAAGAATTTCACCTGGCTTCACTTCTAAATCCAAATCCACCAGCGCGACGTGATTGCCGTACTTTTTGGTGAGCTTTTGAGTGAGGATCATGCTGGCGGAGGTATGCAAAAACAATGCCGAGGCCATAGGTTACCTGTCCCCCGTTCAGTTTCCCAGAGAGCACATTTTGTGCGAAAACGCGCGGGCCAAAAGAGGAAAGACCGCCAGGAGCGAACTCCGGACGGCCTTTCGGATTGCAAAGACTCTAGTTCTTCACTTCGAAGTCTGCATCCACCACTTCTTCGGCTTCGGCCTTTTCCTGTGGAGCTTTCCCTGGAGCGCGAGCACCTTCTCCACCATCAGCGTAAAGCTTCTGAGCAACAGCCTGCATAGCAGCGTTGAGCTCTTCAACCTTTGCGTCGACGAGAGTCATGTCCTCCGCCTTGAGCGCCCCTTCTAGAGCTTTAATCTTAGCTTCGACATCTTCCTTTTCGGCAGTGCCGAGCTTTTCACCTTGCTCCTTCATGAGCTTCTGCGCTTGCCACACGGTTTGATCCGCATGGTTGCGCTTCTCGGCGACCTCTTTAGCGGCTTCGTCTTGCTCTTTGAACTTTTCAGCATCATCTTGCATGCGTTGGATGTCATCTTCCGACAAACCCGAAGACTGCTCAATCCGAACTTTATGCTCTTTCCCGGTTGCTTTGTCCACTGCGTGAACGCTCAAAATCCCGTTAGTGTCAATGTCAAATTCGACTTCAACTTGTGGCACACCGCGTGGGGCGGGTGGGATTCCATCAAGAGTGAATCGATCGAGGGTGCGGTTATCCGCGGCCATTGGGCGTTCGCCCTGCAAGACGTGAACTTCCACTTTCGGCTGATTATCAGCAGCCGTTGAGAAGACTTCCTTCTTGGTAGTTGGAATAGTAGTGTTGCGCTCAATCAAAGTGGTCATCACGCCGCCCATGGTTTCAATACCGAGGCTGAGTGGAGTCACGTCGAGAAGCACCAGGTCTTCCACATCGCCAGAAAGCACACCACCTTGAATGGATGCGCCCATGGCGACAACCTCATCAGGGTTCATGCTGCGGTTTGGCTCTTGCGCGAAGACTTTCTTCACCACTTCCTGAACCATTGGAATGCGGGTAGAACCGCCAACCAAGAGGACTTCACTGACTTCCGATGGCTTTAGACCTGCATCGGCAAGCGCCTGTTGACATGGAGTCTTACAGCGCTCGAACAAGTTAGAACAAAGGTTCTCAAACTTAGCACGAGTCAAGTTAAACATTAGGTGCTTCGGCCCGGTTGCATCGGCAGTAATGAAAGGCAGGTTGATCTGCGTTTCGGTGCCAGAACTGAGTTCACACTTAGCCTTTTCACAACCTTCCTTAAGGCGCTGCAAAGCCATTTTGTCTTCACGAAGATCGATGCCGTTTGCGGACTTAAACTCATCCGCGACCCAGTTGATCAAGATTTGATCAAAATCATCGCCACCGAGTTGGGTGTCACCGGAAGTCGAAAGGACTTCAAACACGCCATCGCCGATGTCCAGAATCGATACATCGAAGGTTCCACCACCAAGGTCGAATACCGCGATTTTGCCACTCTTCTT
Source organism: Planctomycetota bacterium (assembly GCA_027623295.1). Taxonomy (GTDB): domain Bacteria; phylum Planctomycetota; class UBA1135; order UBA1135; family UBA1135. The sequence goes on from JAQBXR010000002.1 coordinate 2,090, forward strand.
CTTGTCCATACCGAAGGCAATTGCTGCAGCGGTTGGCTCGTTGATGATGCGTTCCACTTCAAGACCAGCAATACGGCCAGCATCTTTGGTGGCCTGACGCTGGGCATCGTTGAAGTAAGCAGGCACGGTGATCACAGCCTTTTCGACCTTGCCACCGAGATAATCTTCAGCGCACTCCTTGAGGTAACCCAAGATATACGAGCTGATTTCAGGTGCGGAGTACTCCTTGTCTCCTACCTTCACTTTGACGATTTCACTCGGCTTACCGATGATATCGAAAGGTACCAATTTCTCATCACCACTCACTTCTTCGTGGCGGCGCCCCATAAAGCGCTTGATGGAGAAAATAGTACGTGTTGGGTTGGTGACCGCCTGTCGTTTGGCAGGACCGCCTACCAAACGATGGCCATTGTCCAAAAACGCTACAACGGAAGGAGTGGTACGCCCACCCTCCTTGTTCGGGATGACCTTCGTCTCCCCACCCTCTAAAACGGACACGACGGAGTTCGTCGTTCCCAAGTCGATTCCAATGATTTTTGCCATTTCGTTACCTAAGGGGTTCCCCTAGGCCCCTAAGTGGCAATTGCTGTGCCATGGCGAGCCTGCCAATTTGACAGACGTAGCGCGGTATTAAGTAGCTTGGTAGCCCTTAATCTTGCGGTAAAGTGTCCGTTCCCCAATGCCGAGCTGTTTGGCAGCCTTCTGACGATTGCCATCCATGGTGGCCAGAGTGCCCAAAATCATGTCTCGTTCCACCTGTTCCAGGGTTTTCCCAATCGGAGGATAGTCGGCCTTGGCAGGTGAACTCATCCCTTCCGTCTCCTGGACAATGTCAGGCTTAGCCGAGGAAACTTGTTCCTGTTGAGGTTCTGTAATTGGAAGTGCTATAGGCTTCAGGTTGCGCAACATCAGGGGGAGGTCGTCCACGCCGAGCACACCATCGGTGTCGAGCACCACCATAGTTTCCACGGCATTACGCAACTCTCGCACATTGCCGGGCCAAGCATGAGCGCGCAAAACTAACCGCAAGTCTTCCGATATCGACGCAATAGATTTGCTGTGCCGCTCTGAAAAATCGTGTAAGAAGTAATCTACCAATAAAGGCAAATCTTCAAGGCGGTCCCGTAGAGCGGGCATTTCGACTTCGACCACGGCGAGTCGATAGTAGAGATCTTCACGAAAAGCCCCCTTGGCAATACGTTCGCGTAAATCGCGATTGGTGGCTGCAATAATGCGGACATCAATCGGCCGCGCGTGGTTTGCTCCTACTGGAACGACCTCGCGGTTCTCTAACACACGCAAAAGTTTAGCCTGTGTAGCTAGCGGCATGTCGCCAATCTCATCAAGGAAAATCGTGCCGCCATCGGCGAATTCAAACTTTCCTTCTTTCGACACATGGGCTCCAGTGAAGGACCCTTTGGTATGTCCAAAAAGTTCACTCTCAATCAAACTTTCGGTAAGGGCGGCACAGTTGACGGCCACAAAACGACGCTTGTTGCGGTCCGACAAACGGTGCAGGGCACTTGCAATCAGTTCCTTGCCGGTTCCGGATTCGCCCAAAACTAAAACCGTGGCATCGGTCGGACCAACTTGGCGGACCAAATCAAATACGCGGGTCATGCCGGGCGCGTTTCCAATCATGCCCTCTAGTCCAAATCGGCGATTCAAGGCCTTTCGCAACTCTTGGTTGTCTTCAGCCAAACGTTGCTTTTCGAGTTCACGCTCTACTCGCGTGCGCAACTCAGCAAGATTCACTGGTTTGGTTAAGTAGTCCGCGGCACCATCTTGCATGGCCTGTACGGCAGTCTCTACTGACCCATAGCCCGTTATCAGAAACACCGATACTTCCGCTCTGCGATCGCGGATTTCTCGCAACAAATCTATTCCGTTGCCATCTCCGAGCATGAGGTCGGTGAGGACGACGTCGTATTTACGAATCGGGAAACGATCCATAGCCGCTTGATAGGTATCTGCAATTTCAACGATATGGCCATCTCGCTCCAATGCCATCTGCATGGCTTCGGCGTGATTTCGGTCATCGTCTACGACTAGAAGACGGGCACTAGCCATGGTTTACTCTTCCTCCATAGGGAAGGACAGACTGACTCGAGTTCCATTGCCAGGGGCACTTTCAACAGCCAAAGTGCCACCATGCGCTTCCACAATACGGCGTACCGTAGCCATGCCTAAACCGGAGCCGTCTTTCTTTGTGGAGTAATATACCTGCAAGCATTGCTTCAAAGTGCTCGCCTCCATTCCGGGGCCATCGTCCACGATCTCCACCACCGCATGATTCCCTTCCCTTCTCGTGATGAGAGTAATGGTTCCGTGTCCACGCTCTTCCATGGCCTGCCGAGAGTTGATAACCAGATTCAACAAGGCCTGACGGATACGGCCGGTATCGAGCATGACCGAAGGTAAACTCAAATCCAGGTGAGAGCGAATTTGAACGCCTAGGCGTTCGGCTTCCGGGGAAGAAAATTGAACCACCTGTTCAACTTGGGTATTCAATGAGGCCAAATCGGCCTGCAAGCGATCGGTTCGCGCAAAACGTAGGAAATCTTCAAGGATTCCATTTAAACGCGAAACCTCGGTCTTTAAAGTGCGGATTGTTTTAACCGTACGGCGTGGTTTGATACCGTCTTCCGCTTCCCAATCTTCCTCGAGCAAGGCCAAATGCAGGCTAATCGTACTCAGCGGATTTTTAAGTTCATGCGCCAATCCTCCTGCAAGACGGGCAAGCGTCTGCGGGGGTAAATCATGGGCGCGCAAAGGGTGTTCCGAAGGCATAGGAGCTTTCAATGGCCGAGGCCGCACGCTTAGGATACCCGCGCTGTTCGTCTCCCCGCATCGATTTCATCACAGTGTCCGCAAACTCTTTCGACCTTTCTTCTCACTCCGGCCAGGCCGATGCCGCTAAACGACTCGATGCCGGAGAAGTGGCTGCGCTTCCCACAGATACGGTTCCAGGGTTGGCGGTGCGCGCCGATTTACCAGGTGCCAGTGGACTTTTGGCTAAGGTCAAAGGGAGTCCGCAAGACCGTCCTTTCACCCTGCATCTCCCAAACTTAGCGGCCGTCAAGAAGTTGGCCCCTGTTTTGCCACCGGGTTTGCCGGCGTGGCTTGAAGAATATTTGCCTCAGGGAATGACCGTTTTACTGCCTAAGGACTGGATTCAACTGCCCGCACACTTGGATTGGCCGTGGGAGCTTGTTGGCTTACGTTTGCCAACCAACCCTGAATACCGAGATTTGACCGACATTCTTGGCTTTCCACTGTTGATGACCAGTATCAACTCCAGTGGAGAAGCGCCGCTTGAGGGGCATAATCTGATTCGGTGGCTGGAAGAGCGCCAAATTCCATACGCCCGCGGCTTAGACCAATTTAGAGACACGATCCCTTCGGGAATCCTAGCCTTTGACCGCCTACCAAGGGTCGTTCGGGAGAGTCCAAGATCGGAAATCCCATTGCCAGGAAAGAGAGTGCTCATCCTGTGTAGCGGAAACATCTGTCGGTCTCCTGTAGCGGAGGCCATTCTCCGCGAGATGCTGGCCCAGGCCTGGCAGGTTCAAGTCGAAGAACTCGAGTCTTTGGGCTGGGTCATAGCCTCTGCCGGAACTTTTGCCATGACGGGTGGCGCGATTAGCGACCATTCCTATACGGTTGGGCAAGAAATGGGCTTTGATCTAAGCAGTCATCGTTCCCGACATGTGGATGATGCTATGCAGCAGTCCTGGGATCTAGTCCTCGGAATGGGACAGAATCACCTTGGCGGCATGCCCGAAGGGGTGGCAGAAGAACTATTCGACCCTAGTGGTCAGCCGGTACCCGATCCCTTTGGAAGAGAACTCCCACATTATCAAACCATGCGCGACCATCTGATCGAAGCAGCCCGCCATAGAGTGGCGGTATGGTCTCATTGGCCTCAGGACCAGAGCTGAATGACGTCTTCTGGATCCGCTGCAGCTAGCAAATCATTGCGGAAAGTAGCGTCACCTAGCCGCCGCGCGACCTCAGTGAGGGTTTGCAGGTGGATTAATTTCTCATGCTTAGGCACCAAAATCATGACCACAATCTGTGCGGGCTTGCCATCGAGGGATTCGAAATCCAAGCCTTCAGGCAAAATGGCCATGCTGACCACCATCTTGTCGAGCCCTTCTACGGCAGCATGAGGCACCGCAATTCCCGCTTCCATACCGGTAGAAACGCATTGCTCACGCGCGACCACACACTCCAAACATAGGCTTTGAGCATCTTCAGAGAGGTCCCATGCGGAAGACACGGCATCCACCATGGATTCTAAAAGCTTCCATTTGTCGGACACCGAAGGTGCCAGAAGGACGGAGCCGGAGCGGAAATGGGTAGGGAAATCCATCGGTCAGGGCGATGACAGCATATCTTAAGCCTTGCGGGTGGTCAGCAGCCTCTCGGCAGATTTTCTGGGAAGGTAAAGAAGTTGCCCCACGTCCGAAAACGCTGTCCGTAATGCTTTGAGCCGCGCTACCACAACGACTAGACTCTGCTCTACCCGGCGCCTACCGCGCCCCCACCTCATTCCTAGAGCGCATGCTCCTCATCATCAGTCTTGGCCTAGCGCCACTCCTGTTTTCTCCATCCTTCCAGGAACCCGAAGAAGATCTTCAGGTCCCTGAGAGTGTCCTTCAGTCCGACGGCGAGTACTTCACGCTCGACCTTAGTGAACTTGACGAAGGTGGATTGACCCTGCGCCAGTTCATCAAGATCTGCCAGATCAACACTGGATTGAACTTCACCTTGGATGAATCCAACTCCGCTAACGTGCGGCAGAAGTTAGATAGCAAACGACTTCTGCTCTATGGAGAAAAACGCATCAAGAAGGATGACTTCTATTCCTTCTTCCAAATCATGATGAAGATTCATGGGTTCGTCTGCGTCACGCAGGGGTCCGGTGATCTTACCGTAATTGTGATTACGGAGCAGTTAGCTTCGAACAACACGTTGATTAAATCCAACGCGTTGTTCATCCCAGCCGAGGAGGTGAATGACTACGCGGATAAACCGGGTACTTTCCTTTATACCGTGGTGCCTCTGCAGTACGCGGAAGCACAAGACCTTGGTACCAATTTGCGGTCTGCAATTGGAACCAATACCGGTGACAACTCTTCGTTCATGCCTTTGACCCAAGAGCAAGCCTTGTTCATTCAAGGTTATGGCCCTTTCGTGGCAGCTTCGGTGCGCATGATCAAAATTCTGGATGTGAAGCCAGGTTTTGTTCAGCCGGAGTTCCGCAAGATTCCATTGCGCGAAACCAGCGCGGAGGAGCTTGCCGACATTTTGGTGGAGCTGGTTGAAAATCTTCAAGCATCGGAAGTGCGGACGCCAGCTGCTAATCGCAGGTCGGGTACCAACCCAACTGCGCCGATTGAGACCAACATTGTTGCCTTTCCGCAAGACAACTCTTTATTAGTCACTGCGGACCCAGAAATCATGCAACGTATTTTGGACTTGGTTGCCCAATTGGACACCAAGGTGTTGGATCCACAATCCAACTTTCACGTCTACGTTTTGCAGTACCTAAGCGCTGCGGACCTCGACGAAGCCATCTCCCAGTTCCTGACTCGTTCAGAAGATGAGGCTGAACGCGCTAGTCGGAATGCATCGGGTGGTAGCAACGCTCGTTCCAGTGTGACCGAGCAAAAAATCATTGTGGAGATTCACGAGGAAACGAATTCCTTGCTGGTTACTTCAACCCGCTCCAAGTGGGAAGAGCTGCGCACTTTGCTAGACGTCTTGGATCGCCGTCAGCCTCAGGTTTTGATTGAAACTGCTCTGATTGAAGTCAGCAACGATTTCTCGAAGGACATTGGTATTGAATATGCCAACGTGGAAACGCCGACTGGCGACACCCAAAGAGGCTTTGCTTTCACTTCGGTGGGCATTACTTCTGGGGATGCGATTGGTGATTCGCGCCTTCCATCTCCCACTGCTGCCGGCCTCACCTTTGGTCTCTTTGATGGAGAGGACCTCGGCATCCCATTCATTCTTCAGGCGGCGCAGGCAAGAACGGACACCAACATCTTGTCGGTTCCATCGATTCTGGTTGCGAACAACAAGGGTGGTACGGTGACCTCGGAAGATGAAATTCCATTCCAAACTTCGAACGCCGTTCAGGGTGCCGTCGCGTCGGATGTGGAATACACCACTGCAGGAATTACCTTGAACATCACGCCTTCGATTTCGGCGCAGAAGTATTTGCGTCTGACGATTAGGCTGACGGTTTCTTCGTTCCGCGGTGAAGCCACAGGAACCCTTCCTCCTTCGAAGGCTACCCGGACCATTCGAACCAATGTGGACTTGCCTGACGGCGCTACCATGTGGCTCGGCGGCATCATCCGCGATGACGAGACGGCCAGTGAAAGCGGAATCCCGTACTTGTCAGACATCCCTCTGATTGGTGGCTTGTTTGGGCGGAACACCAAGAACAACGTGAAGACCACGCTCTTCTTCTTCTGCACGCCGACGATTTTGGAAGACTTCAACGAACTTGATGACATCTCGCAAGATGGCAAGGCTCGTGCAGCCGCAACCATTGGCTTGAATCGTGTGCGCATGATTGATCCGGATTACCAATACGACAGTCCTGTAGATGTCATTCTAGAATCCGATAATGACGGTGACGGCAGCCCTGATACGGGATCACTCAACCTTTCTGGATTTGCTGCACCGCGCTATCAAGCCTCCGGTGGAGTGATGAATGACGGTTCGCCTGTAGGCTCCAACCGCCTCTTGCCGCTTCAGGACAACCAGTGAGCAGCGATTCCTTGACCTTGCCTCCAGGCTTACTCGAGATTCTTGCAAAAGAAACCGGGCAGGACCTAATTGAGCTGCGCAAGTTAAGGGACCAGGCCTCCTCAAGTGGTCAGTCTTTTGACCGCGTTTTGCTCACTCGAGGTCTCGACGAAACTGCCATTTTGCGCGCTTTTGCTGAGGACCTGGAGATGGAGTTCTTGGAAGAGTTTAAAGGGGTTCAAGTTCCGAGCGCCTTTGTAGATAACGTTCCACTCTCCTTTGCGCGTGCCCACAACATGGTTGGCATGGCCATGGACGGGAATGAGTTGCTGGTTGCTTGTGCGCACCCCCTCGACATTCACCCGCAAGATGACCTCATGTCGATGGTCCCTTGCAGCGTGCGTTTTGCCTTGGCACCCAAGGGCGAAATCACCGAGCTGGTAAACCGTGCCTTCCGTCACCGCGCGGATGGCGTGGAAGACGCCTTGGGTGACCTTGAAGGTGCTGACATCGCAGGTCTCGCTGCTGAGATTAATGAAAGCGAGGACCTGCTTGACGTCGCTAATAAGGCGCCGATCATCAAGTTGGTCAACTCAGTGTTGTTCCAGGCATTGAAGTTACGTGCCTCCGATGTGCACTTTCAGCCTTACACTGACCGCATGCAGGTGCGTTTCCGCATTGACGGCATTCTCTACGACATGGAGGGAATCCCTAAGAAAGCGCAAGATGCGATTACATCGCGCATCAAGGTGATGGGGCAAATGGACATTGCGGAACGTCGCTTGCCGCAAGATGGACGCGCTTCGATTCGCATCGGCGATAGTGAGGTGGACGTCCGTATCTCCGTGGTGCCGACTGCAGAAGGCGAGAGATGTGTCTTGCGTTTGCTGGATAAAACAGCGCGTTCTTATGACTTGGAGCACATCGGTCTTGATGAAAAGAATCTCAAGACGCTCAGACATTTCCTCAACTTTCCGCACGGAATCATTCTCGTCACCGGCCCTACGGGTTCTGGAAAAACCACTACCTTATATGGTGGATTGACTGAAATTAGTACGGGTGAGAAGAACATCCTCACCATTGAGGACCCGGTCGAGTATCAGTTAGATGGTATCTCACAGGTACAGGTCAATACGAAGAAGGGACTTACCTTTGCCGCTGGCTTGCGCTCTTTCTTACGTCAGGACCCTGACGTTATGATGGTCGGTGAGATTCGAGATCTTGAAACTGCTGAAATCGCGATTAGAGCTGCAATCACTGGTCACTTGGTGTTTTCAACGGTTCACACCAATGATGCTCCTAGTACCGTGACTCGCCTGATTGACCTCGGCCTAGAGTCCTACTTGGTGTCCTCTTCTTTGGTGCTCGTTATCGCGCAACGGCTTGTGCGTACCATGTGCCAAACCTGCCTCACCTGGGTGGAACCCAATGAACAAGAAATTGCCACGCTTCGCGCCATTGGCGTTGAACGCGAGATGTTGCCGGAAGGCAAATTCGCACGTTCCCCGGGTTGCGAAGATTGCTTCCATTCCGGCTACCAAGGCCGAACCGCCATTTACGAGTTGCTACCCATGACGGAAACTCTGCGTGAATTGGTCATGAATAACGTTTCTGCTGCAGAGCTCAAGCGTGCTGCTATTGCAAGTGGCATGAGAACTTTGCGTCAGGATGGAACCTCCAAAGTACTCGCTGGGCAAACTTCTCCTGCAGAAGTCATGCGCGTGACTCAATTGGACATTATTTAATCCCTGACCAAGACCGAAAATGCCGGTTTACGAATGGAAAGGTTTTAACAGCAAAGGCAAAAAAGCCTCTGGTGTCATCGATGCTGATTCACCGCGCGATGCCCGCGCGAAATGCAAGAGGCAAAGTATGTTGGTCACGGATCTTTCGGAGATTCGTTCTGGCAAGAAGAAGCGCACGGCCATTGTGGCTGGAGGCAAGACGGCGCGCATAGAGAACAAGCAAATTGCTAAGTTTAAAAAGCGATTTGAAGCTGCGCGGGGCCGCAAAGAAGGTGGAGTCCGCAGCAAGGGTCGCACCGATGAAGTGGCAACCTTTACGCGTCAACTGGCCACGTTGACGAAGGCAGGGATTCCTATTACCGAAGCTCTGCGTGCCATCATTGAGCAAACCGAAACGAAGCGTCTCAATATTTTGTACCGCGACGTACGTGAGCGCATTTCACAGGGAACCCCAACCGCAGACGCTTTAGCGGCCCACCCGGACTACTTTGATTCCCTCAACGTATCCATGGTGCGTGCCGGCGAGGCTTCCGGGCATTTGGATTCGGTGTTGTTGAAAATGTCTGATTTCATGTCGGAGCAAAGTCGTGTACGCAATAAAGTCCAAGCGGCCATGATGTACCCGGTGGTCATGTTGTTCGTGGGTTTAGGTGTGATTGGTTTGCTGATCGGCTTCGTAGTGCCCAAGATTACTTTGATGCTCGAGAGTCAAGGTAGTAAACTACCCCTACCCACTCAGATTCTCCAGGGCGCTTCCGATTTCCTTGTGGGATATTGGTGGGTACTTATCATTTTGTTCATTTTTTGCGCTTTAGGGTTCAACCTGATTTACTCCTCTGACAAGGGAAGGCTCAAAGTGGACACCACCGTGCTAAGACTGCCTGTTTTTGGCGATTTGCTCAAAAAACAAGCCATTGCGCGGTTTGCGCAAACTTTTGCAACTCTCATGGCTTCTGGAGTTCCAGTGGTACGCTGTTTGGAGGTAAACCGAACCGTACTCGGCAACCGTCTCATGGAGAACACCATTGATGACGTGCGCAAGAAAATCATTGAGGGCGCCGATATCGCTGGACCTATTAAGGAATCTGGTGTGTTCCCCCCTCTCCTCGGATACATGATTGCTGTTGGAGAACAATCGGGCGAACTCGATTCCATGATGCAGCAAATTGGAGATTCCTACCAAGATGAAGTGGAAATCGCTACGCAAAAGCTGACTGCCCTCATTGAGCCGATTCTGATCCTGGTCCTAGCGGTCATGGTCGGCTTTATCATCATGGCCATCCTGTGGCCGGTCCTGCAAATGACCTCAAACTTTTAGACATGAAAACCGCAAACAAAAATAAGAAGCGCGCTGGCTTTACTCTCATTGAAATCATGGTGGTGGTTTTAATCATCGGCCTATTAGTCAGTGTGGTTGGGCCTAACATTTGGAATGCTTTGGTTAAGAACCAAGCGTCGATTGCGAATACGCAGATTCGTGGCTTCCATGACGCCATGGACCAATTCAAACTAAATAATTACAAGTGGCCTGATTCGATGGAAGCGCTTACAGAGCCAGATCCGGCAACCGGATCGCCTGTTCTAAAAAGAATCCCGCTTGATCCATGGCAGAATGAATACGTCATGGAAATAGACTCCGATGGCAAGCCCATCATCATCTGTTACGGCGCCGATGGCGTCCCTGGTGGCGAAGCGGAAAACCAAGACATCAGTTCGGAAACGATTGGGCTGTAAGTGTTGAAGCTGTTCCGTCCTAACCTGGCCAATGAAAAGGGCACTGCTTTCTTAGCAGTGCCCCCGGTGGGTTTGGATTCTTGTTCAGAAGGGCCTGCTGAATCCACTAACTCTACGGGAATTAGGGTGGAGGAAAGTTTGGCCGCAATGGCTAAGAAGCATACGCAATGAAGATTAAGGGCGGACGCCAGGCAGGGTTTTCTCTGATCGAAATTACTGCGGTGATTATTCTCATCGCCCTTGTGGCAAGTGTTGCCATGACTCGTCTCGATGGAATCCTGCCTTCCACCCGATCCGAATCCGCCGCACGTGAGGTGCTCGCCACTCTGGACTTCGCGCGCATTCAAGCGATTGCAAAAGCGCAACCTTACGAGGTGGTCTTTGATTTTCAAGAGCAGCGTTATGGCATCAAAATTCCCTTCGATGATGAAGGTGTTTTGATTTCCAATGAAGAAGACCGCCCCATGCTTTCTTGGCGCAGTTTCAACGATGGAGTTGAACTCTTAGGCTTGCTGGACCCTCGCGGAGAAATCGTTTCAGAAGGGACTTACCCTCTGGTCTTTGATTCCCAAGGAGCTTCTCGCGATGTTCATATTTACTTGGGCAACAGCGAGAATAAAGACTTCGAGTTAACCCTTCGCGTGTTATCTCTCACCGGGATTGCCAGCGTTTACCAAGGACACCTTGAACCGCAGTTCTTAATGGAAAATGATTTTTAAGAATATGCGCCATTTCTCCTCAAAGCGTGCGGGTTTCACTTTGATTGAAATCATGGCAGCCGTAACTCTGCTTGCCATTATTTTCACCACCGTGATGCAAATCAAAGCCGGTTCGATGGCTAAGGCGACCCATGCACGAGCCCTATCTGTGGCATCACGCTTGGGACTAACTCTGCAGCATCAAATCGAAGCTGGTATGGTTCCGGAGCTCTTCGACGGATTCGAAGGTGATTTCTCGGAAGAAGGCTTCGGCAAGTTCCATTATATTATTGGCATTGGTGATGGCAGCGAATACTCCTCAGGTGATGGTGAAGAATCTGATTCTGAAGGTATTTGGCGTCGCTTCCGTCAAACCGAAGAGGAAGACCGCGATGAAGATGCCATGCAGCCTGAATACACGCGAGTGTTTCTGACGGTGTATTTCCCATCGGTGAAAGAGCTTGGTGAAGAAGACTCCTTCACTCTAGAAAGCATGATTGATACATGGGCGGTCTATCAAGACTTCGCCCTCTACCAAGAATTGTGGCCCGACTTGGTGGGAGAAACCATCGAATGAAACGTGGTTTCACTCTTCTTGAGGTCATGATTTCCCTGGCCATCATGGGCATGGTCATGGCGACAGTCATGGAAACTGTGAACCAAACGCGGTCGGCGGTGGATGCCATCCACAATGTGATGGAAACCGAAAATACGGGCCCACGGATTTTGCAAACGATGCGCCGCGACTTGGAAGCTCTTGCCATCTACGATGCTGCGGAGTACAAGGTTTTGAAAGGGGTCAATCAAACCCAAATGGGTGCTGAAGCCGACCGCATAGATTTGATTGTGCGTAAAAAGGGAACTGTCCCGGTGGATTTGCCTACCCGTATAAAAACGGTTTTCGCCCCTTTCAATGAGGTTGGTTACCGCTTGCGCCAAAACCCCTTGCGCCCTGATTTCCTAGAGCTTTACCGACGTGAAGATTCTCTAGTCGATGGAGACCCGTTTCGCGATGGTTCCTTCACGATGGTATATGATCGAATTATCAGCCTAGATATTCGCTACGCTGAAGAGCCTGAAAGCCAAATCGTTTGGCTTGACTCGTGGGACAGCTTTGAGCGCGAAGGCTTACCCTATGCGATTGAAATTTTTCTCGAGATTGAAATTCAACCGCGCCGATCCTTGGAAAGCCTAAACATTCTAGGAGCCAACCTGGCACGCCTTGAATACACCGACGTAATCCACATTCCGGAAGAAACCCGGTGGCGCTTCCGCAATCGGATTCATCCAGGCATGCCTGGCACTGACGATCCCGATGCTGCTCAAGTCCCAGGGCAAGGCGCTACCGGCGCTGATGGGGCTCTAAACGGGGCTTCGGAGGGCGCTGCTCCAACGAGTGGCGACAGGGCCATCTCTGGCGGCTAGTTCACGGCTGCGCTAGGCGTTTCCGCGGAGCACCGTGTCGCCGCCCAAGTAAGGCCGCAAAACTTCAGGGACGTAAATCGTGCCATCGGCCAGCTGGTGATTTTCCATTAAGGCAATCAACACCCGTGGCGAAGCAATCACCGTATTGTTCAAGGAGTGGCAAAACTGAGGCTTGCCCTTGCCTTCAGGGCGATAACGCAAGTTCAGACGGCGCGTTTGGAAGTCATGAAAGCGTGATGCCGAATGAGTCTCGCCATAAGCACCACGACTAGGCATCCAGGTTTCGATATCGAACTTCTGTACCTGGCCTTGGCCTAAATCTCCGGTACAAACATTGACCACGCGATATGGCAACTCCAATAGATTCATTAGATCCGTGGCGTGGCCCAACATACGTTTGTGCTCTTCGAGGGACCAAGCTTCATCGGATGGGCCGAGAACCACTTGCTCGACCTTCCAGAACTGATGCACGCGATAAAGTCCCTTGGTGTCCTTGCCGTAGGTTCCAGCTTCCCGACGATAACACGGAGACAAGGCAACGCGTCTCACTGGGAGATTGTGGAAGTCCAAAGTTTCACCGGAGTGAATGGAAGTCAGTGGAACTTCAGAAGTGCCCACCAGGGCTAGATCATCGCGTTCGGCAAGATAAGCCTGTTCCTCTCCGCCAGGAAAGTAACCAGTCCCCTCCATGCAAGCACGGTTGACTAAGGTTGGAACCGAGACCATTTCAAAGCCTCGCTTCATCATGTGATCTAAAGCAAGGTTCAGAACGGCACGTTCTAAACGTGCGGCATCTCCCAGCAAGAGGTAATTGCGAGACCCAGCGATTTTGACACCACGCTTGATATCAATCACCCCAATTTTTTCGCCGAGGTCATCGTGGGTTTGAATTTCAAAGTCCTTCTCCGGAATGGGTCCAGAAACTGAGAGTTCAACATTGCCGCCATCATCTAGGCCATCGGGAACATCTGCGGCAGGTGGCATAGGTAAACGCATGGCGAAATCCTTCACCACCACGCGCAACTCATGCTCTTGCTGTTCGAGCTCCTTGAGTTCGGCCTTCTTGCTGCGTTGGACGCCAAGTGCCACTTTACGTTCTTCAGAGGACATCTTGCCCAACTCAGAAGACGAAGCTTTTAAGTCAGCGCGAAGCCCTTCGACCTGCTGTAAAACCAAGCGATGATTGCGGTCGTTCTCAAGAAAACCATCGACCACTTCAGGGTCCATACGTTTTCGTTTTGCAGCATCGCGGACTTCATCCGCATGCTCCCTTACCCATTTGGCATCAAGCACAGTATTGGTGTCGAATTCGGAGGACTATGTTGAAACGTTAGGAACCTAATTCCCAATCGTGTTGCTGATTTTCCCGAACCACGGGTGCTTCTTCAAGTTTAACGTGATTTCTGGTTTCGGGTCTTCCTTGCGTAACTCGAAAACAGCGTCCATTGGGTAGAACAAACGTTGCCACTGCGTTGCAGCTTCATCGCGCGTGGGCTTGCGAAGTTCACCTTCCTTTTCGATGGAGCCTTCCACTGTCGCTAAAATTTCGTAAAGAGGTTCACCGATGACGCGAAACCAGGTTTGCCCTTGCGCACCCTTGAGATGCAAAGTCAGGCCCTCAATGGTGACTTCACGACGGTCAACGATCACGGAAGCCTCGAGGGCGAAGGGACCACCGAGCTCAAGCGTCACAATTTCTTCGAGGTTATCAGTGACATCAAGGAAGTGAGGCAAAGACTTGTTCGGTTGCACTAAGACTTCTGCGCCATCTTTGCCTACGAAACGGGCCTGGAGGAACTGATAACGACCAATCGGAATCAAGTATTCCTTTCCTTCCATAGCAGCTAAATCCACCACCAATCCTGGGGTGTGGGAAGAATTACTGAAAAGCAAAATGCTGGCAGGGGTCAGCTTTTTAACACCCGTCACGTTGTATTGAATACGTCCCAGGTTCGGATTCACTGGAATCAACTCCACCGAGCTTGGAGCATCGTTGCCGGGCAACACCACTTCATACCAGCGGTCTTTTGAATCCGGCATATAACGGGAGAATGGCCAGGAGGCTTTAGATTTCCCCAGAGTCATGGCATCTGGGCGGTAAATGAACACTTCGTTCATCAGACCTTCTGCCCAGATTTGTTTGAGCTCTGGGTAGCCATACTGCCCATCGCTATTGGTGTCATACAGAGTGAACTCACCAAAAGCAGTCTCGCTGGTATGGATCGAGATCGAGCGATAGAACATGGCTCCCCCATCGTCCGTGGGCTCCAAGTTCAGGTTGTTGCCCTGGTAAACATCGTCTGTGGTGCCTCCGCAAATCTCCAAAGTAAATGGCCGATCCACCCCGTCTGGGTGTTTCCGCATAACCGTGAAGGGTTCCGGAGTAGGGGGAATTCGGAAGGCCTCGGTTTCCCCAGCACCCGCTTCCAGGGTGAACTTTTGTTTGTCGACGCGTATCAAACGCACCGGTGGAGCAATCACCGGAAAGGTCATTTGCTCACCGGGTTTTGGAAACGCATTGCGCATCCAACTCCAGTGATCCAGGTCTGCAAGATCCGAGGCATGACGGACAGCCTCTGGCTTCTTGTTCTTGCCAACTTCCATAGGAGAACTGGATGCCTCAAGTTCTTCTGAAACAGGAATGACTTCCTTATTCACTTTCTTCTCTTGGACAAACTCACCCTCCTTTGCATTTGGATCGGCAATGCCGAGAAGGTTGCGCAACTCTGCAGTGGCTGATTCCGCGGTGGAATAGATGACGTCGTTGGTTAGCCCCAAACGATCCCTAGATTCCGTAATCTTCATGGAAGCATCCAGAGCCACTTGGGCGTTTGAACCCTCTTCGTGGTAGTTCGGATGGTGAACATTCACGACTATGTTGTAAGCCAATGCGGTGTAATACATGTCCCCCGTATCTTCCAGAGCTTTTGCAAGACTAACCGCATTTTCACGCAGAATGCCCCATGAAACATCTTCACCCCGCAAGGCGGCGAGATGCTCCCGATTCACAAGCCGGAAATCCTTCACTAACAAATCATTGCGAATCTCCATCATGCTCGGAGATAGGCGCTGCAAATAGCGGTCGTAATTGCGGCCAAAATCAGAATGATAAGTGTTGGTCCAAGTCTCAATAAACAGTTCGATCCACAGGTCTAACTCAGGGTCATCTGCTCCGCTAGCACGACGCTCTGCTTTTCCCATAAAACTAAGCACTGCGTCCTCGCGGTACTGACGCAAGGCCTTCGACTTGCCATTCACGTCTCCTACCTCATTGGCCTCTAGCAAAGCAACGGTAAATTCTCTCGCTTTTACCGGGTCCTGAGGGGCGGCGGCGCAGAGTGGAACAAGCAGCAACAGGGTGGAAATCACCATGCCGGATTCTAGCAGGGCGCAACCTGTTGATTACCGGCTCTTCTTCTCAGACTGGCGCTTAAGAAACTGTTTTTCTTCGTTACTTAGACTAGGCATGCCTTCGCGGCTGATTTTAGCCAAAATCTGGTCCATACGCGCGTCGTCCTTAATCTGCTTTACGCGCGTTTTTTGTTGCGACTTACGCTTTTGGTTTTCCGCGATACGGCTCCAGGGCCCCTGTATTCGCTGGAATCCACCCACGGCAATCCATCCACTCAGTGCCCCAGCGAGGTGCACTGCATTGGCGGTCCCATCGCCCTGGTTCGCCATGTTTGCGATCAACCACAGCAGGTCGATAACTACCACAGCAAAGAAGAAATACAAAAGGCGCAACCGAATAAGTATCAGATTCAGAACACGATCGGGGTACATCGCGGCAGAAGCGGCAAGTACGGCCGAAACTAGGCCAGAAGCACCCACCACTGGAAGTGCAAATTGTTGCGGCATCATCCAAGCGAGAAGCAAGGTAACTCCGGCGCCAGCGAGAGCAGCTTGGAGCAAGAAAACTACAAATCTCTTCCCTGGAAACAGTCGCTCAATTTCAGGAGCAAAGAGAGCAAACATCCAGGCGTTCATCAACAGATGGAATAGGTTTCTTGGAGCATGCAGGAAGGTATAGCCCACTAAACCAGGAATCCGCAGAATCTCCCCACGAAGAAGGCCGGCCGGATCCAGCCAAAACCAGCTCGAAAGCCCAGTGGTCCATAAAGACAAAAGAAAATCCACCACCCAAATGGCGGCCCAAAGGATTAACAGGCGACGGACGATTGGTGTCAGGGCAATCATGGTTTACAATCTCATTCTAGACTCCGAAGCATAGCCTTCCCATGACAACCCACTCATCTTCTGCACAAATCCTCGATGGCAAAGCGCTATCGGTTCAAGTCCTCGATGAGTTGCAAGCCACCGTATCCGCAAGAATCGCGGCAGGGAAATCGCAGCCAGGGCTCGCTACTGTTTTGGTAGGAGATGACCCAGCCTCGCATATCTATGTGCGCAATAAGCGTCGGGCGTGTAAAAAAGTGGGCGTGGCAAGCTTTCACCATGAGTTGCCCGCAGAAACTGGCCAACGGCGCTTACTGGAGCTGATTGAGAAACTTAACCAAGACCCCAAGGTTCACGGCATTTTGATTCAATTGCCGCTGCCAAAAGGGTTTGATTATGATGAGAATGAAGTCCTTTCCACAATCCACGCCGATAAAGATGCCGATGGCTTCCATCCGTTTAACCAAGGTGCTCTCCTGCAGGGGCGCGAAGCTCCAATACCTTGCACGCCGAAAGGGGTCATGCGTTTGCTGGATTTGGCCAAGCTAGATTTGTCTGGCTTGCACGCCGTCGTTGTCGGCCGCAGCAACATTGTGGGAAAACCGGTGGCCCTGCTTTTGCTCGCGCGCAATATGACGGTCACGATTTGCCATTCGCGTACCAAGGATTTGGCCGCGGAAGTGCGCCGAGCCGATGTTGTGGTTGCAGCCGTAGGTATCTCCGAACTCGTTCAGGGAGATTGGATTAAACCTGGCGCTGTAGTGCTCGACGTGGGTATCAACCGTAATGCCGAAGGCAAACTGGTGGGCGATGTTGACTTCCATGCTGCCTGTCAAAATGCTGCATGGATCACTCCCGTTCCTGGCGGAGTTGGCCCGATGACGATTGGAATGCTGCTTCAGAACACTGTGGAAGCGGCTAGTCTAAAAGACTAAGTTTTGCGGAAACCTAAAGCTTGCGCGCGCCTAAAAAGTGCGTCAATTGGGCTAGTTCCGCTGCGATAGCCTGTTCCGGCAGTTGCTCCAGCTGGCTGGTGGACTCGGCCAACAAGGCCTCCACTTCCGATCGCACTTGAGTCATGGCTTGGACCAAAGCATTTGCAAAGGGCTCTTGCTGCAAAACCTCGCGGTCCGTGCCTTGCTGGAACAAGTCCTCCAGCGCATCGCGATTTGCGGAACTGAGGCTTTCTCGCAAACGAATTAGCGGCAAGGTCATCTTGCCTCGTTGCCAATCCGTGCCTAGGGATTTACCCACTTCCTTTTCCGAGCCAGCAAGATCAAGCATGTCGTCGACCACTTGAAAAGCTCGGCCAGCCAACAAACCGTAACGCGCGGCAGCATCGCACATGGAAGCGTCGGCACCGGAATAATGAGCGGCTAAGCGTCCACCTGCTTCAAACAAGGCAGCTGTTTTGCCGTCGATCTGGGCAAAGTAATCTTGTTCACTGAGAGCAAACAAACCACGCGTCAAATTCTGATGCATCTCCCCCGCACAAACGCGGCCGGTTGCTTCCGACAGAACTTGCGAACAGGTTTGATCCTTCATCCGAGTACTTGCCATGAATGCCTGACTGTATATCCAGTCTCCGAGCAAGACTGCAGTATGCGCACCCCATTCCACATGGAGACAATCTAATTTACGACGCTCCTTGGCTTCATCCAGCAAATCATCGTGCACCAAAGTGGCGCTGTGAATCATTTCGATGATGCCAGCAACCTTAATGTGTTCTTCGGTCAGAGAACCGCAAGCCTTGCCCACAAGCAAAACCTGAGCAGCCCGCAAACGTTTGCCACGGAAGCGCCCTATATAGTCCAATAAGGGTTTCAAAACCGTTGGGCCAGCAGACAGTTGCTCCAGAATCCATTGATCTACCCGCTGCAAATCCGCTTCTACGCTTTGCAGTAAATCAGCCATCGACTGTTCGGAAATGGAAGGTTGGGCCATTACTGGGATCGTTTCTATGAAGATTCCTGGGCAGAATGCCATTCGCCCAACTGTTGCGGAGTGTTAATATTTTCTAAAACCAACGGTGCATGATGTTCAGCGGTCCAAATTGCGCAACCTAAGGTATTCAATACGGAGAACAAGCTCGAGGCGCCTTTTTCACTTGCACGGATGATGGCACCAAACTCACGGCGTGGAATCGCAACGGGAAACCCCAGTTGCCCCTTTTCTGGCAAGGCCAAGGCAATGCTTTCGTGGTCATTGGCGAACTGTTGGAACTCCTGCAGGGCATTTTGATGCAAGCCCGGCATGTCCACGGGAATGAGTAAAACCCATTCCGTTTCGATCTTCGGCAAGGCATTAGCCAAAGCTTTGAGTGGGCCTGCCAAAGGGGAGTGATCGCTCCATTGTAAATTTGGTGCTAGTTCAGGAACCTGCCCTAAAAGGAATTGGGTTCCGCAAACCCTTCGCAACAGACTCCAGCCATGCTGCAGAAAAGTTTGTGCAGAAGAATCTGCAACTCTAAGCTGAGCTTTGCATTGGCCCATACGCTTAGATTCACCGCCCGCTAGGAGCAGGCCGGTCCAAGACTTAGGGATGTTATGGGCCGAAGCCAAGGGATTATTCCTTGGACGTGTCGTCCTTATCCTTGTCATCGGAATCATCTTCCGACTCGCCTTTTTTGAGGCCTTTCTTGAATTCGTGAACTCCCGATCCCATGCCGCGCATGAGTGATGGCAACTTGGCGCCACCGAAAAGCAGAAGCACCACAAGGCCGATGACCATAATCTCTGGGCCACCTAGCATACAGCTAGGCAAAGTCAGAGACAGGATGGGAAGAAGTAGGTAGTGGCGGGCGGAAAGTTTCATGCGAGCTTGCCTTTAGCAACCATTCTAGCCTTTTCTGAGCTCCGTCAAGGCTTTAAATCGACAACAAGGGTGTCATGAGAAAACCGGCCTGGGGATTCCCAAGCCGGTTTTGTAAAAATCGAAGCGAAACTGCTTAAACCAGGCCCTTCTCGAGGCGCAAAGCGGCGAGCGCACGGCCAAGATCCGATGGGGTTGGCGCAACTCGAACGCCAGCTGCAAGGAGGGCATCAATCTTCGAATCTGCAGTACCACTACCTCCGGAGATGATGGCGCCAGCATGGCCCATACGCTTACCTGGAGGAGCGGTGCGCCCAGCAATGAAGCCCACTACAGGCTTAGTTACATTGCTTTTAATAAACTCGGCAGCTTCTTCCTCCGCGGTTCCCCCAATCTCACCAATCATGATGATGGAATCGGTTTCAGGATCCTTCTCGAACGCGTCGAGCACATCGATGAAGTTGGTGCCTGGAATCGGGTCACCGCCAATGCCCACACAAGTGGACTGCCCGAGACCTTCACTGGTGACTTGCCAAACAGCTTCATAGGTTAGGGTGCCCGAGCGGCTAACGATGCCAACTGTTCCTGGATTATGAATGTAGGCCGGCATGATGCCGATCTTGCAGCCACCCTCTGAGGCTGGAGTGATGACACCAGGGCAGTTTGGGCCTACCAAACGCGAACCGGTACCCTTCAAGCTTTGCTGAACTCTGGCCATATCCAACACGGGGATGCCCTCAGTAATGCAAACGATGAGTTTAATGCCAGCATCTGCAGCTTCCAGGATGGAGTCTGCCGCAAAAGGAGCTGGTACATAGATCACCGAAGCCTCAGCCTGGGTTTCTTGTACTGCCTGATCCACGGTGTCGAAGATGGGCAGGTTGAGGTGGGTTTGACCTCCCTTTCCAGGAGTCACACCACCCACCATTTTGGTGCCATATTCAATGGCCTGCTCACAGTGGAAGGTTCCGTTGCGGCCGGTGAAGCCCTGACAAATGACCTTGGTGTCTTTATCGATGAAGATTGCCATGATGTTTCTCCTTAAGCTCCAGCCTTGACAGCCTGACAGATTAGTTTTGCACCTTCGTCGAGCGAGGCTGCAGAGGTGATATCGAGGCCACTCTCAGCGAGTAGCTTGCGACCCTCATCCACGTTGGTGCCTTCCAGGCGAACCACCAATGGAATGCTAATGTCTACCGTTTTTGCTGCGCCAATCACGCCGCGCGCGATGATGTCGCACTTCATGATGCCGCCAAAGATGTTGACCAAAATGCCTTTCACCTTTTCATCCGAAAGGATGATACGGAAGGCTTCGGTAATCGCCTCTTCGGTGGCACCGCCACCAACATCAAGGAAGTTTGCTGGGGTACAACCATGCAAGTTGATGGTGTCCATGGTGGCCATAGCCAAACCAGCACCGTTCACCATGCATCCAATGGAACCATCCAAAGAGATGTAATTCAGGCCGAAACGGGAAGCTTCGACTTCTTTGAGGTCTTCCTCGTTTTCATCGCGCATTTCAGCGAGATCTTGGTGGCGATACATCGCGTTGGAATCAAAGCTCATCTTTGCGTCCAGGGCTACCACTTCGCCTTGCTCGGTAACCACCAAAGGGTTGATCTCGGCGATTTCGCAATCAAGCTCGAGGTACGCCTTGGACAAACCGATTAGGAATGGAACGGCTTTCTTTACCAACCCGGCATCGAGGCCGAGAAAGAAAGCAGCACGTCGCGCCTGGTGAGGCTGCAGGCCGGTCATGGGGTTAATCGGCAAGCGCAAAAGTGCGTCTGGGTCTTGCTCCGCAATGGTCTCAATCTCGACACCACCATCGGCGCAGGCCATAAGAACAGGTACGCCAAGATGACGGTCAAGTGCAATGCCGACGTACATCTCAGAGGCAAGATCTAAACCTTCACAGACGAAAAGCTTGCGCACCAGCTGACCTTCTGGACCAGTTTGGTGGGTTTTCAGCATCATGCCGAGCATGGCATCGGCCACTTCTTCAGCTTCTTGACGATTCTTGACTAGCTTCACGCCGCCGCCTTTTCCGCGGCCTCCGGCATGAATCTGAGCTTTAATGACTGCGAGATCTCCGCCTAACTGAGCGTAGGCTTCTCCAGCCTGTTGAGGAGTTTCGACGACAATGCCGCGCTGAGTGCGCACGCCATAGCGCTCGAGAACCGCTTTTCCTTGGTATTCGTGGACTTTCATGGGTACCCGCTTCCGGGAAACGTGGTAGGTTACAGAGGCGGTAGGAGGTCGCATAGAACCTTCCGAGGTTTTTGGAACCTACCTCTCCGCTACGCCCTCTAACCAGAAGATGAGCCTCGCCCCCCAACGCCCGAATTATGTCCTGATCTGGATCGGCATTGTCATGTTCACCTTCTCCATGGTGGGCAATTGGGTCCTTGATTCCAGCTCAAGCAAGACCTCTAACATCATCGGTTCGACCCGATCTAACATGGATTATGAGGATTCTGCATTGCTCCCAGTCCACGGGAACATGGTTTCGAATCCCCCGTATTCCACCGCATTAGCCGCCGAGGACACCTTTGACCAAATGGTTCCTTTGTTCGAAGAAGAGATCTCTTTAAAAGAAAATTCACTCGCCAACCAAGAAATTCCCTTGGGCCCACTGGAGTGGACGCTCTTGCCGATCGAAGCCGTGGAACTTGAACAAGAAGCCGCGGAGCGCACCGAACAAGAAGACCGAAACCCGGGTTTGGTTTCTGAAAAACTTCCTTCCGCGGAACCGCAAGGGCAACTTCACAGTTATAGGGTGCGCCAAACGCAGGATTCTGCTCTAAATCAGAGGCAAAAAACTACGGATCGTTTCCAGAACCAAACGCAATATGATTCCACTTCCCGGAACCTTGGATTAGCCGGCAAGGGTAAACCGAAACTCGGATCTGACCGTTCGATTCTAGTGAAATCTGTGTTCACTCCACGAGACCATGGCAAGATTGCTGTTCGCTTCTTCTTGGAACATCCAGCAGCCTCTGGGCAAGCACTGGATAGGCTTCCGGGCCTCGGCGAAGAAAGTACCCGCTTAGCTCTCATGGCCGAGACCTACTTCGCAGCCATGGAGGAGGTGATCCTGGAAGACGATTCCGCAGAGAACGATGCGGATTCCGAGGAGCTTAGGCACAAAAGGATAGCCCTTAAGCGTTTGGCAGAAATGAAGTCGAAGATCCGCGAGCGCCTTCAGCAGCGTCTTGGCGGGATTGAACTTCTTGCTGAGCTGAGCCCTGAGCAGCTCGAAGCCTTATTGCAAAAGCTTAGCGCACAAGACCCTAGGTTTCGTGCGCTAGTGAATAGCTAGAGATAGTTCCTAATAAACTATCGTTTCGTCTAAGCCTTAAGGCTTGATGAATTTGCCGTGACGACGACGCTTGCGACGGATGACAGCACGACCGCCTGCGGTCTTGGAACGGGAACGGAAGCCGTACTTGCGACGCTTCAGGTTCGACTTACGGATGTTTGTTTTGCGGCCTTTCATGGTCGTATTAGACAGATTTCGGGGTTAACCGAGTTGATCGAATCGGATGATTCGGACAGTGTTCGTCACTCCAGAAACCGCAAAGGTTCCTGTCAGAGAGACAAGGTATTGATCCGGACGTAAAGCGTGATTGTCTTTGAGGTAAGCCGCAGCATAGCGGTTCATTTCACTAAGACGGCGGACCTTGGACAGTCGGCCCGGACTCACGCCCCAGTAAAGGGACATCCGATGGAAGGAACGTTCATTTGCCGACAACGCCACAATAGGCGCCTTGGCACGAAACGAGCTGACCAGTCTAACGGAACGGCCAGACTCAGTAAAGGTTAGAATTAGACCAGCTTTTGCTTGTTGTGAGGCGTAAACCGCAGCATTAACAGTAGCCATTTCCACGCTGGTGCTTTTCAACCCCCCCGTAGGGCGAATAGACGGGCGCAGGCGCCAGGTGTCAGTAAATTGAACCGACTCCGTTTTCCTTGCAATGAGGCGCATAATCCTACAGGCTTCTAAAGGATAGGCTCCTACAGCAGTTTCTCCACTTAGCATGACGCAATCAGCACCATCTAGAACCGCATTCGCAACATCGCTCACTTCAGCACGCGTTGGCTGATCCACTTCAATCATGCTCTCTAGCATTTGTGTGGCCACCACTACCGGGCAGGCGCGTTCGATAGCCATGCGCACAATCCGTTTTTGCAGGGAAGGCACAATCGCATGTCCCATTTCCACGGCTAGGTCGCCACGAGCCACCATGACGCCATCACTGACCTCGAAAATGCCCTCGAGTTCTTCAATCGCTTGGGGATGCTCAATCTTGGACATCACCGGGATTTTAAGTCCGTACTTCTTCAGCTCTTTATGCACCGATTCCACGTCTGCGGCCCGTCGCACGAAACTAAGAGCCAGCCAATCCACTTTATGTTCCACAGCAAAGGCAATGTCCACGCGATCCTTTCTGGAAAGCGCAGGTGCGGAGACTTCACTATCCGGAAGATTGACTCCGGAGTTGGCGAGAATATGCCCGCCACGGCGCACTTTGCATTCGATGGCTTTACCGTTTAAGGCGATCACTTTTAGTTCTACCCGGCCATCGCGAATTAAAATGCGGTCTCCCACGCTGAGGTCACGGTTTAGGTTGCGGTAGTCAACTGGTAGGCTGCCGTCTTTCCTATCCACCTTGCTGGCATGGATCACAATATTCTCGCCTCGAGTCAAATCGCGTGGCTCATGAAGATTGCCTAGGCGAATACGAGGTCCGCGAAGGTCCACAAGAATGGCAATGGGGCGGTCGAGCTCCTTCCGGACCTTCTTAACCCGCCGAACCCATTTAGCACGCGTCTCTGCATCGCCGTGGCTCATATTAAGCCGGAAGCCATTCACCCCCGCACGCACCATTTCCCGAATTTTAGCAAGCGTACAGCAAGCAGGTCCGAGGGTCGCGAGGACTTTGGTGCGTCGAGGATTGATTGGCATGGACTACTTAGCCAAAAGGCCTTTTTCGACCAAGGTTTTGAGGTCGGCGCGGATGGCGTCGGCGGAAGCATGGAGCTTGGCTTGACCAGCATCGTCGAGATCGAGCTCGACTACGCGTTCTACACCGTTCTTACCAAGTATGCATGGCACGCCAAGGTAGATGTCGGAAAGTCCGTACTGACCGTTAAGGTGAGCAGCACATGGCAATAAGCGATGCTCATTGCGCAAGATTGATTTAGCCATGGCAACCGCTGCAGCAGAAGGTGCGTAGAAGGCCGAGCCCGTCTTCAACAGGTTCACGATTTCTGCGCCACCGTGTTGGGTGCGGGTGTTGATGGCATCAATTTCGCTCTCAGGCAACAGGGCAGTAATCGAAACGCCGTCTACCGTGGAGAACTGTGGCACTGGAACCATGGAATCGCCATGGCCGCCAAGGACCATGCAACGGGTGTCCTTGATGCCACCCCCATTCTGCTCCGAAATGAAGAATGCCATGCGCGCGGAATCCAAAACTCCAGCCATGCCGACCACCCGGCTCTTCTCGAAACCTAGAGAAGCGGACATGAGGAATACCATGGTGTCGAGCGGGTTGGAAACCACAATGACACAGGCCTCGGGGGAACCAGCTTTAATGTAATTCGCAACAGCGTTCACAATCTTGCCATTGGTCTCCAGGAGGTCCGAGCGGTCCATCCCAGGCTTGCGAGGCAAACCAGCGGTCATGATGAACAAATCCGATCCATAAGTGTCCTTCGGATCGTTCGTGCCAGTGACGAGCGCTTGGTAGCCCTCAACAGCAGCAGCTTGGTTGATGTCCAGAGCAATACCCTGGGGACGTCCTTCAAGAACGTCAATGAGAACGATGTCCTCGGCAACTTCCTGTTCGGCAAGTCGCTGGGCACAAGTCATGCCGACGAATCCGGCTCCTACAACGGTGACTTTCATGATGATTCCTGGGTATGGCAGTTCCTAGGGTAAAGAAACTGTTTAACGGGGCGGAATTCTAACGCTGCGCCGCCATAAAAACGGGTCTATGTTTAGGGAATCAGGCTTTAATTGGAATTCTTAGCCCACCATTCGGTCCACCGCTCAGCGGCTTTTTGGCGATCTTTCTCACTTCCCTTCGAGTCATAGCCGACATCTTCTTTGGTAATTTCCACCAAAGCTGCGTTGGCCTCTTTACGCACGAATGCAAAGTTATCGGCGAGCGATTGAATGAGGGCTGGCACCGAAGCCATGGCATTCCAATTGCCGAGAGTGTTCGCGGCGTAAAAGCGGTTCATTTCATAGTTGTCGTCCAGCAAAGCTTCGACGTATGGAATGAGGGCGGGATCATCAAATTTGCTGATTTTCTCAATCGCTGAAACGCGCTTGAGTGGATCATCGTCCTTAAGTTGACCGAGAAGGGCTTTTACATCGGAAGAGAAACCATTGGCCTCAACTGGTGCTGCCGTTGCGATGACAACTTTCCGTTCAAGCTCTGCAATGTTGTCGCGTAAGAACTCTTGACCGGCACGAACACCGCGCAAACCTTCTTCTGACACTTGAATTTGTGCCTGCAAATTACGCACACTCTGCTGCAAGGTCGCCTGGCCATCTGCAAGGCCTTCCAGTTGGTCCACTTGAGTCACAAGACTGCCGACCCGAGTGTCTACAGCATCAGTCAACTCTAAGCTTTCACGCATCCCCTCTTCTAAGGATTGGTCCAAGGAATCAAGTTGATCTGCAACCTTTGCGAAGGAAGCTTCTTGTTTCAGTTGCACCTCGCCGAGGCTTTGATGCAACATCATGACTGCGTCATTGACGTGAACCGTGCTGTCATTTTTGACCTTATCCATTTCCAGATAGAGAAACACGCAAGCGCCGCATGCAATCAATCCAATGAATAAAGGGAAGAACATGCTTCCACCACTTTTCGCATTACCCTGGTTTTTCTGCGACATCGAAATTGCATCGCAGCAGGTAGGACAAATAACGCGGCCGCCATGGCGTACCGCTTCTCCATCCTCCATGCGAGCAAGAGGAACGGATTGGTCGCAGATGTTGCAGAAGAAGAGATCGGTCATCGGTGTGAAAGTTTACGCAGGACGAATGCCATGGTCATCATAATCAGGCCCGCCCAAAGAAGTCTAGGTCGAAACACTGGTCCGGTAAGCCCGTTTCGCTGGTTTTCCTGCCAAGCTTCCCAAAGCTGAGGAGAATTCCCGTATTCCGGTGTCGTCAGGGCCGAAGCCGTCCAGTGTCTTCCATTTTCGAAGCGCACCTCGACTGCCTTGAGTGGAGAGGCATGCATGGCTTGCCACAAAACCGGCGATTCTGGGTCAAGCATGCGCACTTCTAAGGGGGAACCGTCCTGAAGGCACTGCGGAGGTGTACTTGCGCTTTGAATGAGAAAACGTTCCCCCATCCACCCACTGTGACCTGGAGCCTGGAAGTGTTGGGCGATGGGAGCTAAGAGCTCCTGATGTTTGGCGCTCGAAGATTCCGCCATACCCAGCAGGAGCCCTGGGCCGACTCGCCGTCCTGCGAGATAAATGTTTTCGTTTGCATCCTCCAGTAGAGCTTCTGCTCCCGGTGCTGATTCCAAATTCAAGAATTCCTTTGCTGGAATCCAAGAATCGGGCAATGGAAAACTGGCTTGCGGCGATGGCTGCACTGGTCGTATTGCGGCGTTGAATAATTCGCTTAAAGCTTGGTCTAATCGGTCCGCTAATTCGCCTTCCTCAAGAACCTGGCCGAGCCCGGAGAGAAACTCCCATTCGGCTTGGTCACCAGCCGGCAAACAATAAACCGCGGTATCCGGAAGCGTCAGTTGCAGAAACTCTTGCCAGTCCAGTCCTGGATCCCCCGTCGCTCCATCCGAAAGAATGAGAAGAGCATGAGCACCCGATAAGTGGGTAGCCATGCTGGAAAGGGACTTGCGCAGGTTGGTCGGCCCAAAGGGGCGCAAGCTTTGCAAGCGTTCAAGTCCCTCATTTCCCATTAAGGCGAATCCATCGAGCAGGTCTTGCTGGAATGGATAAACCAAAATGGGCCCCGACGTCCAGTTCTTGCGCAACTCCACCAATGCCTGACGACATTCAAGGATTCCGGCACCTTCCATGCTCCCGGAAATGTCTAGCAGGACGTGTAAAGGAATTTCGTCGGATGCTGGTTTCAGCTTGAAAATTTGCAGATCTTGCGGCAATTTTTGCCACCCCAGATAGCCACTGGAGGCCAACAGCAAAACTTCACCATTTCGCAGGCGACTGCGCAAGACATCGGGATGGGTATCCAGTGAAATGGAAGTGAAAGATGGTTGGCCAACCGGGGCCAATCGCAAAGAGGTACTTGCTTGTCCGGCGTCTTCACTCCATCGGAGTTGTAGCTCCATACTTTCCTTTGGAGCAACC
Organism: Planctomycetota bacterium; assembly: GCA_027623295.1. Lineage (GTDB taxonomy): Bacteria > Planctomycetota > UBA1135 > UBA1135 > UBA1135. The sequence goes on from JAQBXR010000002.1 coordinate 29,808, forward strand.
GCGCAATGAAGGCGCAAGGCAAACCATGACTCGCCCTGATTAAGAATTTCTAAGGAAGTGAGTTGTTGACTCGTGTCGCTCACATCTAGATTTCCATTTGCAAGATCAGCGTCGAGCATGCGAATCCGCACCCAAAGATCCCCTTGCGGCGGCCAAGCACGCGGCGCCAAGACTTGATGAAAGCGGGGTTGGTCTTGGGGCGAAAGAGGCTCTACCTGAATGCCCGCCCAATCCAGCGGGTCTGGCAAGGGACTTAATGCCTTACCATCGGTGCGCACGATGAGCCGGTCCGGCGGCGCCAAAGTTTTGCGGATCTCAGCCAAAGCTAGCGCAAGGTCGGGAGAGTTGCTGCCCTTGGCGTTCGGAAAGGAAACCACCCGCTGCTTTTGAACCGCTTCCCGCCACTCCTCTAAACTCAGTTCCGTTTGCTCCAACCAGGATTCTAAATCCGGTTCAAGCCCCATACTCGGGCTGCGGTCAAGCAAAATCCAAGTGGTGCCGCTGCGAAACTCGCCCGGCCAAAACGCCCCCATCCAGAGAAGGAGCGCAGCAACAGCAAGCAAGAGTGGAAGCTTCAAACGGTAAGATTGGAAGTAAGTTGGGTTTCAGACACCCAGCCACCTCCAAGTAGTCGATCCCCTCGGTAGACGGCAAGGCCTTGTCCAGGGTTCACACTAGCAGCCTGCCTATGGAAACTCACTTGAATCTTGTCCTTGTCAAGGCGCTTGACATCGGCTGGGATACCGCCTGGTGTGCTGCGGAATTGGACGTTGACATTCTCCCAAGCTTCTCCAGGTGCAAAGCTACATCCAAAGGTGTGAAAGGCATCGACGATGGCACCGGTACAGCCGGTTTCCGTACGGGTTCCTACGAGGACATCGCCATTGTCTGGGTTGATATTCAAAACATACATGGCTTCGGTGGAAGCAAATCCCAACCCTCGGCGTTGTCCACGGGTGAACCCGGCATGGCCTTTATGTTGAGCCAAAACCTTACCGCTTTGATCCACAACGCGGCCAGGGATCCCAAGTCCTCCACGACTGCGAAGAAGATCTCGATAATCTCCACTTGGCACAAAGCAAATTTCCACACTATCTGGTTTGCCAAACACGGGCAGTCCGGCTTCTTCCGCGATGGCGCGGGTTGCTGATTTCTGCAGAGCACCCACTGGGAGCAAAGTCCGCGCCAAGCGTTCCTCCGGAAGCGGGAACAAAACGTAAGACTGATCCTTTTTCGGATCTAGCCCTCGATGCAATTCCGGGCCGTTCTCTCCAATGGCCACCTGTGCATAATGCCCCGTAGCTAAGAAATCTGCCCCAAGGGAATCTGCCATTTTCCACAGGGCTCCAAATTTGATGTCGCGGTTGCAACGAATGCAGGGATTTGGCGTTTGTCCTTTGAGGTAGGCCTCTACGAAATAATCCATGATGCCAGCGAACTCGACTTCCATGTCCACGGCGTGATACGGAATTCCTAGTTTGTCGGCCACCAAGGCAGCGTCGCGGGAGTCTTCCACCGAACAACACCCCTGCTTAGAAGGCTTCATGCCAGCAGGCTTCTCCACCCCATTGCGCAGAAACACGCCAATGACGTCATAGCCTCGCTGCTGGAGTAAGAGAGCTGAAACACTGGAATCTACTCCTCCGGAAAGGGCTACGAGGACGCGGGGTTTTGACATGGCTTGCGGGTGTAGAATACCCGATCCTTAGGACCTAGACCCCTGACTTAAATGGAACACTCACTTTTCATTCTCACTCAAGAAGGCGATCGCGCAGCGGTGACTTTCAACGATGCTCCTGGCGGCCTAGCTGCTGATCATGGCGCCGATCTGACCACCACCACGGTCCAGGAAGGAGCTGAAGCTAGCGGCGAAGATGCAGGCGCCGGTGCAGGCATGAACTTCTGGATCATGCTGGTCCTCTTGTTTGGCTTCATGTGGTTCGTAGTGATCCGCCCGGAGAACAAGCGCCAGAAAAAGCGGAAGGCCTTCCAGAGCGAACTTAAAAAAGGCGATCCAGTGGTCACTGCAGGTGGACTTCACGGGACCATTGCATCGATGGACGATGCCACCATTACTTTGAAGGTCTCTGATTCCTTACGCTTGAAATTTGATCGTGTCGCGGTGAGCCGTAACGCGTCTGCACAAGCGGAAGGCGAAGGCGTAGTTAAGAAGTAAGTCTTGCAACGGGTTTGGTTTTCCAACTTGGAATGCTCACATCCCGTCAAATCGCAGGAAAAAAGGCGGAGGTTTATGCTTCCGCTGCCCTCGTCGACCTCGGTTGGGAGTGTTTAGCGCAAAATTTGCGCACGCCCTACGCCGAGGTCGATTTAGTTTTTTTTACGCCAAAGAAAGACTTGGTAGTGGTAGAGGTAAAGGCGCGCCAACTCGGGAGTTGGCTGAATGAAGAAGACAGTCTTGGTCGCCGACAGCGCTTGCGTTTGTTTCGCGCAGCGGAGTGGTTGCTTCAACGCCAAGGTATGCAGCAACAAGTCCGCGTGGACTTGGCTTGTGTAGATTTAATCCGCAACTGCCCGGTGGGGTGGCGTTTGTTGGAGCAAATCAGCCTCGATTAAGACTTGAACCAAATTTTCGACTCCTTCAAGCGGCATTGGTGTGATTCCCTTTTGCGCGCATAAGGCAATGGCCAACCGAGTGAAGTCTTCAGGGCTTTTACGATGCCATTGGGATAAAGGTGGCCATTGCTGGTCTTCTGCCAGGTTCACTAAGTCCAATAAAATATGGCGATAGGGCAGAAAGTACGGATCGCGCGGCTCTTGTCCTCGCTCTAGAATCTCAGCGAAAATCCAATGAGGAATGCGGCCGGAGCTTAAGGCTCTCAGTTGGGCGCGGTATTCCAACCACAGGAGTGGGTCTCCATAACGCTGACGTGAGGCCAGCATGGCGGGAAGCAGTTCTGTAACCGGCAATCCGAAATCAAGCCAACTCAAAATTTCTGTGAAGTGTCCACTTTCATGCAGGCAGAGATGTAACAACTCGATTTCCTCAATCTCGAAATCAGTTTCCTTCAAGAACTGCAGGCGCAGTCGTTGCGCCAACTCCAAGGATTCTAGGCGACCTTGAGATGGAGCCAAGTTTGTTGGCGGCTTAAATCGTTCCAGCCGACTCCCCAAGCGAACGGCCCCGAGCGACATGCTGTCCAGCAGGACATAAAAGCCACGAAAAACGGTTCCTCCCTGTGCGGTACTTTTTGCAGTGGAGGTGACGCCCTGCGCAAAGATAAGCTCAACCTCCCGCGCATGTCCAGGCCACTTTAAGGGAAGTGATTGTGTGTCCTGCAAAAGATGCATTTCGTTGCCGCGGCCCCATGCACTGCCTGCAAGAAGCACCCTGCCTGCGGATGAAAATTGCTGCGCCAATTCTCCAGAGTTGGATTCTGGTTGCAATAATTTAGCGACGCCGGCAACCGAATAAGCTGGATGTTCAGCCCATCCACTAGGTGCCCCTACTTGGGTTAACCAAACATCAAACTGTTTTAGGATGGTGCTGAATTTCTGCTTTCCGATCCACGGCCACTCGCCTTGGAGGCGGAGAAAAGCTAAATCAATGGCTTGCTCGGTAGCAAGATTGCCTTGTTTGGCTTGCCGCAACGCCATTTCAGAAAGCGCCCTGGCTTGCCGCAGAGAATCTCCGGCACTGGAAGCCATGCCAAGATATTCCGATAAGGAGATCTGCAAGCCATTTGGGAAGGCATCGGCTTCCAGAAGTAAAAGCGCGGCATCGGCATCGCCCTGCTGAGCTAGTTGGCGGGCCTGCAAAATGTTCTGATAGGGAGTTGGAAGAGCTTGCGGTAATGGAATTTCTAACCATCGCTGCGCCTGATGCCAATCCCCCATTTGCTGCGCTGTGGCAATGGCACCAAATCGAATCCACGGATGCGCTGGATATAGGCGAAGCAAGCCATGAAACTGATCCCGACGCACCACGGGGTCTTCCACAATGCGGGTGGCGAGGTATTGCAGATCCGGATTTTTTTTCCACTGGCCCTGCCACAATGCCAACTCTTCCAAAATGGAAACGAGTCCTCCAGTACGCAATCGAAGGTCTTGGCGCAAACGTTCTGCTTCGATGCTCCCGCTCTCCGACCAGCGAAAAGGCTCTAACTCCTGGAGTGCGGCGTTATCTTGCCCACGCTCCACCAAACTCCGGATTTGGCTGAGATCTGGAGCCTTCATTTCAGGAGTCGGTGTCGGTGCGCTACTACACCCTGCAAAAATCAACAGGAGGAGCGCTGTAAGCAGTCGTTTCATAGAGACGACTTTAACAAGAATGCGCGGCGCAAATCTTGTCCTAAATCACATCGTTCTTCCGCCATCAAGTGGGTACCCTCTTGCGGCTGAGCTACACCTTGCCCCTCGCAAGCAGCAAGGCCACCCAACATGAGCAATGGGGCTTCATAGCGCACAACGGCGTGGGCAAGACCATCTTCAAGCAGAGCGCCGTGTAGGTGGGAGCCACCCTCCACTAGGATGCGTTGGATTCCGTGCTCTAGCCTGCATTGGCGCAGGGCAGTTTCAAGATCAAGTCTTCCTTTGGCGTTTCGCGTGGTCGCAATCAGAGTATCTTGCTTGGTCCACCAGCCAGGTAGTTGTGCCGTGCCGGTGGTGGATTCCATCCAATAACGCCGAGCGTGATCCAGAAGTAAAGGATGCCCTTTCTCTACTTGAGACAGGCAGTCCACCAAAACTCTAGCGCTGGAAAGATTGGAGTCTCCGTATTCGTCTCGCGCAGTTAACCGAGGTTGATCGGCCAATACCGTTCGCTTCCCAGCCATAACAGCGTGGCTTAAGCCGCGCAAAACATGGACTTCGGCTCTTGCTTCGGGTCCGGTAATCCACTGACTCGTTCCGCTTGGAGTTGCGGTACGGCCATCTATGGAAGAGGCCCACTTCAACAAGATCCATGGAAGCTCGGGGGCAGCAAGACTGCCTAAGAAGGCATGGTTCATGGAGCGGAACTGTTCCCCAAGATCGAAGGACACCACTTCTACACCAGCTTCCTTCAGGGCAGGGTAGGCCGCGCCTTGATGCTTTGGATTTGGATCTTCTGCCCCAACGAGCAATCGTTTCACGCCAGCCTGCAGTAAAAGCTCAGAGCACTGAGGACGCTTTTTGTCGTCACCATGAAAAGAGCAGGGCTCCAAAGTAACCACCATTTCATCGACCGCGCCTGGCTCCATGCAACCGGTAGATTCATTCCAGGCACCAGCATCGCGCAAAGCGTTTTCTTCTGCATGCGCGCCACCAAAGCTTTGGTAATAACCATAGCCAATTACGTGACCACCTTTAAGTGCGAGAGCTCCTACGCGTGGGTTCGGTGCTGTGAAAAGCCAATCAGCCTTAGCAGCCTCAAAGAAGGCGCGTTGCATAAGGGCGGAATCACGGGTGTTCAAACGTCGAATCCGGGAACTGGTTCTGTGACCCGAATGACCGGGGCCTCCGCTTCAGGCACCACCACCGGCTCGGGCATTTGGAAATCGGCATGCCGCTCAGCAACAAGAGATCTGCCGTTGTAGCTCACCAAGTCGACGGGAACTTCTAAACCGGCATGATATCCAGGCTCTTCAGGCAACAATGCATAATGCCCATTGCGTGTACGCCCCAGCCAATTCCCTGGGAAACGGTCAGAGAGACGCTCCAACAAAATGCGTGAGGATTTACCCACTTGCGTGAGTGTACGTTGCTGTGCAATCTCGCGCTGCAGTTCCAGCAAGCGATGATTACGGCGTGATTTCAACTTCTTCGGCACATCGTCTTCAAGATCAAAAGCCGTGGTTCCAGGGCGTGGAGAGTATTGGAAAACATAGCTCTGCAAGAAGCCAAACTCCTTCATAGCTTCTTCACTGCCAGTGAAGTCTTCATCGGTCTCACCTGGGAAACCAACAATCCAATCGCTGATTAACTCGAGGTCCGGCATGGCTTTCATCAGAATCGCCACACGTTTGCGATAAAGTTCTACCGTATAACCGCGCTTCATATTACGCAGTACTGGATCACTCCCAGACTGAATTGGAATGGGCAAAAAGCGCATGAACTTAGTCGATCTGGCCATGGCATCGGCCAGGCGTTGATCGACATAACTTGGATGCAGCGTGACCAAGCGAATCCGCTTCAGACCGTCGATGTCTTCTAGCGCGTCAAGTAGTCCCGCCAAATCGGGGCGATCATCTCGCGGCAAATCTCGGCCATAGGAATCGATGGTTTGCCCAAGAAGGTGCACTTCCGTGACGCCCATTTCCGATAGGCGTCGAATCTCATTCACGATGGACTCCGGGGAGCGACTCTCCACCCGTCCACGAACGCTTGGAACAATGCAGTAAGTGCAGTTCATATCGCAGCCGCGCATGACTGCAACATGTGCTTGATAGTCCTCCACACGGCCAGTGAGGTCACGTTCCTCTTGGTCAACACGACTCTCAGCTTCGCCGAGAACACAAACACGTTTTTCACCACCTACGACCTGATCAATCAAATCGGCGATTTTGGGAAAGTGTCTGGAACCACAAACAATGTCTACGTGGGGTTCCCGATCAAAGAGCTCCTGCCCTTCACGGTCTGCCATGCACCCAATCACACCAATCACCACACTCGGGTCGGCCTTTTTCACGCGCCGCAATTCACCAAGCAGCCCATGAACGCGTTCTTCAGCCTGTTCCCTTACGGAACAAGTGTGGAATAAGAAAACCGAAGCTTCATCGGTATTTTCGGTGGACTTCCAGCCGCGCCCCTCCAAGGAGGCTTGCATGAGTTCGCCATCGTAAACGTTCATCTGACAGCCGAACACCCGTAGCTGGAAGCTACGGGTGCGTTGGATGGGAACCGATGGCGTTTCGGTACTAGTCATTCGAAACGGTTTGAAAGATTTCAATCTCCGAGCCAGGACCGACCTCAATGTCATCCCCGTCATCGAAATTGATTCCGGTTTCCTCTTCGATATCGGATCGCAAGTAACGATGCGTAGCACCATCAGCGGTCATGTAAATCAAAGCGGTTCGGTGAATCATGTGTGCATCGGACACAATGGCGGTGCTGCCAGAATTCTTTTTCAGACGTGAACGCATGGCGCGATCTCCACCTGTAGTGAATCCAGCATAACTAGTGTAGCCAGGGCCGATGGCATCCCAATCGTTGAGGTATTCCACAACGCCGATGTTTTCATCTTCCATTCCTTGAAGGAAGGAAACGTCATCGAAGGACTCCGAAGGGCTAAAATACATCTTTGCCTGTTGCTCCACCTTTTCCACCATGCCGTCTTTCCACGGACGAAGGAAAAACTTTTGCCCCTGATCGTGAGGCCAGGAACCATCATGGTTCATCTGGTAATCAAGCAGGGTGGCATGGATGCGCTTCATGTTCGCCTCCGACCCAGTCATGTTTGCCTTATCAATCCAGGCCGGTGCTGACTGCACAAGGAAAGTACTGAGGATTCCGATGATCATGATTACGATCATCATCTCCATTAGGGTGAAGCCGCGACGCAGCCCGGAAAGCTTAAGACTTTTCATGTTGAATTAGGTTCCTTGGGAGTAATCAGTGGAGTACGCGATCTGCTCTGGCGTAAGCACATCGAGACCAAGACCCATCGAATCCAATTTGATTTTAGCGATCTCTTGGTCGAGCTCCTCAGGCAGATTGTGCACACCATTGCCAAGTTCCTTGCCGCGTTCGGCAAGCATCATCATGGCCTGGAACTGGTTAGCGAAACTCATGTCCATCACTTCCGATGGGTGTCCTTCCGCAGCAGCCAAGTTCACCAAGCGACCTTCCGCAAGCACGTAAACGCGGTTGCCGTTGTTCATGGTGTACTCAATGCAGTTGTCACGCATTTTGCGCTTCGACGTAGTGATCGAGTTGAGGTCTTGGAGGTTCAGCTCGCAATCGTAGTGACCGGTGTTACATACGATGGCACCATCTTTCATCGATTCGAAGTGGCGCTTCACGATGACGTCTTTCATCCCGGTGGTGGTAATGAAAACATCGCCAACCTTGGCGGCTTCGTCCATGGTCATCACGCGAACGCCTTCCAAAGTTGCCTTTAGAGCGGCGGTCGCTTTGACCTCGGTGGCAATGACGTTTGCACCCATGCCTTTGGCACGCATGGCACATCCTTTGCCGCAGTGGCCGTAACCAGCAGTGACGAAGTTTTTGCCGGCAAGCAACACCGAGGTGGCGCGCAGGATGCCGTCTAAGGAGGATTGTCCGGTACCGTAAACGTTATCGAAGTCCCACTTGGTTTCTGCATCGTTGACTGCAATGACAGGGTACATAAGCTTGCCGTCGGCAGCCATGGCGCGAAGGCGATGGACACCAGTGGTGGTCTCTTCCGAACCGCCGATGATGCCATCGAACAATTCTGGGTGCTCAAAGTGCACGCGGAAGATGAGGTCCGCGCCATCGTCCAAGGTCAGAGTCGGCTTAAAGTCCAAGGTACGGTCGATAGACCAGTAGAATTCCTCGGTGCTTTGGCCGTACCAAGCGAACATACGAATGCCTTCCTCTGCGAGTGCAGCGGCAACCGCGTCGTTGGTGGAAAGCGGGTTACAGCCCGACCATGCCACTTCTGCACCTGCAGCCACAAGGGTGCGGATGAGAACGGCGGTTTCCTTAGTCACGTGAAGGCAACCAGTGATGCGCTGGCCTTTCAGCGGCTGTGTTGTTGCGAACTTCTCACGAAGCTGCATCAAAACAGGCATGCGGGACTCGGCCCAATCAATGAGGAGACGCCCCTCGTCCGCAAGGGAGAGGTCGGCGACTTTGTAATGAAGATCTTCTGCGGTGGTGCTCATGGTGTTATTAGCAGCTCGGCTTGAGGTTAGCCAAGGACTGGAGTTCGGTCACGAGATCTAGTTTTTCCCAAGGGAAAATGTCGCGCCCGAAATGGCCGTTGGATGCGGATTGAAGATAGGTCCAGCCATTCGGATCGGTGTAACCGGTTGGGTTACGCAGATTCAAACGACCAATGATCCAATCTGGAGTGAATGCCTTGCAGTTTTTCCACGCCTGTAGATGGCGCAGATGTTGCTCAATGGCTGTGTCGGACAATCCTGTCGACGTCCCGAAGGTGTCGACCCGGACTGAAACCGGTTCGGCTACGCCAATTGCATAAGCCAATTGAACTTCGCATCGCTCTGCCATTCCGGCGGCGACGACGTTTTTGGCAACCCAGCGCGCGGCATAAGCTGCGGAGCGGTCAACCTTGGTGCAGTCCTTTCCAGAGAACGCTCCACCCCCGTGGCGGGCATAGCCACCGTAGGTATCGACAATAATTTTTCGACCGGTAAGACCTGCATCTCCATGCGGGCCACCGACGACAAACTTGCCGGTTGGGTTGATGTGAAACTTAGTCTCGTTGGTCAACCACTTGTCCGGCAAAATCGGACGCACGATGACTTCTTCTACAGCTTCGCGAATGATATCAATCGAGATGTCTTCGGTTTGCGTAGAAAGCACCACGGCTTCAATACCAACTGGTGTATCGCCTTCATAGGCAAAGGTTACTTGTGCTTTCGCATCGGGACGTAGCCATGGCAGCTCACCGGAGCTCATGACCTTGGCCTGGCGTTCCACCAAGCGGTGCGCCCAGTGAATGGGAGCGGGCATGAGGACATCGGTTTCTTGACATGCAAAACCGAACATCATGCCTTGGTCACCGGCACCAGTCATGCCTCCTTCTTGACCCCCTTCTGCGGTCACACCTTGACTAATGTCAGGGGACTGTGAGTGAATCAATACGTGGACACCACAGGAGTCGGCATCAAAACCAATACCAGCTTTGGTGTAACCAATCTCGCGTAAGGTGGCGCGCACTTCCTCCTGCACGTCGACGTAGGTCGTGGTGGTGATTTCACCCCCCACAACCACGGTCCCAGTGGTCACCATAGTTTCACAAGCCACACGCGACATAGGGTCTTGCTTTAGGCAAGCATCTAAGACCGTGTCACTAACTTGGTCGCAGACTTTATCCGGATGTCCTTTGGACACCGATTCCGAGGTAAAGAGTTTTCGTTCCATGCAAGGGTTCCGGTTAAACGGCCGGGTCCGTGGGATTTCCTTAGCTGCAAAGACCTTAGAGCAGGTCTGCTTGTTGCAGGGCAAGTACCGTACTTTGCGATGCCCCGCGCCGGGTTTCAAGTGCCTTAGCCCCGTTCCCACCAGTTTCTTGCGCAATCTCAGGATGCTGCAACCAAGAAAGCAGACATTCTACCACTTCCGCAGCGTTTATTACGGATTTGAGGGCATCAGCCTGTTTTAGACAAGCGACTTCCTCTAAAAAGTTTTCCATATGCGGCCCCACTACCATAGGTACCTGAAATACAGCGGGCTCTAAAACATTTTGCCCCCCATGCTCTATGAGGCTGCCGCCCACGAATGCCATTTGCGCAGCACGGTAGATCATTTCGAGCTGACCGAAGGCATCGACCACTAAAACGGAACCCGCCGGTAGCTTTTCGCGGGAGCCCCATTCACTGAAAGTGCCCAGTTCTCGCCCCTCAGCCATACGTTTCAGCTCCGGAATCAACTTGGGGCACCTGCGCGGATGACGCGGCACGATGACCAAAACAGCCTCCTTGGTTTGCTGTTTTGATAGCCATTGCTTGAACAAGCTGGTTTCTTCTGGCTCATGCGTGCTAGCCCAGACCACAAGAGGTGGTCCGGATTGCCAACGGGCCCAGCAAGAGGTCGCGAAGTGAGCATCCTCCTCTCCAGTAGGTAAGTTGTCGTACTTTAGATTCCCGGTGACGACAACCCGTTCCTTCGGGACATCTAGGCCCGAAAAACGCTCGGCATAACGTTGACTTTGCACCCCATAAAGAGAGATGCGCTCAAACTGGGGCAGCCAGTTCTGTACTCTCCGGTAACCCGCCAAAGATCGATCGGTAATCCGACCATTCACAATGGAAACTTTGATGTCTTGGCGGAAACAGGCGTTCAAGAAGTTAGGCCAGATTTCTAGCTCAGCCAAAATGACTAAGTTAGGCTTCACTCGTTTCAGAAAACGTCGACAGGTGCCGGGAAGGTCTAGCGGATAGGCCACCACCGGTAAATCAGGAAACAGTTGACGAGCGGTAGCTAAACCGGTTGGCGTACTCGAAGAAACCACCAAACTGCGTTGCGGGAATTGTCGGCGCAATTCCATAACTAAGGGCTTCAAGGCTTTCACTTCGCCCACCGAGACTCCATGCAGCAGAACTCTTTTCTCGCTTGCCGGAAGTGGTTCCGCGAAGCCTAAGCGACCGGGCAGACTTCTGCGGAAATCGGGAGAACGCACTGCACGGAACAATACAAATGGGATGAGTGAAATCCCTACGAGGGCCAAAAGGACGTCGTACAAAAGGAGGGCAACCCACCGTCGGTTCATGCGCGCGGTTGCCCTCCTTGAATGGTCACTGTTTACCGTGGCATTGCTTGTACTTCTTGCCCGATCCACATGGGCAAGGTGCATTACGAGCAGCCTTCGGTTTGTGTTGGTCAGGAGTTTGCTGACCCGTGTCTTGGCCGGCACGACTCGCAGCTTCCATTTCTTCCGTTACGCCACCCATGTCAGGGGTTTTGGCGCGCTGGTTTGGTGGGGTGTAACCCACAGCAACTTGACGTCGGGGTGCGGATGGACGAGCCCTCGAAGCCGACCCTCCAAATTGAGGGTGCGAAGCGCTCTGCCCTTCATAAGCTGCGCTCAATGCGTCCTCATCTTTTCTGGCAAGCTCAAAACGGAGAATGTGGTTGGTGACCTCGTCGGCGATTGCAAACAGCAATTCTTCGAAGCGCTCCAGGCCTTCCCGCTTGTACTCGTTCTTCGGATCGACCTGGGCATAACCCCGCAACCCGATTCCAGAACGTAAAGCGTCCATGAGGTAAAGATGCTCCTTCCACTTCTTGTCGATGGAGTTCAACAACAAGAAACGCTCAAGATGCGCCATGGCTTCTTCACCAGCAGCTTCGGTACGTTCGGCGTAGTTGCGTTGAAAGTCTTCAAACAACAACTCCGAAACTTTATTCAGCCCAGCAGATTTAAGCCCAGCAGCGTCTCCTTCATAGCCCCACTTGCGTTCGGCCCACAATCGGAAAGCTTCCCAGTCTGGCTCCATGTCACGGCCATCGCCACCGTAGGTGATGGTGGCTTGATCGATGACTTGCTCAGCCATAGCAATCACGCGGTCATGCAGGCCTTCAGCCTTCAAGGCCATTTGCCGCTGCCCGTAGATCATTTTGCGCTGCTCGTTCATGACTTCGTCATACTCAAGCAAGTTCTTACGGATCTCAAAGTGGTAATCCTCGACCTTCTTCTGCGCTTTCTTAATCGCATTCGAGACCATTTTGGATTCCACAGGCTCTCCGCCACCCATGCCGGCTTTGGACAGGAAGTTCTTTACCCAATCTTTGTAAAAACGACGCATTAGAGGGTCGTCCAAGGACAAGTAAAACCGCGAACGGCCTGGGTCACCTTGGCGTCCAGAGCGTCCACGTAGCTGGTTATCAATCCGGCGCGATTCGTGGCGTTCAGTTCCGATTACGTAGAGACCACCGGCAGCAATGACTTCTTCCTTCTCGCCAGAGTGAGCTTGATTCAACTCCTCAAGCAATGCCTTCACGGCTGCTTGGTCTTCCACATCTGTTTTACGTTGAGCCATTTCACCTGGGAGCATGGCTTCGGTGTTCCCGCCCAAAACAATGTCGGTACCACGCCCGGCCATGTTGGTAGCCACCGTGACCGCCCCTTTACGGCCCGCCTGCGCAATGATGTGCGCCTCGTTCTCGTGTTGTTTTGCGTTCAGTACATTATGACGAATACCACGACGATTCAGAATGCCGGACAAAAGTTCCGAATTCTCAATACTGGTGGTACCAACGAGTACGGGTTGACCGGAATCGCGTGACTCTTCAATCACCTTGGCGATGGCCTTCCACTTATCGGGAGTTTCCAGGTAGACCACGTCGGCCTCATCGAGGCGCTTAATAGGCCGGTTGGTCGGAATCTGTACGACATCAAGGTCGTAAATCTTGGCGAATTCGCCAGCCTCTGTCAGCGCTGTTCCAGTCATGCCCGACAACTTGCCGTAAATGCGGAAGTAGTTCTGAAACGTAATTGTTGCGAGAGTTTGGTTCTCTGCTTTTGGACGAATGCCTTCTTTGGCTTCTACTGCCTGGTGCAAGCCATCGCCCCAGCGACGCCCTTCCATCATGCGGCCAGTGAACTCGTCAACGATGATGATGGCACCATCTTTGACCACGTAATCCACCTCATGCTTGTACAGATGGAGAGCACGCAAACACTGCTCGAGGATGTGCGGCCACTCCATGTTGACGGCACCGCTATAGAAGTCATCAATGCCAAGGAGCTTCTGCCCCTCGACAATGCCCTCTTCGGTCAACAGCGCCGACTTCTCTTTCTCTTTGGTTTCGAAGTGCTCTTCTTCGTTCAGCTGGCGCGCGGCGGCCATGCCCACCCGATACTTCTCAGCATTGCCAGTCGCAGGACCACTAATGATTAACGGCGTACGCGCTTCGTCGATCAAAATGGAATCCACTTCGTCGATGATGGCGAAGTCAAGACTGTGTTGAACTTGATCTTCAACCCGCGACTTCATGTTGTCACGCAGGTAATCAAAACCCAACTCGTTGTTGGTTGCGTAAATAATGTCACCGGCGTAAACCGGCTGGCGTTCTGCCGGACTCATGTTCGATTGAATCGAACCGCACTGCAAGCCGAGGAACTCGTAAACCGGAGTCATCCATTCGGCATCGCGTTTGGCCAAGTAATCGTTGACGGTTACGACAAAAACCTTGCCAGCCAAGGAGTTTAGGTAAGCGGCTAAAGTTGCTGCGAGGGTCTTGCCCTCTCCGGTAGCCATTTCTGCAATGGACCCGGAATGCAAGACTGCACCACCGATGATTTGCACATCGTAGTGACGCATTCCCAGGGTGCGTTGTGCAGCCACGCGAGTTATTGCGAAAGCTTGCGGCAACAAATCATTCAGAGGCTTGCCGTCTGCAACCTCTTTTTTCCACGTCTCAGTCTGAGCCTTAATGTCCTCGTCACTTAAAGCCTCGGCCCAAGCTTCGTGGGAGGCGACTTCGGCAATCAAAGGTGCCATGCGCTTTACCACACGAGCGTTCTGGGAGCCAAAAACCATATTCAAGGCGCGGCCAAAGCCTTCACCCATTCCCTTAAGGGAATCCGTTATCGCGTCAACGTCGACCATGATGCTAATCCGTCACGTCGCCGACGGGGTGCCAGCGCGTGAGCGGCCTCATAGGATACGACAAAGACCAGGCCAAGAAAATGGCCAATCTGGAAGTGACTCAATGGGGCCAGATCAAAGTGCCGCGCAGCTCATCGAGAGTCAGTTTTTCCTGACCCAAGATATGTCTCAAATCAGTGGCAATCTCGGAAATAGCATTTGGCCTCCGGAAGGATGCCGTGCCAATCTGAACCGCTGAAGCTCCGGAAACGATGAACTCAAGCACATCTTCGGCAGTGGATGCACCCCCACTAGCAATCACGGGGATTTTCACTGCACTACTGGCTTCCCAGACGAGACGCATAGCCACGGGTTTAGCTGCTGGCCCAGACAAACCGCCGGTTCCATTTGCGATAACTGGCTTGCGCTTGCGCCAGTCCACCAACAGCCCGACCAAAGTGTTGCATACGGTCAAGGCATTTGCGCCAGAGGCCTCTGCGGCCTTGGCAAAGGGCACAATGCTAGTCACATTGGGCGAAAGCTTGACCCAAAGTGGCTTATCAGTGGTTTTGCGACATGCGCGCACCACATCTTCGAGGGCTTGGGCATCGGTGGAGAACTGAGTCCCGCCTTTGACGTTTGGGCAGGACAGGTTCAGCTCAATCGCGGCAACGCCATCCATGGCATCGAAAGCTTCGACCATGGCAACATAATCTGTGGCTGAATGGCCACCAGCATTAGCAACCACGGGCAACGGGACTTCTTTCAGCTGTGGGGCCACATGATCCCGCCAGTAAACCAGCCCTTTGTTTTCAAGACCAATCGCGTTGATGACACCACCGGGAAATTCTGCCAGGCGCTGGGATGGGTTCCCAAAACGTGGTTCTGGTGTAACCGTTTTCAGGACCAAGGCACCAAGATCTCCAGGATTGAGGAACGCAAGTGCCGCTGGGTCGTGGCCAAAGGTGCCAGAACCGGTGAGCAAGGGAGACTGGAGCTCCAAACCGCCAACCATGGTGCGCAACATAGCGCTAGTTTACTTGGACGATGCCGTGGAATCTTCCGATTCCGCGTTGAGGCGCAATTTGGCCAAGCCGGTAATCAACAAAACAAAGCCCACCGAAATGCAAGCATCTGCGAAATTGAAAATTGGGAATGGATGAAACGGCCACCCAAGCCATTCTGGCCACCATCCGGGAACATTGAAGTCCACCCTAACGAAGTCACGCACTTTGCCGGGCTCTTCGAGATCCCATGGCATCCATGCGGACAAATTGTCATACAAGTTGCCCAACGCGCCTGCGATGAGCAAGCCAAGAGTGAATAAGCCCATCCGGTTGGCATCGGCTTGACGTTTTACAAAAAGAATCAAAACGCCTACTGCGATCAAGCGCACGATGGTGAGAATGCCGGTAAAGCCGCCATTGTTCCCTGCTCCCCAGATGCCACCCGAGTTAGTGATGCAAAAGAAAGACAACCATTCGCCAAGGATAGGCCGAGGGGGAGTAGAAGTGCCAATTTCGGAAAAAGCCCACGATTTACTGACCAAATCAATGACCAAAAGTCCCAGCACAAAAATCCAAAAAGCTGGACGCAGAAGGCCCTTGCTCGATTCTTCAAGTTGAGATTCAGTCAATTTCTAATTCGCCTTTTTCAAAAAGCGATTGGCAACCAATGCAATAGGCTGCATAGGGAACGACCTCCAAGCGGCGCGGAGGAATGAGTTCCTCACATTCCAGACAGGCGCCGAACTCACTGTTCTCAATCCGCGTTAAAGCCTCGTTGGTAGATTTAAGAATGTCTTCTTCATTCTCAATCAAACCAAGTTGGAAATCGCGCGAATAACCTTCTGCGCTGGAGTCCTCGCCATCGTCCGGCCCAGAATCAGAAGCGCCCAAAAGAACCGAGTCTTCCAAACGCTCCAATTTCACGCCTAGTTGGCGTAAAATATTTAGCAGGACGGGCCGATATTTGTTCTGTTGAGTCTTTGAGAGCTTAGGCATCGCGGTATCTTGAGGGGGTCTCCCTATTTCGAGGAGGCAGATTCTAATGTCTACCGATTCCACAGGTCAATTCCCCTCGTCGCCCATGGACGACCGGATTGCGGAATACCTAGGCAGTTTGGCTGCAGAGGCGGGCTTAGCAGTCCATACCCTGGCTGCTTATCGGCGTGATTTACGCCGCGCGTCAAACTACTATAGTAGACGCAACCTTCTTGACTGGAAGAAGTTAGATCCGCAACACTTGGCTGACTTAATGGCGGCTTCACGTGCTGATGGTCTTGCTCCCGCCAGTCAGGTCCGGCTTCTGTCGAGCATGCGTGGATTCTTCCGTTGGCTCCGCGCCGAAGAGGGATTGGAGGGGCGAGATCCGACTCGGGTGTCCGGGAAAATCCACCTTTGGCAGCGCCTCCCTGAAATCCTTACTCCAGAAGAAGCCCGTGCTTTGCTCGATACCCCCTCCACCGACACCTGGATTGGGCAGCGGGATCGGGCTTTACTGGCTTTGCTTTATGGCGGTGGGCTTCGAGTTTCCGAGGCCCTTGGCTTGCGCCTAGGCGACCTCCATCTTTCAAGGGCTCACAAAGATGGAAGTCCGGGAATACTTCAAATTCGCGGCAAAGGGAATAAGGAACGGTTGGTGCCTTATGGAGGGGTTGCCCGCGAGCGGTTAGATGATTGGATTGAGGTTGGACGTAAAACGCGCGAAGGAGTTGACGCCACGGTCTTGTTGTCGAAAAGCGGAAAGCCATTGGATCGACATAGGGCTTTTCGCATTGTGCGCGACCATGCCGTGACTTGTGGTTTGTCTTCGCATATGCATCCACACATTTTGCGTCACTCTTGCGCCACGCATTTGTTGATTGGCGGTGGTGATTTACGTAGCGTGCAGGAATTTTTGGGACACGCTGATTTGCGCACCACCGAACGTTACACCCATTTAGAAGTGGAAGAATTACAGGCCTATCATAAGCTGCATCACCCGCGCGGTTGAAGCTTAGGGCAATAAACGCTTCAAATGCGTTTGTATGATTTCTACGAGGTCTAGATTTATACCTGGCAAGGCTGCTAATTCGTCCACGTTTGCGTCTCGTATTTTCTGCAAGTCGCCGCGATAGGCATCCAATAGTACCTTGCGTTTTGCAGGTCCAATGCCAGGGACTTCTTCGAGTACTAATCGCAAGTTCTCTCGTTTCCGGCGGTGATATCCGATAGCAAATCGGTGCGCTTCATCACGCAGTCGTTCAAAAAAGAGGCGTTCGGGGCTTGCCGGCTCCAAGATGCACGAGCCGTCATGATTTGGCAAGAAAAGGCGTTCTTCTGCCGCCACCGGACCACGGCCTTTGCGTGCTTTCGCCAATGCAATGATGGACAAGTTATGCGGTGATGCGGCAAGACTTTCAAGACCTGCAGAAAGTTGGCCGCGCCCTCCATCAAGGACTAACAAGTCAGGCAGTCCGTCTTCGCCTGCGCGTGCCAATACCCGGCCTACAACCTCCCTCATGGCTTCGAAATCGTCATTTCCCACCCCTCCACCAACCAAGTATCGGCGATACGAAGAACGTGCAGGGCGACCTTCCACGAAGCGAACTTTTGAGGCCACCCGCTCTTTGCCTTGCAAGTGCGATATGTCAATGCAATCCACGATCGAGGGTCGTTCTCCCTGCAGAAGGTCAGAAATGCGTTGCTCCACCACCGGCCATGGCGCACTCGCCACCGCGCCGCTTTGCGCGCGCGCGTTACTTTCTGCCATGCGGACTAAGGAGCGTTTGGCTCCACGCTGTGGTGCCTTAATGCTCACCTTTTGACCAAGGCGTCCACCAAGCCACAATTCCAAAGCTTCGGCCTCTTCCGGCAGAGCGCCCACCAAGATTTCTGGGACCAACTCGGTGCCTTCAGGATATAGCGCCACGAGTAATTGGGAGATGGCCGCTGCTGGTGTTTCCGGTAAGGGTAGAGAGCCGCGCCGCGTGTGAAGCCATTCGCCATCGCGATATTGCAGAAGTGCGAAGAAACCTCGTTCATCAAGTCCAAGAACATCGAAATCACGGCCGGGTTCAAGACGTACTTTTTGAGGTTCAGCCAGAGCTTCTAAGGCTCGCATTCGATCTCGCGCACGCAAAGCAATTTCATAATCTTGACGCGCGCTAGCATCGGTCATGTGCCTGCGCTCCATCAACAACTGTTCCTGAACTTTACCCCGCAAAACTTCGCGGGCGCCATTGACGGAGTTGGAGTATTCCTCTTCGCCAATGCGTTTCACGCAAGGTGCCGAACACATGCCCATTCCGTGTTTCAAGCAGGCGCGAGAACGATTCTGCAAGGTATGGTCCGAGCAATCACGTAAACCGAAAGCACCCTGCAGTAAACGCTTCGCACGACGCGCAGAACCGGCGTTGGGATAAGGGCCGAAAAATTCACCGCGCTTGCCCCGTTTACGAGCCAATCCTAAACGTGGGAACTTGTGCTCGGTGCCTAGGGAAACGTACAAAAAGGACTTGTCGTCTTTGAGAAGCACATTCAGTGGCGGCATATGCAGCTTGACTAAGCGTTCTTCTAAAAGGATGGCCTCGTGTTCACTGTCGGTGACCCGGAATTCCGCTGAAATGGCATCGCGTAGGAGAACCTTTAGGCGATCGCGGCCATCGGCTCCTTCGCGGCGGTAAACCTGAACCCGTTTACGAAGGTCCAAGGCTTTTCCTACATAAAGCACGACTTCCGCAGCATCGCGGAATAAATAGACCCCAGGCCGAGATGGCGCCGTCTTTAAGTCACGGTCAAAACCAGGATCCGCAACATAATTCATTTCCCGATCTCCAAACGGGCCATTTCTAGGCGCCGAACTTCATCGCGCAAGGCCAGCGCTGTTTCAAAATCCAAGGCAGAGGCCGCTTGCAACATTTCACGTTGCAGTTCTCTCAACCGCTTTTCTATGGTGGCCGGGTCGATGCTATCGACCATTGACTCCGACTTTTCGTCTCCGCTCAACAAGGTCGCCAAGGAGCCTCGGACCTTTTTACGAATTGTTTGCGGGATAATGCCATGCTCCAGGTTATAGGCATGTTGGATGGCACGTCGACGGTCCCCCTCTTCCAAGGTGGCGGTCAGCGATTTGGTCATTTTGTCGGCGTAAAAAACCACATGGCCATCGACGTTCCGGGCAGCACGCCCACAAGTTTGAATCAACGATGTGGTGGAGCGCAGAAAACCCTCTCGGTCTGCGTCTAATACTAAAACTAAGGACACTTCAGGCAAGTCCAAACCTTCGCGCAAAAGGTTGATGCCGACCAAGACATCGTAAACACCAAGCCGCAAATCACGTAGCAACTCAGAACGTTCCAAAGTGTCAATGTCTGAGTGCAAATAGCGTGCACGCACATGATTTTCCTGTAGGAATTCGGTCAGGTCTTCTGCACTCCGTTTGGTCAAAGTGGTGACTAAAACACGGTCCCCTTTCTCCACCACCGGCAAGATTGAGGCTAATGCGTTTTCCACTTGGCCGACTGCTGGCCGTATTTCACAGGTTGGATCCAGCAATCCCGTGGGGCGCACGATTTGCTCCACCGGGTTGCCCGAAGCCAAACGTCGTTCTCGATCGCCAGGCGTTGCCGAAACATAAAGCACACGGCTTAACAAAGACTCAAACTCCATCTCCTGCAAAGGGCGATTGTCGATGGCAGAAGGCAAACGGAATCCGTAATCGACTAGATTCTGCTTCCGTGCAAAATCGCCTTTGGACATCGCGTAAACCTGCGGCAGAGTCACATGGCTCTCGTCTAAAATGCAGAGGAAGTCCTTCGGGAAGTAGTTGATCAGGGTAAAGGGAGGCTGTCCTGTAGCGCGCCCTTCAAAATGGCGGGAGTAATTCTCAATGCCACCGCAATGGCCCAACTCTTCCAGATCTTCCAAGTCTGAAAGCGTGCGTCGCTCCAAACGTTCGGCTTCAATTTCTTTTCCAGCTTTGCGCATGGAACGCAGATGTTTATCCATTTCCGCGCGAATCGTGACAATGCCCTCCGGGATTTTGTCTTCCGGTTGGACGTAGTGCCCCACCGGGTAGACCGCAACCGAGGCTGGCTCACCAACAATTTCTCCGGTGAGTGGATCCACATACAACAAGGCATCGATGCGATCGCCGTCGAGTTCTACGCGGAGTACACGTTCTTGCTCATGGATCGGCCAGATTTCCACCGCCGGTCCACGCAGACGAAAACTACCCGGTCGAATTTCGACTTCCGCCCGCGTGTGTTGCGTGCGCACCAATCCTCGCACCAGTTCTTCACGTTTCACGCTGGACCCTTCTACCAACTTCAAGGCCAAGCCTTGATAGGTTTCGGGGTCGCCCAGTCCATAAATACAAGATACCGAGGCCACCACAATGACATCGCGCCGAGACAATAATGCTGCCGTGGCGGCATTGCGCAGCAGGTCAATCCGTTCATTGATGCGTGCATCTTTCTCGATATAGGTATCGGACGAAGGAATGTAGGCCTCGGGCTGGAAGTAGTCGTAATAAGAAACGAAATACTCCACCGCGTTATTGGGAAACAACTCAAGAAACTCCCCGTACAGTTGGCTCGCCAGAGTCTTATTCGGCGCCAATACTAAAGTCGGTACCTGAAGTTTCTGAATGAGGTTGGCAGCAGTGAAGGTCTTGCCTGAACCGGTCACGCCGAGCAAAATTTCTCGGGCATGTGGGTGCTGAAAGGCATCGGCCAAGGCTTCGATGGCCTGAGGCTGATCTCCCTTAGGGGAGAATTCAGTAACGAGTTGGAAGGAAGATGTCACTACGACGGCTGCGGGAGACTATTCTAGACCACGGCGTCGGCTCATTCCCTGCTGACCCATGTCCCATCCCACGACAGAACCTAAAATGTCTGAACGCATCGGTAATTGTGAACAGTGTGGCCAACGTTTTGGCGGCATTCCTGAATCCATCACTGCACTCAAGGTGAAATGCACCGAGTGTGGTGGAGTTGTATCCATTCCACCTCTTCCTGAGGCACCGGTAGATATGGCTCCCCCAGCTCCAGTCGCTGAGCAGGCCTCTGCGCCAACACCGCCTCCGGCACCTATGCCGGTCAAGGACAAGCCTCTGGCCGCACCTCTGGGTGAAGCCAAAAGCAAAGCTGGTGGCCGTCCTGAATCAGCCAAGCAGGTCGATCGCAATGTCGCAGCAGTGAAGAAGCCAGCCCCGCTTAAGCCAGTGGCTAAGCCCATCGCTCCGCTGAGGCCAGTGGTCAAGCTAGCAAAGCCGATTAAGCCTTTGCAGCCGGTGGCAAAACCTGCCAAGCCGGTGGTGCTGCTGAAGAAGCCGGTAGCCCCTGGGAAGCCGACCGAAAAGCCTGTCGTCGCGAAACCTATAGCGCCAAAGCCTGTACAGGCGAAACCTGTAGCGCCGAAACCAGTCGCAAAACCTGTTGTTGCAGCACCGCCAGTGAAGAAGGCCGAATCGGCCAAACCTACTGTTGCAGACATCATCGCAAAAGCCAGGGCAAAGAAAGCTGCCGAGGCGCAACCTGCTGCAGCGGCTAAGCCATCTGCAGCCGACATTATTGCCAAGGCCAAAGCAAAGCGCGAAGCCACCGGAACTCCGGCTACAAAACCTGCCGTCGCTACGGGCGGACCCCGCAAAGTGGTTTTAGCAGACGCAAAACCAAAAGTGGCCGCTGGAGCGGCGCGCAAACGCCCTGCCGGTGGAGGTTCCGCGCGCAGTAGTGCACGACGTCGTCCTCAAGAAGAGGAATACGACGAGAAATCCAAGGCCCCCATGTTCATTATTGGCGCAATTGTGCTGATAGGAGCGGGCTTCGGCGCTTGGACCCTGATGAACGGCGACAAAGCACCTGTTTCGAATGGCGAAGAGCTCGCCAATGTCCCAGCAGAATCTGGCGGCACCCCAGTTGTTGCTTCTAGCGACAGCAGCACGGGCGCAAATACGACTCCTGCTGCAGCCGAGTCCGGAAGCACCCCTTCTGCCGGAAGCACCGATACCTCGGTGGCAACTGGAGAAACCGATGCCTCCACCACGGAGGCCAGTGACCCTGCGCCGCAACCGAAGGCAAGTTCGGAGTTCACGCTTCCTGCTGCTGGCAAAAGCATCGACACCCGCGGCGTCTCGGATCCGGCCTTGATTGTTCTAGATCAAGTCACACCCTTGAATAAGGCTGCAGATACATCCGCTGACAATTGGAGCGAAGCGGTGGAAGACCTGGCGCTTTACCTGGAGGATTCTGGCGCGTCATCCAACCGTGCAGGCAACCGTCTGGCGGAGGATTACCCACGTGCGGCATACCCAGCAATCATCAATGCCATGATGAAGGTGGACTACACCACCGCCGATGGCCTGTATTTGGCTGCTTCGCTCAACAACTTGTTGCTGCGTATCGGTACCAAGGATCTCAGTTGGAAAGCGACCGAGTTTATTGAGCCCGGTACTGCTGAATGGGATGAGAAAGTCGCGTTCAACAAAAAGGTGGTAGCCCTTTGGCACAACCTATGGATTGAGACCTATGCCAACAGCATTTCCGCGTGGAACAACTTTTCGAAAGCGCCCGCCGAGGGTGGTGCTGTTGAAGAAGCAGATGTCAGTGGGATCGTTGGCCCCGATGACGACCTGTTCGACTAATCGAGCGATTTACTCGACAGGGCGATCTTCGCCCTCGTCGAGGTGCTCAACCTGAACGCCTTCGTCGACAAGGTACTTCACGGCCTCTTCGACATTGGCATCATCTCCTTCTAACTCGAGGGAGAGGATTGCAATAGTTTCTGTCACGCTCGCACCCCGAATGTTGGGAACCACTTTGAAACGGTTCACCAAGGTGAATAAAAGAGGCTGCTTGATCAGCTTTTGAGGAATGGTGCAGAAGAGCTTACGTTTCATCGCGTGAATCAGGGGTAGTTGCCCTGTGTGAGATTGTACCCGATAGTTGCAAGCCGAAACGGAGCAGCACAGAAAAGAGGCTGTAGCCAACCAGGATATGAGTGAACCTGGGAGTTGGCAAAAGCGGTCCAGATCCCCAAGTTTGATAGAACCATCCGCCCGCTATTGGATTCCAGGACTCGTGGGAAAGCCCGTGCCCTGGCCAAAATCTCCATAATCCTGGGGCATCCATTGCCCAAAGAGGCAGGGTGCAAAGCCCAACCCAAAGCAATATTCCACCCACGGGATTCCTGCCTCGCCCGCCCAATAAAGTGAGGGAATAACTCGCGAAACATGCCAAAAGCAGGGCAGGGATACAGGATGAAACCCCACTGAGAGCTCCGATTAGGCCAGCCAAGCAGAGGGTTAGGAATGCAATGCGCCCACCCACCAGGACCGCAATGGGTCCCAGGAACAACAGTACAGTGGCGAAAAGCGGTGGATTCAAGCTAGACAGGCCTCTCTGTGGAGCATACACTTCCGCGCGGTGGCGGCATAGCCAAGTGGCCCAAGGCGATTGATTGCAAATCAATTATTCCCCAGTTCAAATCTGGGTGCCGCCTCCAACCCTTATTCACCGGCCCCAGACGAGCGCTTTGCTCCGGGAAGCAGCTGAGAAATTCCTAGAAGGAGCCAGCTGAGGATAGAAAGACTCCCTCCAAAGGGAGCCACACCAAGGCTCTCGGCCGTGAGAGCGCCCAGGTAAACATCTCCGCTGAACAAAATCGCGGACAAAAACAAGCCCTGCGCGGCAATGGCAACCCATCGGGAACTTTTTAAGTGGAAAAGAAACCCGCACAGAATCAGCCCAATCCCAGAAATCTTCTGATGTTCTATTCCGCGCCCAAATGCAGAATAGGCGTGCTCGTTTAGGCTTTCCGCTAAGCCATGCGCATGCCATGCGGACAAGCCAATCGCGACCGCCAATAACAGGGCGCCCACGGCAATCATCAATCGGGGTAGGAAAGACACGACGGATAGGATAATGTTTGCCGGAAGAGTTTGGGGGGGTAGCCCAATGGCAGAGGCAAAGGACTTAAAATCCTTCCAGTGCGGGTTCGACTCCCGTCCCCCCTACCAGCTCTAGTTATCACAATTTCAAGGCCTTTGAACACCGCTCAGACCTTGTAGCCGAGGCCAGCTTCTGGGAGAATGTCCGTCTCCCCCGCGGACCCACCACGTCATGGAAAATACTCATAAAGCCGCACAGGATGCCGACTCCGCCATGGATTCGACCCAGGATTGCCTCACCGCAACCGATAGTCGTACAGGTAAGACTTACCAGCTGCCTATCACCGATGACACAATTCTAGCAATCGATTTGCGCGGGATTAAGGTCAACGAAGAAGACTTCGGCATGTTGTCCTACGACCCTGGCTTGACCAACACGGTCATTGGTCGCAGCTCCATCTGCTTTATCGATGGCGAGAAAGGAATTTTGGAGTATCGCGGGTATCGGATCGAGGAAATGGCCCGTCATGGCACCTACCTCGAGATCGCTTGGTTAGTTCTCAATGGTGAGCTGCCAAATGCTGCAGAACTCGATTTGTTCCGCGCGGAAGTGCGCGCTGCCACGGTAATCCCCGCAAACATGGAGAAACTGGCTGACGTCCTGAACGCCGACATGCACCCCATGTCCATGTTGGAGTCCATGCTGAGCGCCTTAGGTGGTGAGTTCCCCGATGCCGATGAGGTATTAGATGCCGAAGTCCGGCATCAGCAGATCATTCGCTTGATTGCTTTGACTCCAGTGCTTGCCGCTTTGGGTCATCGTCGCCGCGAAGGTTTGGGTCCAATTGAGGTTAAGCCAGAGTTGTCTTACACCGGCAACTTCTTGCACATGTTGTTAAGCAAGGATGGTCGCGAGGCCAACTTGGCCCCAGCCCTGGAACGGGCCATGGATGCCTTGTTAATCCTGCATGCTGAGCACGAACAGAACTGTTCCGCGAACGCTGTGCGCGCAGTAGGAAGCAGTCATGTGAACCCTTATTCCGCGGTGGCTGCAGGCGCAGCCGCCCTGCACGGCCCCCTTCACGGTGGTGCGAATCAGGCGGTCTTGGAAATGCTAGATCAAATCGACAGCTTGGAAGACGTGCCGGCCTTCATTGAATCCTGCAAAAACGGAGAGCGTCGCCTTATGGGCTTTGGTCATCGGGTCTATAAGAACCACGACCCACGGGCTAAGGTGATTGGTGAGCTTGCTGCGAGTGTGTTTGAAGCCACCGAGCCAAATCCTAAATTGGAAATCGCACGGGAATTGGAGCGCATTGCATTGGAAGACCCATACTTCACGGAACGTAAATTGTTCCCGAACGTGGACTTCTACTCCGGTTTGATTTACTCGGCAATGGGTTTCAAACCACGCTCGTTCACGGTGTTCTTTGCCGTTGCACGCATGATTGGCTGGGTTACGCACTGGGACGAAATGATGTCCAATCCAAAAACTCGGATTGTGCGTCCTCGCCAAATCTACACCGGTTACGCCCGCCGCGATTGGGTGGCGATGAACGACCGCTAAGGTTTCGGCGGTAAGAGTTCCATCACGGCTTCACTCATTGCAGTGACGCCAGTTTGGATGGAGCGTTTCGCATCCGGTGCAAAGCGACTATTGTGCGTTGCTGGACAAGGTGCGCCACCTGGCTTTTGCGAGGCATCCCAAAGGGCTTGAGGAGACACGCCTAACCAGAAAATATAACTGGGACAGTTTGCGGCTGGACCATAACGTCCGAAGTCTTCCCCGCCCATGACCGGTTCCACAGGCACCACCGCGTTTTCTCCAAACACTGCGCGGAAACGGTCGTCGATGCGCGTGACAAGTTGGGGTGAGTTGTACGTCGCCGGTGTGAATTCAAGTTCACTTACTTCCACCACGGGCATGAGCTCTTCCGGAAAACCAGCCGCAATGGCTTCACCCCGTGCGGTTCGGCGAATGCCTTCCAGCAGAGTCTCGCGAACCTCCGGCTTATAGGAACGCACCGTGATTTTGAGTTGGACTTCGTCAGGAATGATGTTGTGCTTTGCGCCTCCCTGGAAGGAACCCACCGTGACCACGCCATCTTCCACCGGCGGAATCTCACGGCTAACAATGGTTTGCAATCCCATCACAATGCGTGATGCCAAGACAATCGGGTCATGGGTTTTATGAGGAGTTGAACCATGACCACCTTTGCCGCGCACAGTGATATCCACGCTATCCACATTGCCTAGGGCATATCCGGAGCAACTGCCAATCGTTCCAGCCGGCAACTCCCCTTTCACATGTAAGGCCAAGCAAAAATCCGGTTTAGGGAATCGATCAAAGAGCCCATCGGCAAGCATGGCTCTGGCGCCTGCTCCTCGCTCTTCAGCGGGCTGCGCGATGAACACCACCGTGCCAGACCACTGATCCAAATGCGCCGCCAAATAGGCTGCGGCGCCACTCCAAACCGTCATGTGCATGTCATGTCCGCAAGCATGCATCACTGCAACGTCTTGACCGGACGCATTTTTTACCCGCTTGGTGCTGGCAAAGGCAAGGCCCGTTTTTTCTTCGATAGGCAAGGCATCGGTATCAGCGCGCACAAGAACCACGGGACCTTCCCCATTCCTTAATACGCCGACCACTCCAGTGCCCCCAACTTGTGCAGTGACCACTGGGAAACCGGCGACCTTTAGTTGAGCAACCATGCTCCGTGCACTTTCAACTTCTTCAAAGGAAAGTTCCGGGTTCGCATGAAGCTCTTCATAGAGTTCCACCAGGCGCGGCATTTCCTGAACAACCCATTCAGCGGGAGATTGTGGAATGGCTAAGGTTGCCATCGTCATGAGTAAGGAGCCCAACATGACAGCAGCATACAAAAAAGGAGGCGACCCAATGGGCCGCCTCCTACTTGCTTGTCGCGAAAACCTAGTCGCGTAGGACAGCCAACATGGTGCGTGCAATGACACCCCGCCCGCCGTAGCTCATGTAAGACTTGTTTGGGCCATTCCAGGCGGTAGCAGCAATGTCTAGGTGTACCCATGGCACTTCATCTACAAAGAAGGACAAGAAGCTTGCACCTGCAATAGTGCCGGCTCCCTCTCCTGGGTTATAGATGTTCTGCAAGTCTGCGTACTTGCCGCGGGTGAGGTCGCGGTAATCCTCATTCAGAGGAAGCTGCCAAAGTGGCTCGCCGACTTCTGCACCAAGCTCTTTCACGCGATCGATGGCCTTTTGGTCGGTTCCCAAAACGGCGCTGTGCAAGTGCCCCAGAGCATGGATGGCTGCGCCAGTCAAAGTAGCCATGTCGTAGATGCAATCTGGCTTAATCTTGCGTGCGGTATAGGTAAGGCAGTCTGCGAGAACCAAACGACCTTCGGCATCGGTGTTATGCACCTCGATGGTCATCTTGTTCATAGCAGTCACAATGTCGCCAGGACGCTGTGCCTTACTTCCAGGCATATTCTCAACGCAACCAAGGATGCCGTGTACTTCGTAAGGGCATTCTGCACCTTTTGAAAGCGCATGGAACACACCGAGAACGGCTGCAGCACCCGACATGTCGAACTTCATGTCCTCCATTTTGGCGGATGGCTTGATAGAAATTCCACCGGTATCAAAGGTCAGGCCTTTACCCACCAATGCGATCTTGCCTTTTGGCTTACCACCTGGCTTGTAAACCATGTGCACCATTTGTGCCTCGTTGGCAGAACCAATCGAAACGCCAAGCAAAGAGCCCATGCCGAGCTCTTCCATTTTCTTCTCACCAAGAACTTTGCAGCTCAATTTTGGAGAGCTACTACAGACCTTACGCGCACGTTTCGCGAATTCTTTCGGGTTCAGAATATTCGCCGGCAAGTTCTGCAGGTCACGTGCAAACAAGTTTGCCATGGCGCCGTGCATACCATGCTTGACTGCAGACTTGGTAGCTTTAGCTGCGCCAGCGCCAACGATTTGAATCTTTTTCAAACCGGGCTTCTTGCGATCGGACTTACAGATTCCAGAATCGTAAGAAGCCATGCCGGCGCCTTCCGCAGCAGCCATGGCGAAGCCTGCGTCATTGACAAGCAAACCAAGATCCACCGACAAGGTTGTCTTTTCAGCGGCCTCTGCAGCCTTACGGGCAATGCCTGCAGCATTTCGCACGTCTTCGTTGCATACATTTTTGGAAAGAGGCAAACGAATCAACAACCAACGCATGCCGCCATCGGCACGCAGCATAAGAGAGCTACCAGCAGTATCAGAGAAATCAGCCTCCCATATGCGCGCAGCTGGGGCATTTGCCGGGAGGGAAATCTTCGCGCCCTTTGGCACTAGGATTGCATGGAGTTCGCTGCGGCTTGCTGCCGCATTGTCAGAGAGGAGAGTGCGCATGGGTATTCGTGTCAACGAAAAAGAGTTTCCGACTTACATGCCGGTGTAGACTGGACCGCCACCTTCCGGCACTTCCCAGTCAATGTTTTGGTAAGGATCTGCGATATCGCAGGTCTTGCAATGCACACAGTTCGATGCATTGATTTTTACTTCATTGTCCTGCCATTCGTAAACCGCAGCCGGGCAGAAATGTTGACATGGATTACCATATTCAACGGTGCAACGATCGGTACAAATGTTGGTATCGAGGACGACGAGGTGAGACGGTTGGTCTTCCTCGTGGACGGTACCGGAATGGTAAACGTCGGTGAGCTTGTCGAAAATTAGCTCGTTATCAAAAGTAGGCTTGGGTTGAGTTACGGCGCCTTTCCTGTAAAGGTTGTGATCTGCCACCATGGGTTTCTTGCCGCCCGGCAGTTTTCCGCCAGTGACCGTCGCCAATCCAACTGCCATAGAACCAGACCAGAATCCTTTCTGGAACCCTTGGCGCATGTTGCGCACCTTCCATAGTTCTTCGTAAGCCCAGCTTGCTTTGAACAAGACGTCGATGGCAGCAAGGTCGGCATCTTTTGCAGGACCTTCCGGAGTTTTTGCAAGTGCGCTTGCTGCTGCTTCGGCGCCCAACATGCCCGACTTGATGGCAAGGTGAATGCCCTTCAAGCGCGCGGCATTCATGTGACCTGCACTATCGCCAATCATGAGGAAGCCATCGCCATGGCACTTCGGCATTGAGTAAAGGCCGCCTTCGGGAACTGTTTTGGCACCATAGCGAACTAGCTTTCCGCCCTTTAATAGGTCACGCATCATCGGGTGGGTTTTCCACTCCTGCATTTTCGCGTGGTAATCAAAGGATGCGTTGCCATGGTCCATGCCCATGACGAAACCGATGGACAACTTATTATCAGGAAGGCCATAAATCCAACCGCCACCGTAGTGGGATTTTTCTAGCGGCCAACCGCCGGTATGAAAGACGGTGCCTTCCAAATCGTGTTCCACTTCCCAGATTTCCTTAATGCCGACGCCCCAGATTTGAGGGTTCGCGTCTTTCTCCAGGTCATCGGTAGCGAATAGTTGCTTGGCCAAGGAGCCACGCGTGCCCTCCGATAAAACGGTAAGGCGCGCCATGATGTCCATGCCGGGCTGGAAGTTGGACTTCTCCTTGCCTTCCTTGTCGCGGCCTTGATCTACAGTGCGCACACCCACAACAGCGTTTTTGTCGTCGCGCAGGAGTTCGGATGCGGCGAAACCAGGATAAACCTCAATGCCAGCCGCTTCAGCTTTTTCAGCCAACCATTTCACCAACAAATTACCCGAGGTAATCCAGTTGCCATGGTTCTTGAACTGGGGTGGGCATAAAGCCCCGCGAAAAGTTTTCTTACCCTCTTCCGATAGCCACATCAGGGCATCGTCCTTCACGTGAGACTGAATGGGAAAGCCGTCTTCCGCTGCGAGCGGAAACATTTCCAAAATCGCGCGTGGATCCATGACCGCACCACTGAGCTGGTGATGCCCGATTTCCTCGGCCTTATCTAACACCAAAATACCGATCTCTTGACTACTGGCTTCGGCTTCGCGGGCTAACTGAATCGCGAAGGCAAGTCCTGCGGGACCTGCTCCAACTACAACAACATCGACTTCGAGGCTTTCTCGCTCCATGATGCCCATAGGTTACCGAAGCGGTGCCTACTTCGCGCGTACGAAGGGGTTTGACCTCGCCTCTTCACCGATGGTGGTGGTCGGACCATGCCCGCAATGCACCACAGTCGTCGGCTCCAAAGTGTAAATCTGAGTTTGGATACTCTTCACCAGGTCCTCGGGATTGCTGAATGGGAAATCAGTACGCCCAACGCTGCCTTGAAAGAGGACATCGCCTGCGACCATTTGATGATCCACCGCATCATAAAACACCACATGACCCGGAGTGTGGCCGGGGCACGGCAGGACCTCTAACTTGCAGTTTCCAATCCTCAGATCCATGCCTGCAACGATGTCCACGTCTACGGAAGGGACCCGTACCGGTGGAAATCCATACATGCGCGCTTGTTCGCCTAAACCTTCACGTAAGAAGTCATCGCCGCGTGGGAACCAAAATGGAATCTGCAAGGCCTGCATGAGGTCTGCGGTCCCTCCGATGTGATCCAAGTGTCCATGAGTCGCAATCACTTTTGTCACCTTGACGCCAAGCTGTTCAATTTTCTGCAACACTGGAGTGGCATCGCCACAATCGCAAACGGCGGCATCATTCGTTTCACTGCAAACCAGAAGCGTGCAGTTTTGCATGAAGGGAGTGACGGGAATTTCGTGGATTTCTAACATGAGCTTCAGGATCCTTGGCCGCGCCATTCGCTGCCATCAACGCACACTTCTTTTTTCCACAACGGAACTCGAGACTTCAGTTCCGCCATGATGTGGTCTGCCGCAGCAAAAACATCTTTGCGATGAGCTGCAGCAATGGCCACCGCGACAGAACATTCTCCCACGGCCACGCGCCCAACGGAATGCTCAATTGCAATGCGCAAAACTGAGAGGTTCTGCAGGGTTTCTTGTGCAATCTTGGCAAATTCCTTCTTCACCATCTCCGGATAGGCCTCGTAATCGAGGTGGACCACATCTCCAAGCCGTCCCCTCTCCCTAACCGTGCCAAAAAACACCAAGGTACAGCCGGCATCCGGCCCAGCTAGGACTTCTTGAGCCCAATGTCCCTTTACGGGGCCATCGACCAAACGCATTTGAAAGCCATCCATGATGTCTAACCCCCAGATACGGGAGGAATGAGTGCGACTTCCACGCCTAGAAAAAGTGCTTGGTGATCCTCCGCATAAATCGAATTCACGGCAACGCGATAAGTTGCATTTTTCAATTTAGGCTGCACCAACAACAAATGGTTTCTTAAATCTGCCACGGTACAAACAGCAGGCAGCTCCACCTCTAGGCAGGTAGAGCCGCAAGTTTCTGCAAGACCTGCGAACAACAGAATACGCAGGTTCATTTTTACACCTGCACCTTAAAACGGTACGTCGTCTGGCATACCGCCACGGGATGGTGATCCGCCGAAGTCCGAAGGTCCAGGGAACTCTGGAGCAGCGCCACCAACAGGTTGTTGCTGCTGGTAACCACCACCCTGCTGCTGTTGCCCACCGCCGCCGCCTTCTTCGCGTCCGCCACCGACAAAATACCAGTTGTCCACGATCACTTCCAACTTGGAGCGGTTCGCCTGAGTCTCTGCGTCTTGCCAACGACTCTGGCGCAATTTGCCTTCGATCAGAACGGGTTTGCCTTTACTTAAAAAACGACCAAAGGCTTCGGCGCGTTTGCCAAAGATCACAATGTCTACGAAACTAGCTTCTTCTTTCCAGCCACCAGCCCCGTCGGACATGCGCTCGTTAACGGCCAAGGCGACCTTGGCAATATGAGTTCCGTTCTGAGCTTGACGGAGTTCTGGGTCGCGGGTCAGATTACCCATGAGGATGACGCGGTTAAAGGATGCCATGATGTTGCGCTTTCGCTGATTCAATGAGGGATTCGACCGGGGATTGGCCCTTTCCCTTGAAACAGGTTATTGTAGGGCATGCCCCGAAACAACCATGAAACTAGCGAACCACAAATGGCGCAAAATCAAGAGCGGCGACGCCACCCTAGAACAAGCATTCAAGACCTTCCGATTACCCTAGATGGCGATACGCCCCTTAGGGTGCGCGATTTATCCCAATCGGGAGCCTGCTTTTTTTCTGAAACCCCCTTGCGCATGATGACCCATGTGCGTTTTACCTTCGATTTCCCCCTTGCCGATGGCACCCAAGCCCATGCCGAGGGCGAAGGCGTCGTGGTCCGCTGTGAGCGCATTTCTCCAGCACTCGGCCATTACGAGGTCGCTTTGTTCTTCCAGGACCTTTACCCAGGGTCTGATCGCGCGATTCGTAATTACCTAGAAACCGTCGTCTAAGACGCCTGCTTACCGAGCAGCACCCCACGCTCGACTCCCCCCAAATCCGTCCGGGTCTCGATGTGCAGAAAACCATCCTGATTCGCCAAGGAACGCACCTCCGCGGAACGGCCGGCCCCCACCTCAAAAAGCAAAGCTCCCTCAGCCTTTAGGCAGGTGGATGCTTGTCCCAATAAAATCTTGTAAGGCTCCATGGGGTCATTACCAGGTGCAAAGAGAGCTAAATGCGGTTCGAACTCTTTCACGCCCGGCCCCAGCTCTTCGCCACTGACGATGTACGGTGGATTACTCACCACGAAATCCACCTTGGACTCCAGAACTGGATGTAGCCACGACCCCTGCATGAGGGAACAACGCTCCGCGAGCCCTAGTGCATGCCGATTCGCATTGGCAACCTGTAGAGCTTCCGCACTGTAATCAATGCCGAGGCCCCTCCAAGCGGGATTCTCCAGAAGCAGAGTCAGAAGCAAACATCCAGAACCGGTCCCTACGTCAACCAGCATCCCCGGTTCGCGCGATGCCATCCATTGCAAGCCAGCTTCGACCACGCATTCACTGTCGGCGCGTGGGACAAGAACTCGGGAATCCACTTGGAACTCGTGCCCAAAAAAGCCGACTTTCCCTTCTAGATATGCCAGAGGTTCGTCGGCAAGATACCGTCGCAGCCAATCTGCGAATTTAGTAATCTCTTCCGAGGCAACCTCTGCACTGCGGTCAGCGACCACAGCAAGGCGCTCTAGACCTAAACAACGTGCGAGCAAGGTTTGGCTTTCCCAAACTGGATCTTCCGCTTTCTTCGCCTGTAATTGACGAAGGGCCGCGTCGAGCAGATCCTGCCGACGCGACCCTTTGAAAGAAAAAACACTCACTTCTTTTTCTAAGCGTCTTTCTTGTCGTCAGTCTTCTCAGAAGACTTCGCATCCTTCGCACCAGTTTTCTCAGGCTCCTCGCCACGGCGGCCAGCACGTGCCGCTTTACGGGATGCGATTTCGGCGTCCTTTTTCACCTGGTTCGACTTCATACCTTGCTTCGCGCCTTGAACCAGTTCAAAGGTTGCAAAAGCCCCACCGGCAAGAACCATCAGAGGGCCAAATGCGTACATTATGCCTGGAGCATCATCTCCTGGCCAAGCACCCAGAACTCCCAGTTGCTCCATGGAAGACCCCATGAAGACACGAGATAATCCGAGGATACCGGTAAACACCGCCTCGAGTGGAGCGAGGAAAAGTACTAATCCCAAAGACCCGGTGGTGAATGCAGGCATGGCCCACATTTTCCACATGCCAACCCACGAGGCCCAAAGGCCCAACAAGCAGAACATGAAAGTCAAACCACCAAGAATGGTGTTGAGACCAGTCGCACTAGGATCGTTGGTCCAGGCCAAAGAAAGCCCGAAGATAATCAGCAAGTAGGCCAACAGCGATTTCGAAAACTGTTGATCCACAGGCAAATCTGCGGGTGCAGGAGGCAGCTTGGAATCTGCTTTCTTGCCCATGCCAGGAGCCGCAAGTGAGAGCACACCACCCAAAATGCAAAGGACGGCACCGGTCACGCCGCCAGCGCCTAGGCCCAGCGCTACGCCACCGGTGGCCAAGGCCAAAATTGCACCAAAGGGTTTTAGCGGAAGAGTGGTCGCTTGGGTGCGCGCCATGCCCGATGACAAAAGTTGCCACAGGATGACGGCTGCTGCGAGCGCCGGAAGGAATGCATATTCGGCAGCTCCATAAGGCATGGCCATGCCAGCAAGGGCAATCATGAGACCGATGCTTCCGGTCGCCACAGCTTTACGCAAAGGTTGCGGAGCTCCACCAGGACGCGGCGCTGCAGCCTGTGCTGCAGCTACAGGCTTGGGGCCTTCTTCAAGAACCTCAAACTTGGTTCCAAGCGATTTAATTTCCTTTTCCTTGTTCTTCATCTTTCGGTACGGGACAAACGGACGCCTGGCCATGCAGGTTCAAAGATTCGCTAGCTTCTCTTCGCGGGCAGCACTAAGCAAGCTTTCGAAAATAGGGTCAAGCAATCCTGCGAGGATCTTCTCCAAAGAGAAGCTTTCTCCCAAACGGTGGTCGGTAACCCTGTTTTGCGGATAGTTGTAGGTGCGGATACGCATGCTGCGATCTCCACTACCCACTTGGGTCCGACGCATTTCGGAACGTTCTTCTGCACGCTTCAAGCGTTCAATTTCATAAAGCTTCGAACGAAGCAAGTCCAAAGCCTTCGCTTTATTGCGCACTTGCGACTTGTCATCCTGACACTTCACTTGCAAGCCAGTCGGCAAGTGAATCACGCGCACGGCAGAGCTGGTTTTGTTCACGTGCTGACCGCCTGGGCCAGACGCTCGCATGGCAGTGATTTCGAGTTCTTCTTCATCCAACTCAAAATCGATGGCCTCGACTTCGGGCATTACGGCAACCGTAGCGGCTGATGTGTGAATCCGGCCTTGCGTTTCCGTTGCTGGAACTCTTTGCACACGGTGACCACCCGACTCATAACGCATCATGCGGAATGCGTCTTCACCGGTAAACTTGTAAATGATCTCCTTGAAGCCGCCCATTTCCGATTCGGAGACGTCCATCAATTCCACTTGCCATCCTTTAATGGCAGCAAACTTCAGATAGAAAGTTGCGATGTCGCGTGCAAACAATGCGGCTTCATCACCACCGGCCCCAGCACGAATCTCAATCAAGGCCGGTTTGTCGGCGTCAGGATCATCTTCCAGAACGAGGTCTAGAATTTGTTGCTCAACCACAGCAAAGCGGGCTTCCATATCCGGAAGTTCGGCCTCTCCGAGTTCTTTCATGTCGGCATCCTTGCCGTTAGCGAATTCACGAATTTCTTCAATCTCATCGGCCAAGGAGGTGTATTCCCGCCAAGGACCGAGTGTCTTTTGCAGAGAGCCAAGTTCACGCAACAAACCAGGATACTGCGGGGATCCTACCTTCTCAGGATCGGAAACCGCAGTCTCTAGTTCTTTAAACCGAGCTTCGAGTTGGTCGACTCGCCCGCGCAGAACATCGACCAAACTCATATCAGTAATTCCTTTTGAGGGGAATCAGACAGGGCTCAGCTCTTATTGCCGTAGCGCTTCTGGAAGCGATCTACGCGCCCAGCTGTGTCTACAAACTTCTGCTTACCGGTGTAGAACGGGTGACAAGCTGAGCAAATCTCCACGTGCACCTCTTTGTTGGTGCTGCGGGTTTCAAACTCGTTGCCGCAACCGCACTTAACGTGACAAGCGGAGTAATTAGGGTGAATGCCTTCCTTCATCTTTAAACTACCTTTTCTGGAGACTGCTCCAGGAAATGTGCCGCATATTCTAACCTCGGAATGCCTGCTTAGGAAGCCCTGCGGCACGAAACAGATTTAAAACTGTAATTTCGGCCAATCCGACCACCGTATCGAGGTCCCCCTCTAGCAATGTGGCGTATTTCCCAGCCCAACCCTGGATGGCATAGGCCCCAGCCTTGTCCCGCCATTCGTTCCCGAGTAAAAGTTTTTCCAACTCTGCACCCGGTATGGGAGCAAAACCGACCACCGCGCGATCCGCTCGAGACCAAGAAGCACCGTCCGACCCAATCAAACAAGCTCCGGTCCAGACCTCGTGCATGCCCACTTTTTGGAGGAACTGCAGCATCTCTCGAGCTTGGGAGCGGTCCTTTGGCTTGGGCAAAAAACGACCGTCTCCATATACCAAAGTATCGGCGGCAAGAACCCATCGTTTGGGTTTCAGAATGGCTACTTGGTGGGCTTTGAAATTGGCATGGCCAACCACTCGCGATGCCGGAGCATCGGAAACCACAGGGCCATCGCCCTCGGCGGCTTGGATCTCAAAATTCAAACCAAGGCGCTGCAGCAGATCCCGACGTCGCGGTGATCCACTTCCGAGAACCAAAGTCTCTTGGGGGATCTGCTGCATCTAGCCCCTTACTTGGAAGCTTTCTTGGTCGTCTTTTTAACGACCTTTTTAGCGACCTTCTTCTTAGCGACCTTCTTCTTAGCGACCTTTTTCTTGGTCACCTTTTCCTTAATGATCTTCTTCGCGGCCTTCTCCTTTAGCCCAAAGCCAGTGTTTGCCAACGGGAAGTCAATGCCCAGCCCAAGCAGAAGTTGCACTGCATCTTCATTCGCCATGGATTTGCGCAACTTAAACAACTCCTTAATGGCCGCAGCCTTCAAGCAGTTTTTCGGCTTATTCACCGGGAGCTGAAGAGACAACAAAGAAAGGGCGATGAAGCCTGGGTACCTCATGTCGCCCTCGGTATGAGGATGCATGATTTCCCTAATCAAGGATTCCTTTGGGTTTGCCGGAGCCCAACCCAAGCGACCGAACATCCGCTTCATGGCGGCGGTCACTGGAATGCCTTCATAATCCTCATCTTCTTCATCTAAAGAATCGAGGTCGAGTACAAAGCGAGCGTGTTCAGGAGTCACCTCAAGAGCCTCTAACAAAGTTTCACGACGCTCACTGGAAGCATCGTAAAGCCAATCGAGATCCAAGTGGTTTTGCAAGCCAAACACTCGTCGCAGGTACTGATGCGTCAATCTGGCGCGGTTTTGCGCGTCGCCGATGTCTTGAGCCAGGAGTGCATCTTGAACCTCGAACAAACGAGCAACCCGCGCTTCGTTCCAATTAACGAAGTGCTCTTGGAATGCGCGTACGCATTTTGCCGCGACCGTGTACGAGCCATTTCCCTGCAGCACTAATGCAAGCAGGCGCTCGAGAGCTGACATCCCTTCTGGACGTGCGGGTATATGAAATACCCGCGAATCCAAACGAAACATGAACTCTGCCAGATCGGCGGGCTGGGGGTTAGCCGCCATAAGCAAGCACCCCGTTACGCTTCGGCTGGTGCTTCAGCACCGGATTCTACAGCTTCTCCCATTTCGCCGCGGCGCACAGCTGCGATATCGATGCCGCTTTCTTTGATAAAAGAAAGCACGGTATCGGAAGGCTCAGCACCAACGGAAAGCCAATGCTTCGCACGCTCAACATTGAGCACGAAGTGTTTGCCTTTCTCTGGGTTTACTGGGTCGTAATGACCAAGTTCCTCAATTGCACGACCGTCACGGCGGGTCTGCCGATCCATCACACAAATACGGTAAAAAGGCCGGTTTCGGCGACCTATTCTTTTCAAACGGAGGACGACTGCCATCTAGGCTACTTGGGTTTCGGAATTTAAGATTGGTTGTACCCAGGCATGTTTGGCAGCTTGCCAGAAGTTCCGAGTTGTTTCAGCATACGCTTTTTAGAGCGCCCGCCGGACATCATCTTCTTCATGGTCTTCATCTGCTTCTGCATCTGCTGGAACGATTTGTACAGGCGATTGACATCCGACACTTCAACTCCCGAACCTCGGGCGATGCGGCGGCGTCTCTTGCCATCTAGAATCTCCGGATGGAGACGCTCGGAAGGAGTCATGGACAAGATAATCGCTTCCATGCGATTAACCTGTTTGTCGTCCACGGACTCCAAAAGGCCGGACATTTTACCCATTCCGGGCATCATGCCCATCAACTTCTTCATAGAACCCATTTTTTTCACCATTCGGAACTGATCTAGAAGGTCTTGCATGGTTAGCTTGCCCTCCATCATCCGCTGGTAATCTATGGCTCCCTGCTCCTCGTCGAAGGCTTCTTGAGCCTTTTCTACGAGTCCAACCACATCGCCCATGTCGAGGATGCGGCCTGCAAGGCGTTCTGCGTCGAATTCCTCAAGATCGCCGGCTTTTTCGCCAACGCCGAGGAAGGAAATAGGTTTTCCTGTGACCTGACGGACTGAAAGAGCGGCACCACCACGGGTGTCGCCATCGATTTTTGTCAGGATGACGCCGTGCAACTCGAGGGAATTCGAGAAGCTTTGCGCCGATTCGACCGCGTCTTGGCCGGTCATGGAGTCGAGAACTAGGTAGGTCGCATCGGGTTTCACCGCGTTGCTGACTGCCTGAATCTCGCCCATGAGGTCTTCATCGATGTGAAGACGGCCTGCGGAGTCGACGATGAGAGCGTCGTAGCCCCCCTTTTTCGCCATTTTTAGCGCGTTCTTCGCCACGCTGACTGGATTGACGCCCTGATCTTGAGGATTCTCAGAGTAAACGTCGATGTCCAGTTGCTTGCCCAAAGTCACCAACTGGTCCACAGCACCCGGGCGCTGAAGGTCACAAGCTGCGAGCAGAACTTTACGGTTCTGGCGCTTGCCCAGCCATAGGCCTAACTTGGAGGCCGTGGTGGTCTTACCCGCACCTTGCAGGCCTGCCAGTAGCAGAACCATGGGGTGCCCAGGGTTTTTCGGTAGAGCCGATGCCTCGGAGCTCATCAAGTTGACGAGTTCCTTATGGAAAGCACCAATCACCTGCTGCGAGCCGGTGATTCCCTTTAAGCGCCCATCTTCCAATAAAACATCGCCAACTCGCTTGGTGAAGTCTTTAGCAACCTTGAAATGCACGTCTGCCTCAAGCAACGCACGCCGCACCTCCCGCAAGCCGTCTTCAATGTCAGCAGCGGTGAGCTTGCTGGAGCCGCGGAGGCGGTCAGCAACCTTGTTAAATGCTTGTGTGAGATTCTCGAGCATGACGCGTCGGGGAACCGAACATTCTAACGCGCAAAGGGTGCGGAAGGAAGCTTGATTCGGTTTAGGTCGGTAGCTTTATGGTTTTTCCACATCGCGGCGACGCAGGACCTTGGCGCCCAGTTTTTGCAGCTTGGATTCGAGAGCAACATAGCCGCGATCCAAGTGGTAAACCCTGCGCACGGTAGTGGTGCCTTTCGCAACCAAACCGGCCATGACTAAACAAGCACTAGCACGCAAATCCGAGGCTAGTACTGGGGCTGCTGTTAGGGCGGTATCTCCCTGAATTTGGACCGTATCCCCGGATCTGGTCAAATTGGCGCCTAAGCGTTGCAACTCAGGCACATGCATAAACCGCTCCGGATAAATCCGTTCCCGCATGCGTCCTTCCCCCTTCATTTGGGTGGAAAGAGCCAGCCACTGAGCCTGGAGGTCGGTTGGGAAACCTGGGTAGGGGCCAGTTTCCAATTGGATGTTTTGCAACTCCACCTGGCGGGCATCGACCTCCATCCAGTCCTCTCCCATGGTCGGAGTCAATCCGGTTCGTTCCAATGCAGCGGCCAAACTCCTTAACTCGGTCGGCCGGCAGCGGGTGACGCGGACACGGCCCCGGGTGATGGCACCAGCAAGCAGCAGGGTGCCTGCCTCAATCCGATCCGCTGGCAACTCCCATGGTGTCGCCTTCAAGCAAGTGACTCCCTGAATGCGAAGACTTGCGGTGCCCTCACCTTCCAAAACTGCTCCGCATGCACGGAGATAACGGGCCACCTCCACCACTTCCGGTTCCTGGGCGGCGCTGTGAATCACGCTTTCACCCTTTGCAAGGACTGCGGCGGACATCACATTGATCGTTCCAAGCACCGTGGACCCAAAAGGCGAGCAAAGGTCCATCGACGCCCCCAGCAATCCACCAGACGGTGCTTTTGCCACCAGGCACCCATTTTCTTGTTCCACTGTGGCGCCCAAGGCGCGCATGCCCCGCACATGCAAATCGACCGGCCGCAACCCGAACACGCATCCACCGGGTAGCGGGACCGTCGCCCGCCCGCGCCGAGCCAGTAAAGGGCCCAGTACTGAAATCGAAGCACGCATACGCCGCACGATGTCATAGGAAGCCTCGGTTTGGCTGGCATCGGCAGTGGTGATATCGAGGGCATCGCCATCTCTCTCGAGATGCATACCGAGCTCGGACAACAGCAGCTGCATGGTGTCGATGTCGCGTAGATTCGGGACCGGGGTCAGACGTGCGACCCCCTCAAAAAGCAAACTTGCAGCCATTAACGGCAAGCTTGCATTTTTTGATCCGGAAGCATTTACGCTACCTTCCAGACATCGTCCTCCTTCCACTTCGAAGCAATCCATTCGAGGTGGATTCTGCCAGGTATAGAGCTCGGTTTCCAGCATTCCTCATGGATTGACGGAAGACGGCCCGAGAACCTACAATACCCGGCCAATTGTCCCATCGGACATCGGAAACAAGAGATTCAAGAATGAGCCAAGTGGAAGCTCCCCAGGCCCCTGCCGCGGACCCTGCAGCATTTTTCGCTGCACCCCCAAGCACCCCGTTCGATTTGGTCAAAGCGCATAAGCGTTTTATGGCCAATGCGGATTCAACTGCTAAGTTTGAGTCTGCCGTGCGGGAAGCTCGCGCGGGAGGCAACAACACCATGGCCGCTCTCGGTTCTTGGGTGGTTGGCGATTACGTCAAAGCACTCGAGGCTGTCGAAGGCGATAGTGAACTTGCTGTATTCATTACCGGAATGAGTCAATACGAGTTGGGTCAATACGACCTAGCCGTGAAGACTTTTGCAGGATGTGAGAAATCTGGTGACACGGCATTGGCTGCCGCAACCTTGCACGCATTCCTCGGCGCCAATGACACTGACGGGTTCGAGAAGGCACATAAATCTGCCACGCTCGATGAAGGAGACACGCTTTACTTCGCTGCACGCCAGCTGGAGTTGGAGCGTGACTATGAAGCAGCTATGGCCAAGCTCGAAGAGGTGGTCGAACTGAACCCCGAGCACTTCGCTGCACGCTTCCGCCTCGCTTACCGTGCCGATCTTTTCGGTGACGATGAAGCAGCGATTCGCATGTACGAAAACTTCTTACTCACCCGCCCGATTC
Organism: Planctomycetota bacterium; assembly: GCA_027623295.1. Lineage (GTDB taxonomy): Bacteria > Planctomycetota > UBA1135 > UBA1135 > UBA1135. Next base: position 70,895 of record JAQBXR010000002.1, read on the forward strand.
CAGTTTCGGTTTTGGTGAACCTTGGTGTGCTCTACGAAGATCGCAATGACTTCGAGCGTGCATGCGGTTGCTTCGGTGCTGTTTTACGTCGCGACCCAAACAATGCTTTGGCCCGCCTATTCTTCACCGACTCGCATGATTCTCTCGACATGTTCTACGATGAGAACCTCGAGCTAAAGGAAGACCAACTGATGAAGGTTCTGCGCACTCCAATCTCCGACTTCGAGTTGTCGGTGCGTGCTCGCAACTGCCTGACCAACATGGCTATCAAGTCGCTTGGTGACTTGGTTTCGCACTCCGAGCCAGAACTGCTCGAGTTCAAAAACTTCGGCGAGACTTCGTTGAGCGAAATAAAGCGCGTGTTGACACTGAAGGGTTTGCGTTTGGGCATGCGCCGTGAAGACGGCAGCTTCATCATTCCAGAAGAGTTCGATGCCGCGCGTTCCGTGGACCTCGAAGCCGAACTCGCCTGGCTCGGACCTCTGTCCGAAGAAATGCGTGAAGCACTGGAGCTACAAATCTCCACGCTGAACTTGTCGGTGCGCTGTCACCGCGCTTTAGTGGAGCGCTTGAACCTCCAACGCGTTGGCGACATTCTCCTCTACTCTGAGGAAGATTTGCTCGGCATGCCTAACTTTGGCATTACCTCGCTGAACGAACTGCAGAACAATCTCGTCGATTACGGCTTACGTTTGCGCAGTGGTCGTGGCGAAGAGTACAACGGCGAGTAATCCACCGTGTACGAGTATCTTTACGGCCGTGTCGAGGAAATCCGCCTCGGCGTGGCCGTGCTTGATGTACATGGAGTTGGCTACTACGTCATGGTTTCGCAACCCTGCGCAGCCAGCCTAACGCTTGGCCATAACACAAAAATGCTGGTTCACCTTGCCGTCAGCGAAACCAATCAGGTGTTATTCGGATTCCAGAGCACAGCAGAACGGACCTTGTTTCGACGTCTCCTGCAAGTCAATGGAATCGGTCCGACCTCCGCTTTAGGCTTATTGAGTTCGTTGCCACCGGATGAAATGGTGCGCGCGATTCTTGATGGCGATCAAAAACGTTTAACTGCAATGAAAGGCGTTGGAAAGAAAACCGCTGAGCGTTTGATTGTGGAACTTCGCGATCACTTAAGCGACCTCATGCCGTCCACACCACTGTTCGATGGCAGCTCAACTTCTTCAAGTAAATCTTCGGTTCCAAATGACTTGGAGCGTGTCCTACTTGAACTTGGCACACCTTCTGGTGCTGCCCGCGATGGCGCCAAAACTGCCGTCGCAGCTCTCGGCGAAGATGCCGATTTTCAAGACCTTCTTAAACACGCCCTAACTCCAAAAACATGACTTCCCGCGTTGCTCTTCTGATGGGATCCGATTCGGATTACCCCCGCCTTGAAACTGTCGTTAAAACTTTGCGCGATTTTGGAGAAGAGCCCATCGTGCGCGTGCTGAGTGCACACCGCACCCCCGACGAAGCCGCAGCTTTTGCGATTGGTGCTAAGAAAGCAGGCATTCAAGTGCTACTTTGCGCTGCTGGTGGTGCCGCACACTTGGCTGGTGTGATTGCCGCCCATACCACCTTACCGGTGATTGGTATTCCCATGGACAACCCACCGCTTGGTGGTTTAGACGCATTGCTCGCAACGGTACAGATGCCAGGTGGCGTTCCAGTAGCGACTGTTGCTGTGGGTGGCGGTGGCCCGATGAATGCAGCCTTGCTGGCTCTGCGCATCATTGCCGTCTCCGATGACAGCATGGCTGACAAGATGGAAGGCTTCCGCGTTTCCCAGCACGACAAGGTGTTAGTGAAAGATGCTGCTCTCCAAGAGAGGCTGAACTCCTGAAACCTATTGATCTCGGCTTCACCACTTTAGAGTGGACCCAAGGCGGTTTGCGTTTGTTGGATCAAACGCAACTGCCCGGTGCCGAGGTCTATGTTACTCTGACCACGATTCGTGAAGTGGTCGATGCCATGAAACGCTTGGTCGTGCGCGGCGCACCCGCACTCGGCTGCGCTGCTGCTTATGCTATGGCTTTGGAATTGCCCCCGACGGACAACGTCGCCGCGTGGCTAACCCAGCTGAAAAAGAATGCGTGTGCCTTAGAAGCTGCCCGTCCGACCGCGGTGAACCTGGGGGTTGGGGTACGCCTACAACTGGAACTTGGGCATGGCCTGGCGGCTTCGGGTCAAGGAAGCCCCGCAACTTGGACCAAGCAACTGGTTCAGATTGCACAAGCCTTCCACTTCGCCGACCAGGAATCTTGCCTGGCACTCAGTGAGCATGCGCAAGGCTTATTACACAACGGGGTTTCGGTTCTCACCCATTGCAATGCCGGTGCCTTGGCTACCGGTGGCATTGGAACCGCGCTAGGCCCCTTACATTTGGCACATTCACGTGGGGTTAAGCTCCACGTATATGCCGATGAAACCCGTCCTCTTCGTCAGGGTACGCGTTTGACGGCATGGGAGTTGGCCCGACACGGTATTGCAGTGAGCGTGCTTCCCGATTCCGCAGCCGCAACACTTCTTGCACAAGGAAAGGTAGATCTGGTTTTTGTAGGATCCGATCGCATTGCAGCCAACGGCGATGTCGCGAACAAGCTAGGCACATACCCACTTGCGGTCTTAGCCCAAAAGCATGGGATTCCGTTTTACGTATTGGCTCCAGGGACCACGATTGATCCTGCCTGTCCGAATGGGAGTTGTATCCCGATTGAACAACGCGATGCAGCAGAACTTTACGATTCTGCAAGCCAACCAGAAGGCGTCGACGTATTCAACCCAGCCTTCGATATCACCCCAGCGGAATTGGTCAGTGCCATTATTACCGAGCAAGGCCTTTTCCAACCACACGGTCCCCATCAAGGGCTGTGGTTGGATTACGTAAACAGCTTCAAGGCTTAGCAGCCCATGCCCGAGTAAATCGGGTAGCTGCGGCACAAGGTCCGGACCTCTTCACGGACTTCTGCGAGCACGGAGTCGTTACCCACAGCGCGCAGAGCCTGGTCAATCCAAGCGGCAATCGACTCCATTTCAGAAACGCCAAAGCCACGACTGGTTACGGCTGGAGTTCCAATCCGTATTCCAGAAGTCAACATAGGCTTCTCTGGATCAAAGGGAATCAAGTTCATGTTCACGGTGATACCCGCCTGATGCAAAGTATCTTCCGCAACCGCACCAGTAATGCCAGGACCTTCGGGGCCGCGCAAGTCGACTAACAGGAGGTGGTTATCGGTACCACCACTGACTAAGCGATACCCTCGCTTGACTAGGCCCTCGGCAAGTGCGTTGGCATTGTCCAATACTTGCTGCTGATACTGCTTAAAATCAGGCTTTAGGGCCTCACCAAAAGCAATTGCCTTCGCGGCAACCACGTGCATGAGCGGTCCTCCCTGAACCCCAGGAAACACGGCCGAGTTGATCTGCTTGATCCACTCCTTGGTGGCCACAATCGCCCCACCACGCGGGCCGCGCAAAGTTTTGTGGGTAGTCATGGTGCAAACATCGGCGTGCGGCACCGGTGACGGATGCAAGCCAGCCGCAACCAACCCAGCAATGTGTGCCATGTCCACCATGAATTTGGCGCCCACTTCCTTGGCGATAGCACCCATGCGTTCAAAATCGATGAAGCGTGGGTAAGCGCTGGCACCGGCCAACAATAATTCTGGTTTCATGCGCAGGGCATGTTCGCGGAGGGCATCGTAATCAATGCGCTCATCGCCTTTGGTGACACCGTAGTGCTCAAACTGGTAGTAAACGCCGGAAGCGTTTTTCGGGTGGCCATGGGTCAAGTGCCCGCCATGATTCAAATCCATAGCGAGAACCTTGTCGCCGGGATTGAGCAAAGCCAAAAAGGCTGCTTGGTTCGCCTGCGATCCGCTGCTGGACTGAACATTTGCGCCATAAGCCGAGAAAACTTGCTTCAGCCGATCCTTGGCTAAGTCTTCAACCACATCAACCACCTCGCAACCGCCGTAGTAACGACGCCCGGGATAACCTTCCGCGTATTTGTTGGTCAAGGTCGACCCCATGGCCTCCATGACTGCCATCGAAGTCTGGTTCTCGCTCGCAATGAGCTCAATGCCATCTTCCTGACGCTCCCACTCTCCCATGAGACAAGCGTGGACGGCTGGGTCCAAAGCGGCGGTGTGCGGGTAGACGGATGGAGAAATAGTAGATTCAGATGCCATGAGGAAGGGTTCGGTGACTGACCGAGTGCGGTAGGATAATCTCCTCATGCGATTTCTCCCATGCCTAACCCTTGCCGGAATTCTATTTCTCGGTGTTGTGGCCTGCTCGCCGCAGGAATCGCATCCGCAGACCCTGGCCGTAGCCCCGCTTTCGGTGGAACCGGAATTCCTAGATTTGGGATCCGTCACCTTTGGCGAACGCACCAGTGGGGTTTACAAACTAAGGAACACCACCGGCAAGCCACTTTTGGTGAGTCGTATTGGGCCGTTCTCATGCCAGTGTGTTTCTGCAGAATTGGAATTACCCGCGCGCACCGGGGCGATGGCGCGTCAACGCCTCGATGGCAAACGACTCAATCTGACCCTAGGCGTTGAGGAACAGATGTTGATTCACTTCACTCTGGATACTTCGCGCTACCGCATTCCGGCATCGCGCAAGGTGGGGTCGATTCCAGTGGTGTTCCAGGATTACTCCGGCATGGTTTTGCAATGGGGCTCTGATATTTGGAATCCATTCTCGGTAGAGCCGTGGAATGTAGATTTGGGCGAGATTGGCGTGCGTCAAGGCGTCAGTGGAACAGCTTTGGTGGTTGCACACGACACCATTGACTTTGGGTTGGATGTCGATTTTGTCGATGACGAGGGATGGGCGGTACGCAGCAATCTGATTTCAGTGTTAGGTGCTGGCGTGACTTATCAACTAACCTTCACCGCACCGGAAGTTCTTCCCGAAGGACCTTTCCAAAAACAGTTCGTTTTGCATACGGATTTGAATGGTGCGCCTCCAGTGAAAGTAGCCGTGACTGGTTTTGCACGCCCAGATTTGTCCTTTAGCCCCACGCGTTTGGTCTTTGATCCTTCCGCGGACCGCCTTGAGGCACAGCTGGTAGTGACTCATCGCGCAGTAGACGGTTCCTTGCAGAATTTGCAACTTCAGGCATTTGAAGACGCTGGATTTGAGATTACGGAGGAGGTCAGCGGTGCAAACGGGAAAAGCCTCATGGTGCGTTTGCGCTTCCTCGGTGAAGCCACGGAAGCTGGGGCGAACCTTTCCATTGAAGTGCCAACTGGAGATGAACACAATCCCATTTTGAAAGTTCCGGTAAGCATCATGCCGAAACGTGGCTAGTCCTGATTAAACTAAACTGATGAGCGGAACATCCATGTCTCTACGTGCAATCCTTGGGGTTGCGGGAATTTGCCTCTTGGCCGGCTTAATCCTGACCTGTGGTTCCGAGCAAAAACCTGCGAGACCTGGTGGCGGGGAAAGTGAGGTGCGCGGCGAACCCATGAATATTGTGTTGGTGAGCATCGACTCTGTCCGACGCGACCATCTGAGTGTTTACGGACATCGCGCGCAATATGCACCGGAGGTTTCGGTGAGCCCAAACCTGGAGGCTCTAGCTGCCGAGGGCGTGGTGTTTGAAGATGCATGGACCACAAGCTCTTGGACCTTGCCAGCGCATATGAGTTTGATGACTGGCTTGTCCGACCGACGACACGGAGTGGAGACCGACAGTTTCAAACTGGATTCATTACGCACCACCCTTGCCGAAAACCTGCAAGATGCCGGATGGAATACTGCCGGCTATTATTCTGGCCCCTACCTGGATGCCAAGTTTGGCTTTGATCGTGGCTTTGATGATTATCAATCCGGCATGTTAAGCGTGAAAGAGTTTGGTTTGCAGCTAGAGCAGGAGCGTTTGCGCAGAGTGCAACAAGGCAAGGAACCCATGACTCCAGAATTCGTAAAACGCATGGTGGATCGCCGCTCCCACATGGACATCACCTCGCCACGGATAAACCAGCTGGGTAAGGAATTCTTGGCGAAACAAAACAAGGACGAACCGTTTTTCCTCTTCCTACATTACTTCGATGCACACTATGACCACATTCCTTGGCGTATGGAAGAAGGTTTGGATGAACGCTTTGACCCCGGGTATGACAAAAATAAGGAAGGCGCCTTTGATGGCGTGAATTGGTATTTTGATTCACGGGTCATGGATGTTAATGCGCCGTTTAAGCGCAACATCAGCCAACGCGATTTGGATCATGTAGTTGCGCTTTATGATGCTGAAATCAACTGGGTGGACCGGCATATTGGCGACATCATTCAAGCGCTGAAAGATCAAGGCCAATGGGAGAACACCATTCTTATGGTGATTTCCGATCATGGCGACGAATTCTTCGACCACAACAGCATTGGGCACCGTTCCACGTTGTTTGCAGAGCAATGCCGGATCCCCATGATTCTTCGCGTGCCGGGTATAACTCCGGAAGGACGCCGGGTTCCCGAGATTAGCCGCATTTACGATGTTGCGCCGACCCTCTTAGATTTCGGCGGCGCACCAGACTTAGAGGAAGCCGAGGGGACCAGTCTGCGTGAAACAATCGATGGCCGCGGCCAACCTCGTTTTGCCATGCAACGTATTTTCAGTGGTGGTCATCGTGCGAGTCGCGGTGGGATCAACGTCCGCGATGGTTGGCGTAATAGGCGCTATTCGGTGGTACGTGAATTCGGTTACGACCAAGCGAATAGCACGAAAGCTCAAATCGCAGTCAAGCCAAAACGACGCAAAGACACTGGCGAGGCCTATTTCGTTTTTGACCGTTTCCAAGATCCCAACGAAAAGCAGCCTTTATCTTCGACCGACCCGCGTTATGCGGAAGCCATTAACGCTTTCTGCAAAGACTTCCAAATTTCTGAGGAACAAGCCCAGAAACTAAAACTCTCGCCGCTTGAAGATCGACTCAGCGCCCCCTACAGTGAAGAAGAGAGAGCCCTCCTGGGCGAAATAGGTTACACCTCCGATATAGATGAAGAAAATGGCAAAGCCGAATCTTTGGACCGGCCTCTCGCACCTTTCCCCGATCCATGCTTAGATCAATAGGCTTGCCTACTCCGCGCTAATCTTCGCGAAGTGACGCTTGCCGGCTTGCATGAGCACACTGGCACCACTCTCTTCAAGAGCAACTAAGTACCGTACATCTTTGATCACTTCATCATCGATGCGCACCCCACCGCCCTCAATCATGCGGCGTGCTTCTGAGGTCGTGTTGGCTAGCCCAACCGCCTTCATCAAGCTGGGTAGCGAATAAGCCCCGGCAGCTACCAGTTTCTCAGGCACATCCGATGGCTTCTCCTTCTTCTGGAAACGCCGCACGAACTCTTCCGATGCAGCCGCAGCGGCCTCCGCACTATGTAATTCGGTCACTACAGCGCGCGCTAGGCAATCCTTCGCCTCCCGCGGATGCCCTGCCAATTGCGCATCAATAGCTTGCGTAGACATTTGCGTAGCCAAGGAGAACCAAGTGGCCATACCTTCATCAGATAGGGACATGACTTTGCCGAACATGTCATCGGAGGAAGCGTTGAGACCTACGTGGTTGCCGTAGGATTTCGACATCTTGCGGCCATCGGTACCAAGCAATAACGGCGTAGTGATACACACTTGTGGACGTTGTCCTTCACGTTCTTGCATTTGACGTCCCATGTGCAAGTTGAATAGTTGATCATTACCGCCAAGCTCGACATCGGCCTCGACTTTTACTGAGTCCAAACCTTGCATGAGTGGGTACATCATTTCGTGCAAGTGCACGGGCAAGTTTGCTTGCATGCGTTTTTGGAAATCATCGCGCTCGAGCAAACGGGCGGCGGTCGACTTTGCAGCCAATTGCAAACAATCAAAGAAGTCCATCTTGCTGAACCACTCATTATTGCGGCGTACTTCGCAAACGCCCTCAGACAAATCCAACAACTTGCCAATCTGGACCAAGTAAGTCTTCGCATTCTCCTCCACCATCTCCGGGGTCAGCGGAGGACGCTGATCATTACGCCCAGTGGGATCCCCAAGACGTGCGGTGCCATCGCCAAGAATCAAAACCGGCAGATGCCCATGTTCCTGAAACAAACGCAACAAACGAATTGGCACCGCATGGCCTAGGTGGACCTCGGGGAAGGTTGGGTCAATGCCAAACTTCACTCGTAAAGGGCGCTTTTCAGCAGCTGACTTTTCGAGCATTTTGACGAGTTGCTCCTCGCCGACGATGTCACTTGAGAAGCGACGGATTTCCTGAATCAAACTCATGGTGGTCCCGCCTTAACGGCTAGCTGCCATTTTGCGTCTTGCGGCCCATCGAAACCAGTCCCCAGGCATACTTCCTATATGTTCACCGGTTAGCCACTGCAAAGACTGGGTAATGGTGAGCACGCGACCGGGTGTTGGAGCCAGACGCAAGCCGTCGAGCAGCAATTGAACCGCCGCTTGACGTTCCTCGCCTTTCAATAAAGCTACGCAGACCAGAACGTGGCGGTCGACCTCTTCTGAAGACATGAGCAGAACCCGCTTTAGGTTTGCCAATGGAGCATCTTCAAGGCTTTTCCACCCGGGAGGCAACACTAAGAAGCGAGCAGCCTGAAAGTTGATCTCATGGACAGGCAGTAGCCGTTCTTCGAAAGCAGCTCCGTTACAACGCAAACGGGCGTCGACCTGCACCAGCCATACCGATCCCTGATCACCGCCAACCACCAATGGGAGTTCGGTGTATTCCAAAAACTCCTGATCTGGCTGCAAGGAAACTTGCTGTGCAATACGGAAGAAACGATGGCGTTGCACTCGATCATGACTTCCAATCGGCAACCACCGCTCTACCGTCCAATCTAACTCCAAAATAAAGCCGCTTGGACTAGGGATAAGTTGCACCGGGTCGCCCAAAGGATTGCGCATACGAAACTTCACTGGCAAGACTTCGCCAAAGGTCCGAATGCCTTCAGGGACCATGACTTTGGCATCGCCTTCCAGGACATCGGAAAGATAGCGGGCGCGTAACCGAGCTAATCCCAACTCAGCCGCTTGCTCCAGCAGAGCTTCATCGTATCCGATCTCAGGAATTTCTTCAAGTTCCACCAATCGGCTCTCTGGCATTTCGCCATCCCAGAGGTTCTCCTCAGTAATAACATTGCCGGTGTCAGCCGCAATCACGCGGGCTCCAGAATCGGCGAATGGGTCACCGGCAAAGACAATGCTGTCGGCCGATTCAAAAACTTCACCGGCCAGTGCTTCCGGTTCCTGATCCTTTCCTTGATCGAAAGCAGGATCCTCATCGAATGTGAACTCTTCTTCTTCTTCTTCTTCAAATGAAGGTACATCTTCTTCCAAATCCCCAACTACCGGGGATTGCGCACAACCCACCGCCAAAAGCAGCAGGCTCAAAAGGGACAGACCGCCCCCACAAATCCATGTAGGGACGGTCTTGCTGATTTGGCGCATAAGTCGCCTATCCGACTACTCGCCGGCGGTTTCCGTTGGCTCTTCCGAAGCTTCCGAAGCTTCCGAAGTTTCCACTTTGGCCGTTACGGCCTTAGGGATTTCAATCTTAGCGACAGAAAGCACTGCAGCAGGCTCGACCTTGATGTTCTCTTCCTCAAAAGGTTCCTCCTCATCGGCTGCTTCTTCCGTTGCGCCTTCTGCAGCGGCAGCCTTAGCAGCAGCCCGTGCAGCCTTCTTAGCAGCCTTTGCAGCCAGAGCTTCTTCCCAGTTCTTCTTCACTTCTACGTTCTCCTCGAACTCAGAGTGAATGTAACTTAGACCAATACGCTCCTCACCACAATCAACGCGGATTACACGCACCTCCATCTTCATGCCTGGTAGGCAGTTCTTTTCAGGAGACTCTTGCCACTCTTGCGGCAGGGTGCTGTAGTGCATGAATGCTTCCAGGTCATCTTCGAGTTTCACGAAGCAGCCCGCAGAGATGTGCTTGCTGACGGTGCCGGCGAGCATGTCGCCAACGTGGTAGTTGGAAGGAATGTAATCTTCCCAAGGGTTCTTGGTGAGTTGCTTCTGGCCCAAGGAGATGCGTTGCTTCTCCCGGTCGACAGCAAGAACTACGCACTGAATGCGGTCGCCCTTGTGTGCAACTTCGGACGGATGCTGAACCTTGCGGGTCCAGTGGAAGTCCGAGTTGTGAAGCAAGCCATCGATGCCCTCTTCGAGTTCGACGAATGCACCGTAAGAAGCCAAGTTCTTAACGGTTGCCTCGATCACAGTACCTGGAGCATAGTGCTCGGCGATACGGTCCCAAGGGTTGCCTTCGACTTCGCGCACGGACAGGGACATTTCCTTCTTCTCGAAGTCGATAGCCTTGACGAAAATCTTGATTTCGTCACCCTTCTCGAACTCGCCTTCAGGGTTTGGACTCTTCTGGGTCCAAGAAAGTTCGGTGACGTGCACCAATCCTTCTACACCGGACTCAAGCTCCACAAACAAACCGTAAGGGACGATGTTCGCAATACGGCCCACATGAGTGGTGCCGATTGGGAAACGAGTATCGAGGCCTTCCCAAGGATCTTTGGTCAATGCCTTCAGCGACAGTGCTACGCGGTTGCGCTCGCGGTCGATCGAAAGAACAAAAACGTCCAGTTGATCGCCAATACGAACCATTTCGCGTGGGTGCTTGATGCGACCGTAAGACATGTCGGTAACGTGGAGCAAGCCGTCCATGCCGCCGAGGTCCACGAATGCACCGAAGTCGGCGATGTTCTTGACTTCGCCTTTGCGTACTTGGCCTTCCTCGATCTCGTCGAGCAATGCACTGCGCTTATCCATCCGCTCTTCTTCAAGAAGCTGACGACGAGAGATGACAATGTTGCGACGCTCTTCGTCGATCTTGACGACTTTCGCGCGAATATTGATACCGATGTAATCGGTTGGGTTACTGACGCGACGGATGTCAATCTGCGAGGCTGGCATGAAGACTTCCACGCCATCGACGAGGACCAAAAGGCCACCTTTGATCATCTTGGTGCTGAGACCTTCGATGATGTCGCCGGGCTCGTAGACGCCAACGATCTTTGCCCATGAGCGCTCACGGTCAGCTTCCCGCTTGGAAACTACTGGAACGCTAGTATGGCGATCGTCGCCACGGTAGAACACCTCGATTTCGGTTCCAGGCTCAGGAAGCTCGCCTTCGAACTCGGCAATGGCGATAGGAGCTTCTGCTTTGCCGCCGATATCTACAAGAACGAAACCGTTCTCGTCGTCAATCTTGAGCACGCGGGCTGGAACGATCTGATCGCGATTAACCGAACCTGCATTCGGGTCAATGAGATCAGCAAATGCGGTGGATTCGGTGTCGCCAAGAATGTTGGCAATTTGGCTATCGAGCTCGTCGTCTTGAAGGTCGAAACGCCGGATGAGGTCTTTAGAGACCATGGTATTTAGTTACGGGTGTGTCGGAGAACGACTCGACCGAATGGCCACCTGAGTGCAATCAATTTTGAAGTTGCAGAGCCCAGGTTAGAAGGCATCCGACTGCCTCCTCGAGTGATTTGTTGTCATTGTCGAGAATGCGACTCTGCACGGTTGGGTGCGGAGCAGCGTCTCCCCGGAGAGCATCGTGAGCATCGCGCGCAGCGAGTGCCTGTTGAACCTCAGGGAGTGTGATGTCGATTCCGCTCCGTTGCATTTGCTGAAAGCGTCGTTCCGCGCGAACGCTTAATCCGGCACGCACAAAAACTTTCAAGGCAGCATCGGGGAAAATGATGGTGCCGGCATCGCGGCCGTCTGCGACCAAGCCTTCCGCTTTGGAAGTACAGGCCATTTCGCGCATTCGTTTGTTCAACGCTTCGCGGACGGAGACGTGATCGGCAACCTCGGAAACGAGTTGATCAATTAACGGAGTCCGCAAGCAATCGATGCAAGCTTCGCCGTCGACAAACACCTTGCCGTGGGAATCACAATGAATCTCGATTTCAGAGAGCGTGGCTAAAACTTCTGCTTCGTTTTTGGTGTCCGCTTCGGCACGCAAGGTCGCCCAAGTCAGAGCGCGGTACCAAGCACCGGAATCCAAAAACGACCAATTAAGTTTGATCGCCAACTTCTTGGCCAGGGAACTCTTTCCAGAACCTGAATTACCATCTACGGTAATCACTAGTCCATCCGGAAAATGCGGTTCCTTACCCATGAAGCCGAGAAATTATAGCGGAATAACTGCCGACGTCCAGCTTTTAACCAATCCATCGTGGAGCCGTGCCCGGCTCCCAGGCCGGCAGCACATGCAAAGTCAGGCCAGACTCTAATTCATGCTCAGCAGCCTCATGCAGATGCCCAATCCAGGCCTTCTGCACCCCCTCTTGCTGCATGACAGCAGCGACCTTCGGCAAAGTCAGCATCATCGAGTCGAGGGGCTTACGAGCCACCTCCAGGACGCTGTACCTGCGCAGGCGGCGGGCAATCCGGGTCCGCATCCAATGCGGCAGCATGCGCAGGAAGGTTCGCATGCCTGGGCGCCTTGAGATTCGGCGCAGGCGCTGGTATGGCAGGTCGCCAAGGCAGAAGGCATCGCCGTGGGTCAACAGAAGTTTGTCCTCAAGGGCCGTGCAGACGATGGAATCGGCCACTGTGAATTGAAGATGCCGAGCGTCGGCCTGATTAAGCAGGACATCGCGATTGCCGCGAACCAGGAAAACCTGACACCCGGAGGCGTGGAGCGCGGCGATGGTCATCCGCACCGGATCAAAGGCTGGATGCACAAAGTCTTCGCGCCCGATGTAGCTCTCAAATAGGTCACCGAGAATCACCACGGCATCGGCTTGGCCAATGAGGCGCTCCAAAGAGGCCGCAAAAGCCACAATCTCGTGGAAAGCTGAGGGTTGCAGGTGCAAATCCGTGAACACGGCTACTCGTTCTGCAGCGAGACGGAGAGATGGTTCTCCCGCACAGTAAGGGGCAAGCGTGGTGCTCATGAAATCGGTCCGTGATCCTCTTCCAGACCAAGCTCTTTCATTTTCTGCCAGAGCACCTTGCGCGATATGCCCAGCATTTCTGCAGCTTTAATTTTCTTTCCTTCTGTGGCAACCAAAGCCGCTCGAATGGCTTTCTTCTCGGCGTTCGCAACCGCTTCCTTCAAACCAATTGGTTCTCCTTGCGAACTTGCATCGAACATGCCGCCGCCCGGCAAGAAATGTTCATAGCGTAAAATTCGTGCACGGCCGGCAAGTGCCAAAGCGCGGCGCAGTGCATTCTCTAGCTCACGCACGTTTCCTGGCCAAGGGTGACGCACTAGCTTCCATAAAGCGTCGGGCCCAATCCGATGTCGCCCTTCAGGATCCCATCGGGCGAGCAACTCCCCTAGCAAAGGGGCAATGTCTTCACTACGCTCGCGCAAAGGCGGTAGATTGAGCGGGACGACGTTCAATCGAAAGAACAAGTCTTCGCGGAAACGCCCAGCAGCCACTTCCTCTTCCAATGGAACCTTGCTTGCTGCCAGAACTCGCGCGGAAAAAGGTTGCGCCGTCTGGCTTCCCAGTTGCGTGAACTCACGTTCTTGCAAAACGCGCAACAGTTTCGCTTGGGCTTCTAGAGGCACATCGTCTACATCGTCGAGAAATAGGGTCCCCTGGGCGGCTTCCTTTAACAAACCCGTGCGATCTTCATCGGCGCCGGTAAAAGAACCTTTCCTAAAGCCGAACAGTTCGCCTTCCATAAGCCCGGCTGGAATCGCTGAGCATGAAACCGGGACAAAAGGTTGGTCGGCACCAGCACCCAGTGCATGCAGCGCACGGGCAACGCGTTCCTTTCCGGTACCGCTTTCCCCCACAATGAGAACGGTCACTTCTTCGGGAGCCACTTTTTGAATGCGCTGATTAATGGCTTCAATCGCAACGCTACTACCAGTCAAACGCGAAGGTTCTTCGCCCGCATGCTCGCGCAAACGTTTCACCTCGGCTTGCAATGCGCGGGTTTGAGAAACGCGTTCCACTTGACTCAACAAAGCATCCATAGGGAATGGCTTTTGCAGATAACTCACCGCGCCAGAACGCATGGCCGCCACCGCCTGATCTACCGAGGCGTAGCCGGTCATGACCAGAACTTCACAGGGCGGATCTTGTTGCCGGGCACGCTTTTGAACGGCGATGCCATCGGCACCTGGCAAACGCACATCGGTCACCACCAGGTCACAGCGATGCTCATCTAACCACGACAAAGCTGCGGCGCCATCAAATAGGGTCACCACCCGATGCCCTGCAGCGATCATCGCGTCGGCCAAAGGCACCGCCAAGGTACGTTCGTCCTCTACCAGGAGGATATCCATAGTCAGAGTCTACATTCTTCGCTCCAAGGATCGAAGCCCTGCAAGCAACATCCGATGCGCGAGCCGGGCACATGCGAAGTCACTGGCGTGTTGATTGGGTTGAGGAGACAGCTCGACCAACTCGGCGCCGACCAAATGCTTGCCGGCAGCATCGAGGCGCAGAAGTAACTCAGAAACCGTAAACCAATCAAGCCCGCCAGGTTCAGGGGTGCCGGTACAGGGCACTAAAGATGGATCTAGCCCATCGATATCCCAGGACAACCAAATTGGGCCAGCGGGTAAATCCTGAAGAATTCGGTCCACCCGATCCAGCGGCGTCAGCGGCAAAAGATCACGCGCGGTGATGCAAGTGGCGGTGCTTTGAGTGAGATAAAAATCACGCTCCTCGGGAGAAATCGCGCGAATCCCAAAGGCGTGAATCTTGGCACCTAAATCAAACACACGACGCATCACGCAGCCATGTCCGTAATGGGTGCCCTCGTATTCGTCACGTAAATCAGGGTGGGCATCTAAATGCAATATCACCAAATCCGGATGACGCTTCAGTGCGGCACGAATGGAACCGAGGCTGATGGAGTGCTCCCCTCCCAAAATCAAAGGGAAACGTTGTGCATCTAAATATTCTCCAACCAAAGCCTCGAGAGTGTCGGCCAACTTCCGAGGGTCTTCCTTACTGAGCACCGGGGCCAAAGTACGCACCCCAAATCGTTGTGCTTCATCCTCCAACCATTCATCGTGATACTCAACCTGACGGCTAGCTTTCAAAATGGCCGCGGGCCCCGCCTTAGTGCCTCCCATATAAGTCGTGGTCGCCTCGTAGGGCACCGGAATCACCACGCCCTTGGACTCGGGGCCACAATCAGCGGCATCCAAGCCCAAGAAGGCGCCAGGGTCGGGAGCACTCAGCATGCTCGTAACCAGAGGGGGTTTAGGAGGTAGACTAGACATATGCGCCTGGAATATACCCAGAACCTGAAACTTGAACAGCGACTTTCCCAGTCGCCGCAGATGATTCAGGCTATGCAGATCCTGCAACTCACGGCTCCCGAGTTGCTGGATCGAATTGCCGCTGAACTAGAAGATAACCCTTTTCTCGAAACTAGTGAAACCCCAGACAAGGTTGATGGCCCCGATTTAAAGAACTCTGACCAGGAGAAAGGCAGCGATTCGGAGTATGAACCCGACCCTGTCGATGTCGAGAGCCTTGGCAACTTGCTGGAGGGAGCGCCGGTTTCCAAGGGCCCTTCGAATCGCGAAAATAGCGATTATGACATGGTGCAAAATGTCGCGGCACCCGATGTCCACACCGAAGACTCGGTACTCATGGAGCTCCGTATTCGCGACGAAGACCCTGAAATCATTCGTGATGCCGAGTTGATTTTCCAATTCCTAGACCCACGTGGGTTCCTGCTAGATGGTCTCGAAGAGGTTGCCGAGGTTTCACACAAGCCTCTAGGCGATTTGCGCAAAGCCATGAAGTTGATCCGGGAAGTGGCTCACCCTGCCATTGGCGCCAGGAATCTAGCGGAGTGCTTTCTGCTGCAACTCGACGCCCTGGAACTGGTGGAGCATTTAGGCGAGGACCACTACATTGCGCGAAAAATCCTAGTCGATTACTTCGATGACTTGCTCGCCAATCGTATTCCTCAGATTGCGAAGGCAGAAGATTTAAGCCTGGAAGATGTGCGTCATGCAATTGAGATTTTAGCCTTGTTCGATCCTCGGCCACTGGGTGAATATGAAGCCGATTACAACCAGTTGATTCACCCCGATGTGCTCGTCACCGAAGACAACCAAGGTGGTTTCAAGGTGCGTCTCCTCCGCAATGGCATGCCTGAAGTCCACTTGTCGCGTAGCGCACAAGAAGCGTTGGATCAGGCGAAAGGTGACAAACGACTGCATGCTTTCTTGATGAAGAAAATCGAAAAGGCCCGCTGGTTCCTCGATGCCGTCAATCAACGTCGCCAAACTCTTACCCGCATTTCGGAAGAGTTAGTCGCACGCCAGCGAGACTTTCTGGCTTATGGTCCAGAGCGGATGGCGCCCTTGAAAATGCAGGAAATTGCAGATGTGGTCGGCGTTCACATTAGCACCGTTTCGCGTGCCATCCGCGGCAAGCATGCACAAACCCCGCAAGGCATTCTTGCGCTGAAGAGTTTCTTCTCCGGCGGCCAATCCACTTCCAAAGGTGGCGCGCGGTCCCGCATAGCCATTCAGGAGCGGATTAAGGAAATCGTCGGCGCGGAAGACAAAGGCCACCCGCTCTCCGATGAGGAGATTGTTGGCATCCTCCGGGAACGCGATGGAACCAATGTCGCGCGACGCACGGTGACCAAATACCGGCAAGCCCTGGAGATTCCTTCCAGCACTATGCGCCGGTCATATGGTTGAACGCTAAGTGCTGGTAGAATACGTACCCTCCCAATGGGAACTGTTGAAATGCCTACCATCAAAGCTAACCAAGTCCGCAAGGGCAATGTTCTCCTCCTCGACGGCGCCCTTTGGGTTGTCACCGAGTATGAATTCCGCAAGCCCGGCAAGGGCGGCTCGTTCAACCAGATCAAGTGCAAGCACCATCAAACGGGGCAACAAAAATCTATGCGGATGACCTCCGATGAAACGCTTGAGCGCGCACACTTAGATCGTCGTAAAGCGACCTTCTCCTATATGGAGGGCGAGTCCTATGTTTTCATGGACGACGAAAACTTTGAACAGTATTTCCTCGGTGCAGAACTTGTGTCTGAGTCGATGAAATATGTGCGCGAGAACCAGTCAGTTTCGCTGACCTTTTTTAATGACACGGCTATTTCGATTGACCTTCCCGCTGCCGTAATCTTGCTGGTCAAAGAGGCAGAAGCTTCGGTCAAAGGCGACACGGTCACCTCGGAGAAAAAGGGCTCCGTTTGCGAAACGGGTTTGGAAGTAAAAGTTCCTGGTTACATCACCGCGGGTGAGTACATCAAGATCAACACCGAAAACGGCGAGTTTCTTTCTCGCGCGAAAGAAGAAGATCTCAACTAGAGAAGCTTGGCATAGAAACGGCCCGCGGAAGATGTCTTCCGCGGGCCGTTCTTCTTTTAACCCTTAGGCTTCTTGGTTGCCTCTGCCTTTGTCTTTTTCTTTACCGGCTTCTTCTTGCCAACTTTTTGAGCGGTCTCCTGTTGGTCTCGGGAATCAATGCGCTTTGCAGCATGAATCCGAGAAGCCTGCTTTTTAGCAATCGCTATCTGCTTCCGCCATTCCGGACGAATGCCAGAACCTTCCTCAAGAGCTTTTTGGATCATCATGGCCGCTTCTAGTGGATCGTCGGTGAGATAAAACAGATCTAGGTCACCCGCGGAAATGGTTCCTTCTGCAACCATCGTACGTTTAATCCAACGCACCAAGCCACCCCAGTAATCGGTTCCCATGAGGACAATTGGGAAATTCTTCATCTTGCGGGTTTGAATTAAGGTCAGTGCTTCAAAGAACTCATCCATCGTTCCAAAGCCGCCGGGTAGAACCACATAACCCAGCGCGTATTTTGCAAAGCAAACTTTACGCGCAAAGAAATACTTAAAGTTCAACTCAACATCTTGGTAAGGGTTTGGATTTTGTTCCATAGGCAGGTCAATATTCAAGCCCACGGACTGACCACCGGCTTCTTGAGCGCCCTTGTTGGCCGCCTCCATGGCACCCGGGCCACCACCTGTGATAATGGTGTATCCACGCCGCGCTAGGGCCGCAGCAACTTCCATTCCCATTTTGTAGTATGGGTCACTCGGCTTTGTGCGAGCGGAACCAAAAATTGAGATTCCTGGGCCGACTTCGCGCATGACGTCAAAGCCTTCCACAAACTCCCCCATAATCTTGAAAACCATCCAGGGATCGCTTCCACCTTTCGACTGGAGTTCTTCCAGTGCTTTTTCGTATCGTTTCTCATTCATGTTGGCGTTAGCATAACTCCAATGGCACCTCGACCCACAGTCTTTTTGGATCGCGACGGAACCCTGCTTCGCGAGGTGCCGTATTTATCCTCCGCAAAGCAGACCGAACTGTTGCCCGGTGTAGCCCAAGCTTTAGCCGCCTTGCACCAGCAGGGGCTGCTATTGATTGTGGTAAGCAATCAATCCGGCATCGCTCGTGGACTCCTAGATGTCGGCGATTTGATGGCAATCCAATCTCGCATAGATGAGCTACTAGAACCCGTCGGCGCCAGAATTGATGCTTACTACCACTGCCCACACCATCCAGCAGTAGGAGTCTCACCCGAACGACGCCGCTGCAGATGTCGCAAACCCCTCGCCGGGTTGTTAGATCGTGCCGCAGAGGGGTTTGAAATCGAATGGGAACGGAGCGTCGGTGTGGGAGATGATGTCCGCGACCTGCAAGCTTTTGCGGCCAAAAACTTGCCTTCGGTTTTAGTGGGCACCGGCAAAGGACGGGCTATGCGCCAAAAATTAGCCGAGGCTGGCAAGCAGCCTGATTTGTATTGCGCACACCTGGCAGAGGCGGTGCCGTGGATTTTGCGCCACACCGTCGAACGTGAGCCAACCGTCGCAAAAGACTGAGCCTACGGGCTTTCCTTCAAAGGAATCTCCTAGAAAGCCTGAATCCTATGCAGCGTCTTGGTAGCATCGGGACACCCCAATATGGCCCAGCGCAACACCTCCTCCACCATCCTAGTTTTTACTCCGGAATCTGATTCCGGGCTAGAGGCTGTGCTGCGTGGGCTGTGCCCTGACAGCCAGGTTCGTTTGCAACCCTTCCGCCTGGAAGAATGGCTAGAGCAGTGCCGTCAACCGGACTTGAGCGGGGTTCTGGTCGATACCGACGCCCTTTCCTTAGCCGATTTACGCACCATTGGCGCTGGGCTCAGCACCGAGAACCGCCCATGGACCTTGCTCCTCGTAGGCGACCGCGGCCTTGCTGGCTTTGAGAACCTCATGGATTTGCCTCGGACTGGCGTTTTGCCCAAGCCTTGGACCCCTACCGGCCTGACGCAGTGTCTAAGCAGCCTCCAACAAACTAATGCGGCAAAAGGCAATTTCCCAGACGCATTCTTAGGTGGCATGGTCGAAGGCTTGCGAGACCCCTTGACCAGTATTTCGGGATACCTCCAGTTACTGGAATGCCAAGATGACGAGCGCATTTTGTCGCTGGTCACCCCCGCTTTGGAAGCCGCAACCCAAATCGCGGCGCAGCTGGAGTACTTGCACTTGGCCTCTGCGGAACTGCAGCCTCATATCGGCCCGATCAATTTGCAAAACTTGGTTGAGGAATTAGCGGAAGCCTGTTTGGAACAGGACATCCTTGTAGAGGTCGAAGCCTTGCCAGGCATCACCGTTAATGCCGATACCAGGTACCTGCGTGCCGCCATGCGTACCGGGCTTTTGCTCCTCCAACGCTTCGGCCCAGGTGGTCCATTGCGTTTGATTGCCGATAGGCATCAAGGTGCTACCCGATTAATTTGGCAAATGGATAAGCCGGCGGAACTTTCGAACCGTCCACTACCACCGCCACCTTACTTGGAAGACCTCTTCCGCCGCCTCGCCCGACGCGTTCCAGCATCGGTCGTGAGTGAACACGTAGAAGGCACCATCCCGCAAGCCATCGGCTTAAGCTGGGAATAGCTCCAAGAATTTCGCGCTAGAGCTAGCTAATCACGTTGCCGACCCAACCGTGGTACAGCGACATGTGGTATAGCAAGAGCAGTTGGTAAAAGCACAGCGCAATCGCAACGCCAATTCGTGAGTTACGGAAGTTGTTCAGAATGCAGAACACCATGGCACCTAAGCCAACGCCAACCGCTTTCACGCCAATGAAAGTTCCCATGCCCGCGTAAAGCAAACGCACTGCCACAGGATTGGCCTCTTCCCCACCACGTTGAAGGTAAATCAAGGTGAAGTGAGCATCGAGCAGATTCAATACCAGGAACAATGTGAGCATGATCCATGCCCATAAAGGATAGCGGTCAATGAAGACTTCTCGGTTCTCTCCAGGACGACGTCCACCGGTGCGGCGATTTCCTCCCACAAAGGAGAACTTCGACAAAAATGGAGTCGGTTGAGAACGGCGATCTGGTCCCCGATAGGGCCCGGCGTCAGA
The DNA here is from genome assembly GCA_027623295.1 of Planctomycetota bacterium. GTDB lineage: Bacteria > Planctomycetota > UBA1135 > UBA1135 > UBA1135. The sequence goes on from JAQBXR010000002.1 coordinate 91,261, forward strand.
TGCTTCCGGTTCTGCTTCCTGATTGGATTCGGATTCGGCCACTAGTGTGTACTGGTTAGACGCAACATGGTCGCAACGGTCAAAAAGGCAATGGTGACGTCTAGGAACACCGATTGATTCTCAATGTAATACAAATCGTAGTCGACGTTTTCGTGGATGGGAGCTTTACGTGCTTCCGACACTTGCCATAAACCGGTAATGCCCGGCTTGACGTCGAGACGAAGCATTTGCGTATCGTTATAGCGCTCGACGATGAATGGCATTTCTGGGCGCGGTCCAACAATCGACATTTGCCCTACTAGCACATTCCACAACTGGGGAAGTTCGTCGAGAGAAGATTTGCGCAAGAAACGTCCAATGCGGGTGACTCGGGGGTCGCTAGCGGATTGCGGCGTAACAGCATCCCCGCACATATCGGCAAACATGGTACGAAACTTAACCATGCGGAAGGAACGGTTGTTGGCCCCCTGACGGATTTGGGTGAAGAACACAGGACCGGGCGATTCGCGTTTGATCAACAATACGACCAGCAACAAGATTGGCGCGGAGGCCAATAAAATGGATGCTGAAACGAAGACGTCGCCAAAACGTTTTACGAAATTGTATATCGGTCGGCCGCGCAATGGCACAGGCGTGATTAAGGGTAAAGAGTCAATAGTCTCCACCGTGAAACGGCGCGAGAAAAAGTGGTACAAACGCGGCACCACTTGGTATGGAATGCCAAAATTGTCCAGCTTCTTACACAACCCTACCAGGCGGTCTTCTTCAAATTCGGGCTTGGCAATAAGGATACGGCGAAGATCGTGAGCGTCACGCAAACGATCCAATTCGTCTTCATGTCCTAGGATTGGAAAACCATTCACCGGGCCTTCTTTGGTGTGCTCTCTGGATTCCACAAAGCCGACGAAATTATAGCCAAGGGTTGGGAACAGGCGAAGCTTTTGCTGCAAGCGCAATGCCATGGGGCCCGTTCCGAAAATAGCCACGTTGGTGTTTCCAATCCCCCGTGCATAAAACTCCGACAGTAGCCGGAACATGATGGCGCGGCCAAGCATGGAGAAAAGGAAGATAAAAAGGAACAGGGTCAAATAAAGAACCCGTGAGTAGTTATCCGAGTTCTCTAAGCGCAGCAATTCATATGGATAACGCGCAAGATTGTAAATCCAGTGCTCTGGAGTCCGTTAAAACTCCACTTCGCGCAGGAGAAAAACTGCAGTGGATGTCAACAGGAAAGACATCAGGGTGGCCTTAAAGAGCCCGCGATACTCCTCCACATTCAAGATGGATTTCTGCCCTTGATAAAGCCCAAACAGCCAGAAACACGACAGCACGATCCCAGTAATCAGGACGAATAGCTGACGGAAGTCAGCCATCGGCGGCATATACACGCCAGGAGGCAAGACTAGGTGGGAATAGAGCCAATAACCAGTCATACACGCCCCCATGCAGATCAACCCATCAATCCACACCTGCACCACGATGTACAGGATGTCGAAGTTCCGTTTCATGTATTCCATGGGGAGTGGGGTGGCAGGCCAATGAGCCCGCTTGAAAAATACCCTAAGGCGAGCCGTTTAGCTACGAAGGTTTCCGCCCAACTCAATTGCGGCGAAATCTACCTTGCGTAAGAATTTCTGTTCTTCCTTGTCACTCAGAGTCCGATCGGCCGCACGCAAAAGGCATCGGAAAGCCAAGCTACGCTGTCCATCGGCCATTCCCTCTCCTGTATAGACATCAAATAACTCTAAGGAGTCGAGTAGCTTGCCACCCGCTTTCTTGAGCGCAATTTCGACCTCTGCATAGGATTTATCGTCTGGCAAAGCTAGAGCGACGTCGACCTTAATACCCGGGAAGCGAGATGGTGTCTCAAAGCTCGGGTGGCGGTCCTGGGTGGCCACGCTTAGGGCCTCTAGATCGAACAACAGAATGGAACAATCATGAGCGCCAAAATCTAACTCGCGCAACAATTGAGGGTGCACCCGCGTCGACCAACCGAGAGGCTGCCCCCCAAGCGACCAATGCAGAGTCTGCACTGGATGCGCCCAATCTGGGGCGGTGAGTTCTGCATTTTGCGGTTGAATGCTCAGCTGCTCCTTTGCGACACCGACACTGCGCATTAGGTCTTCTCCTAATCCACGCATGCGACCGAAAAGGCTCTCTTGCCCCTGCTTAGGCAAGCTCTTCTCGCCCCACTCGACCACACCTAACCAACGCCGTTCCAAGGGTTCGATTCCAGCTTGAGGCTCATATCCTTTAGCAACTTCGCATAAGCGTCCTTGCCCAAACTCGTTTAGGTTTCCGGCCGCTTGTTCCAGAAGAGATGGAATGGGATCTCGACGGATGAGGCTTACTTCAGCGAGTACTGGATTATCCAAGCGTTCGAAATCAGAAATCTTGCGTCCGAGACGTTCTGCCCATGCACAATCTAAAAACGAATAGCTTTGAGTTTCATGCGCAGCATGCGCTAAGACTAAGCGGTTGACTAGTTTGCGCGCTAACAAGCGTTGTGGCTGCTGCACAGGGACTTCAACCGGAGCCTCTAGGGCTGCCGGAACAATGCGGTCATATCCAAACATACGCCCGACTTCTTCCACTAAGTCAATCGGTAGCGTGACATCTTTGGTGGAGCGCCAAGACGGCACCTTGACTAGGTAGCCTTCCCCCTTCTTCACAGGAGAAAAACCGATACCTTCCAACATGGAAACCATTTCTTCTTCGCGCAACGAGATGCCTAGGAGCTTCGAAGTTTTCACCGGGTCCAGTGGCAGTTGAATGGAGTCTGCGACAGGTTCTGCGCTGATCGATGGAACACCGAGAATCTTTGCTTCGGGACGATCCTGAAGCAACAGATGGCAAAAACGTGCGGTGGCTTCCGCGGCATAGGCCGGATCCAGAGTCTTCTCAAAACGAGAGCTTGCTTCACTCCGAAGCGCAAGACGGTGCGCGGTACGCCGTACTCTGGTTGCGTGGAATGCGGCTGCCTCCAAAACAATGCGTTCGGTGGTGTCAGAAACCTCCGTGTGTTTCCCGCCCATAACACCCGCCAAAGCTATGGCTTGCTTAGCGTCTGCAATCACCAAGTCCTCTGGGATTAAAGCGCGGTCCACTCCATCGAGAGTCACGATACTTTCTCCTTCCTGCGCAGCCCGGACTTCGATGGCCTTTCCACTGATTGTGGAAGCATCAAAGGCGTGGGTTGGTTGGCCGATTTCAAGCATGACATAATTGCTCAAATCAACAACGTCATTCACCAGACGCTGCCCCACTGCCAACAAACGACGCGAGATGAAAGGGTTCGAGTTGCGAGGCGCACCACCAAGTTCAATTTCCAAGGCGCTATACACCGCACAACCTTCCGCATCGGTGCGCTGAACACTCCAAGCGCTCTTGGCCTCGGGCCAGGCAACATCGATAGGGAGTGGTTTCAAAGTGCGCTGCAACAAGGCTGAAAGCTCGCGTGCGAATCCATAGTGGCCCCAAAGGTCCGGGCGATGCGTCAGCGACTTGTTGTCAAGTTCCAGGATGTGATCCCTTAACTCCAAGTAGTCAATGAGGGGGACCCCAATGGGAGCATCTTCAGGTAGCTCCATGATGCCATCGTGCTCTTCGCTCATTTCGAGCTCACGCTCTGAACAAATCATGCCGCGTGATTCTTGGCCGCGCAGTTTCGCCTTCTTGATTTTCAAATCGCCTGGCAGACTGCTTCCCACAGGCGCAAAAGCAATTTTAAGACCTACGCGGACGTTAGGCGCTCCACAGACTACAGCAACATTTTCCTCTCCACCGAAATCCACTTCGGTAACCGAAAGCTTTTCGGCGTCGGGGTGTTGACCGCAGGCCACCACATGACCGACCACCACGTCTTGAATCGCCTCGCCATAAACTTCGATGCCTTCTACTTCCGCGGTATGCAACGAAAGCAAATTCGATACCTTTTCGGCACTGACACCTGAAAGATCTACGAAATCGCCAATCCAGTTGAGAGAAATCTTCATGCCTGAAACTGTTCGAGGAAACGAAGGTCGCCGCCCATCATCCAGCGAATGTCATTGATGCCATAGCGCAACATGGCAATGCGTGAAAGGCCAAGACCAAATGCGAAACCGCTGTATTCTTCCGGGTCCAAACCTGCGGCAATCAATACATTTGGATGCACCAACCCACCAGGCATGAGTTCAATCCAGGTGGAACCCTTACACACTTTGCAACCGTCCTTGCAGAAAGGGCAACGTGCATCGAGCTCAAATCCTGGTTCTACGAAAGGGAAGAATCCAGGGCGCAGCCGAGTTTCAAGCTTGCGCCCGAAGACGCCCTCTAAAAGACTGTTCATTGCGTGCAGCATATGCGGAACGCCAACTCCCTTGTCGACCACCAAGCCTTCCATCTGATGGAAGGTGTGATCGTGGGTTGCATCTTGAGCTTCCTGGCGGAACACTCGGCCCGGTGCAATCACCCGTAGCGGTGCACCAAACTCGCGCAAGGCACGCACCTGAACTGGAGAAGTATGGGTACGTAGGCAGCGTCGCGCAGAGCCCTCTTCCACGTCCATCCAAATGGTGTCATGACCTTCTCGTGCAGGGTGATCCGGAGGAATGTTGAGTGCATCGAAGTTATGCACTTCGGTTTCAATCTCAGGGCCATCCCAGACCACGTAACCCATGGAAGAAAACAGGTCTTCCAGTTCCCGAGCGATCGCTAAAACGGGATGAACACCACCTTTCGGTGCGTTCGATCCAGGCAAAGAAGGATCTAATCCTTCCCCAGCCAAATCGGCTGCAAGCTCAGCAGATTCAATCGCAGTGCGGCGTTCATCCAACGCCCCCTGCAACGCTTGCTTGATTTCGTTGGCCAGTTTCCCCACCACCGGCCGGTCTTCCGGCGACAACTTACCGAGGCCTTTCAGCTCGGCAGTCAAGGCCCCAGTGCGTCCAAGCAGACGCGATTCCACCCCATACAGGGTGTCGAGGTCTTGGGACTCGGAAACCGCGGCGAGACCGTCACGGCGCAATGCTTCGAGACGGTCTCGCATGTGCGGTCCGAGTTTAAGCGGCGAGCGCTTGTCGGGCCTTATCCACAACAACCTTAAAGGCTGATGGGTCGTGGAAAGCCAACTCGGAAAGTGCCTTGCGGTCAATCTGAATGTCGGCTTTTTTCATGCCATTAATCAGACGACTGTAGGTGGTTCCATTCATGCGTGCGCCAGCGTTAATACGCTGAATCCACAACTTACGGAACTCGCGCTTCTTAACCTTACGGTCACGATAAGCGAAGTTGCCGGAGCGGAGAAGAGTCTCCTTAACGGTACGGATTAGCCGGTGCCTTGCACCCCAAAAACCCTTAGCACGACGCATTAGACGCTTACGGCGACGAACGCGAGGGACAACACTGCGTGTTCTGGTCATCTCAGATTACCTCTTGCCCATAAGCTTAACCAAGTTCTTAGCGATACCACTAGGAACTACGGCGCTGCGACGCAGGTTACGGCGACGCTTAGGGGATTTGGCACACATGAAGTGGCCGGTCATCTGGTGACGGCGAATGACTTTGCCATTCTTGGTCAGCTTGAATCGTTTTGAGACTGCTTTTTTTGTTTTCTGCTTGGGCACAGTTTTACTCCTGTGTCTTAGGGCCAAGTGGGGAAAATGGGCCGCATATTATACGCCCCAAGGGTTTCAGGTCAAGGAAGCGCTAGCTTATTCCTCGACCTTTTCAGGGATGTCCGATTCTGGAGCAGCCTCGTCCATGACTGGAGTCTCAGGCTCTGGAGCTATCTCGTCCTTTGCAGGGATCGATGGCAAATCATCAAAATCGTCTTCCTTAATGACTTTCAGTGGCTGGGACCCGGCTTTCGAGGCAGCTGGTTGAGCTGCAGCCAGCTTCTTATCACCGTCGCTGGATGGGCGAACCAGTGGGGTCGTTCTCCGCCCCATGAGAAGGTTCATCCGCCGTCCTTCCATACGCGGGTCACGCTCAACCCGGGCGATGTCCTCGAGCTCATTGGCCACCTTCAACATGACCCCACGGCCAATGCTTTGGTATGCCATTTCTCGGCCGCGGAACAGGCAAGTCACCTGAACTTTATGCCCAGCGTCAAGGAATTCACGCACCTTACGAATTTTGATTTCCAGGTCATGGACATCAATCTTCGGGCGAACGCGGACTTCTTTCAGCACCGAAGAGGCGGTCTTCGCCTTACTCTTCGACTTCTTCTTTTGGTCATACTTAAAGCGTCCGTAGTCCAGGATTTTAGCCACTGGAGGACGTGAGTGTGGAGCAACTTCTACCAAGTCCAAACCAGCAGCCTCTGCCATTTGCAGAGCCTTGTTGGTTGGAGTCGGACCAATCTGATTATCATCTTGGTCGATGAGAAAGACTTCGCGGGTGCGAATGCGCCGGTTAATGCGGTACTTTTCTTTCTCCGGCGGAGCGTAACGTTTTCTACTACTTGAACCTATGACTATGCCTCATTGATGGTTGCAGGAATTTGTTGTTCAATACCCAGTTCCCGTAGCTGGGTTTCGTCGACTGCGGAAGGTGCACCGGTTAGGGGGCAACTGCCAGTAGCCGTTTTTGGAAACGCGATGACATCGCGAATGGTCTTAGCGTTAAAAAGCAACGCATAAAGACGGTCCAAGCCGATTGCAAAACCGGCATGGGGTGGAGCGCCGTAGCGGAAGGCCTCCAACAGGAAGGCGAACCGTTCTTGGGCAACTTCAGGGGCAAAACCGATGGCCTTGAAAATAGTTTCCTGCAACTTACGCTCATGGATCCGCACGGATCCAGAACCTAATTCTACACCGTTCAGCACCAAATCGTAGGCCCGGGAGCGAATCCCCTCTTTGCCGCCGGCTTCCAATGCTGGGATATCTTCCAGGACCGGGCAGGTGAATGGGTGGTGTGCAGGGTGGAATGCACCGTCATCGTTAACCTCAAACAGAGGGAACTCAGTAATCCACAGCAGGCGATCTGGGCCTTGCACGAGATCCATCAAATCGCCGGCTTGGCGGCGGATGGCATCGAGGGCGACCAAGGCGCGACGTGGCGCATCGGCAATAGTGACCACCAAGTCACCAGGCATGGCTTCCAGCGATTTCAGCAATGCTGCTCCGCCTTCGGAAAGCCCACCAATCTTTACCGGGCAATCGACAGGAGTTTCTCCTTCGGCAACTTGCAAGAAACGAGAAAGTGGCCCAGTAGGCCCTTCTTCACTGACCTTGCACCATGCGGCCCCACCTGCGCCAGCATCTTTTGCGGCAGCTTCGATGGAATCGATTTGTTTGCGCGACAGAGCTGCACCGCCAGGAACGCGGATGCCACGCACCCATCCACCAGACTGCAAGACCTTGTCGAACAGCGCGAAACTTAACTGGCCACCTTCTTGGGCCAAGTTAACTATTTCGATGGGGTTACGAAGATCCGGTTTGTCCGAGGCGTAGCGACGAATGGATTCTTCATATGGCATGCGCTCTAATGGCAAGGCGAGTTCTTCACCCTTTACTTCTTGATAAACCGCAGCCATGGCGCGTTCGACCAAACCATAAATATCTTCCTCATCGACGAAGGACATTTCCATATCCAACTGCGTGAATTCAGGCTGACGGTCGGCGCGAAGGTCCTCATCACGCATGCAGCGTGCGATCTGGAAGTACTTATCCATACCTCCCACCATGCACAACTGCTTAAAGAGTTGCGGCGACTGCGGCAAGGCATACCAAGAACCTTGACGACTGCGACTCGGCACCAAGTAATCGCGCGCACCCTCTGGAGTAGATTTGGTCATCATGGGAGTTTCAATCTCCAAGAAGCCTTCTCCAATCAAAGCGGTGCGGAATGCGTGGTTCGCTTTGGTGCGAAGAGCCATGCGTTCCTGCAATGGCGTACGACGCATATCCAAGTAGCGATAACGCATAAGCATTTCTTCCGGCACATCGATGTGATCTGCAATCTCGAAGGGCAAACGCGCAGCGGAGCTCAATTTTTCAACGGAGTGAACCAACACTTCCACCTCTCCAGTTGGACGGTCGCTGTTGCGCTGCCCTGCGACGCGCATGCGCACGATGCCCTTGACTTGCAAGACATCTTCCGGGTGCAAACCAGTCAAACCTTCCATGCCAGCTTCTGGCGCATCTTCGTCTGCGATCAACTGAATGATGCCATAACGGTCACGTAGGTCGACGAATCGAACCACGCCATGATCGCGTCGGTTCGCAACCCAACCCGCAAGCACCACTTCGGTGCCTTCATCTGTTGCACGCAGTTCACCGCATGCATGGGACCGCCAAAAAGCGGCGGCGCTCATGAAGAACGACGGCCTAGGCGTTCACGCATCAATGCACGGCGCAGTGCCGCAATCGCACGCGCACGGTCTACATGATCCTCACGCGACTTCATGTGCTCACGCGCACGGTCAGCAGCTTGCTTCGCGCGCTCCAACTCAATCTCGGTCAATTTCTCAGCCGAACGTGACAGAATGGTCACAACGTTATTTTTGACTTCGGCGAAACCATCGTGAATCAAAAATTCAACGGTTTCACCGGAGTTCGTTTTAGCCCGTAGCGGACCACTGTCGGTCAAGGCCACCATGGTTGCGTGCCTTGGAAGCACACCAAACATCCCGTCGTCGCCGGGAACCTGCACCGACAGAACCTCCTGATCGAGAATAACATTCTCGGGAGAAACAATGCGGAGGGTCAGTGTGGAAGCAGTGGTTGCCATGGGTGTATCGCCCTAGATTACAGGGTTTTTCCTTTCTCGACAGCTTCGTCGATGCCGCCAACCATGTAGAAAGCCTGCTCAGGCAAATCATCATGCTTGCCTGCGAGGATTTCCTGGAAGGAACGCACGGTGTCCGCGCGTGACACAAAGCGCCCTGGGGCACCCGTGAACTGCTCAGCCACGAAGAATGGCTGCGACAGGAACCGTTGCAGACGACGTGCACGGTGCACAACCACCTTATCCTCATCACTGAGCTCCTCCATTCCGAGAATCGCAATAATGTCCTTAAGGTCAGCGTAGCGCTGCAGCAATCGCTGAGACTGAGTAGCCACGGCATAGTGCTCCTCACCCACAATTTGCGGGTCAAGCATACGCGAGGTGGATTTCAGAGGGTGCACTGCTGGGTAGATACCCAACTCGGTAATCGCACGGTCGAGAAGAATCGTCGAGTCGAGGTGTGCGAAAGAAGCCACTGGCGCAGGGTCCGTGAAGTCGTCTGCAGGGACGTATACAGCCTGCATGGAAGTCACCGATCCTTTCTTGGTCGAGGTGATGCGCTCCTGGAGAGCACCCATCTCAGAACCCAAGGTTGGTTGATAACCTACTGCAGAAGGGATACGGCCGAGAAGTGCGGACACCTCAGAACCAGCCTGAGTAAAGCGGAAGATGTTGTCTACGAAGAGCAACACGTCCTTGTTCTCGACATCGCGGAAGTACTCCGCCATGGTGAGACCAGAAAGTGCCACGCGCAAACGTGCTCCCGGTGGCTCGTTCATTTGACCGAACACGAGAACCGCGTTGTCAATCACAGCAGCCTTCTTGCCTTCAGGAGTCGTGTACTCAGCTTCGGTCATCTCGATCCAGAGGTCAGTTCCCTCACGGGTCCGCTCTCCAACACCACAGAACACCGAGAAACCACCCTTCTCAACAGCAGTGATTCGAATCAGCTCCTGAATAAGTACGGTTTTGCCAACGCCAGCACCACCCATGAGGCCAATCTTGCCTCCAAGAGCGAATGGGCAAAGGAGGTCAACCACCTTAATGCCGGTTTCGAACACGGTCGACACGGCTTCTTGTTCATCGAACCGAGGAGCTGGACGGTGGATAGGCCAACGCTCTTTCACGTCTACAGGGCCTTTCTTTACCGAGTCCAGCGGGCGACCTAACAAGTCGAAAACACGACCCATGGTCCCAGCTCCTACTGGCACCATAATTGGTGAGCCGGTGCCCTGTGCCTCCATACCACGGCGCAAACCGTCAGTAGAAGACATGGCAATGCAGCGCACGGTCTCGTTTCCGAGGTGCGAAGCAACTTCGACGACCAGGGAATCCTGACCTTCACGAGGGATCTCGATGGCATCGTTAATGGCGGGCAAATCGCTTTCGAAGGCGATGTCCACGACCGGACCGAGAATCTGTTTAATGGAACCTTTAGCGCTCATGATTAGCGTTGGTTAGTCTTTGACTAGAGTGCCTCAGCGCCCGACACGATCTCGGAGATTTCCTGCGTGATCTTAGCTTGACGGGCGCGGTTGTAGAGGCGGGTGATGTCTTTCTTCATATCACCCGCTGCATCGGTTGCGTTCTTCATTGCGAAGCGGCGCGATGCGTATTCAGAAGTGATAGCCTCGAGCAGTGCATGGTAGATGCGCGTTTCAAGGTATCGTGGAATGAGTCGACCAAGCACGTCGGGACCGCTTGGTTCGAGAATGGGCTCTGCCTTCACCTCACCCTGTGCAGGTGCGATGGGCAAGAACGGGTCGAAGCGAGGCTCGTAACGGGCCATGCTGCGAAATTGAGTGGAACAAACCGCAACGCCAGACAACTTGCCGCCCTTGAAGTCTTTGACCAACAGGTTTGCAATCGAAGCTGCCTCCCCAAAAGTCACCTTCTCTCCCTCGATGTGATCGAGGTAGGCGGCCACTGGGTAGTCCCAACGGGTGGCCTCGGCCATGGCTTTGCGGCCGAGCACATAGAGGGTGAAATTACCGTTGAGGGGTTTCACCATCTCAGCCAACTTGCGCTGAATCGCTGCGTTATAGGCGCCACATAGACCTTTGTCAGATCCCACAAAAAGGATACCGAGCGGCTTACCGGAGGCGCCTTGAGTAAACAAGTCTGCAGAAGTTCCAGCAGATTCTGGATTCGAAGCCACCGCACCGGACAAACCACGCACCAAAGTCTCAAGCTCTTCGCTGTAAGGCTTGGCTGCCACCGTACGACCCTGGAAGCGGCGCAACTTGGTCGTTGCAACCATCTCCATGGCGCGGGTGATCTTCTGGATTTTGCCGACGCTGGTAATGCGTAGACGTAAGTCGCGGATGTTAGCCAAGGTTCAGCTCCGTTTAACCGACGAATTGAGATTTGAAGGTGTCACAAGCGTTGCCAACAAGCGTTTCGTACTCGTCGCTCCACTTGGTTTTCCAACCATTCAGTTCGGTCATGGTGTCTGGGTGGTTGGCTTTCATGTACTCAATGAATTCCGACGCAAAATCAAGAACCTTATCGGTATCGAGATCGTCGAGGCGACCGGAGGTGCCTGCGAAGATGCTGACGATTTGGTCAGCGTTCTCTAGTGGAAGGTACTGACCTTGCTTAAGCAGTTCCACCAAGCGCGCACCACGGTTGAGTGCTTGCTGGGTTGCCGCATCCAAGTCGGAACCGAACTGTGCGAAAGCTTCTAGCTCGCGGTACTGAGCAAGGTTGATGCGCAAACCACCAGCAACTTTCTTCATTGCAGGAGTCTGTGCAGCACCACCTACACGGGATACCGAAATGCCTACGTTTACCGCCGGGCGTACACCCGAGTAAAACAAGTCGGCCTCAAGGAAAATCTGACCATCGGTGATCGAAATCACATTGGTCGGAATGTATGCAGAAACATCGCCCTCTTGAGTCTCGATGATAGGCAGGGCGGTAATCGAACCACCGCCGCGCGAATACTTAGCTGGGTTGATTTCTGGAGCATCATGAGCGACCTTCGCGGAGCGCTCCAAGAGGCGTGAGTGAAGATTGAACACGTCACCCGGGTAAGCCTCACGTCCTGGAGGACGGCGCAAGAGCAACATAACCTGACGGTATGCATAAGCTTGCTTGGTGAGGTCATCGTAAATCACCAACACGTGGCGGCCGGCGTCGCGATAACGCTCTGCCATGGCGGTGCCTGCGTATGGTGCGATGAACTGCATGGCAGCTTCCTCAGAAGCCGATGCGTTCACGATGATGGTGTAAGGCATGGCGCCGGCTTCTTCAAGCTTGCGCTGCACGTCCACCACGGTCGACTGCTTCTGGCCCACAGCAACGTATACGCAGAGCACTTGCTCGTCGACACTAGGGTCTCCCCCGCCAGTGAACTTCTGGTTGATGATTGCATCGATTGCAATCGCAGTCTTCCCGGTTTGACGGTCACCAATCAGCAGTTCGCGCTGACCGCGACCGACTGGGATCATCGCATCGATTGCCTTGAGGCCAGTGGCCATAGGCTCGGATACGGGCTCACGCTCCACTACCGAAGGCGCATCCTGCTCAATTGGGCGGAGGTCTTCATCGGTGGTATTAAGAGGGCCCTTGCCATCAAGTGGGTTACCGAGCGCATCGACCACGCGGCCGAGCAGTTGGTCACCAGTAGGTACCGAGATAATACGGCCTGTGCTTTTCACGACGTCGCCTTCCCTAACGGAGGCGGCATCACCGAGTAGCACACAACCGACGTTGTCTTCCTCGAGGTTCAGGGCCATGCCCATCGCGCCTCCAGTAAACTCAATCAGTTCCGACATCATGCAGTCATCAAGACCGTAGACGCGGGCGACACCATCGCCGACTTGCAGGACCTGGCCAACCTTTGCGGTCGAAGAGCCAGCCTGGAAACTCTCGATTTCCTTTTTAAGGACCGAGGTGACTTCAGAGGGTTGCAGTTCCATGAGTGGAATCCGTTTGGATCAGGGAGCTTAAAGCTCCACGTTCTCGAGGTTTTGACGTAAGCGATCCAGATGACCGCGCACCGAGCCGTCGTAACGAGTGCCGGCGAGCGTGACCCGGACACCACCGAGGAGATCCTCGTTGATGCTAGTTTCCAAAGAAACTTTCAGGCCAGTCTTCTGGGATAGCGAAGCCTCGACAGATTGGCGATCGGAATCGCTAACTGGGGAGGCGGATTCGAGCACGCCGCGCAGACGTCCTTCATGGACATCAAGCAATTCGGCGAACGCGGTGGGAATCTGAACGAGCAAAACCAAACGCTTACGTTCTTCCAGAACGCCAAGCAGATGACGAGTGTGCTGGTGCAGAAATTCGCCAAAAGCCTTGTCTAAAAAGGCACGCTTTTGACGGTCATCGATGCGGGGATCGGCAAGGGCCTGCGAAGTCTCCGAATCGGACAACACGGCGCCGAGCAGGTTTAAATCTGCGCGGACCGAATCCAAGGAACCCTGTTCCAGTGCGACCTCAAAGAGGGCGCGACCGTAACGGCGGGCGGCGGGAGAAATGTGGACCTTGGCCATGCCTTAGTTGAGGTTGGCCTCTTTTTGGAAGTCGTCGACCAAACGAGTCTGGTCAGCGTCCGAGAATTCGCGATGGATCACTTGTTCGGCAACCCTGACAGCGAGTTCAACAACTTCCCGCCGCAACAATTGCCGTGCGTTGTTCAGCGATTGTTCGATTTCAGCCTTGGCACGTCCCCGCTCTTTCTCAGCTTCTTCCTTGGCAGCGGCCATCAGTTCCTTTTCGCGTTCAGCTGCACGAGCTTTTGCGTCGGAAACTTGCTTGGCTGCTTCACGGCGTGCGGCATCCAGGTCTTCCTGGATTGCAAGTTTAAGACGCTCGGTTTCTTCCCGAGCGGCCTCAGCTGCCGCTGCTGCACTACGCGAACTGTTCTCACGCTCTTCCAGAGCCTTGGTAATAGGCCCGAAGACGAACTTCCACATGAATGGAAGCGAGAGCAGGAAGATCAGTGGAGTCCAGAAAATGCCGCTGGCCCCTACTTCGAGAAGGCTACCAAGGCCATTCCCGCCGAAGATTAGAAGAGTGTGAATCATGACACGTTGCCGGGAATCCTACGCCCGCTCGGAAATCCAAGCAGGCGTATCACTTCCCGAAAGGGTTTACTTAAGGGCGAAGAGTAGACCGACGACGATCGCGAAGAAGGTTGCACCCTCTACAAGCGCAGCCAAAACAATGGCGTTGCCTTTGATGTCGGAAGTGGACTCAGGTTGGCGAGCGATAGCTTCGCCTGCCTTACCGCCAATCATGCCGATACCGATGCCGGCACCGATTACTGCAAGGCCAGCGCCAACGGCGCCGTAGGCGTTAGCAGGGTTCGCTGCCTGAGCAAGCTTTAGGGCTTGAGCGAGGGCTTCTTCGGAAAGAACCTCGGTCGATTGTAGGAGAAGATCAAACATCTCTATTATTTCTTAGGAAGTGGATTTTAGTGGTCAGGATGCAGACACATGCCGACGAAAATTGCAGACAGGAGCGTAAACACGTACGCCTGCAGAAGGGCAACAAAGCCCTCGATGATCATCATGAAAACAGACATGCCGACGACGAGCGGGGAAACCGCCCAACCGACAACTTGACTGCTCTGCCCGAAAAAGAACATCAGGCCGAGGAACGACAGGACGACCAAGTGGCCTCCCGTCATGTTCGCCATCAGACGCATGGTCAGGGCGAAAGGTTTAATAACGAGTCCTGCAACCTCTAGCAGGAAGAGTAAAGGCCAGAGCGCAGCCGGCACACCTGATGGAACCAGGCTAACCCAGAACTTAACCGGGCCCTGCACCATCATTCCACCGACGAGCATCACAATGAGAGTCATGATGGCCAATCCGGCAGTGACATAGATACTTGCAGTAGCGGTTAATCCGAATGGGATTAAGCCAAACAGGTTCATAAAGGTAATAAAGAAAAATATGCACAGAAAGAGCGGCAGCAGCTTGCGGCCATCCTTCTCGCCGAGGTTGGGATACACCACCTCGTCACGTACCCAGGCCACCCAACCCGAGAAAACTTTGGCAACCCTGCCGCTGCCGTTATTCAAGATGGACTTACGTACTCCACCGAACAGCAGGAAAATCATGAGGATCGACAAGAGTTGGAAAACCGTAATGTTCCAAATCTGCAAACCAAAGACCTTTGGCAAGTGATACCCAAAAAGTTCCGTCTGCGGAACCACGTGGGAAAACAGTTGGTCAAACGGATTCCCCTCTCCACTCTCGCTGCTTCGGGCAGCCAGTGTGCTTGTGAATGTGTTTAGGAGGGACGCGATCACTTTAACTTGGTGGGTTGGAATCGTCAGGCGCAGTAAGCGCCGAACGACGATGCCGCGTTGCTTTCGCAATCTGCGGCAAGGAAATGGCCTCTCCGGCGAAAATCGCAGCCAGAGCAGCAGCCATGAAAAGCTCCTGGGAATAGAGACCACTCTTCGCGCCAAGAATGGCACCGATGAAAAGCAAGCTCAGCCGCCCGAGGAAACCAAAAACCATGACAGCTAAGAACTGATGGTTCTGAACATGTTGCTTCACCACCGACAGGCGACGTCTTGCCAAAAGCAGTTCGACGAGCAATGTTGGGATCCAACCGACCGCCAAAGCCATGTGCCAATCCGTTGGAAAGAGCAAGATGCAAAGCAGGCCAAAGGCCAAAACGAGGAGAAACAGTTTCAAGATTCGGAATCCTTTGAAGAAGAATCATCTTGGGGCTTATCATTCAGCTTGAGCTGCATGCGATAAATTCCAAGACCTAGACCGAGAAACACACCCAGCAAAAGACCGGCTGGGAAAGACTCGGAGAGGCCTGTCCACTCATCCAAAAGCCATCCAAGCCAACCGAGTAGCGCCACTGTTGCTGAAAATTCGAACCCCAGGCTACTGAGGCGCGCATATTCACGCATTTGGCGGTTTCGGCCGTCTGTTTTTTGCGGCTCCGGGGGGGAGTTGTCGGACAAAATTCTCTTCCGTGGAGGGAAAGAACATGCTTGAACCTTAGACTTTCTAGGACCAAGCTGAGAACCGGGGCGTATTCTAGACTGGCCGACGGATTCATCAATGCTGAAACTGGCAAACTTTGTGAGGAAATCTTATCCTCCTTCGCCCGGAATCCACCGGGCCTCTTGAATCGTGGAAACTACACTCATTCTTCTCAAGCCTGATGCCCTGCATCGGGGACTCGCTGGCCGCATTCTCACTCGTTTCGAGGAGAAGGGACTTCAAATGGTTGGGCTCAAGCTCATGACCATGACCCCTGGAATTGCTGCACAGCACTATGCCGAGCACGTCGAGCGGCCCTTCTACAAGGGTTTAGTCGAGTTCATGACCTGCTCCCCCATTATTGCAATAGCATTGCGCGGGCCTGGCGCCGTGGCAGTCTCTCGGAGCCTCATGGGTAAGACTTTTGGCAATGAAGCGGACCCTGGCACCATTCGCGGCGATTTCGGCAACTCTCGCTCCTACAACCTGATTCACGGATCCGACAGCCCACAAAGCGCTAAGCGTGAACTTGGCATCTTCTTCCCAGAAGGCACCGAGGACTGGACCCCAATTACCGCCCCATGGCTTTGGGACAGCGAGTAACCTAGAGGGTCTTTACGACTACCTGCACCATGCCTACGTCCCGGTTAAACCTAGCACTCCTCCTCCTTCTCGGCTTCACTTCCTGCAGTGGCGCAGAGGCTGAAAACGAGGAAGCTCGATTGGAAGATTTTCGCAATCGAGCTCAGCAATACTATAACTCGGGGCGTTATCCGCAAGCCTTTCAACAAGCTCGCCTTGGGCTTGAGATCGATGACCAAGATGGCGGCCTGAATTTAATTGCGGGTCGCGCCTTGGTCATGCAACGCGAACTGACTCAAGTTTCCCGCGCATTTCCTTTTCTAGAGGTCGCCCAAGAAGAACTTGACAGCTACAAAGCGGACTATTCTCTTGGCGAGTGTTATTTCCGCTATGGTTCCATGCTGTACAGCTTTGCACAAAAAGAAAAGCAAAGCCTAATTCAGTTCCCGGATGCAGATTCCAAAAGCCAAGAGAGCAAACTCGCGGAATGCAGTGTCCGAGTGGAAAAGGCGGAAGTCCATTTCCGAGACGCCCTGGTCCTATTCAACACGGTTCTCGAAACGGTACCTGACGATTTACAGACCCTAGAAAAGCGTGGGCAAACCCTTGCTCTGCTTGGCAAAAATGAAGCCGCTGCCACTGACCTCGAACGCGCCATCGGTCTCCTCACCGAATCCCGTCAGTACAAAAACCATGTGCTCGCCACCGATTCGAACTTAACGGTGCAACAAGAAGATCGCGTGCGTCGCGACTTAGATGGCGACATCAAACGTGAGATTGCAATCCGCTTCTTAATGGCGGGGCTCCTCAAGCGCACCAAAGATGTCCGCGCAGAGGAAGAGCAATACACCATTATCCTGGGCTTAGACCCAAACACCGAAGTGGCTTATCACTCCCGTGCATTGTGTCGCTATGAACTTGGCCGTTTAGCAGAAGCCTCTGCTGACATGCATGCCTTTGTGGGGCGTACCGACCTTGAGTTCGACACTCCTCAGGTACAGCAAGCTATGCGCATTATTGAAGAGTATTCCACTCTACAAGGTGCGTAGCCTAGCTAGTTCGCAAATTCTAAGGGTAGAACCAACCTCTGGTCACCGCGCAAAACCACTGCCATTGTGGAAAGCGGTGAATCATGAATGGCTTGACCAAGGTCTTGCAAGTTACGCGTTGCTTGGTCATTCAAGG
This sequence comes from Planctomycetota bacterium, assembly GCA_027623295.1. Lineage (GTDB taxonomy): Bacteria > Planctomycetota > UBA1135 > UBA1135 > UBA1135. The sequence continues at coordinate 108,705 of JAQBXR010000002.1, forward strand.
ACAACACGACGTCGTTCGGCTTCATGCCAGCACGATCTGCTGGGCTGCCGGGATCCACGCTAATTAAACGCAGTTGCCAGACGTAAGAAGGCTCTTCACCTTCCTCTTCCACCACACGGATTTCGGAGCTCACCATGACTCCCATTAACCGAATAGACTCCTTGGATGGGAAATGTTCTGGAAAGGATTGGAAGACGAATTCAATCGGGATGGCGAAAGAAACACCCTCTGCACGCTTCGCTTCTGTAGCGCCGAACCCCAATTCCTTGCGCTCTGGGTTTTGCACTTCACGTTGATGAACCAACCCGGCCAACGAAGTCATTAGCACACCAACAACCTCTCCCCGACGATTGGCGAGCAATCCACCACTATCCGCCAAATTCACTGGATTGGTGATTTGGAGTAAGCCAACGGCATCCTTGATGATGCGACCGCGGCCCGAGACCATTCCGAAATGCATTGAGGATTGAAACCCAAATCCATTGCCAAGACTGACTACGGATGCCCCTTCTTGCATCCATGTTCCATTCCAAAACTTTGGCGCTAAGCCACGCAACTCTGGAGCACGCAAAAGCGAAATACCATAAGCTTCATTTTGCCCGAGAAGTTCGGCCGGAAACACCGCGCTATCCACACGTGTCACCCGGATCTCACTCAGGATTCCATTGCGGTGATGTCCATCCACAATGATTGGCACCACCACCAAGCCATAGTTGTTTAGAACCACACCGGAAGCGACCAACAACCGCTCTGCATCTGTGCCTTGGCTTAAGAGGAAGTGAACCTCTACCAAAGAAGGCCTAAGCGCCGAGTAGAGCTCGATGAGCTCCTCATCGAGCTGTTCCAGAACTCCCTTCGATTCAATCTGGACCTGAGCTTGCCACTCACCGGTCAAAGGGGATGCAACGTCAACCACCAGAACCTCAGCATCTTGCTGAAACTCTGGTGGTTTGGATTCCTGCGCGAACAGGAAGATGGACAAGGCGAGCGTCCCAATCATGGCCTTAGTTTACGATTACCGCGCGCCCTAATGCGAACCGCGATTGGAGTCGCTATACGAGACCGAAATCGGGGAGTCGGCGTCTTGAATGAAGACCTTACCCAGGTTGCGCTCTAGAAAGTCGAGGGTTTCTTGATCAGAAACCATTTCGACTACGGGACTCTCAAACTCGGTTGGATCCTGAATGGCAATCGAGTCAGCCGGGTTGCCGAGGTTCAAGTTGACCTCGGTCAAAGCAGCGTGCTCAGCCAGATCAACAGAATTCACCCCATCAGCATTGGACATCCACATGGGAACCGTAATGCCTATCAGCAAGGCGGCAGCCATAGCGCTTGAGAACATTGGACGACGATACCAAGCGCGGCCATTTGAAATGGCGTGCACTGGAGTTCCCGAGGCTTCAAGTTGTCCCTCAATCCCCTCCCAGAGGCTTGTGGATCCAGAGAACTCATCCTTTAACAGGAAAAGTGCATCGCGGGCGGATGCGTAACTCTCGTACTCAGCTTCACATAAAGGGCAGGTCTCGAGATGGCTCTCAAGTTCTGGCACTTCGGAGGCAGGAAGGTCATCTCCGACGTGGAGAGAGATTTGAATGGATGCTTCGCGACATTTCACAGGACTTCACCTCCTTCTTCACGACCAAGGGTACGTTCCCACTGGTCTCGAAAAAGCTTGCGTGCGTGGTGCAAGCGCCAACGCACAGTTCCGGGGGTAGCACCGACTCGTTCTCCGATTTCGGCACAGGAAAGGGATTGTAAATCACGCAGAATCAGGACTTCGCGGAACTGATGCGGCAAAGCATCTAGCACCCGGCGAACCAAAGACTTGCGTTCGGTTTCTGATGCAGTGGCCACAGGGCCAGAGTCCGAACCGTTCCAATCGCCAACCAGCTCCACAGTACCACCAGGAGTCCCTGCCGCAGTACGGCGGACACGGTCCACGGCTTGGTTACGTAGGATGCGGTAAAACCAGGTGCTGAACTTTCGCTTTTGATCGAAGCGTTCGCGCGCGGCATACACCTTCAAGAAAGTATCTTGAGCGACTTCGCGGGCGGTTTCGTAACTGCCCACAATGGAGCGAGCCGTATGGATAGCCTTGCCCTCGTAACGCTCTACGAGTAACTGGAAGGCATCGCGCTCACCCTCGCAGGTGAGTGCAAAAAGTTCTTCGTCAGACAGATTGTCCCAAGCGCCTTGAGCGGTTTGGGCCTCTTCTGCTGAGGCAGGAACTAAGCGAAATGCTGGAGCTGCCATGATTTAAGCTAATTTACGCCAAATTTTCCTTGGCGTTAGAAAGAATACGCGCAAATCCAGCTTCAAGCTCAATTTACGCCAGGTTCTGGGCTAGCTATAGGCTTTTCAGACCCATCTCGAGTGTTTTTTGAACCTCGCGGGGGGTCGGTTGCCACTTCTGGCTGCTCAGAAACAATCGGGGAGGGTGCCTCTACTAGAACCGAACTAGGTGCTAACGAGGCCTCAACCTTCGCAATATTGCGGAATTTGGTTTCCCGCTGCTTCAACAAGTCTGCCAGCGGCAATGCTGACAGCTCCTCTAACCAATGCTCAATCTGATCTCCGACCATTTTGATCGCTTTATCAAACTGATTATGTGCGCCCCCGACAGGCTCCGGCAACACCTTATCCACAATGCCTAGCCCTAAAAGACTTGGCGCGGTGAGACACAAGGCCTCAGCGGCTCGCTCCTTGCCCTCTGCAGAACGCCACAGAATGGAAGCGCATCCCTCTGGCGAGATCACGGAGTACCAAGAGTTTTCCATCATGCCGACGCGATCGCCAATGCCAATACCAAGCGCACCACCGGAACCACCTTCGCCGATGACGACCACCACAATGGGAACCTTAAGCGCGAACATTTCGTAAATGTTCTCTGCAATCGCACGGGCCTGACCGCGCTCTTCCGCAGCCACACCTGGGTAGGCACCCGGAGTATTCACTAAACAAACGATCGGCAACCCAAGGTGCTCCGCAAGCTTCATCTTGCGCAAAGCCTTGCGATAGCCCTCTGGGTGGGCAGAACCGAAGTTACAGGAAAGCCGATCTTTGGTGTCGCGCCCTTTGCGATGCCCCACCAAGAGAACCTTTTTACCGCGGATGGTGGCGAGTCCGGTCACCATAGCCCGGTCATCTCCGTAAACGCCATCTCCGTGCAACTCCACCCAATCTTGACACAGATGGGTAATGTAATCCGAAGTCAACGGGCGATTCGGATGACGCGCCACCTGGACGCGATTCCATGCGCTGAGATCTGCATAAATCTCATGGGTCAGGGTCTCAAGCCGCTGACGGTAAAAACTCAGCTCTTCACTGAGGTCGTGGGTAGTCTTCTCAGCAAGCGTCTCCAACTCTTCAAGCCGGCTACGCACGTCTTCGATGGGACGCTCAAATGCGAGCGCCGCAGGGCCTACTGGAGCAAATTTCTTCTTTTTCGCCATGGAAACCACCAGGCAGCCGTGGTGGACTGCCATGAGACACCTTAGAATAACCGACAGTTCAGGGGAAACCCAGACAATCATGACTTCAACTGCCTGGCGCATCGAGCTGGAACTGGAGCCCAGCCGCAAAGACCCCCTCGGAAATGCCGCTCTCCAGTCCTTAGCGGCCCGTGGACTCCCCTTACAAAGCGATCTTCGGGTCGGCCGCGGCTATTTGCTGCCTGGTACTCTTAACCGAGATCAGGTGGAGCAAATCGTATCGCGCCTACTCGCAGATCCTGTGAACGAGGTGGCGCGGATTTTCAGTCCCGAAGAAACCGACGAGCAAGGGGACCAAACTTTATTGGTTCGGCGCATGGCAGGTGTTTCTGATCCAGAAGCTCTCACTGCGACGCGCGCTTTAGGTTTGCTCGACATTGATCTTCCCGATGGTGGACAAGTGGAGAGTTACCGTAGTTACCGTTGCTTGGAACCGGTAAACGCCGCGCTGTACCTAGAACAAGGTGGCCGTGCGCTGGCAAACTTAACCATCGAAGAAGCGAGCCTTGGAAGTGCATCAATTGGATTACATCCAGAACCGACCGCACGCCAAAGTGTGCGCACCGTAGTCCCTCTCTTGGACTTGGACGATGCCGCGCTAAAAGCCGTGTCTGGAAGTATGTCACTTGCCTTGACCCTCGAGGAAATGCAGGCCATCCAAACTTGGTATCGGGAAGTTGGCCGCGAGCCAACCGATGTCGAATTGGAAACCATGGCGCAGACTTGGTCGGAGCATTGCAAACACAAGACCTTGACTGGCCCAGTTGCATTCCAACAGCTTGATGAAAACGGTGCCGTGGTTGCGGAGCGCAACTATGAGAACTTGCTCAAGCAAACCGTTTTTGCCGCAACGCAGAAACTGGCTCCAGATTGGTGTTGGAGCGTATTCAAGGACAATGCGGGTGTTATCGCAATGACCGAGGAAATCGGCATTGCAATCAAGGTGGAAACCCATAACCACCCAAGCGCCCTAGATCCTTACGGCGGTGCCGGTACCGGCATCGGCGGCGTCATCCGTGACATTCTTGGCACTGGTTTAGGTGCACGGCCTTTTGCTTCGATCGATGTCTTTTGCGTCGGACCAAGCAACATGAAGCACGAGGACTTGCCACCTGGCGTCATGCATCCGGATCGGATTCTAGACGGCGTAATCGGCGGGGTCCGTGATTACGGAAACCGCATGGGTATCCCCACGGTCGCCGGCACTATTATCCGTCACCCAGGCTATGTCGCGAATCCATTAGTCTTCGCTGGATCTCTAGGTGAGATACCGCGCAAGTACGTGGACAAGGCTGCACGCCCCGGCGACTTGATTGTGGCCTTCGGTGGACTCACTGGTCGCGATGGTATCCATGGCGCAACCTTCAGTTCCGAAGCCTTGCACGAGGATTCCGAAAGTGTCGATTCGGCCGCCGTTCAAATCGGCGATCCCATCACCGAAAAGAAAGTGCTAGATGTTCTCATTCAAGCACGCGACCGCGACCTGTTTACTGCGATCACCGACTGTGGTGCAGGTGGTTTCAGTTCTGCCGTTGGCGAAATGGGTGAAGCCATCGGCGCCGAAGTCGATCTAGATCGCGCACCTCTGAAATACCCGGGACTCTCTTACTGGGAGATTTGGATTTCCGAAGCACAGGAGCGCATGGTCGCTGCGATTGATCCTTCTAACTTGGAGGAACTGCAGCAACTCTGCACCACCGCCGATGTAAGTCTCACCGTGCTTGGCACCTTTGCAGACCATCAACGCTTGGTGTTGCGCTGGCACGGCGAAGTGGTCGCCGACATGCCTATGGAGTTCCTTCACGGCGGCGTCCCCCAGCCAGTGCGTCAAGCCGTGGCTAAAGCAGCACCGGCAAACGACACCGCCTGGCCGGAAACCGCAGAGGTCTCCGACTTACTCCTTAAGGTACTCGGCCATCCATCAGTCGCGTCGAAGGAATGGATTGTGCGTCAGTATGATCATGAAGTGCAGGGCGGGACCGTGCTGAAGCCTTATCAGGGCGCAAATGGACACGGCGCCGGAGATGGCACCGTCTTGAAACCGCGCTTGGATCTTCCGCAAGGCATCGCGCTTGGCTGTGGACTCTGGCCACGTCAGGCAGAACTCGACCCTTATGCGGCAACTGCGAACGCGATTGATGAAGCCATCCGCAACGCAGTGGCTGCCGGTGGCAATCCACACCGCACCGCCATCCTCGACAACTTCTGCTGGGGAGATTGCCGCAAGCCGGATCGTTTCGGCTCTTTAGTTCTCGCAGCGGAAGCTTGTTACGACGCCGCAATTGCTTATGGCGCACCCTTTGTCAGCGGCAAAGATTCGCTAAACAATGAGTACCGCGTCGGCGACGAGGAAAAGGCCATCCCACCCACCTTATTGTGCACTGCGATTTCGATTGTGGATGACTGCGCAAAAACTGTAGGCACTCCTCTTTACGCAGAAGGCAACTTGCTGATCCTCATCGGCCAAAGCAGTGACGATGGCGGCGCATCCGTGGCCTCCGACTTGCTGGGACTTGCGGATTCCCGCGTGCCACGCCCGAACTTTGAAACGGCACCAAGTGTCTTTGCCGCAGTTTACGATGCGATTCAGGCAGATTTGTTGGTCGCAAGCCATGACCTCAGCGAGGGTGGTCTTGCTGCTGCAGCTGCCGAAATGCTGATTGGTTCTCCTGAACTTGGAATCCAACTCGACATCTCTCGCGTGCCTTGTTCCGACGCCACATCAAGCCTTGGTCGCCTCTTTGCAGAGGACCCAACTCGCTTCTTGGTCGAGGTGCATCCCGACAACCTGGAAGACTTTGCGACGATTTTCCGCACCCTTTCATGGGCAACTATTGGGAACGTCACCACCAGTGGCAAACTGGTCATCCACGACCAACGTGATCAAATCCTTGCGGAAATCTCCGCACTTCAACTCGCCCAAGCCAACGGCATCTTGGCATGAAACCGCGCGTCCTTCAGCTCTTCACTTCCGGCGTAAACTGCGACCGCGAACTTCGCTTTGCTTTTGAAAGCGCTGGCGCCACGGTCACCGAGATGCACGTCTCGAAACTCATTAAAAACCCAGATGCGATTAAGGACTGCGATGTCTTCGCCATCCCTGGCGGCTTCACTTACGGCGATGACCTCGGAGCTGGCCGGGTGCTCGCTCTAGAAGTGGAACGCTATCTCGCCGATGCCTTGCAGGACCTGCACGAGCGGGGCGGCAGCATTTTTGGCGTCTGCAATGGTTTTCAAGTTCTAGTTAAAGCCGGACTTCTACCTCAGATTGAGGGCGTCAAAATTTCTCTAACTTGGAATGCAAGCCATCGCTTCGAATGTCGCTGGTCGCGCCTTCTGGTGGAAGCACCCATGGGGCATATCTTGCCGGTTGGGAGTGTGCTGCCCGCCGTAAGCGCTCACGCAGAAGGCCAAATCGTGCTTGCACAAGGTGATGCCGATGTGCAGCGCCTGACGGAAGCGGGTGTTGTCGCCCTTCGCTACTGTGATAAAAACGGCAAGCCAACCGAAACTTGGCCAGATTGCCCGTCCGGCAGTCGCGGTGCCATCGCCGGACTCATTTCGAAAAGTGGCCGAATTTTAGGTCTCATGCCCCACCCAGAGCGCAATCTCTCACCACTCCACCTGCCCGATCGTGGGCGCGGTGCTTGGGGCGACGGCACCGAGGGCATCGAGTTTTTCCGCGGAATGTTAGCGCCATACCTCGCTGGCGTGCCCTCCTAAAGGTTTCGCATAATATCTGGGAACGCTTAGCGTTCAGTTAACTCCCACCATTAACCGTAAAGGGTACTGGTGGCAGCGAAACGCAATAATCTCCTAGCGGAAATATCCCGCTTTGAACGACGTCTACGCGATGCGTGGTCGATGGAGGTTCCCTGTACTCCGAAGCACTTGCAGTCCTATCGACAAGCTTGGCTAGATACTCTTGCCCAGCCCAATAAGGAGGCCACGCTAGAGGAAATGCACCGCGCTATCCGCCGTTCGAACCTGACATTGGTTTCTGATTTCCATCCGCTGCGCCGATCCCGCACCGGCCTAGCCGAGCTTATTCGTCAATTGCCCGACGACAAGGCCATCGTGCTTGGCTTAGAACTTCTCCCGCGCGGCATCACTTTGACCGTCGGGGAAGCCCTGCGGGCCAAAGATCTCCGCCTAATTACCGGGCAAAGCCTGCAAGAAGCCTATGCACCTGTGTTGCAAGCTCTCAGCCAACGCCGCGCCACTTTGGTAGGCACCTGGGTAGATGGCAATGTACATCGACGCGATGAAGCTGCAGCTAAGGTTTGGGCCCGCATCAATCGTAAGCCAGGACAATTCCGAGGGATTTTCCATTTCGGCGACTGGCATTTGGCCGCCGGACATCTGCCTTTGCGCATGCAAGAGATTGGTGAATCTCCCACCATCATCCATCAATCTCCTGAACCGATTTGGGAACGTGCTGGGCTTATGCCCTCCTGCAATGTGTTCCGCATGAATGCGCAGCACTGGGCTTGGCTACAAACTCCACCCCTTGGCTTATGGGCAAACCATTTACAGGACCTCAGCAATCACGATGAAGAAAGTGCCGTCGAAGCTGCGGAACACTTATGTGAAAGCGCCAGCGAGTTTCTCGCGGAAACCCTAGGCCTTGGACCCCCATCCTGCCGCCTAACGGTTGCCCCAAAACAAACGTGGGATCAGTTTCATGCTCAACTCCCGCGGCACCTGCAAGCTACTTTTGCACTAGATGCACCACCGAAGATTCCCATCTTCCACCCTCGCCTGCCTCTTATGTGGAGTCCGGGACCACTGGACCTCACCCATCTGATTGAAGGCGCCGCGCATTGCTTGAACAGCAGTAGCCCTCTGCATTTAGAGGTTGGCCTCAGACCAGAGCTCCGGCGTCAGGCTTTCCGTTCCCTATGTGCCTTTTTAGTGAACCCCTTTCTAGCTGGCACCTCGATAGAGGCTCTCGCCAAGCAACTGTTCCCGCAGGTGGAGCTTGAAAGCACCGTTGCCAAGGTAGATCAGATTTGGCAATCACCGGAATCCTGGCATTCCTTGAACAATCGGGAAGAGGCCCTTTTACTGGCCTTCTTGAGCCGTCGCTTGGGGCAGGAAATGGCCGCCCAAAAGGAATTGAAACTGAATAGTTTGCAACAATTCCTCGAACCTGGAACTCAGGGCTTCGATTGGGATGCACTCATGGCTATAATCTTGGCTGCTTAACAACACCAAGCCATGAAGTCACTCCGCCCAATTTTCCCCCTTTCCGCTTTGCTCCTCGCCTCTTGCGCTGCCCCTGTCCTCGTTGGCGTGGGCGCTGTAGCCGGTATCTGGACCTACGATGACTACAGTCAAGACAGCGGTGAAATCATTCTTCGCACTTCCGCAGAGGAAGCCTTTGCCGTGGCGAAAACGGTCACTCAGGCGCGCACCTCGGCCACGCAGTTCAACATTGTGCCTGGCTCTTTGCGCATTGAGTTCAAAGAAGACAGAGCCGATGTTGTAGTTCAGGTCTTGCTTATGCCTAGCACTCCAGAGTTCACCACTTTGCGCGTCTATGCCTCTGAACTTCGCCTGCGCGGCCGCTCCGAACTCGCCCGCACCGTTGCAGAAGATATTGCAGCGAAGTTCAACTAAGCGCTTTCGCTTTGAGCCGTCCTGCATTTGGGGCAATAGCCTTCCAGGCGCAGGACGTGATGCACCAGTTGAAAATTATTCTGCTCGGCAATCTCCTCTTGTAGGCGCTCGATTTCTTCCGAACGGAATTCCAGCACCCGATTGCAGCCGCGGCAAATCATGTGGTCATGATGCGTGTGGCCAAGAATATGCTCATAGAGCTGTGTCCCTTGCCCATTATTCATGGAAGCAAGGAACTTGCCTTCGACAAGCAGGTTCAGGGTACGATAAACCGTTGCCCGAGCAGCGTTGGAGTCTCGCTGCTGCACCCAAGAGAACATTTCCTCGGCGGTGAAGTGAGAGTGCGTTTCCCAAGCCGATAACAAAATGTCGCGGCGTGGGCGGGTCATGCGCAGCTTTTTATTGCGCAAGAAAACTTCGAAGCGCTCCAAAGCATCTTCGGGCCTCATTGCATGTGCTCCAAGGCACGTTCTGCCTCGAGGCCAATATCCGTGCGGTAGGTTTTGCCCTCAAAGTGAATCTTGTCGACGGCCTCATAAGCCAGACGCCGCGCTTCCGCTAGGTTTTCGCCGCGAGCCGTGACGGCAAGCACGCGCCCGCCATTGGTGACCAGTTCCCCATCCTTCATGGTGGTTCCTGCGTGAAAGACTTGAAGATCTGGACCTTCCACGACCTCTTCCAAGCCAGTAATACGGATGCCTTTTTGGTAGGCGTCGGGGTAACCACCAGATGCCAAAACCACGCAACAGGCTGGCCGCGGGTCCCAATCTGGGGCTTCCAACTCCTCCAGGTTGCCTTGACTACACGCCATAAGGTAGGGTAGCAAATCGGAATCTAAGCGCATCATAAGCACTTCACATTCAGGATCGCCAAAGCGAGCGTTGTACTCCAGAACCTTGGGGCCGCCCGCGGTCATGATGAGACCAGCAAACAAAACGCCTTGGAATGGACGCCCTTCGCGCACCATGCCGTGCAGGGTTGGAAGAAGAACTTGACGCTCAATCAAGCTAAGGGTGCGTTCGCCGATTTCTGGATTCGGGCTAATCGCTCCCATGCCGCCAGTATTTGGTCCTTTATTACCGTCGCGCAAGGCTTTGTGGTCCTGACAGGTAGCTAGAGGTATGAAGGTGCGCCCATCCGTCAAGCAGAAGGCCGAAGCCTCGGGGCCAACCAAAAACTCTTCCACCACGATGGTGCTGCCCGCCTCGCCGAAACGGTTGCCATCAAGCATGCCTCGGGCGGCGTTTTTTGCCGTCGTAGCATCTTGGCAAATAATGACGCCCTTTCCTGCAGCTAATCCAGATGCCTTTACCACCAGCGGGTAACGAGCACCACCATCAAGGTAAGCGATGGCATGTGATACATTCTTAAAGGCACGGAAGGCGCCGGTTGGAACTCGATGGCGCTCTAAGACTTCTTTGCACCAGGCTTTGCTTCCTTCGAGTTCCGCAGCTTGGCGATTTGGCCCAAAGGCGGCTATTCCCTTCTCCTTTAACAGGTCGACCAAGCCGTCCACCAAAGGTTGCTCTGGGCCAACCACCACAAGATCCATCTTGTTGCGTTCGGCAAAGTCCGCAATGGCCTGAACGTTATCCACATTCAGGTCGACATTCTCCCCGTACTTAGCGGTGCCAGGGTTTCCAGGTGCAGTCCACAACGAGCTGATGCTCGGAGACTGCGAAAGTTTCCAAGCCAAAGAGTGTTCTCTAGCTCCTGATCCGATGAGAAGAATGCGCATTTTCCTGTATATTCTAAGTTCAACCTTGAAGGCTGCGAGCGATGATTTCTCCAGTATCCTTCGACAAAGCTTCGGAAGCGGCAATGCGCTCCATTTCTGTCTTCATAAGGGCTTGCCGCGCGTCATCGAAACGACGCCACTGCGAGAAGGCTCCGGCAATCCGCGCCGCCATTTGCGGGTTCAAGGCATCGAGCTGAATCACCATGTCAGCGATAAAGCGATAGCCCTCCCCATTAGCACCGTGAAAACGCAGCTGGTTGCCGGCAAAAGTACGGACCAGAGAGCGGACCTTGTTCGGGTTTTTGATGTCAAATGCTTCGTGATTCAACAAAGCTTTGACGTGCTGCAAGGTGTCTGGGTGCGAAGAAGAAGCTTGCACTGCGAACCACTTATCGACCACTAAGGCCTCTTGCCGGTAGCGGTCAAGGAAGGTCTGCAGACTGGCCTCACGCCGCGTCGCATCATGGTTCACCTGACACACGAAGGCGGCCATCCGCTCGGTCATGTTGTTCGCGGCCTCGAATTGACTGGCCGCCAAATCCAATCCAGCTTGATCCTCCAAACTGCTGAGGTATCCCAAGCAAAGATTACGCAACTGGCGGCGCCCTACGGAACGCAAATCGAAGCTGTAAGGTCCGTGATCTTCAAGGCTGCGATACAAGCTTTCGAAAGACTCGCGCAGAGCCAGGGCGATGCCTTGCACACAATGCTTACGAGCTTGATAAAGCGCATCTGGGTCGATGACCTCGAGTTCCGCACCTAAAGTGGAACTATCCGGCAGACGCAATGCGTAAGCCTTCAGGGCAGGGTCCAACTCCAAATCAGTGAGCACCGATTGCAGAGCATCGATGAGATGCTGTGGAACCTCTGGCGTGTTCCCGGCTTGAATCTCCGCAACCATATGCAGCAATACGCGAGTTCCAAGGCGCTGGCCAGCGTCCCAACGGTTAAAACTGTCGCGGTCATGGGCCAGCAGGATGGCTAGCTCCTCGTCGGACTGGTCCATGACCAGACGGACTGGTGCCGAGAAGCCGCGCAGGATGGACGGGATGGGCGCCTCTTCGATGTTGTCAAAATGGAATTCTTGCTGCGCCTGCTTGAGGTCCAAAACTTGGGTCGCTGCAAGTTCCTTTCCGTCCTGGCTGAGAAGGCCAACCGAAACTGGAATATGAAATGGCTGCTTGACTGCTTGACCTGGAGTGGACGGGCAAGACTGACGCAGAGTCAGGGTGTAACGCGCATTTGCTTGCGAAAAGGAACCGCTAGCTTCTACCACTGGGGTTCCCGCCTGGAGATACCAATTCTCGAACTGGGTTAGGTCGATTTGATTGGCATCGGCCATGGCAGCGCGAAAGTCATCACAGCTAACCGCTTGTCCATCATGCCGTTCAAAGTAAAGATCCATGCCTTTGCGGAAGCCTTCAACACCGACCAAGGTGTGCATCATGCGAATGATTTCAGCACCTTTACTGTACACCGTGGAGGTGTAAAAGTTATCCATCGCGATGTACGACTCCGGACGAATTGGGTGCGCCATGGGGCCAGAATCCTCGCGGAACTGGATCGCGCGCAGGCCTTGTACATCTTCAATGCGCTTCACCGCAGCAGAACCCATATCCGCGCTGAACTGCTGATCGCGGAATACCGTGAGTCCTTCCTTCAAAGTGAGCTGAAACCAGTCGCGGCAAGTGACGCGGTTTCCAGTCCAGTTGTGGAAGTACTCGTGCCCAATCACCCTTTCGATGCCTTCATAGTCGCCATCGGTGGCAGTTTCGGGTTGCGCCAAAACGTAAGCGGTGTTGAAGACATTGAGACTCTTATTCTCCATCGCCCCCATGTTGAAATCGCCAACCGCAACAATGTTGAAGATGTCGAGATCGTACTCCAAACCGAAGACTTCTTGGTCCCAAGTCATCGACTTCTTCAAAGATTCCATTGCGAAATCTAACTGCTTTACGTTTTCATGTTCGGTGTAAACATGCAACGCAACTTCACGCCCACTCTGAGTGGTGAAGGTGTCCGAAATGGACCCTAAGTCACCAGCAACCAATGCAAATAGATAGCTTGGCTTTACGAATGGATCTTCCCAAACGGTGTAGTGCATACCGTTATCAACTTCGCCCGATGCAATGCAATTCCCGTTGGACAATAAGATTGGAAAGTCTTCCTGCGAACCTTCAATACGCACTTTAAATGCCGACATCACGTCGGGGCGATCAAGGAAGAAAGTAATCCGACGAAAGCCTTCTGCTTCACATTGAGTGCAGAACATTTTTCCAGAGCTATACAGTCCGGAGAGTTGCGTGTTGTTTTGCGGACGCAAACGAACCTCTGACTGGAGCGTAAAGCTGTCAGGCACCACCGCAAGGCGCAACTGGTCTCCCTCATAGCTGTACTGCGAAGCATCTAGGACCTCGCCATCAAGCTTCAAGCTGAGCAGCTCTAAGTCCTCGCCATCGAGAACCAGAGGTTCGCGCCCCCCGCTTTCTCGCCGCTTGATTTCAAGCCGCGAGGTCACCAAAGTAGAGTCCTTACCTAGCTTGAAATCCAGCGTAACCGCGGAGATTTCGAAGTCAGTCGGGCAGTAATCCTTGCGGAATTTCTCAACGGGAGAGGCCGTTTTCATTGGGCAAGATTCTACCCTGCAATGCGTCCTCAGGGTAGCCGCGTTGCAACAGCTCGGCGTAGATAGCGTCAGCTTCCTGTGGGCGGCCTAGAGAATCCAGGTCGAGGATCATGTCGCGGCGGACATCAAAGTAGCGTGGGTCCTTGGGACTCACCAAGCCCCAAGACTTGACCGCCTCCTCTGAGCGGCCCATGAGCGACTGATGACGCCCTAACTGGAAAAGGACCTCTCCGAAGCCAGGCCGTTGTTCCAGGACCTCCAGGAGGCCTTGTTCGAAGCCATCGACGTCACCCTGGAAGAGCCGATCCCAGGCGTGGACAAAACTATCGCGCGGATCGAAGAAGAGTCCATATTTTTCGGTGTGTTCCGTAGCGGCCAGGGCTTCGATGGATGCCTCATGAACAAAACTTGGAGCTGGAAGACTGGCCTGCCCCTGAAGCCACGCATTGCGGTAACCCAGGGTCTGCGCGAAGAATACATCGCGCTGCTTGGCATGCTGTTGCACCCATGCAGAGTGACCAATAACCGCCATAAAAAGCAGCAGAAACGTAACTTTGACCAAGCCATGTGGCTGCCACTTCTTCTGCAAGCGCCAAGCCTTGGGCCCCGGTCGATAGTTGGCACTAGTGAAGGCTCGCTTCAACTGCAAAGCGAAAATCGAAGTCACCATACCAATGGCTAAGGCCAACAAAAAGGAAACCCTTCCATAGAGTCCTTCGGTGGCAAAAAAACCAGCGGCAAAAAAGAGGACGAGAAGGAATTCCTCAGGCCATGTCGGCAACCCTACCTTAGATTCCTTGCCCTTCGCCCGACGCTTCTTGAAAGTTGCGGGGATGCCAAAGGAGAACTTCAAGGCGTCGTTAGGACACGCATCGATGCAGTCCATAGTCTTCATGCAATCGGTGGAAATCACCATGCCGAAATCGCGCACTTCTTCATGCACGCGTACCGAGGAGCTACATACCGCAGTACATTTCCCGCATTGACGGCAAGCATCGCTGACCCGAATACTTCCCGGCGCAAAAGCGTCGGCAACAGAGAGCACCGCGCCATAGGGGCATGCAAAAGTGCAAAAGGCTTTAGGCCCCATGACCTGAACCACGTAGAGCCCCGCTAAAAACAATGTGAGCAAGCCTTCCCAGAACCCTGGAAAGGTTGCCCAAAAAGCCGTGGTGGTCATTTCTATTTCGGTCACCCCTGGGTGCGGGATGTCATTCTGAATGCGAAAGAGAAAAGGCCACAAAAACATGTACACAAATGCAGCGATGGGAACCAAGCGCAATAGTCTTGGACGGAAGGGACGCACTGGAATATGCAAACGCTTCAGGATCCAACGATAACCGTCTTGGAGCGCGAGCAAATGACAGCCCCATCCGCAGAAGAAACGCCCGAAAACTAAAGTCGCCAAAATGGCCAAGCCAAATAAAATGGCGCCAGGATTTACGATGCCCTCTTTAGCGAAGGCCATGGTCTCGGAGGGCTCCAAGGGAGCCAAGGTGCGACCAAAAAATATCCACCACAGGATGTGCAGCAGAATAAGGATTTGCACACTCAACAAAACCCAGGCACGCCGTTTCGCCATACGTGCTGGTTGCCAGTCTTTTTGAGTTTGCTTCACAGGGTTCAAGGCTATTCGGGTTTAGTCTCAACCCTATCGTATAGAACTAGGCCCCCAAAAAAAAGAAGGCCTGGACGATAAAGTCCAGGCCTATAAAACTCAGCTCTGATTTACTGAGGAATGTCTGCAGCAACGAAGATTAGGTTGCCACCGCCACCAGGCTTAAACAGAACCACTCCAAGCTTAGCTGCAACAGGTGCAGTGTCAGAGTGAAGGTGGAAGCTGTAAGAAGTACCCCAACGCAGAGCGTTGTTGTTTGGGTTGGCATTGAAAGATCCGCCTACCCATGCCTGAACGCGCTGGCTGGTGCCAGGATAAAGGCCATCGAAGGAGGTCCAATCAGTGTTTACGTAAACTTCACCACTGTGGTATTCAGGATCCGCGAAGGAAATGTCACTGAGGTTCGTACCTGCAGCGACAGGGACTGCGATTGCGCGAGCGCTGCGGTCCGAATCACGGTTGTACAGGGTGTAGTCATAATCCCAACCGCCACCTGCTGCTGCAGTGGCCTTGTAACCCAAGAACATGGTGCCATCGTTTGGCACCGGGATTTCAACAATGGTGACCGAAGGATCAGCTACCTTCCATGCTTCAATGGCTGCATCTTCGCGTACGGTAGAACCGACGAAGCTCATGTTGTAAGGAGGATTGGAGCCACTAATGCTGACTTCGCGGTAGCTTACGTTGTTGAAGCCAAACCCGGTTAGAGCACTGTCATCGTTGGTTACGTACTGAGACTCAGCAAAGTAACGAGCACCAATATTCAACGCTGGATCAACATCGACGTTGTCGACGATAACGCGCTTAGCAAGTGGGCCACTGTTGCTTCCCTGAATGATGGGTGGATATGGGAAGAATCCGGTGTAGGCGTTCACTTCCGAACGTGCAGCCAAATCAGACTGGAAACCGTTCAACCAAGCACTGTAAGGATCCGAACAGCCAGGGCTGAGGTGATCTCCACCAGAACCGGTGCAAGTGTTACATAACGATTGAGTCAAAGCAGAGAAACCGTGCTTCAGCCAGCTCATGCCCAACATTTCAAAGCGACCGTCCTTAAGACGGTAAAGGTTGCTTCCCATGACTGGGTGGTTGCGGTTCCACGATTCCCAAGCCAGGTCAGCGGTACCAATATTGCAAGAAGTGGTACCAAAGCTATATGCGCTTTGACCGTTCTGCGTACCGTTTTCATCCAACTGGTGGATACTACCCACGATTAGGTCTGGCTGAGGACCGCCGAGAAGGGCGGAGGTTGGAGTGGCCTGGAGGTTATGACCAAAGATGGCCAGGCATGTGCCGCCAACGAGGGCGACAGGGAGTAGGAATCGGGTCTGCAACATGATGCTTGAAAGGTGGTGGACGAGGAGGAACCGTTAGGGACCTGTAGGTTCGAATGGGGACACCCTAAGGTACAACAGGAAGTTACCTAAGGAATGAGAATTTGGCTAAAACCTTCTGATTTAGCGGGAATCTTCCGATTTGGCAAGCAAGCGTTGCTCACCCGTCAAGCGCTTAAAAGCGGCCTCTGCCTGCTGCGCCTCGCTGCGGTCAACATAAGTGCCCAAAATCCTCGCAAGAGCCCATGGGCGCCCCCTCCTGGTTGCCTTAGCGCCTCCTGGCAATTCGCCGTTGTGCTGTCTAAGTCGACGCTCCATATCTACCGTAACTCCCACGTAAGTTCGCTCCTCTTTGGTAGAGCGCAGTAGGTAAAGGCTCCATGCCGATACGGATTTAGGCAAGGTTCTCCAGCGAGCACCCAGTTGCATCCGCGACCTCCGAGGGCTTCTGTTGAGCCACAAAATACAGTTTTACGCTGGTTCCTTTTCCAACCTCCGACTCCATGGCAATGGCTCCGCTATGTCCATGAATAATTCCTAGCACGCCAGCCAACCCCAATCCCCGGGCGCCTTGACGGCGGGTGAAGAAGGGCTCGAAATTTTGCCGGATCTCATTCTCAGGCACACCTTCCCCATTATCTGTAATGCATATCTCAATTAGGGACTGTTCCATATTTTCATGGGCCAGGAAGGACTCTATAAAGTCGCATTGGCTGATCGATACCAGACGCGAACTCACCACAATTTCCCCCCTATCCTTACCGATGGCCTGTGCAGCATTTTGAACAATATTCACAAGCGCCTGGCGTAATTGGGCATGATCTGCCAGAAACATTTCCTGATGTTCTTCAAACCGGGTCCGCAACCGAATATTGGACGGAATGGTCAATTCCAACAGCCGGCGCATTTCCAGGACAAAAGGTTTCGCATCGGTCAGTAACTTTTCACCTGTTCCAAAACCAGAGAAAACGAAAAGTTGACGACACAATTCAGAAGCCTCTCGAGCAATCGAAATAACACGGTCGAGGGATTCACTAGCAATCATTGGGGATTTCACTAAATCCTTTCGCGCTATATCGGCGTGCCCGAGGATTCCGAAAAGGCGGTTATTGAACTCGTGCGCAATTCGGCCTGACAACATACTGAGTCCTTCGAGCTTTTGGGTTTGTAAAACTTGAGTTTCTAGAGCCAATTTCTCTGCCGCTGCTTTTCGATACTGAGTGACATCTGTGCCTACCGAGAAAAATCCTCGAACCACCCCATCGGACCCAAGGTCGGGTAAGAGAGCACGATCGAAATCATGCTTTTCACCATCTGCAAGCACCACGACCTCAAGGTAGCTAATTGCCCGGCCGGAACGCACGGTTTCCAAGATTGGACTAATTCGCTCCCAATCTTCCGGCGAAGTCATTTCCCTAATAGCCAAAGGCAACTGCGATTGAGTCAAGCTATGACAATCCAGGAACACTGAATTGCCATATAGACACTCCAAGTCGGTGGAGTAATACGATACGGCCTGAGGAATGACTTCGGCAATGGTCTGAAAACGCCGCTCACTTGCCAACAGACTTTCTGCAGCAACTTCACGATCAGTAACATTTTCAACCATGGCGACGACACCTACCACTTGGCCTTGTTCATCGTAAACCGGAGAACCATACCAATCACACAATAGGGTTTCTCCAGAAGCTGTCCGATTGTGATTCGTGTTACGCACACCGTCCTGGCCTTTCACGAGCTTAAACCATTGGTCGGAAAAACGAACGCGCTCTTCAACCGGCACCAATAAATCTAAACCAGACTTCCCTATAACTTCTTCTTCTGAGTAACCGAAAATATCCCCAGCCTTGCGACTCCAAACCCGAATTCTAAAGTCTAAATCCCATTCCACTAAAGCCAAAGGTGAGTTTTGCACCAAAAGTTCAAGCCTATTTCTGGCGGCAGCAATACTGGTCGACAATTGTATCGCTCGAGCAGTAAAGACCGAGAGCGTAATCGAGCCCAGAGCGCAAACATTAAGCACCCCCCACCATAGAGCACGCAAATCTCCTGAAACCACGCGTTCAAAAATTGCGCTTTGTTCTAGTGCCGCAAAACTAGCGGACAACAAAACCAAAACAGCAAGATGAGAAGTCAAAAATAAACCGCATCGAGCTCCACACCACAACAGAAGGCAACCTGCCAATAATCCGGTCCATATTGGAACCGTATAGGCATTCAGCAATTCGCTAAAAGAAAGCAAGCACAAGCCCGAAACCAGAATGCTAAGGATTAGGCCCTCCATCGGGTTGGGGCCAAAGACTAATCGCGGGCGCAATCTCCAGGCCCCAATTATGGGCGAAATCATCATAAAACCGACCGCGGAACGCATCCACCATTGGGAGAAAATTTCGAGGTGAGCTGGTCCTGGTATTTTTTCACTCTCTGGACTTGCCCATAGTGCAAAGGTGCCGAGCGCAGCTCCCAGGACGGGTGCAACTAAGCCGACGAATGCACCACGGCGCAATTGGCGCACATTTCGCAAGCCATGACGCCAGTCTAATCCCTTGGTCAAAAGGTAACCCGCAAGCAGAATCTCGCCGCTTTCTCCAGCTGTAAATACAAAAGATACTGGACTATAGGGATGAAGGAAAAAAAACTGCGACACTAGCGAAGCCGCAAAAACACTCCACCAAACGCGGAGGCCCCAAATGGCTAAAAATCCTGCGCCAATGCCCATCGCTGGCCAACCAAGCGACACATAGTCCTGCCCCAAATAGAAATGGTGCCCGAGCGCCCCAAGGCCGAGTTGGCAAAGGGCTACAACAAGATACTGCCATGGGGCAACGGGAGTTTCTTTTTCAAAGGTCACCAAGCTCAGTCTAGCATCTAGGGATTGGGCTTTCGCCGCCTCAACGCTAGACTGCTGCCCGCACGCGCCCGTAGCTCAGCTGGATAGAGCATCGGACTTCTAATCCGACGGTCGAGGGTTCGAATCCTTCCGGGCGCGCCATCTCCCTTAAGCCATGAAACAATCCTTCGACGAACGCAACCGTGACCTTTTGATTAACATCAATGGCGAGTTGTTACATCGCGATGTTGCAGGCATCAGCCCTTTTGATTCCGCAGTACAAGGTGGCGATGCCGTGTGGGAAGGTTTGCGAGTTTATGAAGGGCGCATTTTCCGGTTAGATACTCATATTGACCGCTTGTTTCATTCTGCCAAAGCTCTTGCCTTTCAAGAAGTCCCTACGCGCGATGCCATCAAACTGGAAATCAAGCGGACTCTAGAGGCCAACTCCATGCGCGATGGCTGCCATATTCGGCTGACTTTAAGTCGCGGAAAAAAAGTGACGTCAGGTATGGATCCACGCCTCAATCAGGACGGCCCCACTTTGATTGTCTTGGCGGAATGGAAAGCCCCAGTTTATGACCGAGGTGGATTGCGCTTGATCACCAGCAGCGTGCGTCGGTTTGCGCCGGACATGATGGATCCAAAAATCCACCACGCCAACCTAATTCAATCCATCATGGCAAAACTCGAAGCCAACCAAGCGGGTGCCGACGATGCTCTTATGCTCGATGCGCAAGGCTTCGTCGCAGAGACCAATGCCACCCATGTCTTCCTAGTGAAAGATGGCGCCCTATTCACTCCATTCACCAAGGCCTGCCCTGAAGGTGTCACGCGAGATTCGGTGCTCAAGTTGTGTGGACAGCACGGGATTTCGGCCACCGTCGCCGACCTTTCGCGCACCCAATTCTTCGCTGCA
The DNA here is from genome assembly GCA_027623295.1 of Planctomycetota bacterium. Taxonomy (GTDB): domain Bacteria; phylum Planctomycetota; class UBA1135; order UBA1135; family UBA1135. The sequence continues at coordinate 128,883 of JAQBXR010000002.1, forward strand.
GACGAAATGTTCTGCACCGGAACCATGGGGGAACTAGCAGCAGTCGTCGAGCTGGATGGCCGCTCGATTGGCGATGGCAAGCCGGGAGCCATGACTGCACGCCTTTCCGGGCTGTTTCGAGAGTTCGTAGCCGCTCACGGCGATGAAATCCTGGTCGACTAAGTCTTTTCAAGCGCTGCCAGGGCAGCTAAACTCTTCGGCTTGCTGAATGGTGGATGTAGCTCAGTTGGTTAGAGCATCGGTTTGTGGTACCGAAGGTCGCGGGTTCGAGCCCCGTTATCCACCCCAGCAAACTTCACTTGCGAGAGTGGCGGAATTGGCAGACGCGCTAGATTTAGGATCTAGTGTCTTAGGACGTGGGGGTTCAAGTCCCCCCTCTCGCACCAAGTGGACCAGATGGAAGACTCCCGCTATGCACGCCAAGAGCGTCTACCCCAAATCGGGGCGTCGGGGCAAAAGGCCCTTCGGGACCGGACCGTAGCCATCATCGGCCTTGGAGCTTTAGGCTCGGTCGGATCGGATTTATTGGCCCGCGCCGGGGTCGGCCGTTTGCTGCTGATTGATCGCGATATTGTGGAAGCCTCCAATCTTCAACGGCAGACCTTATATACCGAGGAAGATGCTCGCTTAGGTTTACCCAAGGCTGTTGCGGCGGAACAGCGCCTGGCTGCGGTGAATCCTGAAGTTGGCCTTGATATCCATGCAATCGATCTCACGGCAGAAAATATTCAGGGCGTTTTGGCCGGCGTGGATTTGATTCTGGATGGCACCGACAACTTCGCCACTCGGTATTTGTTGAATGACTATGCAGTCGCCAAACAAGTCGCCTTTGTTTATGCAGGGGTTGTCGGGACCTACGGAATGCTGGGCGCCATCGTTCCCGGAGGTGCCTGTTTACGTTGCACATGGCCCGAGCCACCCGATGCCGCCGAGTCTCCCACTTGCCGATCCGCCGGTGTGCTTGGCCCTGCCGTTTCCGTAATCGCGGGTTGGGCTGCTGCCGAAGCCATAAAAATCTTGGTCGGTAAAGCTGAGGAAGTGCACGCAGGCTATCGCTACCTAGATGTCTGGCAAGGCACCCATCATGCCATATATGCCAAACGAGAAGAAGCTTGTCTATGTTGCGGCAAAGGCGAACATCCCTGGCTTTCTGGCGGACGCGGGACTTTGGCGGCGCAAGTCATTTGTGCGGGCGGCGCCGTGCAAGTGCCAAGTCCAGGACACGCCAGTGATTTACCCGCTCTAGCCTCTCGCCTTGAGGGCACGGTGCAGGACATAAAACTGGCCGGGGCCTTCCTGCGCTTCCACGTGGATGATCTAGATGTCATCCATTTTGTCGATGGCCGCTCCCTGGTCCGGGGAACCGAAGATCCGGCACGCGCACGAGCGGTTTTAGCACGCACCGTGGGCTGCTAAACTTTGGGGGTGTTACCATCCCTAAACTGGAATCGAGCCGCCACCAGCGCCGACCCCTTTCCTGGTGTTGAAAAAGCTTTAGTCGAAGGGCTTCATGCACTTCCGGCGGATCGCGGCGCCCAAGGCCCCTCCACCAAGGAACGCATTTTTGCCGCCCGTGTTCGCGCTGCGGAAATTTTTGGCTTCTCCTTTCCGGAGCGAGTCATTTTCACATCAGGTGCAACTTATGGACTCAACTTTGCGGTTCACCAAGGTATTGAAGATGGCGCACATGTTCTAGCGTCGGCGGCAGAACATAATTCCATGCTGCGCCCATTGCATCATGCCAAATGCCGCGGCGTGACGTTTGAGATCATTCCGTTCTGCGCAGACGGGCGGCTGGACTTACTAAAACTGGGCAAGGCCCTATCCTCGGGTAAAGCGAGTTGGTTAACGCTTTGTGTTGCAAGTAACACTATGGGGATCGTGCAACCTTATGTGGAGGCATGCGCAATGGCGCAAAAAGCAGGTGTATCGGTGATTCTGGATATGTCCCAAGGAGGTGGGCAAGTGCCGATCGATTTAGATTCTCTTGGTGTGGCCTATGCAGCGATTGCTGGACATAAAGGTTTGCACGCAGCACGGGGCATCGGACTCATGTTTGTGGGTAAGAATCAAAACCCGAAACCCATGATTCAAGGTGGTACTGGCACTGAAAGTACCCTACTTGAAATGCCTCTCGAATTGCCGGGCAGCTTAGAGGCTGGAACCTCCAATTACCCTGGCATGTTTGCCATGGCCGCCGCATTGGATTGGCTGGCCGTGCATCCGCAAGACTTGTCCTCGATTCGCGCCAAACTCAAAAAGCTAGAAACCTGGTGCCGAAAACAACCTGGCCTTGAAGTGCTGCCCAAGGAGCCTTGTGATTGGTCACTTCGCTTACCCATTCTGGCCTTGAAGCCCAAAGATTTCCCACCTGAAATGATGGCTCAGTTCATGGCACAACTTGGGGTTATGGTGCGTGCTGGATCCATGTGTACCACTCAAGTCCTGCCATCGGTTGGCGCGGAAGATGGACTGCTACGACTGAGTCCACCCATCGAGGCCAGCGCAGAAGATTTTGCGCGCGTACAAGATGCCCTTGAGCAATCTCTGGCCGCGTTCGCCTAACGATGCCAGGTTCCACTTACCCGGTCGATGCCATCCTTTTAGCGGCAGGTTCAGGACGACGCCTTGGTTTACCCAAAGCCTTCCTGGAATTGAATGGCACCTGGATGCTCCCAAGATTAGTCGATGCCCTGTTCACCGGCGGATGTAGATCCGTGCACGTCATCGTGCGCGGGCAAGATGTCGAAAAATTGGAGCAACGCATGTCTTGGGATCGCGCAAACCTAGTCATCAACCCATCTCCCGATGCCGGTCGCACTGGCAGTGTGCTTTGCGGTCTTGAAGCCATCAACGAACCTGATGCCGTCATGATCCATTCCTGTGATATTCCCCTTCTCAGCTCCGATGCGGTGCATCAGCTCATTCATGGATGGCATAAGTGCGATGCTCCGGATTCGGTTCTGGCACGCTTAACCACGCCAGGAGGCAAAGGTGGTCATCCACTTCTGCTCGGCGCCGAGCATGTTTCCAAACTACGCGCCTTTCATGCAGACCAGCCACTGCGCCAACTCTTACGCGACACCCCCGATGCCGTGCTCAACCTTGTGCGACGTGGCGACCCAGGTCCATTCTTGGACGTGGACACTCGTGAGCAACTAGAACTCCTTGAGTCTTTTTTTTAAAGTTCCGCGCAGTACCTATTGCACCACGCCAAAAATTGGTTCCGTCATTTGAGCCGTTGGACCGTCCAACTCAATACCTTGCACATAAATGGTGCGGCCCAAACTGTTGGGTGGCAAAGTAATGGTTAAAGAAATGGTGCCAGCAGCATCTGGGATGAGCGGATGTGGTGGAATGACAAAGACGGGACTGGCGAGCCCCAGGTCACCGAAAACGGTAGGGGTGGTTCCAAACCCGGCAATTGACAAGGCAAAATGGCCGCCCGTGTCTTCACCTAAGTTAAACATTTCGAAGGTGCCAAACGAGCCAGCAAAAAGTCCGCTAATCGCAATTGATGGCGCACCTGGTTCATAATAAAGAGTGCCATTCCATTCACGGAAAGAAAAGGTACTTAGCCAACCTGATTTACCAAAGAAGGTTTCTAGGGTCAAATCACTATTGGAGAAAATGGTTGGTCCACCATTGGTATAGGAAACAGATCCTGTGGGGACATCCACAAAGATGCCGTATTCCACTCCAGCCTCAAACACCACGTCGTTTCCAGCAAAGCTCACATTGGTCGGCTGACCTGCGCCGGCAGAAATACCATTCGAGTTGCCCAATAAAGTCCAGGCTGCAGAGTTTCCTTCAAAGCCAACACAGGTCCCAATTTTGTACCAAAGATTGACATCGACGTTAGCGCCCACGGTAGAGATGTGGAGATCTAAACACTCAATCGTAAGGTCTAAGTTTGGCGTAATGTTGAACATGTTTCCGCCAGAACCGTTGCCTGCCATATAGTGGGTGGTAAGCCAGGTATCGGTGCAGCCAGTACCCAGGTTGACTTGGCCTCCACCAGAGAGCACAGGGCCTCTCAATTGACCATCATCTTGGAGCGCAACGGATTGCGCGTTGGCGTTGCTGACGCCAAAAAGGGAAAGCCCTAAAAAGGCGACCAAAGAAAGATTCGGGGGGACCTTCATATGAAAACAGGGGAACCACTGAACTGTATCCTGCAAGACGGCAAGCCGCCGTGGTTATTTGCAAAGAATTACTGATTCCAGCGATATTCGTCACTAAGCAAGAACTCAGCAAGGTCTCGATAAAGCACATGATCCACGGCATAGTCTTTTGGCAAGACTTCGAGTTCTGGATACGCCACTGAAAGGGGCTCACGGTTCTTAGCCTCGGTGCTACCACCGAGCAATAGATAAGCCGTCCAACGCCGCCCCTCCGCATCAAGGTAACCAATCCAACTGCCCCCTAAATCTCGAATCCAATGGCGGAGCCAGTAGCTGCGCAGCGTTTCGTCTTCAAAACCGTGGTTGGCGAATTTCCAGATTGGGTTGAGGCGTTGGCGCTCCACTCCACTCGCTTTTTCAAAAGCCTGCTGCAAAAGCAAACGGTCAGCTTCCATTCCACTTAACGCCAAAATGGTTCCAGCAGTCCAACGAGTTGTGAAAGATGCGTTTAAGGAAAATGCCCGACCAGCGACTTTGGAGTAAGACTGTGCAATCTCCTTAGCCTTCTTCAAATTCTGTTGTGCCAAGCCTAGAACGCCGGCCACCTGGTGAAGCTCTAAGGTGGGCTTAGTTGGTCCTGGTATTTCCAAGCCAAGTTCTCCTGCTGCCCCCCACAACCAAGCCTGTTCGGTGGGACCCATCGCCCGGGACCGATCATGGTGAAACAAAGCCTGGCGATGCTTTCCTTGCACCTCAAAAAGGCAAAGCACCAACCCAATATGCTCGTCAACCAAAGCTTGATTTTGCAAATCTTCCAGAGAACGCTCTGGAGTACGCCGAGCGGTGAGGCGCCACATATCAGGGTAACTTGCTTGCTTTTGCTGTTCAAAAAGCCCTGCGGGCAAAGGGTCCAGGCGTGGATTTACAGAGGTCAACATGACCGCAGCTTCTGAAAGCGCATGATTGCCCAACGCTTTACTTCCGGTAAGGCGCAGCGCGACGTCTAGCACCCCAATCAGGGCTGCATCTTTCTCGCTAGTGATCAGACTTGGCCAGGGCGCAACCACAAGTCTCTCCGGACGCGACAGCAATCCTGACAGCAAGCACGCTTGCTCAAAAGATGTGACACAACGATCCCAATCCCGGCTCGCTTCAATTCCAGCATCGGGATGAAAAGAACCGTAAAGCAAAAGAGCAAATGCCCGGTTGGGGTCCGCCTTGCGACCACGCTTGGAGGCACGTTCAACCATGGCAAAGGTCTTTTCGGTGCCCATGAGGCTCGCCGCTAACAAAATGGCACGTTGATATTGGGCAGTACCTTTTTCCTCTTCCTCCAGGATCCAGCTCTGGGTGCGTTCATCCCCAGTGGCTATTTCACGAGCAGCCTCAAAACGCGCCACGGCATCGTCGGAGATCAACGCACGCTGTAATGCAGGCGTTGGAGCCTGCATACAAGGAAGCAGGAAAAGGGCGAAGGTGGAAAGAAGCATGTTGCTCTCTCCACCCAGCATAGCTGCTAATGAGGCAATTACTCCACAAGGAAAACCAAGGGAGTGCTCCAACCTTCTCCGTGAGCATAAACTTGATACCAAAGGGTCGCAGACAGCATGCCCACAGGGAGATTAGGGGCTTGGGTTTGGAAGTCGGCAGTGCCGCTGGCATCGGCATAGAGTTGGTTGGCGCTCTGTGCCGGCCAACGATGCAGCGGCCTGGAGTTAAAATCCATGACCGTATAACCCACACCACCAAGCGTGGAGTCCACGATTTGGTAATTAGGCCCAGCCATGCCGCTGAGGCGCACACCTGGCGTTGCGTGCCGCATGCGCAACTGAAAAGGCTCACCGGGGTGGAGGTAGTTCACATCGGCGGAAAGGATGATGGGCTGTTCCAACTCTTCTGGAATCATGCACAAGGCATCGATTTCCGTTGAGATTTGGAAATCCCAGTCACCCTCTTCCCACCCGATGAGAATTTCTCCCTGCTGACTTGCGGAGAAAACGGTGGCGTCCACGGCACTTGGAGATTGGACCGTAAACAGAAGATCTCCACTCACTGGGTGAAAAGAAAGCGACTTAACATCTCCAATGGAGGTTGTGGAACCAGTGGCGTGATCCACCCATGCCTGTACTTGCGCTTCATCGGCAAAACGTGTGATGGTTTGGGTGGTGACATCCCAGCGCAGAATATCGCCGTCGAGGACATCGCCCACTACCGTTCCATTCAGGCTGTCTTTAAAGGTAACGAGGTAAACGTTATCCGAAACGATGGCTAGTCCATCAATGTCCAGGCTTCCACTTACTGGAAGAAGCGCCGAGTTTAACGCACCTTCGCTGTTAACAATCTCGATGCCGCCGAAACGGGACAAGCGGAGGATGTCGCCATCTGCAAACCCTTGAAAATCACGATCCGAAGAAAAGACTAGATCAAAAATCCCCGGAGCATTTCCCGCAATGTTGGGTTGATACGAGAGCGCATCTATACCGTCGGGTAAATCAAAGAGGCCATCGCCATCCATGTCCCCCAAATGACTCATCCAAGTTTGTTGCGGTGCAAAAACACGGCTCCATACATCTGAGTCGGAGCGACGCAGAATGGCTTCGTCACGACAAATCGTGTCTTGCGGCAAACGAGAATCGGCGCTGGTGGAGGCTAAAGCTTGCATTGCTGGCGGTTGACCTTGCAGTGCAAATAAAAGTGCGAGTGATGTAACTATCATTTCGCCCGGAGGACGGAAGCCATCGCCATCGACACGCTGATATCCTGCTTCCATGGTTTTGGCTCTCCTCCTGCAGATTGCGACTCTGCTCCCGCCCGCACCCACTTTCGAGGCCGCACCCGATGCGGTGTATCAAAACACCATTCAAGAGTTTGCAACGGCTGAAACTTGGCCGAGCGCTGGCCTGACCGCACTTGCACCTAAGAGAGATAGCCACAACGCGACCCTCGCCGGTTTCCTGCACGGTGGCAGCCAAGCCGAAGTCCGCCTAAGCGCCATCCTTGGGGCGGGCTGCTCAGGCGAATCCCCCCTCGCCTTCGCCTTCTGGCGCCGCGCTGCTTTGGAACTGGATGAGGCACAAACCGTCGCATGTCTCTTGGCCCCCGCAAGCGTCCCCTCTGAGGTCCTTCCAATGCTCGCCTGGATGGCAACCGACGCGCAACGGAGCCTTCCGGTACGCGCCACCGCCCTCGCCCGCCTCCTCGATGCTGACCAAACCCAAGTTTGGCCCTTAGTGCGTTCTGTCCTGCGCACTGGCACGGCAGAAGATGTCGTTGCGCCTGGCGCCGATTGGGAACGAGGTGGGCGCTATGAACTCCCCAAACGCATTCTGTTACTTTCGATTCAGGACCTTTTGCGAAGGCATGAACTCGGAAGCACTGACTTCGAGCCAAATGCAGCTTGGCGTTTACAGCTTGTTCAGTTAGTCGCCCTTGAGCAACACATCTTGCAACTTCCGAAAGCGAGTGTGCCTAAGGCAACCCAACAATCAGAACCGTGGAGCAAGCTTCTTCTGCTGGTCGATAAAAAAGGCGCACATGCTGCCCTCGCTCACGCCTTGTTAAACCAATAATTAAAAGCGGCCAACCATCAGGAACCAGCCACACCTAGTCTGCAGGACAAAAAAAAATTGCGGCCTCTCCGTGAAGAGAGACCACAAAGGTGAGAAGAAAACTTCTCTTACAGAACCAACTCGGCAAGCGAGTTAGTCAAGGTACGCGAAGCAAGATCCAAGCCTTGGGTGTACAGGGTTGCACCTGCAGCGCCACCAGGGACGACAGGAGCGAAGGAAGCGTTACCAGAACCGTTTGCGGTCAAGGTTGCCAAGGTAGAGATTGGAAGACTCATGTCTGCCGAACCAAACTGGGTGTTGGTAGGACCAGCGCCAGATAGGGAGTAACCAAGAATTACGGTACCACCAGCGGTTGCACCAGAAACTGCGAAGGTTGCAGTCTGACCAGCAACGAGGTTGGTAATGGAGTAAACCAAACCACCAGCACCGGAGTTATCGTCAACCACTACGTTATCAATCCACCACTCTTGAGCGTAGTCGCCGCTGAAGTGAGCGCCAATCTGAACGCTTGCGTTACCCAAGAATGCGGCAAGGTCTAAAGTCGGGGAGTAGGTGTCACCACTGACCAAAGAGGTGTCCGTCCAAATGACGGTCCAAGTGGCACCACCATCAGTGGAAACTTCCATGTTGGAAATACCATTTCCAAAGCTATTTGGGTGGTTAGCCAGATAGTTAGCCCAGTTGGTCTCACCATCAAAGTGAAGGAAAGCGGCAGTTGCAGCAGTGAGGTCCATTGCTGGGGAAATCAAAGTGTTATCAGTCTGGCCAACGCCACCAGCTTCATCTTCGTGCCATGCGCGGTTTCCGGAGGAAATCCAGCCTGGGGAGAGAGGGTTGGCGTTGTTGTTTACGACAGTCCAACCCGCAGGTGGTACTACACCAGAGTTGAAGTCTTCCGAGAGGTAAGTTGTCTGGGCACTAAGGCTACCAGCGAATGCCATGACGGCAAGGGAAGTCAAAATTTTCATCGAATGGTTCTCTTTAGGGATTGGGGAGATGGGAATTAACAGGAAGAATCTGTTATGCTTATGGAATCCACCTTGACGGCGGCCCATGAATGACTTTACTAGGAAAACTCAAGGTCACGGGGGCGAAAATCGATTTCTTTTCGTTCTAGCACTCCTTAAACAGCCTTTTTCAGTATCTTTTTACCAAATTGCATTAAAAAACGGCCTCTCCGGAGCCAAATCCGAAAAAGGCCGTAATCGATACTCGCTAAGCCTAAGGCATCAAGCGAGTCATGGTGCGAGGAAACGGAATGCACTCGCGTACATGTTCCACCCCGGTCATCCAGGAAACGGTGCGCTCCAAGCCAATGCCGAAGCCACCGTGGGGAACGCTTCCATATTTGCGCAAATCCAGGTACCACTGAAAGGCTTCTTCCGGAAGCTCGTGAGCGTGAATGCGATCGAGTAGGACTTGTGCATCTTCCTCACGCACCGCTCCTCCAACAATCTCTCCAGCAGTTGGAGCAATAATGTCCACACCTAAGGCGTGACCCTCTCCATCCTGCTTCATGTAGAAGGCTTTGATTTCTGCTGGCCAATGGGTCACCATGACGGCACAGCCATAGTGTTCGCCCAACATAGTTTCATCGGGAGCGCCAAGGTCATCGCCGGGCTTAAAGTTGGATTCGTACTTCCCTTCCTTTTGCCACTGCATGAGTTGAACAGCGGCCTCGTCGTAAGTTAACCGCGGGAATTCACGATCCCAGGAACGCAACAGTTCTGGATCGCGTTCGAGATCTTCCAGGTCGGTCATGTTGTGTTCAAGCACTTGCTGCAAGGTGTAACGCAACATGTTCTCGGCAACATCGCAAACGTCGGTTAGGTCTGCGTAAGCCATCTCTGGCTCAAGCATCCAAAACTCGGTTAAGTGACGACGCGTTTTAGATTTTTCCGCACGGAAGGTTGGGCCAAAACAATAAACCTTGCCCAAGGCCATTGCACTAGCTTCGGCGTAAAGTTGACCAGACTGAGTGAGATAAGCGGTCTCATCGAAGTACTTGGTTTCAAACAAGGTCGATGTCCCCTCACACGCGTTCGGAGTAAAGATCGGTGAATCTACGCAGAAGAAGCCATCGTTATCCAAGTAATCGCGGAAGGACTTAATGATGCGGCTGCGAATGCGCAAAATAGCCATTTGACGCTTACTGCGCAGCCAAAGGTGGCGATGGTCCATGAGGAATCCAGAACCATGCTCCTTCGGCGTGATTGGATAGGGCTCTGCAACCTGCACGACTTCCAACTCATTGACGACGACCTCTGCCCCACCTGGCGCGCGTTCATCGACCTTGGCCGTGCCATGAATGATAATGGACGACTCTTGAGTCAATCCCTTAGCCGCTTCGAACGCTTCTTCCGAAACGCCATTCTTCATGACTAGGCATTGGCAGATACCGCTGCCATCTCGCAACAGCAGGAATAGCATTTTGCCTTTCCCGCGCTTGTTGTAGAGCCAGCCTTTGAGAGTGACGGCTTCACCGTCGTGGGATTTCAGATCTATTACGCGAACCACGGTTATTAAGGAAACGTCGAGTAGGAAGGATCAAGACTTACTGCGGCAATGTGATCATCGACCACCTCTACCGTGCCTTGGACCAAAACACCTTTACGCACTGCATGAATTGAAACAAAAACTGGGTTCTCATCCAGCGCTGCATCTTCACTTTCAATGACCACCGACAAAAAACCTTCTTCACGCAAAAAGCGGGTCACTAAAGCGCGCACCATTTGAATGCGAGAAGGTGGTTCCACCGGAGCAGCCACAGGAACAGCAATTACATCTTCCAGGCGGACCAAATCTTGGTGCAGTTGTTCCAACTCGGCGTGAACATCGTCCACGGCCAAAGCCTCTAACTCTTTCGCCAAGGCCTGTACCCGGTCGGGCAAGAACGCCAGCGCGCTCAGCTCCTTCAATCGCTCTTCCATGCCAGCCATGCGGCCATGCACACGCCAAATCAAGGCGGATGCGGCTCCAAGAAGCAGGAGAACGAGGACAAGAAGGATGAGTTCCATGGTGCGATGCGCAAAGTTGCGAGCCTTAGGATACCGTTCTCGCCATCCAGGCTCCAGCGAAGACCTCCGAACGTCTAAGATTAGACACCAATGCGTGCACGTCTCCTCTTTAGCGCTGCCTTCGCCCTGCTGTGCCTCCCCCTTTTCCTGCTTCAGGCCGATGCCGTGCAGTTGGAGGCGCAGGCTGTCCAGGCGCTTCTTGCTGGCCTCGATTTACCGGAAGATGGCCCCTTAGTGGTGCATTGGGCTTCCCCAGAGGCGGATCGCGCCGAGGAACAATCTTCAGCTTTACGCGCCGCCACTCGGCTGGACATTGCGGTGCCTCTTACCCACGATGCCGTGCTCGGAACTTTCACTATTCAGAGGGGCAATCTCGATGCGGAAGCCGTGCATGTTTTTGTAGAAGGCGAACAGGGCATCATGCGGTTAACTCGCCATGGTGAAGAAATTGCCAGTTCACGCATGGGTTCCAAGCTTGCCCTGATCCCTCCACTCCTGGCCATTCTGCTCGCCTTCCTGACACGGCGTACGATTTTATCTTTAGGTCTCGGAGTTTTAGTCGGTGGAGTGATTGCAGTAAAGGGTACTGGAGGATTGAGTGCGTTCTTGACTTTGATCTTTGGGCAAATCCTGTGGCATGACATTCTCAATGACGCCTTTCATTTATACATTCTTGGCTTTGTAATCCTGCTGTCTTCGACTGTCGCGGTGATCACCCGCATGGGCGGCATTGATGGCATGGTGAATTCCTTAGTGCGTTTTGCAAAAGGCTCACGCAGTGTGCAAGCGGTCGCCTACTTTTTGGGTTTAGGAATTTTCTTCGATGATTACGCCAACACGATTGTGGTTGGAAACTCTTGCGGCCCCCTGTTTGATAAGCAAAAAATTAGTCGCGCGAAATTGGCCTACATTGTGGACAGCACCGCAGCTCCTGTGGCTGGCGTTGCCGTCCTCAGCACTTGGGTTGCTTATCAAATCAGCACCTTTGCACCGCAACTCCCAACCGTGGGCATGAAAGAGTCTGAGGGCTATGCCCTATTCCTCGAAACTATTCCATATCGCTTTTACTGCCTACTTGCGATCTTTTTGGTTGGCCTGGTTGTTTGGATGCAACGCGATTTCGGCCCCATGCTGAAAGCCGAACGTTCCGCCCGAGGCAGCGATGGCGATGCAGTTGACAGTTCTGCAATCGATGATGAGCGAATGGAGGCAAAACCAAGCGTTCGAGCTCTTGCGCGCAATGGATTGCTTCCTTTGTGCACTATGATTTTCGGCACAGCTCTTTTGATTTATCTATTTGGAGCCTCCGCCGTGAACATAGCCGCTGATGAGGGCGATACCGATTCCATTCTTGCGCGCACCGAGGGAGGCTTTCTTTGGTTACGTCAGGTGCTCGGGGCTTCTGACAGCACTAAGGCGATTTTTGTAGGTTCACTATCTGCCTTCACGCTTGCGGCCCTACTTGCGGTCGGACAACGCTTACTCACGGTAGGTGAAACCATTTCCACAGCGAGTAAAGGAGTCAAAGTTTTATTCAAAGACGCGGTCATGGTGTTGATTTTGGCCTGGTCGATTGGCGCCATCTGCGTAGAAGTTGGAACTGCAAATTACCTGGTCGCCATGTTCCAAGACTTAATGTCACCGCAATGGTTGCCCATCATTTTGTTCATCACGGCATGCTTTGTAGCCTTCGCCACAGGCAGTTCTTGGACTACCATGGCTATCCTGCAACCCAATGTGGTGCTCCTGGCTTACCAGCTCGGAGAACAATCAAGTCTCGGCGGACATACGTTATTGGTTCTTTCAATCGGTGCCGTTTTGGAAGGAGCCATTTTTGGAGACCATTGTTCCCCCATCTCCGACACTACCGTGTTGAGTTCCACCGCCTCGCGCTGTCAGCACATCGAACACGTGCGCACGCAGGCGCCATACGCTCTAATGACCGCTGGGGTGGCCATCACCTTGGCATACGTGCCAGTTGCGTTATGGAATGTTAGTCCTTACATCTGCCTTGGCATTAGCGTCATTGCGCTGCTCGGCATCCTCCGTTTCTTCGGCCGCTCCCCACTCAATCCCGCAAAAGCATGAACACTCTCTCTTGGTTGCGTCCCATTCTCCCTTTGCTTGGGGGCACTTTACTGGCTTGCTTATTGCTTGGCAGTTTCATTTTTGCACAAAACCCAGAGGACTTGTCATGGCTACATTGTGTTGGCGTCATGCAGGTCTTGAGTTTGCCTATAGGCATGCTCGCGGCTGTGCTTTTGGGCTTTCTTCTGCGCGGCAAAGAGACCGCAAACGTTGCGAGTCTTGGTTTCCTTCTAGGTCTTTGGGTTGTAGTGGCTCCCGAGTTGGCTTACCGCTTCTTACCTGCCGCCATGGTGCTGAAAGTAGGCTACGCATTGCTTTTACTGGGTCTGCTTTTCCTTGGAGTACGCAAACCAACTTGGAGTTTCGGATTCCATAAAGCTTCTGCGCTAAGTGGTGTGATTGCCATCTTGATGTTGGCAGCAACCTTCCTAGTCGCCGGTCCACCCCCAAACATGGGTTCGCTTCCGGACCAAACTGCAACCGTTGCACCTGCCAATGCCCCAAACCTGGTGCTCATTGTTTTGGATACGCTACGTGCCGATCACTTGGGTTGCTATGGCTATGATCGCCCAACCTCTCCGAACTTGGACCGCATTGCATCAGAGGGCATGCTTTATCGCTATGCCAATTCCGTGGCGAATCACACTGGTCCATCGCACGCCACCATGTTCACCGGCATGCTGCCTTCCGAGCACGGCTTAATGAGCGCCGTGTCTGGCATGCCAACTCGCATGCCAACCGTGCAAGGAGTTTTAGCCGATGCCGGTTACAGCACGGCAGGCTTAACCTCTAACTTTGTGTTGCGCAGCCGCAATGGTTTCGACCGAGGCTTTGATATCTACGATGACTCTCTAGTGCTTGCGAACGCCATGGGACGCTCCGCACGCTTGCTCGCCGACTCTAGTGGTGTTGGCCTTACTTATGGAGCCAGTGGACGTCGCAACTCAGATATGAACCACGCCTTTGGGCACTACACCCGTCCGCACAGCATCGATGGCGACTCGACCACCAAGAATGCCATTGCGCTGGTGGATCGTATGGCTGAGAAGGAGGCCCCTTTCTTCTTATTCGCCAACTACATGGATGTGCACACTCCCTACCAAGCTCCCGGCGATGCCATGGATCGTTTCTTAGAGCACGACCCAGGACGCTTCAAACGTCGCATGAGCAACTTGGCCTTCCAAAACCGCTTCGACAAACTGCAAGTCGAAATAGACCGAGGCGATGACGTGGCAGAAGAAATCGGCGCACTCATGGATCGATATGACGCGGAGATTGCCTTCGTAGACCAACAGATTCCTGCACTACTTGAGCATCTGCAAGAAGTGAGCGATGCGCAGGGCCGTGAACTGTTAGTCGTGATTACCGGCGACCACGGCGAGGGGTTTGGAGAGCACAACATTTTGGCCCACGGCCGTGAGTTGTGGCAAGAAACCCTGCATGTACCTCTCATCACTTGGGGAAATGCTTCCCCGCGAGGTGTGGTGGATGAAGATGTCAGTCTGATCGACTTAGCATCAACCTTCACCGCTGCGGCAGGATTAGAGGGTTTGGGCCGTAGTCAAGATTTACACGCGGGCTTAGATCGCACACTCGGGCATCTAATGGCCGAAGAAGGTCCATCACGGAGTTTAAGTCATTTCGCACCCTTGCAACGCGTTGCGGTTTACGGCGAAGGTCGCAAGATCATTTATGACTTGGAAGAAGAAGACGAAAGCTTTAGCCCCTTCGGAATGTTTGATTTACGCGCAGATCCCTTGGAGCAAAACCCACTTGCCGAAACAGAGGTTACGGCGCTTACTGCACGCCTGGAATCCTGGGCCGACCGTTGGTGGCGTCTGTACTTAATCGGCCGTGAAATGGAAGCGGGTGTGGAGCTCAACTCCGTAGATGCTGCAACCTTGGCCGAATTAGGTTACACCTCGGAATAGCTTGGCTGGTCTTCGCGCGGCATTAAAAACCATGCAAAGGCAACACAAATCAGGCCGAGCCACCCAACCATGCGAATCCAATCAGGTAGATTTTTTCTACCTGATTCCTTCTCGGAAGAAAAAGCATAGGCCTGAACGGTAACTGGTGGCTGAGGCAAAAATTCCCGCGCATCGCGCGGTGCATATTGCACTTGAATCGCGTCGCGCAGCGTTTTTGCAAATACGGCAAACTCTTCTGGAAGCGGTTCACGTTCCCATGGAAGTTGTGCCAAAAAGGCAGAGAGGGCGGCAGTTTGGCCATTAAGAACCAAATCGCCTTCTGCTCCAATGGATAGTTTGGCACTCGGCCAAGCTGCAAGAATGGCATCGCTCCAGGCAGTATTTGCGTTGGCGGGTATCTGAAATTCCACCTTAGTTAAGGCCAATCTTCCGCCCACAAAATCAGTCGACATCGGTTTTCCATTTACGGCCAGAACAAGTTCTTGAGGCAAATCGGAAACCGGTACGAGTAACGAACCTTCCGTTCCATTAAGCGGGCCAGAATCCCACGCGCCACTTTGAATAGAGGCAACCACGGACTCTTGAAGCGCCCAATGCACACGCCAATGCAGGGCATCGACCGGTTGAGCCGAAAGCAGCACCCCGAGATGTTCTTCGGAATTCGTTGAGATGGGGTTTACCCATTCCACCCAAGAAGGCAAGACGCTGGGAGCAGACAAGTCGGTCCAAACCGTAACTATTTGGCCAGGCGGCAAGCTCTGCAAAGCACGCAAGACATCGGTGACTTGCACGGACTCGGAAGCGCTTCCAAGAATTCGGTAAGCGGTATCGCTCTCAGGAAGAACGATGCCAGTGCGCAACGCGGAGGGGCTTTGATCCACCACATAGAGCTTGCTTACGCTTACTTTGTGAACCGTGAACAAACATCCAGCGGCGATGAGATAGGCCAGCAGGAACAACCAGAAAGAGAGTGGACGCGCTTTCGGTTTCGCTTGGCCTTCCGCCACCACGCTACGGAACGGCTCTAGCCCTCCCACCACTTGTTGCAGTGGCCGATGATGCCGACGCAGGGCGAAGAACGGCAGGAACAGGATGATGGCCCAGACTGCCGAGAACTCGTTGAGAAGACTGCTAAAGAACGCCATGGCGCGCGGCCCTCCTCAAGATCCCTACAGCATCAATTTCCGCTTTCTGACACAGCAATTCCAAGGAATGAAACCCTGCCGCTGCCAGACCTTCGCGTTGCGACTGCCGAAAAGCCTCCCATGAATTTTGGAATTGCCCATAGTCCTGATTCAAATTCACTTGAATCGGAGGACCGCCCTCAGCGGGCTGCAATCCCAAGGACTGTTTGGGCGGCGCATTTTCTTCCGGCAAAACCAAACTGGTCCATTGGCACTGCTGGAAACCTGGAGTCAAAAGTGACCAGGCCTGCAAGGTATCCGCCGAGCACCACGGGTCACTGAGGACATGTAGGGCGCTACCTGCTTCTGGGCGAGACTTCAGTGCATGCACCACATCGGTGCCTGCGGGTGCACTTAAGTTTTCTAGGAAAGGAATGACTGCAGCGCGTCGTGCCCAACCGGAAAACTGGGCAGCATGGTCGGTCCCTGCAAAAATCGAAATCCGCGCGCCTTGCTCTAAAGCTAACCAAGCCAAAGCAAGGCATAGACGACGTTGGGCAACATCGCGGTTTTGGTTTTGCGGGGCCATGGAAGCACTACGGTCTAAGACTAAACATAGATGTCCCCCGCGTTCCCGCTCCAAACTACGTACCACGGGATGCCCAAGGCGCGCGGTCGCACGCCAATCCACTTGGCGTCGACGATCTCCAGTTTGCCAGCGCCGCCGCTCAAAGCCGGGCACTTGATCGCCACGACGTGCCTCCGGACGTTCCCCCATCATGCCCATCTTCTGCCGCGCACCTTGCCGTGCCAGCTCAACGAAAAACTCGGGAGGAAAAAGGGCTCGGGTCATGCCATGAGAGGTTGCCCAATCGGTTCGCCTACGGTGGCACCACCGGCGAAGACGAGGTTGCCGCGCAAGAAGACTTGCTGTGGGAAACCACGCAATTCACGTCCGTGGTAGGGGCTCCAACCAGAACGGGAAAGCAAAGTGCTCTCGTCTACGACCCGCTTTTGATTCGGATCAAGAATCACGAGGTCGGCATCGGCGCCCACTTCCAAGCGTCCCTTTTGATCGAGGTGAAATTCCTTAGCAGGGCCAAGCGTGACAGCATGCAAGAAGGCCTCTGGCGGACAGGCATTCAAGTCTGCGGCGGCAAGCATGAGTGGAAGCAACAAATCGATCGAAGGGAATCCGGATGGCGCTTTGTTGTAAGGCCGATCCTTCTCGTCTAACGGATGGGGAGCGTGGTCGGTTCCAACAATTGGCAACATACCCCGAGCCACAAGATTGCCGAGGCCCTCACGGTCCTCTTGGTACTTAATCGCAGGATTCACCTTGAAGCGATTTTGCCCAATCGACTCGGTGTCCTTGGCTGTAGCTAAAAGATAATGCGGCGCGGTGGAACCGGTCACAGCCATACCGCGCCCTGCAGCCGCCATGACGCGCGAGGCTCCCTCAAAGGTACTGATATGGAAGACATGAAGGATGGCACCCACTTCCGCCGCAACCGCAATCGCGGAATCAATGCTAACCACTTCTGCTTCACGGGAACGCCGTAGATCATGACGGAAGAACTTTTCCGGGTCGTCCTTAAGGGACTCGGTCGCTGCGTCCATGACCTCGTTATCTTCGCAATGCGCGACGACTTTGATCCCAGCTTTCGCAGCGGCACCAAACCAACGACGCAAGGTGGCTTCGTCGGCGACTCCCCCTGCGCCAGTACTGCAACCTAGAAAACACTTCACCGCTGGGCAATGCTTTTTCATGGCATTGAGGTCGCCTAGGCTTTCCTCGACTAAGGAACCATAAGGCGCATAATCCACCCGCGAGATGCCGCGTAAGTTTTCCAGTTTTTCCTTCAGAATGGATAGGGAATCCATCAACGGAGGGTTATTTTGAATTTCGCAAACGGTGGTAACGCCACCATGCAGTGCCCCGCTGGAACCGTAGCCATAACCTTCCTTACGTACCAAACCTGGTTCGCGAAAGTGAACATGGCAGTCGACCAAACCAGGGATAAGCCACTTGCCATGAAGCTCGGTCACCTCTTCCGCTAGTTGAGCGACCAGGGCTATACCAATCTCGGTGATTTTGCCATGGGCATCACAGCGGAGATCCGTGGCTTCGAGGAACTGGTTGCCGTCGAACAGACGACCACCACGAAAAAGGCGGGACGGAGGCGTGGGCGCAGACATCTTTAGGGGCGGCTAAGCCGCGATTCCCTAGTAGCCTAGCAGCTCTAGTTCCTAGGGAAACCGAGCTCGCGGCGCACCAATTGGGCACGCGCGACGTCGCGGACTTCGGGTGACATCACTTCGCCAAGATGGGCTTGGAGATGCCCCGGTTGCAGTTTGAAGCAAAGACTCAACAGGCGCTCCGGGCTACAGGCGAAACCGAGTGCATCGGTTGCGTCGATGAGCCTGCCGAGACGCAGGGTGCTCAGCGCTTGCAGGGCAGTGGCAGTGGTTAAGGTTTTGCAATCGCGTACGGTTTCCAAAGCCTTCACTAAATCCTCGCGTAAGGCATTCCCACCAGACTCTTTATTGCGGAAAACTTCCCGGGTGTTGCGCTCATGCTGACACAGGCCCTCCCCAAAGGTGGATACGGCTTTGAGTTGCTCCACATCGGTCTGGCCAAGGGTCCGTTGGTTGCTAATTTGAAAGAAATGCCCCAAGGCGCGACTGCCTTCTCCATGCACTCCGCGCACCGCCAAAGAGGCACTACGCGCAGCATGCAAGACACGTTGCATAGGAGCCTTCGCCCGAGCAAGCGCCGGCAAATGCACCATGAGGCTCGCACGCATGCCGGAGCCAGTATTGGTCGGGCACGAAGTCAAGAAACCAAACTGATCACTGGCTGCAAATCGAAACCACTTACCCAAATACTTTTCTAAAGCTTGCGCTCGCGCATAAGCCGCTGCGACATCCATGCCTGCAGCAAATCCTTGAATACGGAAATGATCTTCTTCATTCACCATGACACCCGACAGGCCGTCTGCTTTACAAAACAACGCGGTTGGACGTTCAGCAGTCACCAAATCGCGGGTCGCGAGATTACGTTCGATCACAAAATCGGCGTCGGCTTCGCTGAAGCTACGAGGGTCCAAAACTGGACTCTCTTTGTCTAAAGCGCGGAAACATTCAGAAGCAGCAGCAGCAAGGTCATCTGCGCTCTGCACCTTCATTTGCGTCGGAAAGGGTGTTTGCTCCACGTTGCGCGCTAAACGTACGCGAGAAGAAACCACCACATCGGACATCGGTCCTCCTGGCAAAAGCCAAGCGGGTTCTTTTGCTAAGAGAGTCGCGAGCCGCTCATCCATGATTTTGTTTAAAGAATCGTTTGCCCGAAAGCACTGCAAATAAGGTGACGCATGTTCTCGGCCCCCTGATTACACAGGTCCAGCAATGGATTTAACTCCACCACTTCCATCGAGGTCATACGACCGGTATCAGCCATGGTTTCTAACAGGAGGTGCGCTTCACGGAAGTTCACGCCACCCGGCACTGGAGTACCAACCCCGGCCACAACTTCTGGGTCGAGTCCATCTACGTCGAAACTTAAATGGAAGCCTGCAGTGTTTTGATTCACCACTTCTAGAACTTCTTTGGCGACGCGTGGCATGCCCTTCTCATCGATATCGCGCATGGTCCAGGTATGCACGCCGGACTCGCGCACCAAAGCCGCCTCTTTGCGGTCAATGTCACGAATGCCGATCAAGGCCACATTTTCGGGGCGAATCACGCCCATTTTCCCACCGATGCTTGCAAGCGCCTCATTGACGCCATGCAGCCCGATTAAGTGTGCCAAGGGCATGCCATGGATATTTCCGCTTGGGGAGCTCGCAGGAGTGTTCATATCTCCATGCGCATCAAACCAAACCAAGCCAATCTCTTCTTGCTTGGCAGCAAAGTGTTGCACAACGCCAGCAACCGTCCCCATGGCAATGGAGTGATCTCCACCAAAGACCAAAGGAGTGGTGCCTTCGTCCAAGGCGGTTTTCACATGTTCTGCAAGCTCTTCACAGACGTGTAAAATTTCAGCCAAAAACCGCGCGTCATCGGAGCCGTATCCGGCGCGCGTTTCCATGGCTGGTACATAGATGTCCTGCTCGCGCTGGACTTCATAGCCCAAACCACGCAACGCAGCGCCAACTTTGGCAACGCGTAAAGCAGAAGGGCCCAAGTCCGTTCCACGACGACTCGCGCCGAGGTCCATTGGGACACCCATGATGCGTACAGCCCGTTCACGAAGAGTGCTCATTTTAGACCTCGGGGCTCACGCCAATGATTTCGATGACGCGCTTGGTCATTTCTTCCATTTTGGCTTTGTCATCGGATTCAAGGTTCATGCGTAACAGCGGTTCCGTGTTGCTCGCGCGCACGTTCACCCACCACCAACCGGGTGCGGTGACGGCACCGTAAGAAACGGTGACTCCATCTAACTCATCAATGCTGTCCGCATCGGAGAAGGTCTCCTTGATCCGCGCCATAGCGCCAGCCTTATCTTCAATGTGGAAGTTGACCTCGCCAGTGGAGTGGTAGCACATGAGTTCGTCCAGCAATTCACTGAATGGCTTAGCGCTCCGCGACAGCAAGTTCAGCACCTGCATAAGTATGATTTCCGCGTTATCCGCGTACCAGTTGTCGCGGAAGTAATAGTGCCCGGAAAGCTCACCACCAAAAGGCGCATCGTTTTCACGCATTTTGCCTTTCAAGAAACTGTGCCCAACCCGCTCTTTTTCAGGACGTCCACCACCCGCAAGGATGGTTTGTGGAAGCACCCAAGAACTGCGCAAGTCATAAACGATAGCGGCGCCAGGTTCCTTCTTCAGGACCTCGCGTGCCACCAATGCGGTCACAATGTCATTTCCAATCGCACGTCCCTTGTCGTCGACAAAGCAACAGCGATCGGAGTCGCCATCAAAAGCTGCGCCGAGCTCTGCGCCAGTCTCCAACACGAAGGCTTGCAGGTCTCTCAACGTACTCAGCTTGAGTGGATTGGCTTCGTGGTTCGGGAAAGTGCCGTCTAGTTGATAAAACAAACCCTGGTGCTTAATCGAAGGCATTTTATCCAAGACCGCAGGAAAGGTATGCGCTGCCATGCCGTTGGCGGCATCGGACACGATTTTCACTTCCCGGGTCAAATCTGCCCAACGAGTCACGTGATTCGCATAGTCGTTCAAAGTGTCGACTTCCGCGCGCGCGCCACGGTCAGCCACTGGCACCGGAGTCTCACCAGTCGTCGCCATGACTTCGATTTCCTTAATGCCGTTGTCGGCACTAATCGGCTTGGCATCTTCCTTGCACAATTTAAAACCAATGTACTCCTTCGAGTTATGGCTTGCAGTTACACACATACCTCCAGCAGCGCCGAGATGCCCGATGGCAAAATACGTTTGCGGAGTACTACTGAGACCAATGTCGATGACATCGATGCCGCCATCCATGATGCCTTCTATGACCTCATGATGAATCTCTGGCGCCATGGTGCGCATGTCGCGACCAACCACTAGAGGGCCTTCACCGAGGAAATCCGCAAACGCACGGCCAATGCGGCGTGCAAGTCTGGCGTCGATTTGATCAGGGTAAGTTCCCCGAATGTCGTAAGCTTTAAAGACAGACATGTTTAGTTACTAAGCACTTTTTGGAGTGCAGATGCCGCGCGATCTACGCAGTTATCAGTGATGTGACGATGCGTTACGAAACGCAGTAGGCGATCGCCAAGGGCCAGCGCCATAACGCCTTCATCGGCAAGTGCAGCCTCAACCATTGGCGCGTCGAGACCAGGCTGAGTGATCTCAAGAAAAAGGATATTGGTGTCAATTGTGGCTTGCGCTAAACGGCAACCATCAAGACCGAGGGTGACACCGCCCAAACGTCGGCAACGGGAATTGTCTTCCGACAACAGAGGTGCGGTTTCTTCAAGAGCCACCAAACCACATGCTGCTAGATATCCAGCTTGACGCATTCCGCCTCCCATCCACTTACGCACATGACGTGCGCGTTCGATAAAGCTGCCATCGCCCATAAGAACTGAACCCACTGGGCAACTCAGACCCTTAGAAAGCGCGATAAATACGGAATCGCAAGTGCGGCCATAAACCTCAAAGTCGAGACCGGTTTCCGCTTGTGCATTGAACAAACGAGCGCCATCCATGTGGACCGGAATGCCATTGTGCTGGGCCATGCCGTAAACCTCTTCGAGGTAATCAATTGGCACGATGGTTCCACCAGAGAACAAATGGGTTTCCTCCACACAAATCAATCCAGTGCGAGGCATATGCTCGTTGACTGGTCGAATCGCGCGGGAAAGTTGCCCAAAGCTGTACTGACCATTCTCGGTCGGCAAGGTGCGTACATGAGCCCCGGATATCCGGCTCAATCCTCCGCCTTCAAATTGGAAAATGTGCGAATCCGCATCAACGATGACTTCTTCGCCAGGGACGATGTGCGCTGCTGCTGCGCATTGGTTAGCCATGGTCCCCGAAGGCATGAACAGGGCAGCCTCCTTGCCGAAAAGACTAGCCATACGCGTTTCCAATTTGCGCACGGTTGGGTCATCACCGAGGACATCGTCTCCCACCCGTGCCGACGCCATGGCATCGAGCATTTTGGCGGTTGGACGGGTTACCGTGTCGGAGCGAAAGTCAGACGGTGGCCTTTCCACTACAGACTCTCCACAACTTTGCGGACGCGGCGCATGCCTTCCTCAATGTTTTCAATCGAGTTTGCATAGCTGAAGCGAATGTAGCCTTCGCCTTCTGCCCCAAAGGAGGTTCCTGCTAGACAGGAAACACCAGCTTCATAAAGAAACTTGTCTTGCAACTCAGACGAGCGCAAGCCAAGTTCTTTCACGTTTGGGAACACATAGAACGCGCCCACTGGCAAGTGACAAGACATGCCCGGAATGTCGTTAACCAATTCGGTAATGCGTTTACGACGTTCGTCGAACTTCACAAGCATGGCATCGACCGCGGATTGATCTCCGCTTAAAGCCTCCATGCCGGCACGCTGCGAAAAGCTAGCGGTGCAAGAGTTGGAGTTCACCATGAGCTTGGTGAACATGGCGGCAAGGTCAGGACGCATGACACCAAAACCCATACGCCAACCCGTCATGGCGTAAGTCTTAGACCAACCGTCGAGCAAGATAATTCGGTCACGGACATCTGGGTCCACCATAGGACTGTAATGCTCATGGCCGTCGTACAGCATGCGACTGTAGATCTCGTCGGACAGAATCCAAATGTCTGGGCGATCCTTCAGCGCCTCAATCACCTTTTCCAAAGACTCCTTGGGAGTCACTCCACCGGTCGGGTTGGCCGGTGAGTTCAAAATCACCATTTTAGTCTTCGGGGTAATGCGGGAAATCACATCTTCCGGATCAAGCGCAAAAGCATTGACCTCACGCAATGGGCATGGAACCGCTTTACCGCCGGTGAAGTTGATCATCGATTCGTAAATCGGGAACCCAGGGTTTGGGTAGATCACTTCATCGCCACGCTCGATCAACGCCAACATGGCGTAGAACATGGTCGGTTTCCCACCTGGCACGATGGTGACCTCGTCTGCGTTCACCGAAATACCACGCGTGCGCGAAACATAATCGGCGACCACTTCGCGTGCCTCAAGCTGACCATTTGCCGGGCCATAATGGGTCCAACCGCCGCGCATGGCATCGACCCCAGCTTCGATAATGTTCTTGGGGGTGTCGAAATCGGGCTCGCCAATTTCGAGGTGGATGATGTCCTGGCCCTTGGCTTCCAGAGCTTTCGCTTTGGCAAGGACTTCAAAGGCCGTCTCAGTACCAAGACGGCCCATACGGGACGCGAGTTTAAGTTCGGGAAGGGTGCTTGGCATCGGGATGAGCAAAGGTTGGTGTGCCCATTCTAGGGAAGCATGGCGTTGTATCTAGGGTTGAAATCCGCGTTCCCAAAAGGTAACGAGTCTGAGCTCTCGACCCCCTCCGGGCATGGCATGGGGCTTGCTACATTCTGCATGATGTTCCGCCTGAGCCCCGCCCTCCTTTTGCCCCTGTTCCTCGTCGCATGCAGTGGCGAAACACCGGACCTGGTGGTTTATTGCGCCTTGGATCAGGATCTCTCCGAACCTCTCATTAAGGAGTTCGAAACCCGCACCGGCTTGACCGTCCAGACCCAGTTCGATGTCGAGCGCAATAAGACGGTCGGCCTAGTCAATCGGATTCTGGCTGAAGCCAAAAACAACCCGCATTGCGATGTGTTCTGGAATAATGAAATCGCGCACACACTTCGCCTGCAACAAGCCGGCTTAACCGTGCCTTATCTGAGTCCGGCAGCCGAGGGAATTCCTGCTGCCTTCCGCGATGCCGATGGCCACTGGACTGGTTTCGCCGCACGTGCTCGGGTGATTCTCTATCGCACCGATGCCAAACTACCGGTGCCCACCAAACTCGACGATTTCTTGGATCCAAAGTTCGCCCAGCACGGCGCGATGGCTGCTCCACTGACGGGCACCACCCTGACCAATGCCACCGTCTTAGCCGAACTTCGCGGGCGACAAGAAGTCCTCGATTGGTTCACGGCAGTTAAAGCCGCCGGCCTGCATTTTGGTTCCGGCAATGCTGACGTCATGCGCCGCACCACCTCGGGTGATTTTCATTGGTGTTTCACGGATACCGATGATGCCGCCAAAGCCATTGACGCAGGCCATCCGGTTGCGGTGCGTTACCTTGAACAGGGCGCTGGCACGACCGGTGTTCTTCTTATTCCAAACACGCTCTGTCTTTTAGACAGTGGGAAAAACCAAAGTGCGGCCAAGCAGTTTGCTGACTTCATTTTAAGTTTCGAAACGGAATCTCGTTTGGCACACAGCGTGTCGCGCCAAATCCCCTTGCATGCAGGTGCCCTGATTCCAGATGGCGTTGGCAAGCCCGGCACGGATTTTCAACTGATGGAAGTGGATTGGACGGCGGTTGCGGCCAATATTGGCGATTTGGCGATTGTCCTACAGGAGGCCTTCGTCCGTTGATCACCTGGTTGAATACTCGCAGCCCGCGCCCTTGGTGGGCACTGGCTTTGCTGGCTAGCCTAATTGCAGCGTGGATTCCCTTAGCGCCTATCCTCGCGCCTTTGGTGCGTATTGATCGCTTGGCTCAAATGCTCGACAGCCGCACCGCCATGCTGCTGTGGCGCTCCATTTGGATGTCCAGCGGTGCGGGCCTGGTCGCCATTTTTCTCGGATGGCCGTATGCCATCATGGCTTGCCGCTTACGTTTCCCTGGTGCTGGCCTGTTCAAGCTGCTCATGCCGTTGCCGCTGTTGCTGCCACCACTCATGGTCGCCCAGGCTTGGTTTGGATTAACTGGCATGACTGGAGCATGGGCTTCGATATTCACTTTTGGTGTTTGTTATGCGCCCCTTCCCGCCCTACTTGCATCACGCAGCCTTGCGTATCAATCCGCAGCGGCGCATGAATCTGCGCTCCTGATTGGTCCTGGCTTTGCCATTGGAGAAATGCTGCGGATCTCTTTTTTGCCCGCAATGATTGGCGCTTGCTTCGCCTTCCTTTTCGCAGCTTCCGATTTTGCGGTGCCCGATTACTTTGCCACGGTTGGCGATCTCTTCCACGTTTATGCCGCAGAGATCTTCGGCAACTCGCGTAACTATGACTACGCCGCTGGCGCCACTTCCAGCCTGCCTTTAGTTTTGCTTGGATTCTTAGTTCTGCTAGGCACGGCGAATCTGCAACGACGTCAAATGAACTTTGAAACTTCGCATGGACGATCTGCGACTGGCCTAAACTTGCGCACCGGACAATTCTTCAGCTCAGGTCTTTGTTTGGCGCTAATCGTAGTGCTTCTCCTGGCACCACTTGGCCGCATTATTTACGAAACCGGCATGCAAGGCCCTCTCAGTGAACGGTCCTGGAGCGAAGTCAGTAGTGCAGCCTTTCACGATGCCGTCACCCGAGGCCGCGACGATGTCCTGCGCACTCTCAGCTACTCTGGCCTTGCAGGACTCATGTGCCTGGTGCTTGCCCCACTGTGGGCGCATATGCTGTTGAAATCACGCTCCATTCGACGCTTCGCGCTCATGATCGGGGTGACTCTTCCCCTGCTGGTACCTTCGGTCGCGCTTGGTTTTGGCAGTATCTTAATGTTCAACCAACCCTGGCTTGAAAACTTCTACAACAGCATTTGGCTACCGGCCCTGTTAGTCGCCGGCCGCTTTCTACCGATTGCCGTTTGGATTATGGTCGAACGGATGGGGCGCATTCCGGAAGCCCAAGAAGATGCCGCAGCATTGGCTGGCTGCGGCTACCTCACCCGTCTCTTCCGCTATCGCCTTGGCCCCGTCCGCAGTGCTTGGTGGTTAGCGGCTGGCCTGGTGGTTGCCTTTGGAGTCCGCGAGCTCGACTTTGCGATTCTGCTTCCGGCGGCAAATCAATCGGCCGCAGTGCGTTACTACAACGCACTCCACTTCTCGCGCGATAACTTTGTCGCAGCTTACGGCTTGGTTCTCGCCATCCTTCTGTTCCTGCCGGTCATGCTCTTCGCATGGTGGCGTAACCTCCGGCCCTCGCAGGCATGAGTTCACCCTTACTCAACGTCCAGTCTCTGCAAAAATCCTTCGGCGCGCAAAAGATTCTCGTCGATCTCAATCTTCAGCTCGAAGCTGGGCAACGAATTTCCATTCAAGGCCCCTCTGGCTGTGGCAAATCGACTTTGCTGCGCATCCTGGCTGGCCTAGAGTCTCCGGACGATGGCACCATTTCCCTCTCCGGCAAAGCTGCTAACCATAAACAATATATTTTGTTACAGCCATGGCAGCGCAGTACGCAAATGGTTTTTCAAGACCTTGGCCTGTGGCCGACCCGCAGCGTGCTGCAGCATGTTATCGATGTGCGCAAAGCCAGCAACTTGACCGATCCCAAGGGGGAAGGTGAAAAAATCCTGAATCAACTCGGCCTTGGGCATCTTCTCAAGCGCCGCCCTGGCAAATTGTCTGGCGGAGAAGCCCGACGCCTTGCCTTCGCGCGGGTCATGGCCTTAGAACCTAAACTCATTTTGCTCGACGAAGCCTTCTCTAGCCTTGACCCAGATAATCGCGAGCAAGGTTTTGAAATGTTGGAGCAAGTCCTGGCAAGCACCGGCGCGGCGGTGATTCTGGTGACGCATGATCCCGCAGAGGCCGAACGGCTGGGCGGGACCGCCTATCGGATGATGGAGGGTCAACTCTCATGCGTTTAGGAACCATCCTTAGTTTTGTGTTTGCCCTGGCCGGGATTGCGGTCTTAGTCAAAATTGTTTTACCACCGACAAACGCAGAGCCCTTACGCATTCTTTCCTCTGCCCAATGCTTGGATTGCCATGCAGGTGTGGCTGAAGAATGGCAAGCTTCCCACCACAAATTTGCCTATGAAAACCCTGAAGTGCGTAAGTTGTCGAACGACTTCGCAAATCAGGAATGCATCGCGTGTCATGCTCCGCGTCCGGTGCTAAATTTTGAGCCCGGCGAACGCGTGTTAGCACGTCAAAGTGAACGCGGCTTAGGTGTAGATTGTTTGGCTTGTCACGCGCATCCGGAGGGTGGTGTCGGAACCAGTAACCCAAATGCAAAATCCGATGCGCCTTGCCGTCCAAGAAAGGTGGAACGCATGGCCTCGGTGGAGCATTGTGCGTCGTGCCATAACCAGCACAAAACTGTCGAACAATGGCGTGCTGCACCAGAGGAATTGAAGGGCGACAACTGCCTTCATTGCCACATGCCTGAAACTTGGCGTGAGGGTGGCCGTAAAGGCCGCGATCATAGTTTCAAAGCCAGCCATGATTTACCGAGCCTGCAATCGGCGGTGACCATGAATGCTGCTTGGGATCAAAATGGCGCATGGGTTTCCTTGAGTAACCAAGGTGCTGGTCACAACTTCCCCACCGACGAGCGTTCGCGCGCGGCAGACTTACAAGTACGTTGGAAAGATGCGCAAGGCGAATGGAGTCTGTGGGAACGGGTGCACCGCTTCCGGGACCCTTACCGTGACGAAACCGATCTCACCAACACCCAACTCCCTTCCGGAGAAACGCAGCGCTTCGAATTGACCGCCACCGATGGCGCTGAGGAAGCAGAAGTACGTTTGCTCTACCGTCTCAATCCATACTTGGAAGATGCGTTGGCATCGGAATTATTCCGCATGTCCTTGCGTAAATAGCCCATGGGATCACGGAGCCAAGGTTGGATGATTGCAGGTGCGCTTAGCTTGGCACTTTCCTGCAGCGATGCACAAACCGTAACCAACAACGAAGTGGCAGCGCCGCAGTGGGATACCGTGGTCACGCAACACCTCGAACAATATGCCGCCGATGGTTTGCCGGAGATTACGCAGGACGACCAGGGGGAGGTTTTAGATTTACTCGATCTGGCACTCAGTACTGAAAAGGGCAAACGTCAGGCTTACCAAGTGTTTGACGGTAAAGGAGCACCTTGGGTGACGTCGGTCATGCTTTCTTTAGTGGAAGGCCGTGATGCAGACCAGGAAATGAAGGCCGCGGCGTATGCATGGCTACGCGAATTCGGAATTGAAGCCATGGTGCCACGGCTAACTTTGCGTCTGAAGTATGAAAAGGATTGGCCCGCCAACGTAGAGATTGCCTTTGGCCTCTTGCGCTTCGGATGCGGTGCTGGACTGGACCCTTTAGTGATTATCTTACGTACCGAAGAAGGCATCAAAGACCTTGAGTATGCACGCTGGGCCGCGATTGAAGGACTCGCCGCTCTCCCGCCAAAATACGGGTGGACGCCTGGAGCAAACTTTGATGACGACTGGCACCGCCTCTTGGAAGTCGATGAAGTTTGGCTCAGAACCCACTTATTAGGTGGTTTCGAGCACAGCCAAGAAACGTCGCGCGCTTATCGTGCGGAAGTCTGGAAAACTTTGGCCAAGTTTCAATCCCAACGCCTTCGCCCCGTCGATGACGCACGCTACGTTTTAGCCCGCCAACCCACCTGGGCCTTCGATGCCATCGTCCAAACGACTTATGACGAAGTTGGGTATGTGCGGGAACACGCTTTGCAAACCCTCGACTGGATCGGAGCGCCAGTTGGACGCTGGGCACAGGACACCGACTTCGGGTTATATGCAAAACTTGCCCCCCTGCTTGGCGATGGCCGCCTTCGTGGCCGCGTTTTAGAAGCCATGGGAGCAAGTGGATTACCCATCATGCAAGAAGCCATTCTGCCTTGGTTACGCGAAGGCAATCTAGAAGAGAGCACCGCCGCGGCCGATGCGCTGCTGCGTTGTGCGAACCAAGAGGTGCTGCGCCCGATTGAGGCTTTACTTGCAACCAAACCTTATCTCAGTCCGGAATGCCGCTATGCCTTGGAATGCTTGCGCAGGGTCTTGGATTCCGATTATGAGATTCAAGTTCCACAAGGCATCGACCCAAGCGAGATTGCTCGGCGGGACCGCTGGGCAAGCCTACGAAGCGAAATTTTCTAGACGCCCGCTTGGGAAAACTGAGAGATCCAGGTGAAAATCAACATACTCACGCCGATCGCTGCAGCTAGATGAATGCCCCGCATGGTGCCATGTTGCACCAAGCAATGATTACGTTGATCCCAGGCCGTGGTGCCGTGATCTAGGTACTCCTTAAAGGCCAAGCCCTGGAAGAGCAAGTTCATGGGTGGAATCCCTAAGCACATACCCTGCACCAATACCTGGAAGGTGCGGCGTAAAGCTTCGCTATAGCTAAGCAGACGGTTTTCTTGGTGCACCACGCGGATGCGAAAAATCCACTTTCCTGGAGTCATGCCCCACTTAGAAATCAGCCAAGATTCGACGAATCCCAAGATTCCAAAGGTGAGAATGGCACCCATAAAGACGTTGACCATGCTCACTTCAGCGGATTTATCCACGGTAATGAACAAACTCAACAGCATCATCAGCAAATAATAGTCAATGAGTCGTGCCAGGAACCGGTTCCAGCCTAAACGCGTACGCATGGAATGTTCGGACGAAGATTGCCCCACACCCATGCTGGTCGGCCGCGGAGCTCCAGAAAATGGATTTGCTCCAGCACTTGCCGCCGATGGATTAGCTTCTGGTTCTACTCGCGAGGTCAGCACAGGGACTGGTGGAGCAGGTCGATAGAGTTCCGGTACCTTTTCGGCAGAGGCCCAATCTGACATACCTTTGGACCAAACCTTGATGTCCACGGGGAGATTGCCGCCCAACAACATGCTGCGCAACTCCTCCTCGGAAATGGGGCCTTTTTGCTCGTCACCAAGCGCGAAATACCACTCTGCACTCATGATCCTAGAACCTCGTCATACATGGGTTCACAAAAGCCAACCACCAAAGTGCGTCCGAGACGCAGCGTTGGGGCACGTAGATTTCCGGTGGGTCCTAACATGGGCTTTCTTGATTCCTCGGATACCTTTAGGTCCGAGCTGAGGTATTTCACAAACTTCTTGCCGCGACCAATAAAGACTTGGTCGACTTGATCCAGCAGTAAACGAGCGGCACTGGCCCCTTGAGGCGCTTTGCGCGCATCTACCGTCTGAGAAGACTCTAATCCGTGTTTCTGCAGATAACTATCCGCATGCGTACACGACGTTCAGCTCTTCCGGTGCAGGTACCAATCGAGGGTCAAACCCATGGTGTCATTGTATCCGCAACCGTGCCCCCTAAAGGCTGGGCTTGCTAACTCTTGCCAGGAATGTGGCAAATAAGGCACAACTCGCGGCAACACACACAGCGGAAGGCCCAAAGGGCCAATCTAGCTCCAAGGACATGGGCCATGCGAGGAGCACCGAACCAAGTCCGACCGCCAATACGTAAAACAAAAATTGACGCAGGTTTCGCGCTAAAGCCCTGGCCGCTAAGGGAGGCAAAAAGAGCAAGCCAAAAACCAAAATGGGACCAACCGTCATGACTCCCGCGCCAATCGTAAATCCAATCAGCAGGAGCTGCAAAACCTCCACGAATCGTACCGGTAAGCCCAAGGAAACGGCCTGATCTGGATCAAAGGCGGAAACGATGAGCGCCCTTCGAAAATGAATTAGAAAGAACAAACAGAGTAGGCTTGCACTCGAGAGGACCACAAGTCCATGCACATCTAAAAGCAAAACTTCTCCGCGCATCATGGTTTCTGCGAGGTTATTGCCGGCCGGTGCAGAGGTCAAAAACAGCACCGACAGCGCCGAAGCCGTAGCAAAGGCACCAGCCAAGACTGCGCCTGAATCACGGGGACCACCAGATGTGGCGCCAAAAACCGCCAAGGCAAAACAGGCCGACCCCGCAGCGAATGGCAACAGGTAGGACATGGGAGGATGGCCATGGTCCAAGAAGTAGGCGGTCATGGTTGGAAAAATTGGCAACAAAAAAAGTCCCAATGCGATGCCGGCTGCAGCAAATTGAGGTACTGCAATCCCCAAAAAAGCCTCCCGTCGGAGAAACATGAGGGCGCCAATTAATGGCAACACAATGCCGACGACTAAAGAGGCCAAGAAACTTAAACCGAAAAGTTCGCGGTAGAGGTCGAAGTCTTGAATCAAGCCCATAATTTCTCCAAGCCCTCGGCACTGCACATGATTTCAGGGGCCAATTCTTCCAAAGATCCATTCTTGACCAAAACAGAACGATTCACATAGTTGCGCAAGGCAAGCGGTTGATGACTCACTAAAACAATGGAAGTACCACTAAGCATTTGTTGCTTCAACAGCTCCAAGACCATGGAGGTTGCGCGAGCGTCCACGCCAGAAACGGGTTCATCTAACAGCAAAAAGTTGGGTTGTAAAACAAGAGAGCGAGCCAAAAGCACTCGCTGTTTTTGACCTCCAGACAGGCGGCCGAAAAGTTGATCCGACCGTGCGGACATGGAGACTAACTCCAATACGCTCATCACACGCTGTCTTCTTTCTTCCGAACGAAGCTGGATGTCCTGCCTCCATAGGCCCATTTCCACGACATTAAAGACCGAAGCGGGAAACCCAGCATCGAGCTGCAATTGCTGAGGAACATATCCCATGACTAAATCTGGAGCCACTTGAAGCTCTCCACGCAGAAGCGGAAGAACTCCAAGTAAGCTTCGTACTAGTGTGCTTTTTCCGGTTCCGTTGGCACCAGCCAAAAGGAGGAAGTCGCCTTTCTCCACACTGAGGTTCACATGGTGAAGGATATTCTCCCCCGCTCGATAACCGAGGTTTGCATCCACCAAGCATAATCGGCTCACGATGGTTTCCTCACTCCCTCCTCTGGAGGTGATGGAACCGGCAATGCATAGGCGTCTCGCATTTGCAAAATGAGATATTCTATGTAATCCAAGTATTCTTCCTCAGATTCTCGTAGTCCACTGGTGGTTGCCAATTTAACCACCTTCACGCCATCATCAACCAGGCTTCGCAATCGCTGCTCGTTGTACCAAGGTTCCATCAGGAGCATTTCGACCTTTTGCTCCCGAATGATTTTCTTGACCTTTAACAAGTGTTTCGCGCTTGGCGCCAACCCTGGCTTTGCTTCGACCTCAGCGACTACATTCAAACCATAGCGTTCGACGAAATAGGACCAACTTCTATGGTAGGTCACAATCGGCTTCCCCCTTAAGGGTTCCATCCAGGTTTTCCACTTCACGATGCGGCGCTTCGCTTCTGCATCCCATGCCAAGAACCGCTTCTCGAATTCTGGTTTGCGTTCTGGAGCCAATGCGACCAATAAATCGTAAGCAGCCAGTGCCATAATCCGGCCATTCTCCGGATCCAAATTGTAATGGGGGTTTCCACGAGGATGCAGGTCGGCCCCCTGAGAACGGTCCAAGGATCCAGGGATTTCGAGGGGAACAATTCGCTCCCCCACATTCATGTAACCAACCCCACCAGGGCGGATGGAAACTTTGCGCGTTTTCTCCAGGAGTGGTGGAAGAAACGCGTGTTCGTAATCCAAACCCATCAAAATGAGGCCATCAGCCCTGCTGAGTTTCAACAGAAGTGAAGCCTTCGGGAGAATGGAGTGTGGATCATTACCGGGTGGAACCAAAACCTGAACTTTCACATGCTCTCCACCAATGGTAGAGACAAAGTAACCCAGGTCAGGAATAGTTGCCACAATCTCAAGACGTTCCTGAGCCTCCAACGTGGAAGCTGAGAAAAGCCAGAGAAGGAAAATGTAAAAGGAGTTAGGCATAATTACCAATCCAAGGAATGACTGTGACTCCCAAGTATAACGTCCCACTGAAATGCGAGGGTCCAAGTGGGATCCTCCAGGACATTGTGGTCCTGTGAAAGCTGCATGCGTATTCGGTTGAACTCGCTGAGATTGTGAGTCACAAAAGCAGCTCGTTGTCCACCGGATTCCGCGGAAGTAAACCAATCACTCCCCGTGGTATTCAATGGATCTTGCCACCAGGCAAGTTGAACGCCAGCACCCCAGAAAGGGTTGAAATCGTGCTGATAGAAGCCCCAGATGCCATTAGCATCGCTACTAATGATGTTGTCCGCGGCATCGAGCGAATCACGTTGATTGCGCCATAGTTCCAGCGAAAGAGTGTTTGCAGTGTTGTCACTCGCATCGACGTCACGCAAAGTGAAATCTAAGGCAAAAGTCGTTTGCCCTAAGCCAAACTCTTCATCGGTGATGCCATCTGCATCGGAGTCACGCAGGTAAGCCAGACCTTCGGAAGTATGGAAGAAGCTGAAACCATATTGCAAAAAGCCATTGGCGCCATAGTCTTGCTGCGTTGTCACACGACCTGTAAAGCCCAACTCTTCCAGACCGCGATTGCCAATAATCTCGGAAGCAAAATCGCCTTCACCACCAAAATCGGAATGGACACCCAATGACCAGCGGATTGGAAGATTTCCAATACCAGTCCATTGGTGCAGTTCCACCCCGGTTGCGTTGAGATTGCCGCCAAAGAATGCAGTGCGGACACCATCTTCAAACACATAATTTTTATCGTGAAGATGAATGGTATTCCACTTACCAAAATCTGCCAGCATCTTGCCGACGCGTAAAGTCATATTCGCGGGAAGCTGGTCCATCATGATGACCGCTTCCTCCAGCTCAAATTCATCGCCCTCAAAGGCGGCAACGATGTAGGCCCAACCCAGAGGGTCAATGCGGCTGGCCATATTGAGCTCCACGGAACGCAGATCAAACTGATCCACCCCTTCGCCTGCTTCTTCACTGAAAGTTCCAAGGCCGTCAAAAATCAATCCGATGGCAGGGTTGAAGCTCGCATCGAAACGCGAAGTGAAGCCAGAACCCCCACGACCCATGTGGCCAGGAAAAGTTGATTCCAGCATGCGCCCTTCAAGCGCATCGGTTGGGTCAGAGAGTTGGCCTTCTTGGGCCAAAAGGGTACTTGATGTTGACAGAATCAACAGAACGGCAGCGCCAAGCGCCAGCTTAGAAAAAGGGGTGTGCATTGTTTTTAGGATTAAGGAAACGGAAACCCTGCTGAAAAATCAGCAGGGGGGTTTTCAGCGTTGTCCTTTCCTAGGTGGAGCACGACCACAAGCTCTTTCAAGCGCAGGGCTACGGGGGACGCCAAGTTCCCTCACTTGAGGGAGCGTCGCCACTTTCAGCAATTGTAAAAGTGCCAGTGCCGCCGCAGCGACCATAAGCACCATCCCGGCTCCACAGAGCGCAAAGGGACCACAATCTTGCCCTTCCCCGTGCAACGGGGCATGCAAAGCACCGGCGAGCAAAAGCAAGCCAAGCAGCAGCCATCCCAGGCGTTGCATCGTGGACATGCGTGTAGTGTAGCACGAGATTCGTTAGTTTGTCTAGTCCATGCTGCGTATCCACACCCTAGCTAGCGGCTCCTCCGGGAACTGCGCCCTTATCGAAGCCGGTGTGGGCCTAGACCGCGTAGTTTTGTGCCTCGATAGTGGAATAGCGCAACGGACCGCACGAGGCTTTGCCGAGGCCGCTGGCCTATCCATGACTTCGGTCGACGCCGTGTTATTGACCCACCGCCACAGTGACCATTCCGCCAACATTGTGTCGACGGCTTCCCGGGCCGGAGCACCTCTTTATGCCCACAGCGAAAGTTTAAGCACCAACAAACGCACCAGTTGGGCAGAGATTACCCGGCGCAAGGTAGAAGTCCGCCATTTCGATGATCGTGGTTTCTTTAAGATTGGCCCACTCGTGGTCACTCCGATCAAGCTTCCCCACGATGCCGAACCAACTTTTGGTTTTGTCTTTGAAACGGATACCGCCAAGGCTGGTTTCTTTACCGATTTCGGACGCCCTGAAATCCTCATGGAACCCGGCCTGCTCGATGGCATGGAAACCCTAGTTCTAGAATCTAATCACGATGTCGACATGCTCGCGAAGGGCCCATATCCCTATGCCTTGCGTCAACGCGTAGGTGGAGATTTAGGGCACCTCTCCAACGAGCAGACCTTTGAAATTCTGGCTTCGTCGGCGCCGAAAACTTTGAAGCGTTTGGTCTTGGCGCATTTGTCCTTGAAGAACAACACCAAAGAGATTGCCTTAGAGTCCGCCCAACGAGCCCTGACCCAACGCGGACTCTCCGAGGTCAACTTGCAGATCGCTCCGGCACGAGGCTTTTTAGCCTCCGATGCGGTGCAAGCCTAAAGCAAGTTCAGCTTTTCACGTAAAGCTTGTATGAAAGCGGCATCGCGCTGTGCGCAAAAAGCTGGTGCCGCCTTCCAGTCATGCAGCCAAATCGGTGCAGTGCGCACGTCTTCTTCCTCACTTGCATAACGCGGGAACAAGTGCGCATGCAAGGCCGGCTCGATGTTACCCAGCATTTCGTAGTTGATGCGCAGAGCGCTGGTGAGCTCGAGGATGGCATCGCCCACCACCGTCATTTCGTAAAGAAACGATTCACGCTGTTCGCGATCGAGGGCATTCAAGTGCGGCACCACTGGATCTGGCAGCAACAAGCAATAGCCTGGCACGATTTGGGGGTCGCCAAGAACCACCCAGCCAGATTGCATTTTGCCTACCGCACGCGCGAAGGTGCCCGCTTGACAATCGCGGACTTGCTGATGAATGGCAGTTGGCATGGAGCCTAACTAAACACGTTGTAGCGCACGATGTGCCACAACGCAGCCACACCATCTTTCCAGCCAATCTTCTTACCTTCGGCATAATCACGCCCGTAGTAACTAATTGGCACTTCGTAGATGCGTACGCGCTTTCCATTCAAACGCTTACGCGCAATTTTGGCAGTAATCTCTGGCTCAAATCCAAAACGGTTGGACTTGATTTCAATGCCCTCCAAGACCTCGACCCTGAAAACCTTGTAACAGGTCTCCATATCGGTGAGGTTCAAGTTGGTGAACATGTTCGACACTAAAGTCAAAAAGTTGTTCGCCATTTGGTGCCAAAACAAGTGCACGCGCGACATGCGGGAGCCTTTAAAGCGCGAGCCATACACGACGTCGGCCAAGCCTTGCTTAATCGGCTCCAACAGAATCGGGTATTCACCAGGATCGTATTCCATGTCGGCATCTTGCACCAGGACGATATCGCCCGTGACGTGCTTAAAGCCGGTGCGAAGAGCCGCACCTTTACCTTGGTTCACCGAGTGGTAATGAATGGAAAGATCCTCATCGCCCTCAAGCTCCTTCAAAATGGCACGGGTGCCATCTTGGGAACAATCGTCGACCAGAATGAGTTCCTTTTCATACGGGGTAGCACGCACCTTCTCGATAATATCGAGCAGCGTTTCTTCCTCGTTAAAGATGGGGATTACGACAGAGAGTTTCACGGTTTACTTCTGAGAGACACTGGCTCGGTATATCATGATGGCTACCCCTGCCATGGCAAAAGTGGTCAAAAAAGGTGTAAAAGCGCCTTCTAGGTCAGGCAATGAGACCTTGGCTGCCTTAGGGATGGCAATGAGAACGCCGGCGATTGCTTCGCCAGCAATCAATCCGGAAGCTAAGAGTACCCCCTTCTCGTGCCCGCGTCCGCGACTTTCCGGATTGGTATGGGCACGACCGGAGAACCAAGCGAGTAGACCACCGACCAAAATGGCCATGCTGAGACCAAGCGGTAGGTACATACCGACGGCCACAGGCATCACGAAAAGGCGGAATTTGGATTGCTTGGGAAGCAGAACCAGCTGGTCGATCAGGATGATGATCAATCCAGCGGCGGCGCCTGCAGCAATGATGCCCCATGGCAAATCGGCTTCTCCAAAGAAACCCCGCATGAGGGAAGCGAAAAGTTGCGCTTGCGGAGCTTCCAGTGCATGCCCTTGCAGGCTTTCTGGGAGATGGACATCGGTGCCAATACCGTATGCGTTATGCAAAAGTCCGAGCACTGGCGCCATGACGAAGCTGGCGCAAATCACGCCAATCACTTCCGCCCATTGTTGGCGATAGGGCGTGGCACCAATCAGTTGCCCTGTCTTAAGGTCTTGGCAGACATCGCCAGAAGTGCAGGTTGCGCAACACACCACACCGGCCACAGCCATGGTGGCAAGAATCGCTGCCTCTCCGCTATAGCCGAAGAGGAAAATGACTCCTGAAGTTAGAAGCACCGAACAAATGGTCATGCCACTGACAGGACTGTTCGAACTGCCAACCAGTCCAACAATGTAACTTGCGACCGCCACGAAAAAGAAACTGCACACCACCATGAGCGGCGTTGCAAGGGCGGCCAGCCCCATGTTTCCGGTGACGCGGTAATAGAGGAACAGCACCACCATGCAAGTGGCAGCAGTCAGGAGCACTAACCACTTACGGCTCATATCCTGATCGGTGCGCGCAGGTGGCGCGGTGTCATCCATGGCGGAGCGATAACCACCAAAGGTTTCGCGTACACCCTGCCCAATTCCTTTTCGGATTTGAATGATGGACCAAAGTCCACCCACGATCATGGCGCCAACACCAAGGAAGCGCACGTCAGCCTTGACTAAGCCGAACAGTTCGGGAGCATCGAGAGCCACTCCGTAGTCCGTAGTCGCGGTTAAGTAAGGTGCGGCAACCAACCAGGAGATCGCTCCGCCAACAAAGATCAACAGCGAAATGTTGAGGCCGACGATGTACCCCACCGCAATCAAAGCGGGTGATGCGGTAAAGCCCCCAAAGACTCGTGCGCCGGATATGGTCCAGGCGCCAGAAAGATCTGCAGTCAATAGACGAAGACCACTAGTGAGAATTTGAATGAAGGTTCCAACGCCAAGGGCAGCGAACACCATTCTCATGCCGGTTCCGCCTTCTTCGCCTGCGCGTAAAACCTTAGAGCACGCCACGCCTTCTGGGTAGATGAGGTCTGCGTCTTCCACGATCATCGGGCGACGCAATGGAATCATAAACAGCACGCCTAGCATGCCGCCGGTCATCGAAATCAACGTGGTGGTCCAAAAGTCGAAATCGCTCCACACGCCTGCGATCACCAAAGCCGGCATGGTGAAAATAATGCCAGCCGCCAAGGACTCCCCCGCAGAAGCAATCGTTTGCACGATGTTGTTCTCATGAATCGTGCCGCGTTTAAACACTCCCTTGAGCAATCCCATGGAGATCACCGCTGCTGGAATGGAAGCGCTCACGGTCATGCCGGCGAACAAGCCCAGATAAACATTGGCCAGCGACATGCCAAGCCCGACCAAAATGCCGAGGCCAATAGCAAGGCCGGTAAATTCGGCCGTGGGGATCTTGTCACGTTGGATTCTGGGGGCCTCTGACTGCATCTACCGATTGTAGAGAATCGAGGGTTATGATGCAGACCTACCGAAGCAATGCATCCAACTCCTATCACTATTCTCATCGGCATCCTCTTTGGAGGCCTCTGCCTAATCAGCCCATCCTGTGGAGATTCTCAGGCTCGTGCCCAGACATCGGTTGAAATCAATCTAAAAAATGGGCAGGCTCCTGACTTTGATGAGGAACGTGCTTTTGAGGATTTACGCTTTCTATGCGAGGAAATCGGCCCTCGTCGGATTGGCACTAAAGGCCTGCAGCAAACCACAGCATGGCTACAGGCGCAAATGGCGGAGCTCGAGGGTTGGAATGTCAGTCTAGATACATTTAAGGCGCAACCGCCTGCCGGGGCACGCAGGCAAGCTGAGGTCGATGGCGTGAACGTATTGGCGCGGCGAACTGGGACCGAACCGGGTGAAATCTGGATTTGCAGTCACTATGACACCTACGACTATCCTGGATTTGTCGGCGCGAATGACGCTGGCAGCTCCACCGTGGTTTTGCTGGAACTCGCGCGACAATGGGCTGGCAAAGAGGAACGCGAAGGGCAGACTCTGGTACTTGCCTGGTTTGATGGTGAAGAGCGCTTCCCCCCAATCCCTTGGCAAGATTTCACCAACTCCACCTTTGGCAGTCGGGATTTAGCCGAGCGTATGTTCAAGGAAGAAACGATCGATGGCATCTCCGCCTTAATCTTGCTCGACATGATTGGCGATGCCCAGCTCGGAGTCTTGAAGGAGCAATCTTCAGATTCCATGCTTAAACAAATCATGGAACGTACCGCCGGTGTGTTAGGCGACCCAAACTTATTTGTCGGTCAACGTGACATCCAAGACGATCACATTCACTTTCGACGCCGCAATGTCCCTTCGATCAATTTGATTGACTTCAACTATGGTCCAGGCAATTCCTATTGGCACACCCGTGAAGACAACATGGAACACGTTAGTGCGAAGTCTCTTGGCCGCATTGGGCGCTTGATTCTGGCTGCTCTTCCAGCAGTAGAAAGGGAATTCTCTCCACGCGAATAGATTCCGAATCCCAATGCTTTAAGGCTGGCGAAATTCCTTCAAGCAACGCGGGGAGTCCAAATTGCCTGATTTGGCTGACGCCCACGCCAGGCAATCCAGTCGTCTGAAGCAAGCTTAGCCAGCTTCCATTTCTATCGCGGGCACCACTTCTCGCCCTGCCGCGGCTCCTTGACTCAAGCGCTCTCGGGCTGGATCGACGGCTTCAGCATTAGAGAGGTCGAGTTCGCCTTCTCCAGCGACTTGATCGAGTTCCACACTGACCACCATGGAGACGCCGCGCTTACGCATGGTGACTCCGAAGAGACGCTCACAACGAGACATGGTGATGCGGTTGTGGGTGACCACCAAGAACTGCGTGGTTCCAGTGAAGTCTCCAAGCACGTCCACAAAACGCTCTACGTTCGCATCGTCGAGTGCTGCATCAACTTCGTCTAGGAGACAGAAGGGCGATGGACGTGACTGGAAGACGGCAAGTAGAAGTGCCAGCGCAGTAAGCGTGCGTTCCCCGCCGGAAAGCAGGTTGATGGAACGCAACTCCTTTCCAGGAGGGCGCACGGTGATTTCAATACCAGCGTCAAGAGGGTCAACATCGGCTTCGAGTTGAATCGATGCCTTGCCGCCCCGGAACAGGCGACGGAAGATGTGTTCGAATTCACCCTGCACCTTGGTAAAGGTATCTACGAATTTCTCACGACACTTAATGTCGAGCTCTTCCAAGGTGTCCAACAAGTTAGTTTTTGCGGCCACCAAGTCATCCCGTTCGCGGATGAGGAAAGATTCCCGTTCTTGACGATCTTCCAGTTCCTGAACGGCGTCTAGGTTGACCGCGCCAATGCTCTCAATCTTCTTCTTCAGCTGATGCAACTCCTGACGCCATGTGTAAGCATCGGCATTTTCTGGAAGCGGCTTGGAAGAATCGATTTCTAAACTGCGGGCAAGGTCTTCCAAAGGCTGGCCAAACTCTTCCACCACGCCGCGAATCAGTGCATCCAACTGCATTTGGATCTTCTGCACATCTAAAGCCAAGCCCTGACGCTGTTCCAGCAAGCGTTCCATGTGGCCGCTTTTGTCCGCATTGCGCGCACGAGCGGCATGCAGCACTTCCGATGCGCGGTTCAGCTGGGTAAAAGCTTCCTCCACACGGTCGGTGATTTCGGCACGACGTTCCAACAAGCTGGAGCGTTCTACACGGGCTCGTTCGGCTTCTTCACGCAAAGCAACGCAACCTTTTTCAAGGTCAGTGATTTCCTTTTCTAAACTTCCATGCTCGCGATTTTGCTTTTGAGTTCGCGTTAGCAGTTCAGCATGACGCGTCCGCCAATGCTTGAATTCGGTCTCCAATGTGGAATGTCCTACTCGCGCTTCTTGCTGGCTCTGCGATGCAGTTTCAAAAGTCGCATCTTTCTCGTCGGCGACATCTTGAAGTTGCTCTAACTCTTCGTTGCAGCGCACTCGGTTCTCTTCCACCTCATCGCGACGTTGCGCAGCCTCAGCTTCAGCCTTGGTGGTTGACTCCACCACTTCTGCCAACTGCTTAACTTCTTGGTCCATGCCCACAAGTTCCTCCGCTAATCCCTTCGCGCGACGTTCCACGCCTTGGAAACGAGCACGGCAGTCTTCACGTTCCGCAACCGCTTTTCGCAACACCACATCGGCTTCTTTGGCTGCAATTTCCGCGGCCCCTAAGGCCAGTGACACCTCTTCCTCAAGGGCAAAGGCACCATCAAACTCAATCTGCGCTTCTTTCAACGTGCGAGCAGCCAAGTCGCGCTCATTGCGACGTGCTAGGCGGCCAGTGGAATCCTCGGCGAGTACACCGCAACGCAGGTACCCACGTCCTTGGATGGCTCCGTTTGCGCTTAAGAAGAGTGCATGTGGATGAGCCTCGGTTAACCGGGCCACATCGGTGCCTTCCTCTGCGCAGTAGACTGCGCCCAGTCGGGCGCACAGGGAATCACAAGCGGCGCTATTGCCGGTAAGCAAAGAACGCAAACTACGGGTCCCTTTCAGTTCTGCGACAGCAGGAACTTTACCTTCCATAGGGAAGAAGAAGTCATACATGCCAGCGGCCAGATTGTTTGCGGCGCCGCGGTCCCTCAACCAGATGGCGTGCTGCAAACGACCCAGCAAGTTTTCCAGCAAACGATCCCATGGCTGTTCGATGTGAACATCTTCCAAGATCCAACCGCCCACACCTTCGTGCTTGGCTTCCAAAAACTTACGCAGGTAATCGGGCACCCCAGGCATTTCCTCATCGATAGCCTGAAAAGCTTCCAAGCGCGCGGAGGCTGATGCCTTTCGTTGCCGAGCTTCATGCGCAACTGTGGCGTATCCACTGCGCTCATCTTTTAAGCGCGAAACATCTTGGGAAATTTTAGTAGCAACCAATTGTGCTTTTTCAGCACCGGATTCCAGGCCTCTCAAAGAAAAGCCAAGTTGTTCAAATTCCTTCTGCGAGGACTCACATTCCGCGGAAATTTCCACCCGACGACGCTTCAAGGCAGACTGCCCGCCTTCCGCCTCACTCCGACGTTTGGCTGCATTCGCAACCTGATTGTTCCACCGGGTGCGCTCCTGCAGGGCATCTAATACCGTGCGCCGCAAACCTTCCATACGGTCACGTTGGGAACGTCGCGCATCACGCGCTTCGACGAAAGCCGCTTCGGCTTGTTTTAAAACGGCTTCGGTTTTCTCCAAGCCCTCGGTGAGCCGTGTTTGCTCATCCAACAAGCCCGATGCGGCAGCGGCATCTTCTTGCTTCTCCCCTGCAAGTGAAGTCAAGCGTAGACGGTCACGTTGAATCCGCGTTTCGCCTTCACTGGCGCGGGTTTCCAAACCATGCACACGCTCTTCCAATCCAGCAGCCTTCTCCTTGATTTCGCCGGCTTCGCTACGCAGGCCATCATGGCGTCCACGTAAAGCGGTCTCTTCTTTTTCTAATTCTGCAATCTTGCCTTGCACCTGATTGCGCTCCGAGCGCAAGCTTTCCACCTGCTTCTCAAGCTCGGCTTCTTGTGCACGCAATTCTTGATCTTGCTCAGACCAAGTAGCGTTATCTGCAAGGGCAAAACGAACGCGCAGCTCACGGTGCCGATCGCGCATCTCCACAAACCGCTCCGCTTTGCCAGCCTGTAAACGCAAAGAACGTACCGCGCGCGATACTTCTTCCAACACATCTTCGACTCGAGACAAATCTTGGTCGACGCGCTTCAGCTTCAGCTTAGCTTCATGTTTACGCGCTTTGTAACGCGAGACACCAGCAGCTTCTTCAAAAACACTGCGACGATCGTCGGGGTTGGCTGCGAGAACGGCATCGATTTTGCCTTGCGCCAACACCATGTAACCCTGCACACCGAGACCAGTGTCCAACAACACTTCGCGCACATCCTTGCGTCGGACTTTACGACCGTTCAACAAATACTCAGCCTCGCCGCCCGCGAACAAACGGCGCCCTAACGCAAGCTCACCACCAGCCTCCACAATCTTGCCTTCTGGATCACCCAGAATCACTTCAACCATGGCATAAGGTGCGGCCGAACGGCCCTCGGCACCTTTAAAGATGACATCGTCCATGACATCGGCGCGCAAAGTTTTAGCGGAACGCTCTCCCATGACCCACAACAGGGCGTCGACCACGTTCGACTTGCCACAGCCGTTCGGGCCCACAATGCCAGTTAGACCGCGTTCGACAGGAATGACGGTGCGGTCGGCGAAGGACTTAAAGCCCTCAAGTTCGATTCGTTTCAGGTACATGGAAAAATTAAGATTTACGCGCGGCAGAGGTGCGGCTCTCGGGGGGATTCGAAAGGCGAGCCGCAAGACTGCTCTCGAGTAGGGCGGCGGCAGGAAGTTCCAGCCAAGGAGCGGTATCGAGAGCCATGGACAACATGTCGTGTGACAGTGGCCCCGGCATCCAACCACAACCATGTTCTTGGGGTCCGAAAATCCCGCTGCGCTCGGCCAGACGGAATCCGGCGGCGCGAGCATGCGGTGGGCAGGTAAATTCTAAGCGTAAGCCAGCCTTTTTAGCGGCGCGTTCAAAACGGTCTCGAAGGGTCAGAATCAAACGCCTGGCACGGACACTGCGCAAAGCGGTGTCAGGAAAAAGTAGGTCTAGCGTTTTCGGCAAACCCGACGGAGTGAGATGAACTTGCGGACGTTCCCCGGACTTAGCGCGGGCACAAACATTAGCCAAGGCAGCACAAGCAAGATCCAAGGTCTCTTGGGTTTGAGTCAAGAAAGCATCGACTTGAAGTGGACCCGCATCAACGGCGGCTTGAATTAGGTCGATGGCCGCCCCTTGATTTAGACGGCGTTCACTCAACTCGGAAGCGACCGGATACCGAGTAGGCGGTTGCCATTGAACAAAGGTTTTCCCTAGAGCCACCAAGCTTTGGGCCTGCTTACGGTCGGCGTGGAGCCATGGATGTGCCGGAACCCGATGCCAAACCCCTGCTTCTGCCCAATGCTGCGCCAGAGCAAGGTTGGAGGTTGCAAAACGCAAATGCATTCCCGGTCCAGTCAGCCATTGCGGCGCCTGCACCGATAAATCGCCATGCTCGCGTGAGGCAGGCCAAAACACCTGTACCTCATGCGCGCGTAAACGTGCTTCAGATACGCGTTTCCAGAAAACGGATTCGACTTCTTCCGGCTCCGGATGCAGCCATAAACGTAAAGGACGCATCCAATCACCGAGAGCGATTAAATCAAAGCGTCCGACCCGCCAAGCCTCCAGTTGAGGCGCAGTGAAAACTTCTTCTAAAGCAAAGCGCGCCAAGAGTTCACTGCCTAAAAGCGGGCGTGCATCTTGGCCCTGAGGACCAAGGCTAGGCAATCCACGGGTGCCCACTTCCGACGGCATACATTCTCCACCTAACCAAGCGCGGAGTTGACGGCGTTCAATACCAAGGTTTTCAGCGTGCATGGGGCCACTACGTAATCCCATGGTGCGGCATTCGTTCTCAGCCAACGCACTCACCAAACGTCCGGTCAAGTGTTTACTGCCCAGTGCTACAAGGCGTCTTTCTACCCGTCGTGCTACCGAACGTGCAACGGTGCTCTCCAAGTACAAGTCGCGCATTAAGGACCGAGCCACGCGTGCGCGCTCCCAAGCGCTCGATACTGCTTCTTTACCAGAAGGCGTAAACACCCGCAATCCAGCTTTAATCTCCGTTTCCTCTCTGCGATACCAATCGTAAGCCTCGGCCGCCGCAGTGCAGTTGAAATGATGAAACACTTCCACTACGACTTCGGCTAAACGCTCACTATCGACACGGCCAATCACATTAGCGGCACGCGCCCAAACCGTTTCCACGAATTGTTCTGAGAGAACAGCCCGCTCACCACCTGACTCAAGCGCCAAGGCAATCGATTCGG
Organism: Planctomycetota bacterium; assembly: GCA_027623295.1. Classification (GTDB taxonomy): domain Bacteria; phylum Planctomycetota; class UBA1135; order UBA1135; family UBA1135. Next base: position 173,801 of record JAQBXR010000002.1, read on the forward strand.
ATAAACGCAGACGGTCAAAACTTTGTTCAGAACCATCGCGTTTTACCACTCGGCGGAGATCAACGTTTATGGGCATTTCCACCTTCGAGGAATGGTTTCAGTTCGGTCACAAACTGTTCGACGTCTTTGAACTCGCGATACACCGATGCAAAACGAACATAGGCCACCTGGTCGAGCTTCTTCAGCTCTTCCATAACTAATAGACCAATGTATTTACTGCCGACTTCGCGATCGAACATTTCGGTAAGACGTCGCTCAATGCCTGCCGTAATTTTCTCCAACTCCTCCATGGAGACTGGGCGCTTCTCGCAAGACTTCAAAATGCCTTTCAAGATTTGGCCACGATCAAAAGGAACCCGGGAGCCATCTTTCTTAACCACGCGAAGAGGGGTTTCCTCCATGCGTTCATAAGTCGTAAAGCGGCGGCGGCAGTCCATACATTCCCGGCGACGTCGGATGGAAAAACCATCGGCGGCGGAACGCGAGTCAATGACTCGGTCGTGATCAGCTTGGCAATAGGGACAGCGCATCGGGCAACCCGTGGTAGAGGTCGGGTGACAAGACCTTTTTTTACCACAACACCTAGTGGTGTGCCAGACTCAAAGGGACTTGACGGCCCCCTATTTTACAACTTCCTACTTTCCTACGCAAAAAGAAGAAAATAGTCGGTCAAGTAAGTCCTCAGGGGTAGATTCCCCCACCAATTCAGCAAGCGTATGCAGGGCATTACGGATGTCCTCCGCTACTAAATCCTGATGCCCTCCCATTTCATCCCATTGCTGCCCCTGCTCGAGGGCAACTATCGCGGTTCGAAGCGCCTGCTGATGCCGCTCAGAGTGCCGTAAAGCCAAAGACTGCGCCTCCTCTGTCTGATGGAAGGCATCAACGGTAGCCGCCTGAAGCTGATCGAGGCCAAGTCCGGTGGCGGTACTGAGCCGAAGCTCGGCGGTCCGTCCGATGCGGCGCTCCACAACCTGCTTCAAATCCGACGCGACTGGAGCGCTGAAACGGTCGGCCTGAGTCCAGATTAAAACTGCTGGAGCCTCTGGAATTTGGGTCGGCAAAGTGAGCGGATCAGCATCGGCGGGCAGGCACAACCAAACCAGATCAAGCGCGGCATCGGTGGATTCGGCTAACTCGCGAGCAGCGTGATCATGCGCATCGACGGAGCTGCCGCCGAGGCCTGGAAAGTCGATCAGAGTTATCGGAAGTTCCAACTCCGGGATTTGCCAGGAAGCCTCCCGGCGGTCGCGGGTAGTGCCGGCATGTTCCGAAATCAAACTACGTTTCCCGGTCAGGGTTTGAAACAAACTACTTTTTCCGGCATTCGCTGGCCCGAGTAATCCAATACGAAACTGCCCTCCGTGGCGTACTTGGCGCTTCTCTTCGGAAGCCAAACCATCGCGTAAAGCGGCTATGGCATGGGTTAGATATTGACCGACTTCGCCTGGCTCTAAATCTTGGCTATCGCCTTCCTCAAAATCTAAGCCAGCCTCTAGCTCAACCAGTGCGGCCAACAAGACATCGCGGCAACGCGATAAGGGAGCGCCCAAACTTCCGCTGAGCAATCGTGCGGCCGACACAGCCCCAACCTTTGAGCGTGATTCCACTAACTCCAAAACAGCTTCTGCTTGAGTCAGATCAAGACGTCCGCGTAAAAAGGCACGCCTGGTGAACTCACCTGGTTCCGCCAAACGAGCACCGCGCTTTACGATCGACTCCAACAAGGCATCGACCACCGGCTGACAACCGGGCAAGTGGATTTCCAAGACGTCTTCTCCAGTCGCAGAGGCTGGTCCCGGAAAACACAACAAAAACATGTCCACAGGAACGCCGGGCAAGATCTCGCAAGTGGTTTCCACCACTCCTCGCGCGCTAGACACCACCGCGGCATCGGGCGGTAAATAGGCCTTTGCCTGGTCCAGAAGGCCAATCCCGCTAAGACGGAGAACCGCTCTCGGCGCCGGACCCCGGGGGGTGGCCGGCGCAACGATGACGTCTAACTCAGGACTTGACACTGGCCTTCTCAGCCAAGGCAATCGCCTGCGGTGAACCCGGCACGGGCCAACGCTTACGGATGACTTGCTGCTCGAAGATGCCGATAGCGGAACTGGTAATCATGTACAGCGACAAGCCTGCTGCGTAGTTGTACAAAATCAAACCAAACATGATTGGCATGAAGGCCATGATCTTCTGCATCTGCGCTTGCTGTGGATCCGTCGGCTTAGGCATGGAGCGCTGGTGGGCAACCCACAACACCACCATGATCAGCGGCAACAGGTTAAATGTGGTCATGCCACTAAATGGCCAGAAACTAAGCAGTGGGCCGCCAAAGTCAAACAAGGCGTCGGGCTTAGCAAGGTCGTCAATCCAGCCAAAGAACGGCTCTTGACGAATCAGAATCGACGAACGTAGCGCTTGAAACAAACCGACAAAAATGGGCATCTGCAGAAACATCGGCAAGCAACCGCCAATCGGTGGCGACAGCTTGTGCTTCTTATAGATCTTCATCGTCTCCGTATTCTTCGCTTGCGCATCGTTGGCGTACTTCTTATTGATCGCATCTAACTGCGGCTTCACCTTGGCCATCTTGGCCTGGTAAAGTGCCATCTTGATTTGGCTGTGGCGCATAATCGGGAACATAGCCGCCTTTACAACAATCGTAAGCAAGATAATCGCGATGCCCCAGTTCCCCACCAAGGTGTGGAAAAAGGTCATGATCCACAAAATGACCGGTGCGATGTAGGACGTCAGGAACAGGCGGTAGAAAAAGGAGCGCCCGTAATCTGCATAGTGAATGACTTCCGACATTTCACCATATTGGCTTTCAGTGAGAATGCGCGTGTCCTTGGGGCCGAAATACCAAAGGAACTGCTGACGCTCTGCAGTCTCAGCGGCAGAGGTGTGAATGGTGAAACCACCCGCCACCGAGGCGCGCCCCCAATACTCAGATTGCGGGCTAATCTTTAGCGATCCACCTTTGATTTTTTGGTCATTGGTAAAGTCTAGGTCGTCAAACAAGACTTCTGCAACAGCTCCGTCGAAGCCGCGATCGCCGACCGCTTCAATTCCCGAGATAAAGTACTTAGAACCTTCTACCACAAAGGGAATTCGAGTTTGGGTCCAGCGCTGGGCCACCGCACGATTCCGCAGCGGCTTGCCATCTGGCAGCATGAAATCCACTTCTTCGAGCTGACCGTACTCCTTCAATCCAACACCAACGAATGGGTTGGGATAGAAGTTGTCAGCAGTCATGCGGATGCCGCCGCCGGTGGACAATTCAAAATTCAAGTCACGGCCAATCGCAGCCTTTGCGTGTGGGATGACCGCTACTTCCGCATCAAAGTGGTAGACCCCAGGATCGAGGCGTAACTTCTTAATGACGGTGACCTGAGCAGGGCTTTCCCAGGTAAAGGTCAGAGTGTTAGCTTCAGCATTAAAGTCAACCTCCCAAGAAACCGAGTCCAGGTTTTGCTTTACGCGAGTTTCCTGATCACCAGGAAGTAAAAAGTCAGATGTCTCTAAAAGACGAAATGCGTCTCTTCGGCGATAGTTACTCCCACTGGTTCCGGCCTTCTCCTCCACCCAGTGGGCGTCGTAAACCACCAGCCAATCTTCATCTGCCACGACGTCGCCATCGTGCAAATCGGCACTGAACTGCTTGAGCATGACACGACCACACGAAGCGCCCGTAGCGCTCCATTCGGACCGCAGAAACTCGTTCTCCAAAACCAAGGGATACTCAGTTGGAGCAGCAACAGCGAAGCTCTCAAGCCATTCGGCTTGACGGTTAGTTTCCACAGGCTCTTTGTCCGGGAAACACTGTTGCATAATGAAGACTGCAACCAGTCCCCAAAGTGCGATGGTAAGAATGCGTTTTCCCATGTTGGAAAGCTGTTGTTTTTTTTGGGGTTGACCTAGCGGCCAACGAGCAAACGAGCGGCCAAGGTATCGGGAAGACCAGCTTCCTGAATCCGCATGGCGGCCTTCTTGTAATCGTATTCCAAGCGACGCCAACGCAGCGTTTCGCCATCAAAAAGGACGTAACTGAGGCGTGGGTCACTGTCGCGGGGCTGCCCCACCGAGCCAACATTGACCAGATAACGCTTATCCGCTTTCAGAGAAAGGGTGGCATCTTGACCAACCGCTTTTTCAAACTCTTGTCCTTCTTCAAACCAACCCGGGTGATGGGTATGTCCATAGAAGGTCAAGCGATGATGCGCTGCTTTGAAGTTCGCAACAACGCGTTCGCTGTTACCTGCCAAAGTGGGCATTAAGTATTCGGCGAGAGGTTCGCGTGGCGAGGCATGCACAATATGCATGGGCTCAAAACCATTCGGCGCCAACTCCATAGACGGCACCAGCGAACCCAACCAATCCCAGATCGGCCAGTGTTCCTCTTTCTCCGGATCTAGCTTTTGGCGAGTCCAGTCGATGGCACGCAATGCACGTTCATTGAAGCCGATGGCATCTTGATCGTCGAGCAGAGCGGCATCGTGGTTACCTTGTAGGCAGACGCTGCATTTCTCCTGAACCAGACGGCAAACCTCATAAGGCGAGGCGCCGTAACCAATCACGTCGCCAAGGCAGATAATCGTGTCCACACCCTGTGACTCAATGTCATGCAGGGCAACTTCCAACGCTTCTAGGTTGGAGTGCAGGTCGGAGATGAAAGCAATCAAGGGGTAAGGCCAGCATGAGGCTTCCGCCGCCGCTAGGTGAGGGGTATTCTCGTTCCCCTCTCCACTTGTCGCAACCCACCATGAAACTTACTCACACATCTTTGCTTATTTGCCTGTTTTTCACCCTCGCCAGCCCAGTTTTGGCCCAGGAAAACAAGAAAACCGGCCCATTACCTGTCGAAGTTGCGGCCAGGGTCGACGGCGAGGCTATTTCTCAGGCGGATTATGAGAATTTTCTTTATCAGAGTTTCGGAAAGCGTCCCCTGCAGCAATTGATCGACCGGCACTTGGTCATCGCGGCGGCAAAAGCTTATGCCATCGCTCCCGCTGTAGAGGCCCAGCAGGCCATATTTGAAGAACGCCTCCTTCAAGCTCATCAAGGGCGCAGCGAAGAGCAGTTTTTAGTCTCCCTACGCGATGGAGGGCTAAATATGGAAATGTTCAAGGACAATCTGCAATGGGACATTCTGCAAGAACTAACTCTTGATGAACTAGTGCGTCAGACCCGTGTGCCTACCGACCCCCGATTAGACAAGGCTTTCGAAGCTAAATTCGGCGTCGGCGGAGTGAAGGTTGCCGTACGCCACATTTTGGTGATGCCCCATTTCCTCCGGGCAGAAATGATTAAGGGTGGAACCGATGCGCGCAGTATTGACCAGCTGGAGCTTAAAGCAAAGGCAAAGGACTTGGCGATGAACTGCCATGAGCAGCTCGAAGCCGGTGCCGACTTTGTGGCCTTGGTTCAAGAGTATTCACATGATCAAGCATCCTTGCATTCGGAGGGCCTACTACCAAGTTACCGTCCTGGCCTTTATGGAGCGGCCTTCACCAATGCAGTGGCAAGCTTGAAGCCCGGCGAGTTTTCCGAAGTGATTGAATCCGGCGCAGGATTCCACGTGGTCATGCTTGAATCGCGCGAAGTTACCAAACTTGAAAATGTACGCGCTGCCTTAACCGAAGAAGTGATGACTGCCATTCCTACCTGGCAGGAACGAGAAGAGGTGCTTTCTTCGTTGCGCGCCAAAGCTGATATCCAGCTTTGGTAAAACCGCCGAAGGCTTTCTTGATACAACGAGAAAGCGATTAGACCTTCCCGAATTCCTTTAATAAGGCCACAACAGCAGCCGGGACATCCGCTGGGACTTGCCCCTTAGAAAGTGCCAAACGTACCTCTGTGGAGCTGACATGAACCTCCTGCATGGAGATAAACTCGGCACGGAAATCCGCGCGGAGACTGTCAGGCAACGCATCACGAAATGGTTCTAGGCTTTCCGGTCCCCAACCACAGCGTGGCGCAAAGAGAAAAGAAACACGTCTGAAAAGTTCCGATAACTCACGCCAAGTGGTGAGATGCGAAAGGGAATCTCCACCAAGCAAGAAGTACAAATCTTGGGTTGGATATTGGGTTTCCAACTCACGCAAGGTATCCACCGTATAGGACAGACCTTCACGCTGGATCTCCATGGTGCAGACTTCTTCCCCGGGGCGCTGGTCAACCACAGCATGCAAATAGGCCACTCTTTCCGCTGCGGATGCAGGGGGTGTTGCTGGCTTATGCGGAGCATGGCGCGAGGGCACCCACAGGATTTTTTCCGGTTGCTTCGCTCTCTGCGCAGCATCGGCCATGGCAATGTGACCGTTATGCACCGGGTCAAAAGATCCGCCGAAAACGAGGATCATCTTTATTCTCCCAAGCCTTGGTGCAATAAAGTCAGGACTTCGTCTTGACCCACTTTGCGTTCTTCTTTGGCCGCCAAATCTTTCAATACAATTTGTTTGGCCTCACGCTCTTCGGCTCCAAGCACGAGAGCAAATCGCGCACCACTTTTAGCGGCTTCCTGAAATTGTGCCTTCGGAGATTTGCCACGGTGATCTAATTCACACCGAATGCCCGCTTGACGCAACTCCGTAACCAAACGGAACAACTCCAAACGATCCTCTTCACCAATGCCAATCGCGTAAACCTGTGGCATCAACCCATCTTCGAGGTCTTGTAGATCGGCGGCATGGGGCAGGCCAAGTTCTTTGAGTGCCAATTCAGTAGGAGTAAAGCCTATCGAGAACCCAACCCCTGGAGTGGGCCTCCCGCCCATCTCCTCCACCAAGCCGTCGTAGCGGCCGCCACCGCAGAGTGCCGAACGAGCGCCCAAGGGCGGGTAGTGCACTTCAAAAACGGTACGTGAATAATAATCCAAACCGCGGACAATGCTGCGATCTTCCACCGGCTCAAATCCAATCGCGCGTAATGCTTGACCGAACTCTTGGTGGTGCCGCTTGGCGTCATCGCCCATAACCGAAAACAAATCGGGTGCGCCTTCATTCCGTTCAACACAACGCGGCACTTTGCAGTCGAGCAAACGGAAGACATTGCGTTCAAAACGGACTACGCAATCCGGACATCGTTCGGTGCTTTCTCCTGCAAATTGATCTGCGAAAAACTTGCGTAACTCTTCACTCCAAATGGCACGATCTTCGGGATCGCCCATGGAATTCACACGCACTTGCAACTGGTCATCGAAACCAAGGGCATGGAAGAACTGCAAGGCCACACCGACGACCTCGGCATCTAGGGTTGGACTTTGTGGCCCAAAGGCCTCCACCCCAAATTGCGAGAACTGACGCTCCCGCCCTTTCTGCGGTCGCTCGTAGCGGAACATGGGGCCAACGTAAAACCACTTCTGCAAAGGAGCGCTGGCCGCAAAACCACCCTGCACATAAGCCCGGGCAATACTCGCAGTGTTCTCCGGTCGGAAGGTGTAGCCATCGGCCAGGTTCAATTCTGCGCCCTCTGTGCCCCGTTTAGGCACGCTGAACATCTCCTTGGAGACCACGTCTGAGGTCTCGCCCAGGGAGCGCTGAAACAGGCGTGTTTCCTCGAACATGGGGGTCCTCACTTCGCGATACGAGGCCGCCGAGGCCACCTTTTGTGCGACTCGCTCCAGATGACGCACCAAAACAAGGTCCTGGGGCAGCAAATCACGGGTACCACGGGCGTTACGGAAGGGCGCGGAGCTCATAATCGAAGGCAAGGATAACACAGCCGGGAGATTGACGAGACCAACCGCCCCTCCTAACCTTGTGCAGTCCCGTTTCCGACCCGGAACCCGAACATGTCCCGCATTCTGATCGCACTCATTGCCCTCCTCGGCCTTGGCCTAGGTTCTTGCTCCAGCAGTCCTTCCGCGCATGGACTTGGCGTCAATCCTGATATTGATACCAGCACCTATGATCCACGCCCTCGCGGCATGGATGGTGCCGGTTCAGCTTTTGATAAGTACTGGATGGGGCACAACGCAGCTAGCCCCTACGCAGGTAGTGAGACCTCAAACTCCTGGTACCACTTCCTGACTCCATGGAACTGGGGCGGCGGCGAGAACTTTGGCGACACCACCGAGCGTAGCTACCGTCCCTACGCCAATAGAATTGACCGGCCGAACGCGTTCGAGATGTTCCGCAAGTGGGCTCTCAACAGCGACGTCGACGATCCGTACCACGACTAAACTCCCCACGAGTTTCCCTTTTAAACCCCGCATCTTTGGTTGCGGGGTTTTCTCTTGGGCCCGCAGCAGTTAGTGTTGGTTTATGCGCACCGCACTCCTCTCCATTCTTATTCTCGGATTAGGCTTAGCCTTATTCCCAGATTTCTCGGATTCCATGGTTGCCCAGGAACCCGCCCCCGTCGAAGAAGTCGATGTCGATTCTGACCCTGCGGCTGAACTTGCACTACTCAAGCGGGATCTCGCTGTCGCTAAGTTGCGTATGGAGCACTTGCTAAGCGAACAAGAACTGAACCGACTTGAAACGGAAATGGAACATGCTGAGGCCGTCGCCAACTTGCAACAGTTCAATGTTTACGGCAGAGCAGCTGCCATGGAGCAGGCAGCACTAGATTTGCTTTATTCCAAGGATGAACTTGCAGACTCAGAAGAAGAGTTGCGCCAACTCAGCATGATGTATGAAGCAAACAATTTGGCCGATGCAACAGCTCAAATCGTAATGGACCGCGCCAACCGTGGCATTGAACGGCAACGCAAGGCTTTGGAAATCGCCACGAAGGAGAATGCCAACTGGATTGAATTTGGTTTGCCTCGCAAATTTTCCGAAATCAAAAACGCCGAGATTCTTGCTGCGGCGCAGATGAACCTCATGTTCTTAACTCAAACCCTAGCGTTGAAAGAAATGGAAATTGAAATCAACGACTTGGAGAAGCAAATCAAGGAACTGGCAACTGAATTGCAGGAGTCGAGCGATTGATCGTTTTCCTTTTACTTTTTGCGCAAACGGCTGCGCCTGCTGCAGACCTGGCCCCGGCTACCAAGGAGGCCGTAGCAATAGCCCAAGATGTCATCCAAAAAGGCGCTGGGTTTCTGATTGAAACCCAGAACTTCGATGGATCATGGGGCGGTTCGCGCAAACCCATGATTTACGACCGGTTTTGGAATCTTCCAGAAACGCATCGTTCCTGGAAGATTGCGACGACTGGCCTAGCCGTCATGACCTTGATGGACTTGCCCCAGGATGCAAACGCGCGGGCAGCAGTCGACCATGGAATTGATTTCATTACCAATGGAGATCGCCTAAAAAGGCCGATTGGTTGGGACACTGATAACACCTGGGGTTATGTGTATGGCTTTGCAGCCTTGGTAAAAGCCTCCCACGATGAACGACTCGGTTCCGGATCCCGCCGGATTGCGATTGAGGCTAAAGCAAAAGAATTCTTGCAACAAATGTGGGACTATCAGGCGCCTAACGGCGGTTGGGCTTATTACGCCATGGAAACGGAAGCGGTTCGACCCAGCTGGG